>JAFXPK010000004.1 GCA_017527905.1 Paludibacteraceae bacterium
AAAGGCAGGTACGCTTGACATTTATGACATGCTTTCCAAATTGGTGGTGAAGAATGCGCGGTACGAGGAGGGCATCACTTGTGTGGCCACGTTGCCTACGGGTGTTTACATCATCAATGGCAAGAAGGTGATTGTGAAGTAGGAGTAGATCACTTATAATAGTAAGAGAGCAAAACCACTTCCTGGAAGTATTTCCGGGGGTGGTTTTGTGTTTTGATATGTACTTCATCGTTTAATTTATATTTACACATTATTGGCGGATCGCAATGAAGAATTCGGGGAATATGCTATCTTTGTTAAATCGTCTATTCATCGCATGGAAGCGATGGCGGACGGATTGTTGGTTGATGTAACCCTTAAAAGAAGAATTTATGAAGGCAAGAATTTTTTGGCTATCGTTTGTCGCGTTATTGTTGTTGAACGCAGGTGTGGTTGATGTATCCGCCCAAAAAGTTTTCAAAGGAATAATTCTCCGGTCGCAGGAGAAGGTGGAGTACACCAGTACGGAATGGGTGGAAGTGGAACTCCCGGAAACGGATGATTCTGTGGAAGAGGATTCCATCGGTTCAGTAGTGGAATCCATCGATCTGGAGACGGGAGATTCTAAAAATGGAGTCTCCTATATGAGTCAGGAGGTTAAGAAGCTTGCGTACGAGGTGTTTTCTCTGAGTGTGCAGATGGATTTCTCCGTTGAGGCCTATCCTTACCGTAACAATCCCTATCTGCAGGAGGATATCGTCAAGTACATTGTGAGGGAAAAACAATATGCCGACTCTCTTGAAAAGGTGATGCATGGTTATATGCGGGGAGCCAAGTCATTGGATGACATGGTTAAGCGTCTTAAGAAGGTGAAAAAATACGATAAATTCGTGTACGATGACTTGCGTTCATTCGCCATTGAAGTTGATACTTTAAAAAAAATGGGTTGCCGTAAGCATGGGGGTGTATACCCTGTGAAGATAGATGTGAAGAATGGTGTCTTGTATATGGTTGAAGGTCACGATGTTAGTTCCCCGAAAAAGATGGGGCTTTATGATGTCGAGACAGGTAAGAGGATTGAGCCTGAAGATCTGCTCACCACACTGCAATTCGTGGGTAGATATAATGATACGATAAAGATAAACGCTGTAACTCGTATAGATGGCGAATGTATTGATTTTTACTACAATGATAAGGATTGGTATGTTTACAGTGTGTATAAGGATAAGGATAGTTCGTTGCTGACTCCATACGCTAAGTCGTTGATGGCGAAAGACAAGGGATATCGGTCGACCACGAGAACGAATGAATTTGGAGACCAAATACAGATTATAGAGGTTAATAAGGTAAATGAAAGATACGAATCCCGAAAAGTACAGCTTCCTGTCCAGTTGAATGGTTGTAAGAACACCCAGAAGGTTCGGAATAGGATGTTGGAGGTTATGTTCGGACGTTCCGACGGTAATCTGGAGAATTTGGTCACAGAGGGTGTCCAGAAATGGATACCGGAGTATGGCAGAGGTTCGCAAATGCTTTTGTTCGTGGGCGACGGGGTGGTTTCGTTTGGTTTTGAGGATTTATCTGCGTATGCCAATGACAGGAACACGTTTATTGTTTTCGACAAGACCACGGGTGATGAGATAGACGTGAAGGATCTGATAAAGGACAAGAAGGGCTTCCTGGATTATGTCAACTCGTTTAACATGTATTTCGCCGGTTTCCTTTTCGATTCAACGAACGTGGAAAGAGGTACGAAGGTCGGAGAAAATTTGCGTAGTTACCTCAAACATTCTGGTGGATACTTGGCTCCGTTTAATGGATGGGACGAGCTCCCGACATCCTGGTGGTTCGCGTTCAGCAAAATGGACGAATTCATCCCAGTCGAATTCAACACCAAAGATAGCCGTATATTCCTGAATTATGACGATGTGAAGGCATTCATCGACCCTAAATACCATGAGATGTTGGACCGTGCGGTGAAGTCGATTAGGAGGTGATGAGGTTAAACTGTTAAAGAAGATTGTCGCGGGTGTAATCGAAGGTTTGTTTGATAATTATTATGTCGTTAATTATAATTGAGTCATGGAAAACAATAAATCAGTATTGGTAATTGGAAATGGTTTTGATGTTGCGTTGGGAAGGCCAACAAAATACTCGGATTTTTACGAATCGGAGTTCTGTCCTAAAAGCTTTCCCGCCCCACTAATTGGGTACTTGAATGGTTGGACAAGTCAAGGTGATGTTCACTCTCTGAGATGGATGGATATGGAGAGTGCAATTCAGAAATATGCACAATCAAGAGGTGAGGGAAAAACATATGATGGTGATTCGTATACAGAAGATGAAAAAAAACTAATAAAGAAAATCTACGAGTTCAACTCGGCCCCAGCCCCTCATCGCCAATATGAATTTTCCGTAGAAGAGGAAAATCTGTTGGAACAAATGCAAAACGCAGGTAAGATTGAATGTGAAAGGACTAATGCAAAACCTTATTGGAATTTCAACTTCGCAGATTTGCCTTATGACAAGTTTGTTAATTCCCCTCGGGAAAGAGATGTTAAGGCATTATCATCAATTGAATCTGGCCTTGCCAATTATTTAAATAGTATAGATTGTGGAGCACCAGAAGATAAACAAAATCTAGCCTATCAGTTGTTGTTTAGGTTTTGGAGAGAGTCTAATGGGGAAATATATTCGTTTAATTATACACCTCTTGAACCATTGATTCAATCTTTTGATAAATATAGTGATGATTTATCTTTTAGAATAAAACCTAGTGATACTTTAAGAATAAATTATATGCATGGGTCTTTGAGCAAGAACCATGTTATTCTTGGTGCAGGTAAAGAAACAAATGAGAGTGGGTGTGTGTATGGTGAATGGGCATTTTTAAAAAAATCGAATGACAATGGTTATAGACCTCCTATGTTGGTCAATGCCTTGAAAAACGCAAGTAAAGTCATTGTGTATGGTTTCTCTTTCAGCGAAATTGACATACAATATTTTAATTATCTATTTGAATACATGCTTAATGATGGAATAACAAAAGAAGTTAAAATCTTTAGTTTTGGCGCAGAAGGAGTTCAAAGCATAAAGAAGAACATCAGTAAAATAGATGATTTGCAAATGCTTGGTGTTAATTTGATTGATGTAGAAGGAGAAGGTGCGAGTGTTTTTGATTGTTGCTTGGAAGACCCTGTTGTAGTTGAGGAGAATTTTAATAAGCTCTGCAATATGTTAAGTTAGTCGAATTCTATTATTTTTTGTTCTATGTACTACAATCCCAAAATGATAGGAGATAAGGATAATGTCCGTTATGCACTTGTACAGAAAGGGGAGAGAACTCTATATGTGGTTGGACTTAATCCTAGTACAGCCAATGACAAAAAGGCTGATCTCACAATGACAAAGATCATGGGCTTTGCTGAAAAAAATGGGTACGATGGATTTGTGATGTTTAACCTCTATCCCCAAAGAAGCACTTATCCTAAAGGACTGCAAGAAGAGAAAGACGAGACTTTATATACAAAGAACCTGGATACGATAAAAAAGTACCTTTCTGAGGAGGTTAATCCTACGGTGTTGCTGTGTTATGGAAACAATGTTCGTATTCGGTATTATTTGAAAGAAAGTGTGGTGGACATTGTAAATATATGCAAACACTATGGAGCTAAGATTGTATGTATTGGAACAACAAAATCAGGCAATCCCAAACATCCATCCAGAACCGCTTATGGATTTTTCGTTGACTATATGATTTGAGACTCTCTATTCTGAGAATCACAGTTCGTAATGTATAGGGAAAACTATAAATACAAATACTATCACGACCAAAAATTGTCACTATTGACAACTTTTGGTCGTGACTATATCTACAAGTACTGTTGAATCACCCCGCTCAGCTCGCCCACCTCCAGCACGCCGCTCTGCCTCCACACCGGCTCACCGTTGCGGAAGAGCATAAGGGTAGGGACGGCCTGGACACGGTGCTGCGTCGCGAGGCTCTCGTTCTTCTCAACGTCTATCTTGAGGATGCGGAGGGCGTCGCCATGCTTCTCCTTCAACTCCTCCAATATCGGGTGCATCCTTTGGCAGGGTACGCACCACGTGGCATAGAAGTCAACCAATACCAGTTGACCGCTATTGATGATCGTATTAAAATCCTGTTCCATACTGTCTAAAGCTAAAAAAGGCGTGTTACTCGTGCGGGTAACACGCCTTTTGGATTGTAAATAGATGATAATTGATTACTTAACCTCCTCAAAGTCAACGTCTGTGATGTTGTCGTCCTTTGAGTTTCCGCCTGCGTTGCCACTGTTGTAGCCGGCGCCTGCGTTAGGGGCGCCTTGCGCTTGTTGCTGTGCGTTGTACATGTCCTGAGAAGCGTCTTGGAATGCCTTGTTCAAAGCCTCCATCGCATCGTCGATATCCACGATGTTCTTCGCCTCGTGAGCAGACTTCAGCTTCAGCAACGCCTTCTCGATGGTCGCACGCTTGTCGCTTGGCAATTTGTCACCGTAGTCTTTCAGGTTCTTCTCCGTCTGGAAGATCATATTGTCCGCTTGGTTCAGCTTGTCGATGCGCTCCTTCTCCTTCTTGTCGGCCTCCGCGTTCGCCTCAGCCTCCGCCTTCATACGTTGGATCTCGCTATCGCTCAAGCCGGAAGATGCCTCGATACGGATCTTCTGCTCCTTGCCGGTCGCCTTATCCTTAGCGGATACGTTCAAGATACCGTTCGCGTCGATATCGAAGGTCACCTCGATCTGCGGCACACCTCTTGGCGCTGGCATGATACCGTCCAAGATGAATCGGCCGATGGTCTTGTTCTGCGCCGCCATAGGACGCTCGCCCTGCAATACGTGGATCTCCACTGAAGGTTGGTTGTCCGCAGCCGTAGAGAAGATTTGAGACTTCTTGGTAGGGATGGTCGTGTTGGCGTCGATCAACTTGGTCATCACGCCGCCCATCGTCTCGATACCGAGTGAAAGAGGGGTCACATCCAACAAGAGGACATCCTTGACAGTACCCGTCAAGACACCACCTTGGATAGCCGCACCGACAGCCACCACCTCGTCAGGGTTCACACCCTTGGAAGGAGCCTTGCCGAAGAACTTCTCCACAGCGGCCTGAATGGCAGGGATACGGGTTGAACCACCCACGAGGATGATCTCGTCCACGTCTCCGACAGACAAGCCAGCCTTGTCCAATGCGTTCTTACAAGGATCGATGGTACGTTGGATCAAATCGTCCACCAATTGCTCGAACTTAGCACGCGTCAAGGTCTTCACCAAGTGCTTAGGCACACCGTCAACCGGCATGATGTAAGGCAAGTTGATCTCGGTGGAAGTGGTGCTGGAAAGCTCGATCTTCGCCTTCTCGGCAGCCTCCTTCAGACGTTGCAAAGCCATAGGGTCCTTGCTCAAGTCGATACCGCCGTTCTCGTTCTTGAACTCCTGTACCAACCAGTCGATGATACGGTGGTCGAAGTCGTCACCGCCCAAGTGCGTATCACCTGCAGTGGACTTCACCTCGAAGACACCGTCGCCCAATTCGAGGACGGATACATCGTGCGTACCACCACCGCAGTCGAACACGACGATCTTCATATCCTTGTTCTTTCTGTCCAAACCGTAAGCCAAAGCGGCTGCCGTAGGCTCGTTGACGATACGTTTCACGGATAGACCCGCGATTTCGCCCGCCTCCTTAGTAGCCTGTCTCTGAGAGTCGTTGAAGTAAGCAGGAACGGTGATGACCGCCTCTGTCACCTCTTGTCCGAGGTATTCCTCAGCCGTCTTCTTCATCTTCTGAAGAATCATGGCGGAGATCTCCTGTGGCGTGTAGAGACGTCCGTCGATGTCCACGCGAGGGGTGTTGTTGTCACCCTTCACCACCTTGTAAGGGACACGCGCGATCTCTTGCTGCACACGGTCGTAAGTCTCGCCCATGAAACGTTTGATGGAGAAAACAGTCTTAGTAGGGTTGGTGATGGCCTGTCTTTTGGCAGGGTCACCCACTTTTCTTTCGCCTCCGTCGATGAAACCAATGATGGAAGGAGTAGTTCTCTTTCCTTCGCTGTTCGCGATGACGGTAGGCTCGTTGCCTTCCATTACCGCTACGCAGGAATTGGTCGTACCTAAGTCAATACCAATAATCTTTCCCATGATTCTATCTTTTTTAGTTAATTATATTCTTAATAAAATTGTTCGTTCATCTGTCCGCACGGTGTCCGCCACCGTACGTCATAAATATTTCAAAGTTTGTGCCAAAGGTTCATTTGCCGTGTCGGAGGCCTTCTTTCTGCCAATTTTTAGGTTGGAACCGCTTTTTGGACATCCCTTTTGTCATTTTGTCTGACAGAATGTCCGTTTTTCGGGGAAGGTCCGCCCTACGTGGGAGGATGGTCGGGTGGTGTGCCCTCCGTGGTCTTATCATCTTATGTTTGGTTGATTGATGTTGGTAAAAATTATACTTTATGCTTGTTTGGTAATATATGGCTTGTGTAATGCGTAATTGTGAGGTAAGGGTGTTGCTTGTTTCAATTATCATGCCTATATTTGTTCTATTCGAATGTAAGTATAATTTTATTAATATTTCAAAGGGTATTTTGTATGAAAAAAGGGCATTTAATGTTGATGGCGATGTGTGCCATTGTGTGTGGTTTTATGAATTCTTGTAAAGAGGATGACGACACGGAAGGGAATAAGGGTGTGAAGTATGAACTCGAGAAGACGCTTGTCGGGGAATGGGACAGGAAGTATTATCCTGAAATCGTTCAACCTTATATTGAGACGCGTAAGTATGTTTTCAACGAAGACCATACAGGCTATGTCGATTATTATGGTGATGTGGTCGAGAAAGGTGTGGAGATTAACAGGAGGGTGGATGTCCGCAGTTGGATTAAGATTGACTTCACATGGAAGGTTGAGTCGGACAGCACATTTGAAATCCGTCTGTCAAAGGCCAACCTCCGTTATGGGGAGGGAGCGGCCAGGGACACTGTCTTTGCCCAAGGGGATACCTTTAAGTACTTCTTGACTAGGGCGGTGACCGATACGCTCGATTTCTATTCTTGCGGCTATTTCTTGGCTGGGTCTAATCATGTACTTACTGAGAGTTGCGATGGAGGAGAAGCCAAAACGGATCCATCCTATCGTTTGACGTTGGCGCGTTAAGTTTTGATTTTGGGGAATGGCCCGATTGTTTCGATCTTTCCCCATGGAATCCAAATATGAAGTGCATGTCTGTGTTTCAGGCATGCACTTCTTCGTTTGAGAGAAGGATTTGTTGGATTTACTATTTAGCTATTTACTATTTACTGGCCGGGTTGGCTGTTTGCTATTGGGTTGTCGGGTTGCCTTAAATAGTAAATCGTAAATAAAAAAATAGTAAATAATGATTTGTTGGATTTACTATTTAGCTATTTACTATTTACTGGTTGCGGATTTACTATTGGGTTGGTTATTGTCGGATTGTCCGCTTTAAATAGTAAATTGTAAATAAAAAAATAGTAAATGATGATTCGCTGAATTTACTATTTAACTATTTACTATTTACTGGCCGGGTTGGCTGTTTACTATCGGGTTGTCGGGTTGCCTTAAATAGTAAATCGTAAATAAAAAAATAGTAAATGATGACTTACTAATTTAGCTGTTTATTATTTACTATTTGGCAATGATTTTGCCCCTTCTCCTTGTTTTTCTCCCTCAAAAAGTGTATGTTTGAGTTTCAGACATACGCTTTTTGTTTGAGAACAGAGAGGTTGCTGTTTCGTGTGTATATAGATTTTTGTCGAATGAATATTAAAATGATTAGCTTATGGGAACAAAGAATTTATGGGTGCTCTGTGTGAGCATGTGTTTGGGTGTGTTTGGCGTATATTCGTGTGAGGATGGTGATGAGTTGGAGAATGAGAGGAGAAATAATTCACAGGAGGAGAATGTGGAAGATGGGTCGGACACGATGTCTGTTGTCTCGGATACGACGCAGGTGATACCTGATGATACGTTAACCTCTGAAAATGTCAGGCGTGAACTTGATAATTTGCTTGCCGGCAAAAAAGGATGCATTTCCGAATCGTACCCTTATACTTTAGAATCTATTAAATATGGTTTCAATGCAGACCATTCAGGATATATCTCCTATAGATATTGGTGGCATAATACAGGGTCGCATGCCAGGGATGAATACCGAGTAGAAACTTCTGATATTGATGTGGATTTCACATGGGAAGTTCTTTCCGAGAAGGTCTTCTCGATTCATTCTGTGAGTGCTCATACAAGAGCGAATGATGGCACGGATTATGTCTTGTCTTATGAGGGAAGTGTGAGGTTTCAGTTGGACAAGTTGTCTCCCGACAGACCCTTCTTCCTTGATTCTGATTGTGGCTCATTAAGTATATTTGCGAGAAAACATTTTCTTTTCGATGCTTGTGACGAAGAACCGATGCAGTGAACTTATTACCCTTTCATTCTGCATGGTAAACGGTGAATTCCATAGCTGACTTCTTGTTGGAGAGAAGGGCTTGCGGATTTACTATTTAGCTATTTACTATTTACTGGTTGCGGATTTCCTATTTGGTTGGTTACTATCGGACTGTCCGCTTTAAATAGTAAATTGTAAATAAAAAAATAGTAAATAATGATTTGTTGGATTTACTATTTAGCTATTTACTATTTACCGGTCGCGGATTTACTATTGGGTTGGTTATTGTCGGATTGTCTGCTTTAAATAGTAAATCGTAAATAAAAAAATAGTAAATACTATTTGCTTTGTCGATTTACTTTTTGAGGCGATTATTGCAAGAAAAAGTGTATATTTGTCCCCAGATATGCACTTTATTTAATTATTTATTAGGATGAAAAGAATTTTTATTGCTTTGTGTATTTTGATGTCCACACAGTTGAATATGAATGCGGAATCCAAGAAGGTGACGCTTGAGGTGGACGGTTACGAGAGGAGTTATGTATTATACACTCCGAGTGGTTTTGACAAGACACACAGTCATTCTGTGTTGATGGTGCTCCATGGTTTGAACGGCACGTCAGAGGGGTACGCCGAGTTGTGTAACGCCCAGATGCTCAGCGACGTCAATGATGCGTTGGTGGTTCTTCCGCAAGCGTTGGAGGAGCAGGACTCTGAGATACAGACGGCGCTTGGTACCATGAAACAATTGGGCATTTTGCCTGCGGAGATGGAGTTGAAATACCCTTGGGGTGCTGGCGCTCGTATCTCTGTTGAGGCTATGCAGGAGATGGCTGGCGCATCCGCCGCGCTTCTTCCGATGGTCATGCCTAATGTGGTGAAGAGGGGCTATGGCGAGTTGAACGAGAAGGTGGATGACGTGAAGTTCATCAACCAGATATATGCGGATATGCAGAAAGACTATAACGCGAACGATTCTTTCTTCGTCGTAGGTGCCTCCATGGGTGGTGCGATGGCTTACAAATATGCCTATGCCGAATCCTGCAAGGCGACGAAGATCTGCGTGTTGAATGGTTTCGTGGGCGCTGGCGTGGATACGGTCGGCAAGGCGATCGATATGCCTGCGTTGATCTTCCATAGCAAGGCGGATCAGGTTGTGAAATACGAGGGTGGCATGTTCAATGGACCTATCCTTCCGACGATAAACACAGTGGCTGCGCAAAACGGCTGCGGTGCAGGTTCTCAGAAAGATGTGGCCAACGTGAAGGACGATGGCAACCAAGTGGTGAGGACGGATTTCTCTTGCGAGGAAGGGAAGGAAGTCGTTTACTTCGAGTCTGACAATGCTGCTCACACGGACTTCCTGAATGCACAGACCAACGACGTCGGTTTCTTCTCGGAGATGGAACTCTTCTTCTATGGCAGGTCGTTCGTCGGTTGTGACGATTATGTGGCTGAGCAGCAGCTCTCCTTCTACCCTAATCCGGTGGTGGATATGCTCTATACTTCCGAGGATGGTCTTTTCAGCGTGAAGGATCTGATGGGCAGGACGCTCTTCTCCGGGGAAATGTCCAATGGGGCAGTTGACCTTTCTTCCCTCCCTGCTGGTGTGTACATCTTCTCTTTGGAGAACGGAAAGGGTGTGAAGACCGCTAGAATCGTTAAGAAATAATCCCGGAAACCGTAGGCGCAAATGGTGAAAAAAATTAACTTTGCGTGCGTAAAAAAGTGATTTTTTCAGAATTCTAATTTTAAATAGTACTATGCAACTAATTGACAATTTCAATTTTGCCGGAAAGAAGGCAATCGTTCGCGTGGACTTCAATGTTCCGTTGAACAAAGAGACTGGTGAAGTAAGTGATGACACTCGTATCCGCGGTGCGCTTCCTACCATCAAGAAGATCATCGCTGACGGTGGATGCGCTATCCTTATGAGCCACATGGGTAAGCCAAAGAATGCAGATGCGCATGCAGGTGACCCTAAGTTCTCTTTGAAGCAAATCGTTCCTGCCATCGAGAAATACTTGGGCAAGATCCAATTCGCTCCTGATTGCGCTGCCGCTTCCGAGCAAGCTAAGAACCTTAAGATGGGTGAGATCCTTTTGTTGGAGAACCTCCGTTACTATCCTGAAGAGGAGGGTAAGCCACGTGGCATCGAGAAGGACGATCCTGCATACGAGGACGCTAAGAAGGCCATGAAGGACTCCCAGAAGAAGTTCGCTAAGACTTTGGCTTCTTACGCTGACGTATATGTAAACGACGCGTTCGGTACGGCTCACCGTAAACACGCCTCAACAGCTGTCATCGCTGACTCTTTCGACGAGGCAAACAAGATGTTCGGTTTCTTGATCAACAAGGAGGTTGAGGCTATGGACAAGGTGCTCAAGAGCGCACAAAAGCCTTTCACCGCTATCATGGGTGGTGCTAAGGTTTCCGATAAGATCAACATCATCAACAACTTGCTCGACCGTGTCGACAACCTCATCATCGGTGGTGGTATGACTTACACCTTCATCAAGGCGATGGGCGGTAAGATCGGTAACTCTCTCTGCGAGGAGGATCGTTTGGACGTGGCTAAGGAAGTGCTCGCTAAGGCTAAGGCTAAGGGTGTGAACCTCCTTCTCCCTGTTGACGCAGTGAACGCTGACAAGTTCGACAAGGACGCCAACGCTCAGGTTAGCAAGACTGACGAGACTCCTGACGGATGGATGGGTCTTGACATCGCTGACGAGTCTATCAAGAAGTTCTCTGAGGTGATCGCTAAGTCTAAGACAGTTCTCTGGAACGGTCCTATGGGCGTGTTCGAGTTCGACAAGTTCGCTAAGGGTACTTCCGCTATCGCTCAGGCTGTCGCTAAGGCAACCCAAGAGAATGGCGCATTCTCTTTGATCGGTGGTGGTGACTCTGTGGCTGCCATCAACAAGAACAAGTTGGCCGACAAGGTTAGCTACGTTTCTACCGGTGGTGGTGCTATGTTGGAGTACATGGAGGGCAAGGTTCTTCCAGGTATCGCAGCTATCCGCGGTGACAAATAAGATCTGAATTGATCCTAAATAGTAAAGCGCCAGTCCGTTTGGATTGGCGCTTTTTTTTTGTGGGTTATGATTCGTGAATCATATATCCATGAATCATCTTTCTAAACCTAACGATAAAGCCTTTCCCGACCTATGCGTGGTGGCTAGGCCTAGCGTCGGGTGGGGAAGGTGTCCGCCGAAGAATGGCAGATGTTTTATTTCTTCGCCTTGGTCTCTCCCGTGATGGTCAGGACAGGCTTCTTCCCGCTCGTGTTGGAATATATCTTGATGGTTTTGTGGAAGGCTCCGCTCACCTTGCTGGTGTAGTACACGTGGACAGAACCCGTGTCGCCTGGAGCTACCGGACGGCGGGTCCAGGACGGTTTCACGCAGCCGCAGGAAGGGATAGCGTCGGATACGACAAGCGGTGCTTTCCCCTCGTTCTTGAAGACGAATATGTGCTCGGATGTCTCGCCCAATACGTTGTCTGTAAATTCGTAGGATGTTTCCTCGAAAGCGATTTTAGCCTTTTCAGCCGCATGCGCCATTGTGAAAGACAATGAGGCTATCAGGAGTAAGAAAAGTTTTTTCATGCTATTATGTTTAAAATTCGAAGTAATACTCTAAGATAAACAAAATTCCTGAGATTATAAAGAGTATGGCTAAAATACGTCTGAACCACTGTTCGTATTGTTGGAACTTGTCCAGTGTCTTTTTTGCTGAATCCATGCTGAATGCGAAGATCCAAGCCAGCAGCATGACCGGTATTGTCGCCCCGATGGCGAAGGAAATCGGCACGATGTACCCGCTCTCTGCGGATAGCGAGGAGGGGATGACCACACCGAAGTAGATGGTGGCGCTGTAGGGGCAGAAGGCGAAGGCCAGTAGTATGCCGAGCAGGAAGGATTTCCAGAAGCCGAATCGTTTGACCATCCGATTGAACACCACCATGCATTTGTCCGCCAGTCCGTGGATGTGGATGATGTCCAGCATCAGGATTCCGATGAGGACGAGTATGGGGCCCAGGAAGAGTCCGAAGAGGTGCTGGAATGATTCTCCTATGTGAAGTCCTTGCGCGAAGAGGGAAAGGAGGATGCCCAATGAGACATAAGCCGCCGCTCTGCCTAAAGCGTAGGCGATTCCTCTTGTGAATACGCTGTTGCCCCCCTCTTTGTCTCTGGACATGGCGGTGATGGCGGTGATGTTGGCGGCCATTGTGCAAGGGCATACAGCCACGATGATGCCCCAGATGATGGAGCTTATCCATACGTGTTCCCCGTTGTATAAGTGTGTTAGGAAGTCCATGTTATTGACCGAATGTATTTTTTAGTCGATTGCCTATGTTGACTTTCTTTCCGTCTATCTGCAATATCTTACCCTCACGACTGATCAGCACGCCATAAGGTATTTGGTTGACGCGGTATTGTTTGGTGATGGGGCTAGCCCAATAGAGGAGGTCGGAAGCCTGCTCCCAAGGCAGTTCGGGTTCGCGGCAGGCGAAGTCGCGCCATTCGTCATCGTCCGAGTCGAGTGAGACGGAGAGGATTTCCAGTCCAAGGTGGTGGTAACGGTGGTAGAGGTCCAATAATGTTTCGTTTCTCTCTTCCGTCTCCTTGCACCATGAAGCTCCGAAATCGATGTATAGGTATTTGTCGATATATTTATCCAAGGTGATATCTTCCCCGTCGATGGAGGTCAGATGGAAGTCTGGGGCGATTGATCCCACGGAAAATTTCTTGGAGAGGGCGAGTTCGTCGTTCAAGTATCTGACATATTGTGAGTTGGATATGGCAGGGGAGAATGTTTTGATGATGCCTTCCAGTTTCGAGATGGAGAAAGATTCGGAGAGTGAGCAGACGAAGTAGGCTGCGCCGACGGATGTCGGGTTGCTGGCGACGAATCGTTCCGTGATGAGCAGTAGCGAGTCGGGAAGCGCCTCATAGTGGGTTGTGAGTTTTTTCACGAGTTGTAGATCCTTCTTCTTCTTGGCGTTGGAAATCTTCACCAGCACGGAATTCCTTTTGTTGGAAATGCTTTTGTATTCGCTCATCAGGAAATTCAGTTCTTCCTGCGAGTTGGATCCTGTGACAGTGATTTCGTCGGGATACAGTACAGACCCTTTGATGCTTATCTCTTCGTTCTCCACGAACACGTCGAATGGACGGCTGGAACCCACTTTGATGAATCGCATGGTGGGGTATTCCACATGGCCTCTGAACTTAAAGTCTCCGTTGCGGATAGGTGTGCTGTCTATGGTGACGAGCTCGCCCAACTGGTTCATTTCCATCAGGTAAGCCTCTTGCGCGTTTACGCACCGTAGGTTTCCGTGAATGACATATCTATCCTTCTTCACGCAGGATGTGAACGAGAGAAGGATCGATATGAGGATGATGAAGTTCTTCACTGATATAATTTTTCCGCAAAGGTATAAAAAAAAGCAATAGGGATAAACTTGTGGTTTGTCCCTATTGCCAAGTTCCTTATTCCCGGGAAGTGGGATGATTATTTAACCTCTCCGATCAAGTTGATGACGAACGTGCTACGGTTAGGGTCGTTGGTGACGAGGGTCAATCTTTGAGTATATTTTCCAACCTTAGAGTTAGCTGTGTTGACTGTCACGTAGATCTCGCCTTCCTTACCGGTCTTGATTGGCTTGCTAGGAGCCTTGATGGAGAATCCGTTAGCGTCGCAGTGGTAAGAGCGGATGATAAGCGGATTCTTTCCTGTGTTCTGTACTTTGAACTTGAAGGTCTTGGTTTTGCCAGCCTCGATTGGTTCGAGGGAGATGGTGTTGCCTACTGTCAATACAGGGGCGTCTGCCTTCTCCTCAGGGGTCATGCTAGAGAAATCCTCCGCCACATTTCCGTAGAGGGTGATGTCGAAGTCGGCAGGCTTTCCGTTTGCCTTGATCTTTAATGTCTTCTTGAAGGTTCCCCATACGCCAGACTCTTTTGGAGCGACAGTGACCTCGATGCTACCTCTTTCGCCAGCTTTCAGGACCTCAGGAGTCATCTTGGCTGAAGCCAACTTAGGAGCCTCGCTCTCGAAGGATACCTTGATGTCCTCCTTGCCGTTGTTGATGACTTCGATGACCTCAGTCTTGCTTTGAGGCTTAGCGTTAGCATTCTTCTTAGCGTTGGACTCCTCAGCGAAGTAGATTGTGTTGAAATAGCAGTTCTTCTTCATCAGACGGAGACCGTTCACTTCGAAAGGATATTTGTCTTCTACTTTTTGAGCCTTAGGGATCACTTCACCCTTGATGGTCAATCTCTTCTCTCCGGCGTTTGATTTCACCGTGATGGTTTTGGTGAATGAACCTGGACGGCCAGTTGCGTTGTAAGTGGCTTTTACGACACCAGTCTCTCCTGGCTTAACAGGTTCCTTTGTCCAGTCTGGAGTGGTACAACCACAAGAGGCCTTCACGCTTTGGAGAACCAAATCAGATGTTCCGACATTCTTGAATTCAAATGTGCATGAAACCTTTCCGTTTTCTTCAGGGAAAGTACCGAAGTCGTGGGTGATTTGCTCGAAGTAAATCTCCGGCGCACCATCGGCGAACGCTGCCGCAATTCCTGCGAACAATGCGATGAAAGAAAATAATAACTTTTTCATTTCTTCTTATTTAATATTTAACATTCTTTTCCGTTTATACTGTTGGAGCCTTCCCAACTCCTTGTTTCGGAATGCAAATTTATAAATTTTGGGATATTTTGTTGCCTCCTGCGTGAAATAATCCTTAACAAATCTAAAAATGGAAGATTTTGTTCGCCTTGATTCATTGATTTGCGAAATAATGTGGAACGGATTTGGTATTTTTGCATTCGGTTAAAAGTGTAAAGCGTATTAGGAATGAGGAAATTCATTTTTTTGTTGGTTTTTGTGGCTGTGTATGTGAATTCGTCTGCGCAATTCGGTAATTGGCAGGTATGTTCCCCCGTCGATTTTGAGACCACTTTGAGTGGTAGTTTCGCCGAGATGCGAAGGAACCATTTCCACGGTGGCTTGGATTTTAGGACGAATGGAGAGGAAAATAAACCTATTTATGCGGTGGCGGACGGGTACGTCTCCCGTATCTCCATCAGTCGCACCGGCTATGGCAAGTGCGTCCACATCGCCCATCCTAATGGCTTCACGACGGTATATGGCCACTTGAACGGCTTTATCCCCCGCATAGATTCGATTGTGAAGGCTAAACAATATGGCGACAAGAAGTTTGAGGTCGATATGGATTTCGGACCAGGCGTCATCCCTGTGAAAAAGGGGGAACAGTTCGCCATCTCCGGCAATACGGGCGCTTCTGGCGGTCCTCACCTCCATTTCGAGGTGCGCCGTACTTCGGACCAGGCTTTGCAGAACCCTCTCTTGCTCAATAAATTTTTCGGGCTTAAGGATACCCGCGCTCCCCGCATCAATGCGGTGAAGATTTACGGTTTGGATGATGAAGGACGGGTGAACGACCAGAAGGAACAACGCTATAATGTGGTGGTGAACAAGACGAAGCAACGTGTCCTGAAAAATGGACAGAACATCACGGCTTGGGGTAAGCTGGGATTCGCTGTGAAGGCGGTCGATTTCATGTCGAACACCTCCTTCCGGTATACGCCTAGAAACCTGAAACTCTATGTGGACAATGTGCTGATATCGGATGTCACCATCACGGATATTAAGTTCAGCGACACCCGTGCCTTGAATGGATTCATTGATTATGCGCAGCAGGTGTCCACCGGAGAGTTCTTCATGAAGTCTTTCAAGGACAAGAACCTGCCTTTGCATCTGCATGACGGGTTGTCGGGTACCATCTACATCGACAAAGAGAAGGATTATCAGGTGAAGTACGTCGTGACGGACGACTTCGGCAATTCGGACCAGTTCGCCTTCGTCATCCACGGAAAGAAGACCAGTTGGGAACGGAACGCATTGCCCGCCGATAGCCTGATCCGTTGTGGCGAGGCCAGGTTCATCGTGAAGGAGGATTTCTGCCTGCAACTTCCTGATAATGCGATTTATACGGATGTTCCGGAGAATTATTCCAGGACGACACCTACTAGGCCTGGCTTCTTCTCTGATATCCATCAAATCGGTTCGTGGTTTACCCCTATCCATTGTTTCTGCGACATCTCCCTCCGCGTGACCAATGATTCGTTGGAGGATAAGTCTAAGTATTACATCGCCAAGGTGACCGAAAAAGGGTTGCCGGCTGGTGCGATTTGTGCTAACTATAACAATGGATACGTGGTCGGTCGCACCAACTCGTTCGGTAAGTTCGCCGTGGCGGCCGATTTGGTGAAGCCTACCATCCTGCCGGTGCATACGAAGAACATCCCTAACCAGCCGTTCCTTCGCCTTAAGATCAATGACGCGCAGTCGGGCATCGCTTCGTACGACGGTTACATTGACGGCAAGTGGGTGATGTTCGAATTTGATTATAAGACCCGGCTCATCACGTTCTGGATGGATAGCCATTTGGTCGAAAAGAATAAAAACCATTCGCTGAAGGTTGTCGTGAAGGATAATTGCGGCAATGAGGCGGAATATGACACTCAATTTTATTGGTGATTATGAATAAGTTTCGTAAAATCGTCGTGTGTTGCCTCTCCTCCGTGTTGGCGGGGAGCATGAGTCTTTATGCGGGTACGAACGTGATGGTGGGTAAGGCTGCCTCGAAGGATGGCTCCACCTTCTGCACCTATTCGGCTGATTCGTACTATCTCTACGGTGAACTCTCTTTTTATCCTGCCACAAGCAATGCCAAGTACATGCAGACGGACATCTATGGTTGGGATACCCATAAGTACCAGGGGAAGATTGACGAGGTGTCGGAGACATATGCCGTCCTTGGTAATATCAATGAACATCAGGTCTGCATCACGGAGTCCACGTTCGGAGGCCGTAAGGAACTGCAGGATACTACGGGTGTCTTGGACTATGGCAACCTGATCTACGTCACGCTCCAACGCTCTAAGACCGCTCAACAGGCCATTCAGGTCATGACGGAGCTGGTGAACCGTTACGGTTACTGCAGTATGGGAGAAACCTTCTCCATCGCGGACCCTAACGAGGTGTGGATCATGGAGATGATCGGGAAGGGGCCTGATATCAAGGGCGCGGTTTGGGTGGCGCTGCGTGTGCCGGACGACTGCATCTGTGCCCATACGAACCATTCGCGCATTACAACCTTCCCTTTGAATGATAGGGAGAACTGCCGCTATTCCAGGGATGTGATCTCTTTCGCGAAGGAGATGGGCTATTTTAACGGGAAGAACAAGGACTTCAGCTTCTCCGCCGCATATGACCCTATGTCGTTCAGCGCCAGACGTTTCTGTGATGCGAGGGTGTGGAGCATCTACCGCAAGGTGAACCCTGACATGGAAAAGTACATCGACTATGTCTTGGGCAAATCCGACGAACCGATGCCTCTGTGGGTGAAGCCTGCGAACAAGGTCTCTCTGCTGGAATTGAAGAACCTGATGCGTGACCATTTCGAGAACTCTCCTCTGGCTCTGACGGAGGATGTGGGCGCCGAGCCTTTCGGTGCGGACTACCGTTTTGAGCCTAGGTTTTGGGAACTGAACGGACAAACCTATTTCAACGAGTCGCCTATCGCTGGTCCGAAGAACGCCTTTTCGTTCGTGGCCCAGATGCGCAGCTGGTTGCCGGGCAAGATTGGTGGTGTGCTATGGTTCGGTGTGGACGATGCGACCTTCACGGTCTACGTGCCGATTTATTGCGGCACGACGGAGGTGCCTAATTGTTTCAAAACGGGTAATGGTAGCTTGCTGGAGTTCTCTTGGGACTCTGCCTACTGGGTCTTCAATTGGGTCTCCAACATGGCTTACGGCAAGTATAAATATATGGCTCCTGACATCCGCAAAGTACAGGCTGAGTTTGAGCAGAAGCTGGAGGATAACCTGCAGGTGGTGGAGGAGGCGGCGCAATCCCTCTTCAAGAAATCACCTGATTACGCGAACCGTTTCCTTACGGAATACTCCGAGAACCAGAGCGTGCTGATGATGCGCCAATGGAAGGCCTTGGGCGAATTCCTCATGGTGAAGTATGCCGATGGAAACATCAAGCGTGAAAGGAAGGGTAAGTTCATTGACAACGGATGGGGCGTGCCGGATGATATACAAACGCCTGGCTATTCGAAGAGCTACTATCAGCGTGTCGTGGATGAAACAGGTGATAAGTTCAAGGTGAACGAGCCGGAGAAGTGATCCTTCGACGTTCCGCTTTATTCCTTTATTTTTTCCAGTCTGGACATTGGTATTTCCAAGGAGCAGGCGATGAGCCCAGTGAGGCGGACGACCACTTTTTTCATGTTGTCCACCCGGATGAGTTCCCCCTCAACACCTGCCATCGGTCCTTTCGTGATTCGAACTTTTGTTCCTGGCGCATAGATGAGCTCGTCTTCGATCCGAATCTCTTCGTCGTTGTAGTTGATGAACTTTATGAAGTTCTCCATCTCATGGTCGGGCACCGTCATGATTTCGTGTCTGACGTGGGTGGTGTTGATGGCGTAGCGGATGGGTATGCATTTCTCGTTGGGGATGGATAGGGCAGTCTCTTTGTCGGTGTGGATGAATAGGATGCCGGGAATCAGTACCACCTCCACCTTTTTGCGGCGGTCGTGCCATTGGCGTATTTCCTCCCTGATGGGTAGGTATACCTCTATCCCCAGCTCTTCCACTGTTCTTCTGATTTTTTTCTCTTGCCTTGCCCTGGTCCTTGCTACGAACCAATGGGTTTCCTGGTTGCTTGCCATCTCTTTTCTGTTTTTGCAGGGAGGTTTGTGTACGTTCCCACCATTGCGTGCACAAAGATAACTTTTTTTCCTCGTAATAGGGTGGTAAATGCTTTTTGTTATAATTTTGCTTACCATAAAGAAATTTCACGTATGCAGTCTGTTCGGTTTATCGGTGTGGCCAGACATCGTCTGACGGTGGATGGCGAGGGTGTCACTACCTTGGCGGCCTTCTGGGGGTGTCCGCTCAAGTGTGCCTATTGCCTGAATCCTCAGTGCAACCGTGCCGATGCCTACTTGGTCATGCATACCCCCCAATCGTTGTACGAGTATGTGAAGGTGGACCAACTCTATTTTCTGGCGACGGGCGGAGGGGTCACCTTTGGCGGTGGCGAGCCTCTGCTGAATGTGGAGTTCATCCGTTCGTTCAGGGAGTTGTGCGGGCCGCATTGGAACCTTACGCTGGAGACCTCGCTGAACGTGCCTAGCGCACTTTTCGAGAAGTCCGTGGATGTTGTGGACCATTATATGGTCGACGTCAAGGATATGAATGAGGCGATTTATAAGGCATACACGGGACAGGATGCCGGACAGATGCTCTCCAACCTGCGTCGCCTGGCGGACCTGGGACTGCAGGAACGTGTCGTCGTCAGACTCCCTCTGATAGAACATTATAATACCGAGGAGGATGTGGAGAAAAGCGCGGAACAACTGACCGCCATGGGCTTCACCCATCTGGACCGATTTAAGTATAAAACGGATATCGAGAAGTGATGTTATTGCTAAATATCTGATAATTAGTTGTTTGTGTTGCCGAAAATATCTCCGGATAGAATCTTCTTAAATTTATAATCAACAACACCGAACCGTTATCCACCCTTAACTCATCATTCTTAACTTTTAATTCTTAATTCTTAATTCATAAATCTCCTCCTTTCCTTTTTGTATGGAAAAAATATTTATCTTTATGCGCCGTTTTCTTACGGGTTTTAAGGTAAGTGTTTCTGTTAAACAGATAAAATATGATGAAAAACACAAAAGGCCTATTGCGCCGCATCGTTCCGTTTCTAATGCTCCTTGGGGCTTCGTTGGCTTCCTTCGCACAGGAGAAGGCCTATTCCGCGTATCTATTCGCCTATTTTAAGGGCGAGGGGCTCTCTCAGGGTGAACAGATCTATTTCGCTGTGAGCCGGGATGGTCTACATTGGACTGACCTCAATGATGGTAACCCGGTCTTGGTCTCCACCATGGGCGAGAAGGGTCTGCGCGACCCTTTCATCATGCGCTCGGCGGACGGAGAAAAATTCTATGTCATAGCTACAGACTTGAAAATCAATGGTAATGGTAACTGGTCGGCCGCACAGACCACGGGTAGCAAGTCTATCATGGTGTGGGAGTCCTCCGACTTGGTCCATTGGTCGGAACAGCGCATGTGCCGTGTCGCGCCTGATGGTGCGGGTTGCACATGGGCGCCCGAGGCGGTCTACGATGATGCGAGCGGACAATACCTGGTATTCTGGTCCTCCAAGATCCCTTCAGGCGATAACACGCACCGTGTCTACTATTGCACGACCAAGGATTTCAAGACATTCAGCGAGGCGAAGGTGTGGATTGAGCTGCGGAATAGTTCCAACAGAGTCATCAGTGTGATCGATGCGACGGCCATCAAGGTGGGCGATACCTACTATCGTTTCAAGAAGAACGAGGCTACGGAACCGCATAGGAACGGGTTGCCTTCGGGCGGTAAGTATATCATCATGGAGAAGTCCAACTCGCTTTTGGGCAATTGGACGGAGATCAGCAGCGACATGAGCTCCCTTTCGGGCGTCGAAGGTCCTACCTGCTTCAAGTTCAATAACGAAGAGAAATGGTGCCTCCTTTTGGACGATTTCGGGGGAAAGGGTTACTTCCCGCTGGTGACGAGCGATTTGTCTTCCGGAAGGTTCTCCCAACTCAATTCCAGCCAATATTCTTTCCCTTCGGTCATGCGCCATGGCTCGGTCATCAACCTGACGGAGGACGAGTATTTCGGACTCTTGGCTAAATATGACCCTAACCTGATGACGACGGTGAGCCTCAATCCGGCCTCGAAGCAACAGACGATGGAGGGCTGGGGTGTCTCCCTCTGCTGGTGGGCGAATATGTGCGGCAAGTGGAACGATAGCAAGGTGGATGAGCTGGTGAAGCTCCTGACGGACGAGGATGGTCTGAATTATAATATCTTCCGCTACAACATTGGTGGAGGGGATGATCCTTCCCACTACAACGGTCACATGTGCAACGGAAAGGGTAAGCGGGCCGAGATGGATGGCTTCAAGGCGAGCGCCAACTCCGGCTATGACTGGAGCAAGGACCCTGGACAGCGTAAGGTGCTGGAGAAAATCCACAAGGCGAGACCGGACGCTATCTTCGAGGCGTTCTCTAACTCCGCCCCTTACTGGATGACCTACAGCGGATGCTCTTCGGGTCATTCCAATGCCTCTTCGGATAACCTCAAGCCTGAGTACTACGAGCAATTCTGCGACTACCTCATAGAGGTCTGCAAACACTTCAAGAGCGAGTATGGCGTGGAGTTCAAGACATTGGATCCTTTCAATGAGCCGAACACCAACTATTGGGGCGCCAACGGTGGCCAGGAGGGTTGCCACTTCGACCCTTCTTCGCAGGTGAAACTGTTGCGGGTGCTCTATCCTAAACTGAAGCAGTCTGGCTTGAAGACGGTCATCTCCGCTTGCGACGAGACGAGCGTGAACACCGCCATCGACGAACTGAAGCGCTATCGGAAGGAGGGTGACATCATAGGCATGTTGGGACAGTTCAATGTGCATACGTATGGCGGAAACACCATGGATCGAATCAATCTGAAGGACTTGGTGCGTGAGTCGGGCCTCCCTTTGTGGATGTCCGAAACGGGTGCCGGGGGTACGGGCATACAGGGCAATCTCTCTTTGGCGCAACGCATGTTCGACGACCTGAACTATCTGTTGCCGCAGGCTTGGGTGGACTGGCAGTTCGTGGAGGAGGGCAATGACCAATGGTGCCTCGTGAAGGGCGATTTCTCAAGACAGAGTTACTCCATCGTGAAGAATTATTACGTCCGTATGCAGGTGACCCGCTTCATCAAACAGGGCTATAGCTTGCTCTCCACGGGACGTGGCGACATCTTGGCGGCTGTGAGTCCCGACGAACAGGAGGTGGTTGTCGTGATGCTGAACACGGGGACCAACACGAAGCTGGTGAATGTGGACCTCTCCTTGCTGAAGAATGCCTCCTCTGACGTGAAACTCTATGTGACCAACTCGAAGCAGAATTGCCAGGAATCCTCCAACTATACGGTTGATAGCGAGACGTTCAGCTATGTGATGGGCGGGGAGGAGATAGCCACGGCCGTCTTCCGTGTCTCGCCATACAAGGGGATCTCCGGGCTTGATCCTGAGGCTGCATATATGATCGTTCCCCGTGCCGCTTCAGGGGTGCTTTCCGCCGAGTCTTCGGAGAACCTGAAACTGGCTATTCTTTCTGCGGGCGATTCCCTGCAGTGCTGGCGCTTTCGCCTTTTGTCGAATGGTAACTATCAGATATACACCAAAAAGAATGGCAAGGAGATGGCCATCACGGACGATGGCTCCTACTACCTCCAGCTGACAGAGCTGAGGACGGGCAATGCCTCGCAGGAGTTCCGTGTGGTGGACCATGGAGAGAACTGTTACACGATCATCTCCGCTTCCGATGACAAATGGTTCGATTTGGAGGGCGTTAACACTTCCAACGGCACGAATATCGGTGTCTGGGAAGCGGGTGGAGCAGGGGAGAACGCGCACCGCGAGTGGCGCATCATACCGTTCCCTTATGCGAATGCCGCCATGATGGACCCTACCTCCCTTCCGGAAGGTACCGTTGCCAAGGCTCCTCTTGTTTATGCCTATGGCGAGGCGGATGGCTTGCGTGTGGTGAATTTCTCTTCCTCGAAGATGGACCTCCGTGTCTACAATATGGGCGGTCTCTGTGAGCGCACGCTGAAAGGCCTTTCGGATGCCTTTGTCTCTGTCCCGTTGCCTAAGGGACCGTACATCGTGGTCTACGAGGTGGAAGGGGAAAGGGGCACGACCAAGGTGCTCGTGAAGTAATGTGCTTGTAACTGGTTTTTATAGGATATTTAAGGTTTAAGTTATGAAAGATATAGTTTCTCGCTTGGGCATGGCTGCGCTGGCCCTCCTTTTCTCAGGTTCTCTCTATGCGGATCCACCGGCTAACATGAGTGGTTGGACGATGGTCTTCAACGATGAGTTTGACGGTAATTCGTTGGACAAATCGAAGTGGAACCCGACGTACAACTGGGGTCATACCCATAACCACCGTGCCTATTGCGTGGAGGAGAACGTATCCGTTTCGGATGGGTTGCTGCGTATCAAGGGCGAGGCGAAACGTCACCCGCAGGCTCCCGCCACGTGCAAGAGCGGCGACAAGACCTATTCGTTGGACTATACCTCTGGCGCCATTGACACGAGGGGTAAGTTTGAGGTGAAATACGGCTATATCGAGGGACGTTTCAAGATGCCGAAGCAGTTGGGCACGTGGCCTGCGTTTTGGACGTTGCAGGATGGTTGGCCGCCTGAGATAGATATTTTCGAGGTGCCTCACGCAAGGAACCAGCATCATTACTACCTCCACTATACCAAGACGGATTGGTATGCCTCCCATGGCTCGGCTTGGGACCATGAGGCTTCTTTCGGAGGGGTGCATACGGGTCCGGACAAGTCCGCCGATTTCCACACCTATGGCTTGGAGTGGAACGATCAATACCTGAGCTTCTATTTCGACGACAAATTGGTGGCGAGCTATAACAAACCGTCGGAGATCAGCCAGTTGGCTAAGAATTATATCATCATCAACCTCGCCATTGGTGGTTGGGCCACGGACAATGGAAACCCGATTGAGGTGACGAGCGGCAACCCTGCCTACTTGGAGTGCGACTGGGTGCGTGTGTGGTCGAAGAACTCCGCGACGGATTTGCCACAGGGCAAGGTGCGTTTCTATTCGATGGAGACGGGTGAGTGCTTGCAGGCGAGTGATAATGACATCGTGCTGGGCGATTGCAACTCCTCCGCTTCCTTGGCTACGATAGCGGAGTCGGGTAGCGCCTACCGTATCAACTTCGGCAATAAGGTGCTGGAAATACCGAACGAGACGAAGGAGGCGGGTGTCGCTGTCGGTCTGTGGGAGTGGAACGGCAAGGCGCACCAGCAGTTGGGCCTATCCAAGGAAAAGGATTACCCGGGTCTGGTGGTCAGCATGCGCTTCACGCACAGTGGCTACTACGTGTTGACGGACAAGGGCGATGTGGTGCAGAATGTGCGCCCTAGCGATCGTCCGCTCGCCTCGTTGTGGCGGATTTACGAGGAGGGTGAGGAAATCATCACATCGGTGGAAAAAACGGCTGATACGGACGCTCCTCTTAGCTTGTGGTATGTGGATGGCCTCCTGCATTTCATGAGGAATGGTGCGCAGGGTGATTTGCCTTATTACGTGTATGATATCCGAGGCGTTATGGTGAACCATGGTATAGTGAATGACGGTGATGGAATCCTTCCGTTGGATCTGCGTAGCGGTGTTTACGTCGTGAAGGTGGAAGTCGGAGGAGCACAGACAGATTATCGTTTGGTTGTGAGGTGAGAGATATCCTTCCAGTTACGGGTCTGTGGCTTGTAGGTAAAAAAGAATCGGTTGACTACAATGTAGCCAACCGATTCTTTTATGATGTTTTACGTTTTTAGTATCTGAATCCTAGGATTCCCATGACGCAGTTGTTGCGGGCATCTAGGATGTGGTACACGTCGTTGTGGTAGTTGTTGAACATGCCGAATTCATAGGCGATCATGAGGGAAATGCGTCGGATCTCGATACCTGTCTCCGCCACGAATCCGAGGTCGAATCTTTTGAATCGGCTATCGTAATCCTCTGAGAAACTACTGATGAGTGTTGGCCTTCCGTCATTCTCTTTGTTCTTGAACCAATATTTCCTCTCTCCTGCCACACCAACACCGAAGTATGGTCCTACTAGAAATTTCCATGATACTTCATACTCGATAGGCACTCTAAACCCAATCAATGCCGGTAATTCCACGTAGAAGAGGTTGGCCGTCGCTTTTTCATTGTCGTATAATTTGAGCGGACCTCCATTCTCCAACCATTGGTGTCCATTGATCCTACATCCTTTCCTGTTGAATGTCAGTCCTGTTTCCACGAACACGTGCTCGCTGAAGTTAATGTCGAGGAAAAAGCCGAATCTGAAACCTAATATGCCTTTCTTGCCGTATGCTTCATAGGCGTTTCCCCATTGGTTGGCGAATCCCGCACCCATGTCGAATCCGAATTGCACTTTGCTGTCATATCCGTATTGTGCGTTTGCACTGAAAAGGAACAGAAAAACCGTCGCAACTACACTGATTATCTTTTTCATGGAATATAAAAATTTATATTTTTATAAAATTTAGGCAAAAATAATAAATCATTTAGAATTCTACAACAGTTATGCCAGCTCCTCCGAATTGAACATGTTCGTCGTGGAAATTCTTGACGCCGGAAATGTTTTGCAGGTACTGGCGGATGAGTTGGCGTAGGGCGCCCGTGCCTGTTCCGTGGAGGATCCGCACCTGGTCCACGTTCACCATGATAGCGTCGTCGATGAAGTAGGTGACGGCTTGTAGGGCTTCGTCTCCCCGCATGCCCCGCACGTCTATCTCTCGCTTGAAGTTGAGTTGTCTCTTCCTGATATCATCGGAGGTCGCTTCGCTGACGAATGAGCTTTTGGCGTTTTCCTTCTTGATCATGTTCTTGCTCATCTTCTCCAGACGGTTGGTCTTGACGGTCGACTTGATCTGCCCGATGGCGATGGTGGCGTTGTCACCCTTCAGCTCGAGGATGGTCGCATGGCCGCCTTGTCCTTTGATGCGCACGGTATCTCCTACGGCGAACACCTCTTTGTTTTCCTCTTTCGTGCTCTTTTTCGGAGTCGGTTTGTGTGGTTGTATCCTTCTTTGGTTGGAGATGTCTCCTTCCTCTTTTTGCTTGTGCTCCTCCTTGAACGCCTCGAATTTCTTGCGGGCCTCTTTGGTCTTTTCCTTGTCGGCTTGCGCCTCTTTGATCTCCCGTATGGTTTTTTCTATGGCGGCGTTGGCTTGGTCGAGCATTTGTTGGGACTCCTGTTTGGCTTCTCGGATGACCGCTTTCTTCAGCTTGGACATCTCCTCCAACTCCTCCTCATATTTGGCGGTCAGTTCCTCCAATCGTTTCTCTTTCTGTTTGATGCTCTGACGTTTAGCCTCCCAATACCGCTTGTCCCGCACCACGTCCTGTAGGTATTTGTCCATGTTGACGAAGTCCTCGCCGACTTTCCTCGTCGCCTCCTCGATGACCGATTCGGGCAAGCCTATTTTTCGGGCGATCTCCACGGCGAAGGAACTTCCGGGGTTGCCGATCTCCAGTTGGAATAGCGGCTGCATCTTATGCCTGTCGTATAGCATGGCTCCGTTGATGATGCCCTCCGTCTCCTCCGCGAAGTTCTTGAGGTTGGTATAGTGGGTGGTGATGACACCGAATGATTTCTTTTGGTTGAAATGGTCCAAGAGCGCCTCCGCGATGGCTCCTCCGATACGTGGTTCCGTACCGCTTCCGAACTCGTCGATGAGCAGCAGGCTCTTCCCGTCGCACTGCTTCACGAAGAGTTTCATGTTGGTGAGGTGCGAACTGTAGGTGCTGAGGTCGTTCTCGATGGATTGCTCGTCGCCTATATCGATGAGTATCTTGCCGAAGAGGCCCATTTGGCTGCTGGCGTGCATCGGGACGAGCAGTCCGCACTGCATCATATATTGCAGCAATCCTACGGTCTTCAGGCAAACCGATTTGCCTCCTGCGTTAGGTCCGGATATGATGAGGATCCTATTGCCTGCGTTCAGTGTGATGGATAGGGGCACTACCTCCTTGCCTTGCTTCTGGTTGTTCAGGAAGAGTAGGGGATGCTTGGCGAGACTCCAGTCCATGAGCGCTTCCCGTTTGATTTTCGGCAGGGTGGAGTTCGTTTCCTGTGCGAATAATGCTTTCGCCCGTATGAAGTCTATTTGGGCGAGGAAATCGAAGGAATCCAACAGTTCGTCGGTTCTAGGACGGATTTCAGAGCTGATGGCGGTGAGTATCTTTATGACCTCTTTTCGCTCTTCAACCTTAAGCTCATTGATCTTATTATTGATTTCGACGGCGGCCTCCGGCTCGATGAAGACTGTCTTTCCTGTGGCGGACTCGTCGTGGACGATTCCCCTGATCTTCCTTTTGTAGGCGGGCGGTACAGGAATGAGCAGGCGTCCGTCGCGGAAGGTCGGTTTTGTGTCTTCCTCGATGAACCCTTCTTTTTTAGCGGTCTGAAGCGCATGACTGATGGCACGGCTGATGGCGCTCTCCTCTATGGATATGCTCCTGCGGATGGAGGCCAACTCTGGGGTGGCGTTATCCTTGATGTGACCGAACTTGTCCAGTATGCGGTTGATGGAGCGTATGAGGTCGGGAAAGGTAAATACGTCCGTGGCAAGTTGCTTGAGGTAGTAGAAATGCTCCTCACCTTTCTCTTCGAAGAATCTGACGATTTCTTCTATGGTTTCAATGGACCTGCGGAGTTCGAACAACTCTTGCTCGGAAAGGTAGAAGCCCTCCGTCTCGATTCTTTTGAGTCCCTCACGCACATCGAAGAACGGGTCGGAAGGGAAGTCTTCCTCCTCGATGATTTTTGTGAATTCGTATGTCTGGTTAAGTAGGCTGATGATGGTGTCGAAGTTAGTAGAGTAGTCTATTTCGTCCACCTTGTCTTTCCCCAATTGGGAAGAGCATTGGCCTTTCAGTAATTCTCGTATTTTGTCGAAACCTGTTTTCGTTTCGAAGGTCTCTTGTTGAATCATGTCTTATATACTACTAAACGAGGAATGTGCAAAGATAGCGCATTCCTCGTTTATAGCTGTTATCAATTAAAGATTATCTAATCAATGTCACGGTGCCTCGTCGTTCACCGCCCTTGTTCAGGCCTTTGAAGGTGCTCTTATAGTTGACGACGTATCCGTATACGCCCCAGCCACACTCTTTGCCGTCGCAGGTTCCATCCCAAGCCGCATCCTTGTCGTCGCCAGTGAATACGATTCTACCGCTTCTGTCGAAGATGGTGAAGTGGAAGTCTGTCATGAACTCGGTTCCGAGGAATCTGAACACATCGTTTTCTCCGTCGTTGTTCGGCGTGAAGGCGTTAGGAGCCCAGAAGTCCTTCCAAACGTAGATGGTTGTGTCGCCGTGGTATTCACAACCTCTCTTGTCGACAGCCCTGACATTCACGATGAATGAATCTCGATATCCTGCGTGAGGGTAGGTATAGGTCGCATTCATACGTTGAATTGTCTCAGAATTGTCTCCTGGATCCCAATACCACAATGCCTCTTGAGGATAGAATCCGTTCATGGCGATGATCGGGTTGTCATGCTCGATGACGCCAGGGGAGACTTGGAACTTGATTGGCTCGAACGGAACTGGCTCCACGTAGGACGTATCCGTAGATTTACAGTTGTTCTCGTCTACACCGTGGACGATGATCCTAGTCGGTTGATCGATTACTGCCCCGAAGATGGAGTCTTCCATGCTGGTTATGATCTCCATGATGGCAGGCTCACTACTCCAAGTGTAGTACTTAGCTCCTCTTGCGCTCAAGTCAACCTTCGTCTCGGATTCAGGACAACCATCCTTCTTCACGAACATCCTTACAGCAGGCAACTGGTTGACGTGTACTGTCTTGGATACGATAGCGCTACATTCGTTGTAACCGATACCTCTTACGGTGTAAGTCATAGAATTCTGCAGTCTCTTGGTGATACTGTTGGTGGAATCGCCTGTAGTCGGCCAGTAGAACCGTAATGCGCCTCGTGCGATGAGTTCCACTTCTTCACCCTTACAGATGGTGTCCTTACCAGTGATTGTCAAGTTAGGTGCAGGCTTTGCATGGATGTAAACGTCCATGTCTGAAGAGCACTCTCCTAATGTTCCGTGGAGGTTGACAGTGGTGTTCTCTTCTGGTCTGAACGAGAAGTTCATGCCTCGTGTCGTATCTCCACCCATAACCCAATAGTAAGAGCTTGCACCTTGTGCGGTGAGGTTGACGCTCTCGCCCGCACAAACCTCCGTCTTTCCGTTGCAGGTTAGGGTAGGAGGCTCCAACGTCTTGATCTTCGTCGTCTTGGTGGCGGTACAATTGTTCACGTCGAATGCTCTGACAAACACTTGCGTCTCTGACCCTACCACCGGTACGAAAATGGATGCGCCGTTGCCACTTTCTGCGTCTTCGCAATCGTCATTGCCGAATCCCCACCTATAGGTGATACCAGTACCTTCCGCTTGCAGTTTCGCGCTTGTGCCTCGACAGGCTTGTCTGTCTCCGGAGATGGAGAACTCAGGCTGACGGAATACCGTCACTGGGATGTCGATGGCGCTTCTACATTCGTTGTCTCCAATACCGATGAGGGTGTATCGTGTATTGTTGTTCGGACGTGCGGTCAATGTCTGCGTGTTGACTCCATTGCTCCATGAGTAGAGTTTCGCACCATAACCGGTGATCGATAATTCCTCTCCTTGGCAAAGGGTCGTGTTACCTTCGTACGACAGTTGTGGCTTCTTGTAGATGACCACTGTCGTATCCACATGGTTCTCACATCCGTTCAAGGTTCCGTATACGCGGAATCTCCTTGTGGAGGTGTTGCCTTGCGCTGTCGCATCGTTGAATACGGCAAGCGTATTCAATTGGTTTACCTCTGTTCCGTTGGACCACAAGTATTCGGTGGCTGTTCCGAATGCGCTGATTACGATTTGTTCATCCTCGCACACATGCATGTTTCCTGTGAGCGTGATGGATGGGATCTTGGTGATGGAGACTGTGTGCTCGGCGTACGATACGCACTTCTTGTCGTCTTCCGCCTTCACACGGTACTCTGTCGGCTCTGTGATGTAATCCCTTCTTATCGCTGAGTGAGAGTTGTTGTCCAACCATGTGTACGTCAGCATCTTGTCGCTGTTGTTGATGACGGTGAGAGTGAGGTCTCCCGCATCGGAACATACGCTCTTAGGTCCGTCGATGCTGATTTCGGCAGGGAAGTTCACATTGACTTTCATTTCCGCAGTTCCCTCGCAACCATACTTGTCATAACCGATGACGGAGTAGGTGGTGGTGGCCATTGGCTTGATCTTGATGGAATCTCCTTGGGAGCCTTCGCTCCAGATGTATGTTCCTTCGTGGACGCCTCTGGCGGTGAGTTTCGCGAAATCGTTGATGCAGACCTCTGCGTCACCTTCGATGGTTACGATAGGGTGATCAACCACTTCCACATTCATGTCGTACCATTCAGATGTACAACCATCTGTTGTTCCTCTTACCTTGAATTGTTGTGAACCGATTGCGTCCATCTTCTTGGTGAGCGTGTTCGCATCGTTCTCTATCGCGTAGCCGTTGTCTTGCCATTCGTAAGCGTTGGCTCCTGCCACGGTGAGCGTGATGGTACGTTCGTTGCAGACGGTGTCATTCTCAGGCACAACCAAGTTAGGGTATGGTTTGCTCTTGACGGTTGTGTTGGCGGTTGCCTCACAATCGTAGATGTCTATGACTCTCAAGTTGATGTTTTGAGTCGTCTTAATCTCTGTGTAGATGGTGTCTTGGTCTCCGATGTCATTTCCATCGTATTTCCAGATGTATGTCTTCAGCGGAGATGTGTTGCCGCCTGGCACCACGAACAACTTCGCATCGCTTCCCTCACATACGGAGTAGTCTCCGTCGATGGAGATTTGAGGAAGAGGACGGACATTGACAAGGAATGAAGCCGTGTCCTCGCAACCTTTGTAGTCGGTACCCGTCACAATGTATTCCGTGGTTGACGTAGGACGGATATCGATACGGTTGCTAGCCTTACCGGTGCTCCATATGTAAGACTTCGCTCCGTCTGCTGTCAATGGCATGCTTTGTCCAGAGCACAAATCGTGTGTCTTACCCGTGATCGTGATGACTGGCAATGGTAAGATGGTGATAGGGTACTCCTTGTATGTGGTACATCCGTTGGTGGTACCATAGACGTAGTATACCGTGTCTTGCTCAGGTATGTCGGTGAATGTGTTCCCGACAACGTCTCCTGTCCACTTGTAGTCTGTCGCACCTGTTACGGTTATCTTGACAGGACTGCCAAGGCAGACTTCAGTGACTGCGTCATCTTCCAATACTGGATATGGTTTCACCTTGACGGCTAAGCTCTTCGTCTTAGAACACTGATAAGGATCGGTTGCGGTGACAAGGTAAGACTCGTTGTTCTCCACCTTAGGATAGATGGTGTCTCCATCCATCTCGTAGTTGCCACCCCATTCGAACGTGAGGCTCTTGTCCTCGTATTCGATCCATATTTTGTTCGTGTCGTTTTGGCAGATGAGCTCTTGCCCCTTGATCTCGAACGATGGCAAAGGAATGACTCCCACAATGAAGGAGGTGTCTTTCGCACATCCAAACTCGTCTGTTCCGACCACTGTATATTGGGTGGTGGAGAGCGGTGATACGGTGAGAACATCGTTCATGATACCGGTGTTCCATGAATACATGCCCTTTTCGCCTGCGCCGGAAGCGGTCAGGTTGATTTCGTCGCTGTAACAGATGGAGTCGTGCATCTCGCCCTTTCCATCACCTTCGATGGTGATGACTGGCAATTCCTTGACGAAGATGGTCACGGAGTCGATCGTTGTACATCCGTTGGTGGTACCCGCCACGACGTAGGTGCTATCCTTGGTCGGACTTGTGATGAAGCTTCTTTGGGTGGTTCCATCCTCCCATACATAGCTGTTCGCTCCTTCCACGGATATGGTCGCCGTGTTGCCAAGGCAGACGTAGTTCGGCTTCGGTGAAGGGAAGGACAATTTTGGATATTCCTTCATCGTCACGTCTTTGCTTGCTTTGTTCCAGCACTTGAACGTGTCGGTAACGATTACTTCGAAGTGGGTGTTCTCTGTGATAGGCAATGCAATGTATTGGGAGTCTTTCTTGACATCTGTGTTGAGCCATCCTGAAAGGTTGGTGTTCCACAAATAGCTCTCTACTGCGCCTTCGTCGCCTATGTTGGCCTTCAACGTGATAGTGTCGTTTTGGCACATGGTCGCATCGCCCTCAATGGATATGGTCGGCAATGGATGTACGGTGACAATCGTGTCTGCCTTATTCTGACATCCGTGCTCGTCTGTTCCCATCACCTCATACCTTGTGGTGTTGAGAGGGGATACGGTGATTTTGGCGCTCGTGTCTCTCGTGTTCCAGATGTAGCCGTCCGCAACGCCGCCTTGGGCGATCATGGTCAAACTGTCTTGCCCGTAACAGATCTCAAATGCTCTGTTGCCCTCCGTGGCGATCGAGATGATAGGCAACTGCCACTTGCCGATTCTGATTGTGTCTGTTGTTGACTCGCAACCGTTGGCCATACCTTTCACTGTGAATATCGTGTCGCTTACGATTTCCACGGTACGGTAACTGTTGGTCGAACCGTCATCCCAGATGTACTCTGTCGCACCTCTTACCGAGATAGTGCTTCTGCTACCGTCGCAAACGTAAGGTGCGGCGTTAGGCACAAGCTCAGGATGATTCTTGGCGATGACCTTGTGGGAGGTTGTGTATTGACAGCTGTTCTTGTCTGTCGCTGTCACGTAAATGGTTGCCTCCTCTGTGACTACCAAGTCGATTTGGTCTGTATGCTTGTTGTACTCGGTCGTGTCGGAACCATCCTCTTGGGTATGCCATGCGTAGCGGACGATGTCGAACATCTGGCTGCTTGCTTGGAGCGTTACCATGGAGTCCTTACAGATGGCTTGCTCTCCGTCGATGGCCAGGTCTGTAGGCAATGGGTTCACCTTCACGAGTATGGAGTCTATGCTACGACATCCGTTTGTGTCGGTCGAGGTCGCATAGTACCATTTGTCGGCGCTTGGGCTGTCGGTGATGTCATATTCGGTCGATCCGTTGTGTCTCCACTTCACGCTGATTGGCATATCCTTTCTTCCCGTGAGCGTATCGTTCCTGGATATGGATATCTCGGCGGTCTTGTTGAGACAGATGGCCTCAGGTGCATCCAATTGAGGCTTCGGTAACTTCCACAGACCGATGTTGATTTCCTTCTGGGTGACACATCCCTTGGTCGTTCCTTCGATTGTGAATGTCTTAGGAGCGTTGAACTCTTGCGTGATATAGTTATCCGTATTGTCCTCGTTAATCCACCTGTAGCTTTCGGCTCCGTTGATGTAGATGGTGAGCTTGTTGCCTACACAGACAGAATCCTTTCCTGTGCTGGTGTGGTGGGTGATCACAGGGTATGCCTTGGCGGTCATCTCGATGTCAACGCTTCCGGTACATCCGTTTCCGTCAGTTCCGGTCACCGTGTAGATGGTGTCGGATTGGATGGTTGGAGTGAAGTTCTTACCCGACGAGATGGCGATGTTATCCATGTTGGACCAGACATAAGTCTCTGCCCCTCTTGCTGTCAGATCGGCGATGCCACCGACACAGATGGAGTCGTTACCGTCGATATGGATAACCGGCAATGTGTCGACTTGTATGGTGATTGAGCCGGTGTTCGAACATCCGTTCTCATCCTTTCCGAACAGAGAGTAGGAGTTCTCACCGATCTTGCGCACTTTCACGTCAGTCGAATCTTCACGTGAGCCGTTGAATATCCACTTGTATTCTCCGCTCTTACCGTTCTTTCCGTGCAGTCTGACGGAGTCGTTCAGACAGAGTCTAGTCTTCGATGCTTCAATCTCGATGTTAGGTAACGACCATACATGGATGACTGTGTCGATCGGTGTCGCACATCCGTTGGTTACGCCGGTCACTTGGATGCGTTGTTCCTCCTTCACATCCGTCAATCGGAAGTAGTTGTTCTTGGTGTCGCTTGTCACACCGTTGATGGTCCATGTGTATCCGTCGTTCGCTCCTGACGCATAGATGAGTTTCTCCTCACCGTAACATACGTAGTTGGTATCCATCCTAAAGGCAAGGGCAGGGTACTCTTTTACGTGGATGGTGACGTTCCTGTTGCTGACGCATCCGTGAGCGTCTCTAGCCCAAACGGTGAATGTCGTGTCTGTGCCAATAGGGTCTACATTGTGCAGTATGTATGGGTTGAGCCTGCTGTAGCCTACGTTTCCGAAGTTGTCAGGGTTCGCATTGTAGTCCCAATTGTATCTCAGGTCTTTGTCGTCACCAATGATCCTTGCGTCTCCACCACGACAGATTTGCTCCAACAGATTCAGTGTGAACTCCGGCAATGGGTTGATGCCCACATTGGCTCTTCCGGTAGATACACACTTGTGCTCGTCTTCCACTTTGACGATGAAGGTGGAAGAGGCTGTTAATTGAGGTGTCGTGTATGTCGCACCGTCTTTGTCCAGAGTGTTCCATCTGTAAGTCACCTTGTCAGGACTTGTGCTTGGATCCGTCTTGGTGCAGACAGCGGTCAATTCTATTGAATCGTTGTAGCAGATGGCGGTGTCGATAGGCTTGATGGTAGGCAACTCCCATACGTTGACTTTGAAATCCATGTGAGATTGGCAACCGCCCTTCTCGCTTGTCGCTGTCACTCTGAATCTAGTGTCGTTGTCGTTGATTATCTCTTGAATGTAGTTGTTTGTGCTACCGTTGCTCCAAGAGAAGTTAGACGTGATGTCCGTTGCGACTTGTATGTATGCGGAGGTAGCCACGCAGACGGTGTCCACTTTCCTGATGACGGAGATGGTTGGATAAGGATCTGCCAAGATGGTTATCTCCTCAACCTCTTCGCAACCCTTCATGCCTTCGTCTGTGTCGGACTTCGCGGTTACGAACAACGTGGTGTCTTTCGTGAGTGGCAACCATCCGGACTGATACGTGGAGGCGTGTCCGCTGCTCAGATTTTGGCTCTGGTAAAGTTGTACCTCTGCTCCGTCTGAATTCCTCCAGGTGTATTTGAGGTGTTGGCTTGAGATAGCCTTCACTTCTATCCAACCGATGGTGGTGTCGTTCGCACAGATGGATGGGTTGCTCTCCAATTGGAACACTGGACGTTTCTCCAGATTTACGGTGACGCTGTCGAAGTTCTCGCATCCGTGGTTGTCCTTACCTGCCAAGTGGTAGGTGGTCGGACTGCTTGGCGCGATCTCGAAGCTGTCTATGTAGCTATATGCGTTGTTCTCCCACTTGTACACTTGGTTCGGCGCAACGAGAGGGATGTCGCTTCCTGTTGCCACCAAAGTGTCAGTGAAGGCCTCGCAGATAGTGAACTCTGGAGATCTTTCAATCTTAATGTTCGGCAACTGCCATGGCGTAATCTTGAAGGTGGTGTCCATCGTACAGTTCTGCATCGTCACTTTCGCGACGAATTGGATATCTTGTTTGATACCACCAGTCATTTGGGTCGTGAAGTTGGTGTGCTCCGACAATAATGTGGAGTCAGTGTTCTTCACAGTGTACCATTCGTAGGTGGCTGCCGCATTTTTACCAGTCAATGTGGCCTGGTCTCCATAACATACGCTGTCCGGATATTCGAGGTTAGCCATAGGGTAGAGCTTGGTCCTGACGGTTGCGGAGTCTTTGCTCTTACATCCGTTGGCGTCTTTCGCCCATACAATGAACGAGTAGGTCTCTGTTTGTCCCTTCTTCGGCGTGGTGAATTCATGCGTGCTCTCGCTCACGTATTCGCCGTCCTTGTTGTTGTCCCATTGATAGGTCAATGTGACGTTCGCGTCGTCTGGCGTAGCGGTGACGAGTGCATTCTCGCCTTCGCAGACAAACTGTGTGGCATCCACGTTGAATGTAGGCAATTCGTTCACTGTGACTTCGAATGTGTCGCTATTCTCACAATAGGATATCGCAGATCCTGATCCCACATGTTCTTCCGTGACTTGTACGGTATAGCTCGTCGAAAGTTTCGGAGACTCTTTCAAGATGTTGTTGTTGGCCTCCAATATGTTCTGATTGCCCTTGATTCTCCATTTGTATTGGCTGTAGGTCTTGTCTCCGACCGCCGTCAAAGTGACGTTGTCTCCGTAACAGATGCTTGGCGTCTCGGATTGGATCTTAATGCTTGGCAACTCGTATATGTCAACGGTGACGCTTGCCTGTTTCTTACAACCTTCTTTCTCTCCTTCCACGGTGAATGTCGTCTTCTCCCATACGGTGTCGAGAAGGGTATAGTCATTGTATTTCTTGTCGTTCAGGGATTCTCCTCTTTGGTTTGTCCAATCGTATCTTGTGGAGTTTCCTGAAACGACTAAGCTTACAGCATTACCCTTACATATCGTGGTGTCGTTGGTGCCGATTTTGATGGTCGGCGTCTCCTTGGATTTCACCTCGAATGTTTGAACGTTGTAGCAAGTGATGCCGTTGATGGTGTAACGTCCTTGAACCTTCAGAACCGCATTCTCCTCGATCGGCAGGTATATCGTGTCTCTGTCGATGGATTCGTAGGTCTGACCATTCTCCTCCCAGGTGATAATGCTCTCCGTATTGTTCTTGCTTTCGTACCAATTGAAGTTCAATTCATACCCTGGAGTTGTAGGGGTCGTGTACAGTTTGTTGGTCGTGTCGGAGCATACGTCGGAGACACCTTCCACGTCGAATGAAGGCAATTCGTTGATGTGGACAGCGATGGTATCCCTGTTTTGGCATCCATTTCCGTCAGTTACAAGGACGATGTGTTTCTCACCCTCGTTCTTAGGCGACAGTGTGATGGTGTCCGTATTATTGTCGGTCTTCTCCGATGTGCTTCTGTCATCCCACTTGTAGGTGTATTTGACAGGCGCATTCTTTACGGTGGCGACAAGTTTCATTTCATCGTGCAAGCAGGCTTGTGCCAGATCCTCTCTGCCTGTGATGGCGTCTGTGATGGTTACATCTGGCAAATTCCAGATCTCGATGATTGTGTCGGCCTCGCTTCTACATCCCTCCTTTTCACCTACGACGATGAATTGGGTTCTTCCCTTCAGGACGTCGCTCGCATAGTTGTTTCCGTTGCTCTTCAGTACGTTACGTTGACTGTCGAGCCATGAGAACGTCGTCTGATAGATTGAACCTGGCACGACGTCTTCCGCGGTGAGCGCCACAGGATTGCCGTAGCATACCGCGCTGTCTGTGCTGATTCTAATATCAGGGTTTGGCTTCCATAAAATCCTATGCTTTACAGTGTCGGATACGCATCCATTCGCATCTTTTGCCAATGCGTAATAGGTGGTCGTGTCACTGAGCGTGATCTGGTGTGACGTGTTGCCTGCCACATTACCGAACGATTGAGCGTTTCCGTCTCCAACTTCGCCCCAAATGTATGCGAGATTTGCATTGCTGGCCTTCAACTCGTCGGACTTCCCGTCACACAGTTTGGTCGGGTAGGTGAATTCGAATGTTGGCAACGGATTCACTTTCACGGTGATTTCGGCGGTGTCCAAACATTTGTTCACGTCGGTTCCGTATACGATGTACTTCTGTTCGCTGCTTGGTTGTACATCAATGGAATTTTGATCTCCGTATCCCTGCCATTCATACTTTTTGATGTTGGTGCCGCTTAATTTTTGGGCGGTAAGGATGATGTTGCTTCCGTAGCAAATAGACGTGTCTTTCTTGTTTCCGTCGAAGATGGCGATCTCAGGACGTTCCCAAATGTCCACGGGCTTGGTTGCTTTTGCCGTACATCCGTTGGTCGTTCCTTTTACTTCGTATGTGGTCTTTTGGGTCAATCCCTTGATGGTGTATGTGGCACGTGTGTCGGACGATCCTTCCCATACGTAGGAGGTTGCGCCTGACGCTATGAGAGAGGCATCGTTGCCCTTACATACGAAGTCCGGACCTTCTATCTGCACGCTTGGATTTGGTTTCGTCTTCAACTGAACTTCTCCTGTGGCCTTACATGATTGGTCGTTGATGGCGCGTACGATGAAGGTGGCGTCGCTCGTTAATGGAACTCTCAGATGCAGTTGCTCGCCGCTGATAAGGTCTGCCTTTGTGGAGTCTCCAACCTTGTAGAATTGGTGCGTGCTGGTGTTCTCCCACTCAAGATAGATGAGGTTGTTGCCATTGACGTACACATCGCTGATGGAGTCTTGGCAATAGACCGTATCTCCTTTGACTGTCACTTTTGGCTTGGTGTGGGCGCTGAGGATGTATTGTCCTGTTGCAGGACAGTCGAACACGTTGGTCAGCGTAACCTTGTATAACTCATCTTTCTTCGGCGACACTTTCATGGTCATCTTGCCGTTGTTGGTGGTGACGGCGGTACCAGACACTTCCCATGTCGTCAGGTTTGTCTTTAATGCTTGTCCTGTCTTCTCGGAAGCTGTCAGTACGACACTGTCTCCTGTACAGATGAAGCTTGGTCCGTCAATCTCCACTTCAGGAGTTGGATTCACCGTATACTGTACTGGTATGGTTTGTTCGCATTGGATGCTTGTCATGGACTGTGAATAGTAGTTTATCGCTTTCACCTTATCCGTGTATTCTCCAGTAGAACGTGCCTCGCTTTCTGTGAATTGCGATATGCTCGTCTTGTTGGTGGTGCCAGGCCAAATGTAGTAGTCCGCGGTGGCGCTTCCTGACTGCAGAGAGTATTTCTGCACATTGCCCTGACAGATGTTGTCATTCCACTGTAACTCAACCCTAGGGGTGTCTCGCATGACGATGATATCGGTGATGGTATCCCAACATGTCAAGTTGGTATTCACGTTATATCCTGCTATTGCACGAACTTTCATGTCGCTTGTGAAGTTGCTGATTTCCGCAGCGCTGGTCCTACTGATGTTCTCCCAATCTGTGGAGGTGAGTTTATCCCACATGTAGGATGAAGGCGTGCTTCCTGACGCATTGTGGTTGGCTTGCAAGTTGATTTTGCTTCCTTGACAAGCGATGGCAGGAACGTTCGTCTCAAGTATTGGACGCTTATGAACATTGATGGTGGCGAATGCCGTGTCTGTACACTCTGTCTCCGTGTCTGTGGTCACCACTCTGTACTCCGTTGTCTGGGTCGGATATGTGGTGATGGAGTGTGCACCTGCTTGGTTCGTCTCCGATGCGCTTGTGTTCCATTCGTACTTGATGTCTTTGCCCGTAATCTCAGTTCTTGCGGTTAAGCTGATGTGGTCTTTCTCGCAGATGTCGCTATTAGCAGGCTCGATGAGAACCTTAGGCCTTGCGAATACGTGGATGTCGAATTGCAACTCGTTCACGCATCCGTTTTTGTCCGTTCCCTCAATGGTATAAGGGAATTGGTTGATGCTTGCGATGTTGCTTTCCGGTTTGAGTGTTTGAGCCAATCCTGGTGTATTGCTGCTGAGCCCATTTCCGTTCCATTTGTATTTGGAAGCGTCTGATCCGGCTCCCGATACACGGATGGTCGTGCTTTCTCCTTGACATAATAGGGTGTCGCCTATGATCGTAAGATTTGGCTTCTCCCACTTGTGGATGGTGAATGGTGCGGATGTGTTTTCACATTCCCTATTGGTGGTCACCTTCACTTTAATTGTCTTCTCGCTTACGTTGTTGTCCATCGTGACGGTATAGCTGCTGGCGGTTGCGCCTGCTACTTCAGAGTTGCCCTCTATCCATTGATATTGGTTCGGGTTAGAACCATTGACGACAACGCTGGTGTAGTTCTTGCTTTGACCCTCACAGATGTTCTTGTCTCCGTTGATTGTGATGGCTGGCAATGGCTTAACGTTAACATTGGCGGTGCCTTTCCCTACGCATCCTTTCTCGTCTGTGACTTTGACAGGGAATTTGTAGGTGGACATCGTGTTGGTAAGAGGCAATGAGCGCACTGTCTGCGCATTGGTTGCTCCATCGATGTTGTGCTTGTCCCATGCGTAGGTGTAGCTTCCGTTTCCGCCACTAGCTGTGACTGTCAATTCCGCCTGACTGTTGTAGCAGATGGTGTCATCGTTGAACTTCGAGTTGACAGATGCTGTTACTTGTGGCAACTTCAACACTTTGATCGTTGTGGAATCCAATTTGTCACAATTGTTCTTTGTCGCTGTCACGTAGAAGGTGGTGTCGCTGTTAATCTGCACGTTTACACTGCTATTGTGGCTGTCGATTCCTCTCCATTGGAATGTGGCGGAAGGACTGGTTGCTGTGATCGTCGTGTAGTCACCCTCGCAGACTTCACTTGCTGCGCTGAACGAGATGCCAGGTCTCTCTTTCACGATCACCTTTTGGGTGGCTGTGCTATGACATCTTAATTGCTCGTTTGCCGAGATTTTATGGAGCTCTTCCGCCTCGACGATATACGTGGCGGATGCCGTTATCTTACTTATTGGATATTGGGCATTTTCTCCTAATCTGTTCTGAGCATCCAAATCACCCTTGTACCAAGTGTATTTGTAGTCGTTTAAAGGATCCTTCACTTCAAGGATGATGTCGTTTCCTTCACATTCGTAGATGTCGTCTTTCGTCTCCACGATAGGAAGTGCCATTATCTTCACATTGAACTTTGCGGTGTCCTTACATCCGTCCTTGGTTCCGACCAACCAGTAGTTTGTGTTGGTGTTTGGCTTCGGAGAGTAGGTCTCTTCTTTTGATCTGTTGCTCCATTGGAATTCTGTCGCGTCTCCGCTGCGGGTCAATATTACTGAATCGCCCAAGCAAATGGTTGCTTCACCTTCTTTCTTGTTGTTGATGAGCACAGTTGGCAAATCTTTGACTGTGATGTCAAATTCCACGGTGTCTCGACATCCGTTGAATGTGATGGCTTCCACCTCGTAGCTCGTTGTTGTCAGAGGCTTAAGAGTGGTGTCGGATTCGTGGCCAACCGTCGTGCCGCCCAACCAGTTGTAGGTTCCTCCTGAGTTTCCGATGAGGGTGATACGAGTGTCTGCACCATAACAGATTTCCTTGTTACCGTTTGCTGTTATGATTGGCAATTGTTTTACTTTGACGCTTACTGTTTTCTTCTCTTCACAGTGTACACCGTCTGTGTATCCTTTGTTCACGACAACGAGGAAGGAGGTGTCTTTGGTGATGACAGGACGGAATGTCTTCTCTGTTCCGATTGGAGTTGCATTCGCATCGTTCTCGTCACTCGTTTTATACCATTTGACGTCTTTGATATCGCCTGAGTTTTCCACGGTGAGTGTCGTAGTGGTGTTAGGACACACGTATGTCTCTCCCGTGATGGTGATCTTAGGTTTTGCGCTGACGGTCAATTGGGCGGTCTTGTCATTGACACATCCGTTCTTGTCCGTCACGGTCAGCGTGTATATCCTCTCTCCTGTTTGCTTAGGGGAGATGTGTACTGTGCCATCCGCATCGTAAGGACTAACGATACTGTTAGCATCCTTGTTCGCTTTCCATGAGTAGATGTTTGCGGTATTGCCGTTGTTGTACGTTTGATCGAATGTTACGACAGGTGCGAATGCGGTGTCTTGTCCGATGCAGATGGATACTGGCGTGAAGTTCGCGATGGCTGGCAATGTGTGTGTCAGCACTTCCACTGTCGTGTCTTTCGGACAATTTTCCTTGGTTCCGGTCACATGTACATTGTATCTGTTTGTGACGTTAGGAATCGTCAATGTGGATCCGCCAAGTTGCTTGTTGTCGTTGCTGTAGGTCGATTCCGCATTCGTCTTCCATTCCCAGTTGTAGCTTACGCCCGTCTCGTCACTGTCGATGGTAAGCTTGGCGATCGTTCCGTAACATACGGTGTCTGGATTGACTTTGAATACCGGCGCATCCTTCTTCGTGATGGTGTAGTCCGCACTATCCTTACAAGACAATGTTGTCCCGTTGAGCGAATAGTCTTTGGTGACTACCACTCTGAAGGTGGAGTCTTGCACTATCGTTGGACGAATGGTTTTTCCACTTCCTGCGGAGCCATAAGCGTTATTGCCGATGTAATACCATTCTTGGATGATGTCGTTTCCTGAGTTCCTCTCAGTCAGTGTGAGGGTTGCGCCCTTACATATTTCCTTGTCGTCCGTTCCATCCATCTCTCTGCTGATGCCTACGATCGGATTGCTGTGTACGCTGACTTTGACGGTCGTGTCTTTCTTGCAATTGTTGCCGTCGGTGACGGTCACCTTATAGTTAGCGTCCGACTTGATTCCCTTGATATGGACAATTTCTTTGTCGTTGTCTCCGTCGATATTTTCGCCCTCCCATTTATAGATGGAGGCGTTGCTGGAGGCTTCGATACTGTCGTCGGTTCCATAACATACATCCTTGCTGCTTACGGTAATGGTAGGGAGTGGATGTACGGTTATGATGATGTTCGTGTCGTTGACACATCCGTTTGTGGTGGTTGCGGTTACTTTGAATGTGTGATTTTGGTCAGCTCCTGTTGTGTTGGTCATCTTCTGGTTGTTGTCCAAGTATCCTGCGTCGAGGCCTTCCCATTTAACGGAAATGCCTGGTTCCACGGATGCGCTCATTCTCACGTCGGTGCCGCTACATACGATGTTCCCTGGGGTCGTTGTCGCCAAGATCTTAGGCTTAGGAGTCATAGTGATGGCGATGGATTCTTCCTCGCATTCACATCCGTTGACGTCCGTTCCTGCCACATGTAGTTCAACGTTTCCTTTGATATCGCTGATCGTCACGTGATCATTGTCCAATGTCATTGTGGCGTTGTTTTTGGTCTGATCCGATAGCCATGCCGTGTATGGATTGCTTCCATTCGCTGATGTTATGCCCGACAGCGTGTAGGTGCCTTCCATGTTCTCGCAGATGGCGCTAGGACCCTCGATGGTGATCTTTTCAGGTATGTTGATGCCAACGGTTACATGAGCCTGACTCTTACATTTCATTGCGTCGGTGAGTGTGACGGTATAGGTCGTCTTCTTGCTAGGTTGGTCAGTTATCTGTCCGCTGGTCGCTTGTGCGTCATGTTTCCATTCCCAAGTGAATAGGCTTGGGTTTCCGTTCGCATGCTGATAGTTAGCGATGATTGTGATGTCATTTTTGTTCGAACATACAACAGGATTATTTGTGATGTCGATATTATCAGCATTCAGGATCTGGGTCTTGATGGTTGGAAGGTCGAGGTTGGTTACTTTGACGGTTCCTTCCTTCTCACATTCGTTCAGTACGGCTTTGTAGTGATAGGTGGTGTCATTGTTGGTGATGACCTTGTCGCCTATCCATTGAGAACCACCTTGACTACCGTTTGGCCAGATATAGTAATCCGCTTCCGAGTTGCGACCGATTCGCAGTGTGGCGAACTCTCCTTTGCAGACGACCGTATCAGGTATGTCCGCCTTAGGATTTGGCTTGTTGGTGACTATGACGTCATCCGATTTGTTGGTACAACCCGTCTCATCCGTTACCGTAACAACGACTATGTACGGGGTTTGAGTGTCTGTTGTGTCGACGCCATTGATAGTTATCTTATTTCCATCGATGGTCGTGTTGACATTGTTGGTCGATCCGTTCTTCTTGACATCCCATACGTATTGGGTGATCGTTTTGTCGGATGTGGCGGTCAATTTGGCGTTCTTGCCTACGCAGACCGCATTGTCTCCTGAGATGTTTACGCTAGGTTGTGCTAGACCCTTGATCGTATAACTCATGCTGTTTGAACAGCCTGTGTTGTTGTCTCTTACCTTAACCCTATGCGTTTGGCTTAGGGTGGTGCTGACGGTTACATCCAGTTTCTCGGTCTGGTCGTTTGCCGTGTTGTTGTCCCATGCGAAGTCGAAATCTCTTCCTGAGGTGTTCTCTATTGCATGGAATACTGCAGGAGAATGTGTTTGAGCTACGAGAGACACTTCGTCTCCGACGCAAGAGAAGGTGGTGTCGTGGCTTGTCCTTTTCCCGCCTATCGCATCGATTCCGATGGTAGGAAGGTCATTGACCCAAACAGTGATCTCTGCTGTGTCAATACAGTTGCCGTCCACGCCCTCCACATAATATGTCTTGGTGCTGGTCAACGCTTCCGAGTAGGATGAACCTGTCGCATAGACGGTTCCATTCTCGTCCATCCATCTAAAGACTTTAGCTCCGGATACGTTAATGGTTTTTCTTCCGTCCTCCTTGCATCGTATGGTGTCGTTGCTTATAATGTTTGGCTTATTCTCCTTCTTCAGTTTCTTTCCTACGAGTTCACTGTAGCAAGTCGAGTTGGCAGGAAGCTCACGCACGAAGATTTCCATGGTAGGGAAATCTTTCGTGATTTCCACAGAAACCTCGGAACTGTCGGTGCCGCTTACTGTCAGCGTGATGTCTTTGGTGCCTACATGAACCGTGTTCAGTCCTGGCTTTAATCTAGTATTTCCATTGTCGACATACCACACGTAGTTCGAGCCTTGTTGTCCGCTGGCAATCCATTTGACGGTGTTCCCCTCGCATGGTGCACCTATCGACTGGATGCTTGGCTTCGGTTGTGGAATGACGGATAAGGCTACGGTGTCTCTTGTCGTACAGATTCCGTCCGTCGCTTCGACAATATACTTCGTGTTTCTGCTTGGTTGCTGTGTAATCTTGCTCTCTTTTGTCCTCACATTGCTTGCTGGCTCGGAGGAGAGGCTGTTTGCCCCTTCTGTCCAGGAGTAATTGTATGCGGTGTTTGACGTAGCCGTGGCTATAGCTGTGCCGCCTGCGCAGATGCTGATTTTCTTGGTGAGTGTGAATTCAGGTTTTGGTATGACGGTCACGATGGCACTGTCTTTTTTCGTACATCCGTTTGCGGTGGCGGTCACCTTGAATTGCGTGTCTTTGTTCAGCAATTTGGTCACATACCTGGTGTTGATCGCAGTCTCGGTCTGCTCGTTGTTTGTCCATTCCCAGTCATACTGAGCCTCGCTCGGCTGATTGATCTCAACGGTTATATTTTCTCCTGCGCACTTGCTTGTCCAGGTGATGTCTGTGTTAGGATACTCGTTGACCGTTAACTCGTAGACGGCTTCTCCCTTACATCCATCAGGTGTCTCTCCTACGATTTTGAATGTCTCGTTGGCTGTCAGTATGTTTTCCGCGACGTCAAATGTGTTGCCATTGCTGCCGGTCAGATGGGATGGGGTAGTGGTCCATGTGTAGGTCTTATCTCCCTCTCCGTCATCACTTCTGACTTGCAGATGGAGCGGGGAATTCTTGCAAATGCTTCCGCTTCCGTTGATGTCAAAGTTTTGTCCATTGTCTCCACTGACTCTGACAATCGGATTGCCCAGCACAGTCAGTTTGTATTGTTGCGTGTTGGAACAACCTCCGACAGGGTCAGTCACAGTTACGGAGTAGGTCATGTCTCCTGTCGTGTTCGGCTCAGGAGAGTAGGAATTGCTGCCTTCCGTTCCATTCCAACTCCATACCAGACCGCTGCCCTGAGCGTTGGCGGTGATTTTAATTCCTTGGGTGCCAAGACATATCTTTCCTGCATTGTTCGCTCCGTTGGCGTTTATACCTTCTGTGGCGAACGTGATGCTTGGTTTAGGCTTGATTTCTCCTACTGTTATCACATCCTCTTTGCCACAACCATTCTTGTATCCGATGATCTCGAACCCGGAGGTTTTGTATTGATCGATGAGATTGAACGGTAACGTTCTGGACGGACCTGTTGTCTTTTGGTCGAATTTCCAGTATACGGATGTCACGTTTGGTATGGTGACTGTTTTGTCAGTTCCTTCGCAGACGATGATCTCAGGTGTGGTGAATTCCGGAGATGGCTTGACCGTTACTTGGTGCTCAACGGATTCACTACAACCGTTAGCGTTAGTCGCTACGACTGTGATGACCACAGTAATATCCGTCGTCCCGTTGTTGGTGAACGTTGGCTCGATCTCAGTTCCAGTTGCAGTTTTGTCTGTCCCGTTGTCTTTCCATTTCCATGTGAAGGTGACTGCTTGGTTAGAGTTGCTTTTATCCTCTGCGCTCAGTGTCAACTTGCTTCCTGCGCAGATGGTCTTGTCACCCTTTACGATGAAGTTCGGAGATGCAATGACGTTTACGCTTATTGTGGTGTCTTTGTAACATCCTCCATGTGCTTCGTTGTATGAACCTCTCACGATGTACTTGTGAACGCCTGTCGCATTAGGTTTGACAGTGGCTGATCCTTGTCCATTGTCGGTAAGGCCATTGCCTCTTGTCCACTCGTAAGTGTCTGCTCCTCCGACTTGGAGTGTGGTCTCTTTCCCGAAGCAGATAGTCGCATCGCCAGATACGGTCAGCGTTGGTTTGGCGTTACCTGTCACATTGACGGTCTTAGGCTCCGACGTACATCCGTCTTTGGTCGCTGTCAGTTGATATACCTTTAGTGCTTCATTCAATATTTCGGTATGGTTCGTTCCGTTTGCCGTTTTCTCTTGGCCGTTTTCTGTCCACTTCCACTCGTAAGTGTCCGCATTTCCGCCAGGGCGAACCTTGACTGTCGCGTAGTCTCCGATACAAGCGGAGGTGTCTTTCGCATCGAATGTAGGATATTCCTTCGTGTTGATGGTGTAAGTTGTTGTGCCAGGACATCCCTTTACGCTTGTTCCGCTAAGCTTTATGGTCGTGTTCCCTGTGACGGTGATGGTGGCGAGGCTATCATGCAAGCTGGATTGGACTGTAAGTCCGCTAATCGAATTGCCATCAGGGTCTGTCCATCTGTAATTGCTGCCACCTCCGTTGCCTGCTACCAAATTTACAGTTTTAGAGTGATTAGGGTGTTTGTTGTCCGCACAGATGGTAGTGTCTCCGTCCGACTTTCCGTTGATGGTGAGGATCGGATTCCTGTTGACGGTGATTTTCAATGTGTCGCTGCCCGTACAGAAGTTGCCGTCAGTGACGGTTACAATGCAGGTGAGGTCATTGTCTGGTGACAATGTTTGCTCGTAATCGGTCGAAGAGGAGGTGTTCCATGTGTAGGTTCCTCCTGAAACGTATGGTTCTGCGACTTTGGTCGTGATGGAGTTTCCTTCGCATATCTCAACCTCTTTCAAGTCTTCCCAATTTGTGCCGGTCAACAATTTGACGGATGGATTTCCTGCTACTACAAGTTTGTGTGGCTTCTTGGTGTCGCATGCGCCATTGCTTACCACGGCTATGTAATCGTAGGTGCCCTCTTTCACGGATTCCAGGGAAAGAACGCCATTGGAGACGCTAATGTCTCCGCTGGTTGCGGTCACCTCTTCACCGATTGTCGAGTTGTCGTATTTATACCATTTGACATCGAATTGGGTGCTGGTTGCGGCGATGATGTCCACATTTGAGCCGGCACACGCTTTTGTGACGCCAGTGACGCTCAAGTCAGGTGCTATTAGCGGATCCACCACAATGATCTCTTCCACGGAAACACATCCGTTCTTGTCGGTTCCTTTTACGCTAAACGTTGTGGATTGCGAGATGGTTTCTTCTATGTGGTCCGTAAGTGTGTATGGTGCGGCGAAATCATGGGTGATGCTTCCGTCTTTCCATACGATTTGTTTCATGAGTGAATCTGCATTGACGTTGATGGTCACGCTCTCATTCTCACATACTGTGCCGGCAGATAATGTTAAGACCGGTAACTTATTGTACAGAATGCTGTTGTCGGCTTGGGTCGTACATCCGTTCTTGTCTGTGACTAACAATGAGAAGGCGGTAGTCTCGAAGATGACGCCTTGCGCCGTGTCGGACTTTCCTCCTTGTGGCGACCATTGGTAGGTGTAGTCGCTTATCTTTTTGTTCTGGTTGTTTGCGTCAGGTACTGCGTAAATTTTGAATGAGTCGTTTTCGCAGACGACCCTGTCTCCACCGATCGTGAACTTGAAGTCTGGATATACGTTGATGGTATCCGTTGCCTCGCCTTTACATTTGTCGGTGTATGCTTTGGCCGTGAAATACGATTGAGCGTAGATGGCTCCTGTGTTTGTGTAGCTCAGGTTGTGCGTTTCCCCTGGTGCGAAGTTGGCGGACTCCCATTCCCATCTTTGGATTATCGCATTGCTGTTTTTGTTGAAGGCGATTAGGTTGGTTGCCGTTCCGCTACATACGGAGTCTTCTCCTGTGATGTATACGACAGGAATAGGGTCTGCGACGATTGTCTTTTCCGCGGACGACACACAAGTGAGGTTCCCTCCGTCTGTCAATATGTAGTTGTGCGTCTCTGTTCCGGTGACTTTATATGTCGTCGTTGTAGCTACTGACGGGTGTATGGAGTCGTATTCGAATTTGTAGACAACGCTCTTGTAGGCGTCTGTGTATGGGGTGTAATCGTTTTGTCCTTTCTCCTTGTATCCCCATGTGTAGTTCAGGGATATGGACTGAGGATCTTTCTCATAAGAGGCAAGCATGGTGAGTGTGTCGTTCTCGCATACCGCATTTTTCGATGCAAGTATGGATATGGATGGTTTCTTCTTTACGATGATGCCCTTTTCTCTCTCATCCGTACATCCATCTTTGTTCGTGATGGTCAGTTTAATGCTGGTCATGCTCAGTAAGGCGTTCTTCGAGAAGTTGCGCGTGTTGTCTCCTGTGCTCCACAAATAGTCCTTTACGTTGGCATCGTCTATTCCGTCCGCTTGCAGATTCATGACATCGTTCTCGCAATAGGTCGTGTTGCCTTTGATGGAGAATGATGGTTTTGCCTTGATTGGTATGATCGTGTCTTTCAACTTTGAAGGACATCCGTTTTCGTATCCGATCACACCGAGTCTGTATTGGCTCGTCTCGGTATAATTGCCGTCCGTGTATTTCGTGTTCACTTCATCTGCGAAAATCGTGTCGTTTCCGGCGCTCCATCTGTACCATCTGTAGTTCGCTGCTCCGTCGACTGTGGCTACGATTTCCTCGCCTTGGCATACAGGAGGTGCGATGACGGTGATTTTAGGTTCCGGATAGACGATGACGGTAGCTTCCGCTGTGGCAGGACAATCGGATCCGTTTTGTGCCTTCACGAAGAATATGGTGGTGTCGTTCAGAACCACATCTCCTGGGTTGGTGACAACGGTGCCTTCTCCCGTGCGCTTCTTGTCGAATATTCTCCATTCTATGTTTTTGAGTGCGCCTCCATTTTGGGAGATGTTTCTGACGCTGATGTTGGTCGCCTTGCCTCCCTTACATACTGGGTTTGCTCCGTCGATCGTCAGCGTTGGATTGTCGTTGATCGTGATGGTGTGTGTCGCCGTTCCAGGGCAATTCTTTTCGTTGTATCCTGTCACTTGGAACACTTGGCTTGTGCCGATTGGTGCGACGATTACTGTGTCGTTATCCTTTCCTAGACCTGTCCAAAGGTATTTTTTCCCTGCGGCTGTTCCGCTTGCCACCAATTGGGCGGTGTCTCCGTAGCAGACCTCTTTCCGTCCTTTGATGGTGATGGTTGGCTCTTTGTATACATGTACGGTCTTGGTGTTGGATCCTTCGCATCCGTCCTTCGTTCCTCGTACGATATATTTGATTTCTGTGTCTTGTGTATAGTTGGCCTCCTCTGTCAATGGGTTAGTGCTCCCTATTGTGGTGGTCGCTGAGGAAATGACTTTCTCCCAGTTGTAGGATTCCGCGCCGGCGGCGGTGAGGGAGATGTTGCTGTGGTTGCAGACGATGGTGTCGCCCGCAATGGTGATGGTCGGAGGTGTCTTGAGGTATATGGACACTTGTGCACTCTTCTCACATCCGTTCTCGTCCTTTCCTTTTACGATGTAACTGGTTTGTGCGTTGATGCCTGTAACTCTAATGGTATCGTTGTTCCTTCTCTTGGAGATGTCGCTATAGCTGGATGCTGGGAGTTCTGCTCCCGATTCGGTGTACCAGTGGCATTCTGTCAAGGCTATGGTGTCCCCATCTTTTACGATGACTGCTCTTATCGTGTCGGTGCCGCCAGGACAAACCTTACCGTTCTTGGCCTCTACGATGACTCTTGGCAATGGATGCACGGTTATTGGCACCTCTTTTCTCGCGGAGCAATTCTTTTTGTTCGTGACCGTGACGCCATATGTGGTGGATGTGTTCGGCTTGGCCGTCATAGTGGCTGTCGTCGTGTGGTTGGCGTCTGTCCATTGGTAGGTATTCGCACCTGGATAGTCGGCTTGCGGATATACGTTAGATGGATATATGGTCGTGTCTTGGGCTTGGAGGGTGATGGTTCCTCCACTACATATCTCGGTGTCTCCTGTGATTTTGATGCCTGGCACGCTGTCTTTGACCACTGGTTTGCTGATGGTGGTTTGACATGACACGCTGTTGTAGTTGTTGCGGACAATTACGTGTAGGCTATCATAAGAGGAAGCGATGGATTTGGTATATGGTATCTTGTGGAATTCAGTGGTTCCTTCCTCCTCAATCTTGGCTTCGTCGCCGCCATAGATGGAGATAGTCACGTTGTCCCCCTTGCAGACAGGTGCCAGGTCGGGGATGATTGGACTAGGTTTTTCCCTAACCACCACCTGCTTGTCTATGTATGAAGAACATCCGTGTTCGTTTGTTCCGTAGAGTCGGTAGAGGTAATCGTCGCTACCGATTCTCGAAGCATGTTTGTGCTTGATGGTGAGGCTGTCGACCATGCTTCCTGCGCTGGTGGTGTCGGTGGCGTTGATGAGTCGTTCTTGGTCATTTGAGACGCTGTACCACATATAGCTCTTCTTTTGCTGCTCTCCGTCTCCTGCTCCCGTTGCCCTTAGGGTGATAGGATCGTTCACGCAGATTTCGTCTCCGCCCACAATTGCCAGATCCGGTTTCTTCATCACGTTGACTTGAATGGAGTCTTTTGTGACACACCCGTTGTTGGCTTCCGCTGAAATGTAGTATAGTGTGGTGTCTTGAGGGCTCACCGTGTTGTTCGCGGTGTTCTTCAAGTCGCTCCACGTCCATTTGCTTATGCCCAGATGTGTGGTCTCCGATGCTGTCAGGTTGGCGTTCTCCGCTTCGCAGATATCCACCTGCTTAGGCCTCCTGTCCATGTATGTGTTGTGTCCCGTTCCGGATGCGTTGATGGTTGGAATGGGTTTTGTTGTCACGTCGAATTCCTTGTTGTAGTGGCATTTGTAGCCGTTTTCATCTTGCAGGATGTCGACATATATGTGCATTGTCCCTGTAGGTGTGAGGTTCAATAGGGATGCATTGTACCCCACGCCGGATTGGATGTTGGTTTTATTTCCTCCTTCGACGGTGTACCAGTTGTATTCATTCTCCGGATCGTTGTAATTGGAGATTTGTAGAGTGGTTGACTCTCCCAAACAGACATCTGTCACACCATCTATGCTGATTTCCTCTCTTGGAGATACGCTAATCTCCTCCGTATAGGAGGCATGACATCCTTTCTTCGTGTAGATGTCCAATGTTACCGTGTAGCGGCCCTTGTTCTGCTGGTTATATTCTAGGACGTAGGTCGGTGTGCTGTCTTTCCCGGCTTCGTATGTGGTTTTTTGGTAAGTGATGTTGTGTCCGTCTGTGCAGGTCCATACATACTTCGTGATGGTGTCTGGCTCGATGGTGTCGCCGCTTTGTTGTTTAATCGGCTTGATGAAGGATTCGTTGACGAAGGATACCTCGTTATCACAGGAGATATTCTTGCTGAACTTCGCTCCTAATGGCTCTTTCGCTAATTGCACGATGCCGTAAATTTGGGAGCAGTCTTCGTCGTCACCGCTCATGGCGCATATATAGTCCATGTTCTCCTGTATCGCGGCACGATCCACGTATGCTATGTTCGGGTAGTTCGGGTCGGTTTGGAGGGATACGCCTTCTCCCGTGTACCAGTTGTAGAAGGTGAAGCCCGTTGGGGCGGTAATGGTGATTTTGTCGTTTTCAGGACAGTTGTCCACTAACATTTCCATCTTCTTCGTGCAGGCGGTGAAGTAACAATAGGCGCGGTGACCTCCCGCTGTCGGCTTGATTTTGGCCGGGTAGCTTCCTCCACATCCAACGGATTGAGGTGTCCCATATGCCGTTGCGACATTAGACCATTGCCTGTTTCCTGCAATTCCATCTATGTTATCGATGATTCTTTTTTGTTTGTAGCAATACACATATGGAATTCCGTTCACGACGGTTGTTTTAGTGTTATGAAACAAACGTTTACAATTTGTACAGACAGGAAGTTCCAATAGACAGTCATGTACCCACACTTCAATGGTGACGGTGTCACCGATGTTCTCTCTTAAGTCATAAACGTTGGTTGTCCAGTCTTTGTAGCGAGATGGTTTTGAGTTCCTGTCGTAGTTGTTACACTCTTTTTCTATGATTCCCAAGTCCAATTGGGCGTTGTTCAAACTAGCTTCATATTCACTGCAGACAGGCTTGACGATGTTGCCTGTCCCATTCTTTTTCAAAGTGACGGAAACGGATGTGGTAGGACGTTCGTCCGCCACGTGGGCACCGTCTTGATTTGGATTGGAAGGGTCATCAGGATCCTCCAGGAACGCAGCGAATTGGACGGTGAGGAGTGTGCTGTTCTCTTTGACAATGAAGGAATATGCCATTTTCTCCGCCATGGCGCGTCGGTAATATCCGTTGGGTTCATAGCTGGAATAGCCAATCTCTGTATCTCCTGTGCTTCCGATCCTCACTACATTTTGTCCAGGTTCTGACTTCAAAGGTTTGGTGTAAAACGGGGTTCTGTTTTCGCAATTAGCTGTGTTGTAGACACTTGGGTCGAGTGTTCTGTTTGTTATGACGGTGAATTCTCCTTTTGGCTGTGTACCTGATCTGGGGTAATTTCCTCTGTTGTCTGGCAGGGTGTATGTGAGATCAACGTTGTATCGAACCCATCCGTCCTTGTCCTCGTCTCCATATCCTCCTGTCGCCCGGTCTCTCTCGTAAAATTGTTTGGAGATTTTGTTCACGATTTGTTCCGCATCGAAGTTCTCCGCTCCATAGAAACCGTAATATCTTTTCCAAACATTGAGTTGGTCGTCCGTAAAGTTTCCAGAGAAGCTGGCTGCCCCATTCTCGAAACTTAGGTTCGGGGTGTCCTGATTGATTGCCGCCCAAACAGAATGGCATATACAGGTGTTCACCAACAGGATGGTAAATAATATTCTTACACACTTCATATACATCGACTTTGTTCCTTTCATAAGCAGTTATTTCTTAGCGGTCTACGATTGTAGTCTTTCCACTATAGTTCATTATGCTAAATTAAGTTAAAGTTTTTATTTCGCCAATAATTTCATCCGTTATTTTATTGGCATTTTCTATTTATTGTGTGCGTTTTGTGTTGTTTTTTATTTTTATTTTGCTATAGAGACATTCCGTAGTCAGAGTAGGGCGGAATGAGATGTATGTGGGATGCTGTTTTGTAAAAATAAACGACGGTTATCGAATACTCGATAGCCGTCGTTTTACGTTTGGATGATGATAGATGTGCACCTAGTGCGTCTCTATATGGAGCTTGTTATCTGATCAACGTCACAGTGCCACGTCGTTCGCCTGTTTTGTTGATGCCCTTAAAGATACTCTTGTACTCGACGATGTAGCCATACACGCCCCATCCGCATTCTTCACCGTTCAGGTCACGTCCGTCCCACTTGCCCTCTCTGCTGTCCGACTCGAAGACGATTCGTCCTGTTCTGTCGAAGACGCGCCAGTGGAATTCGGTCATGAATTCAGTGCCTAAGAACCAGAATTTGTCGTTCATGGCATCCTCGTTCGGAGAGAAGGCGTTTGGTGCCCAGAAGTCTTTCCAGACGTAGACGATGGTATCTCCCTCATAGAGACATCCCTTGTCGTCGACAGCTCTTGCCGTTATAAGGAAGGAGTCTCGAGTGCTAGGGTTCTTGAAGGTGTGTTTCACCTCACGACCTTTCCAATCTTCCGTGTCGTCATCCGTCAACCAGGTCCAATTGTTTGTCGCAGGGTAAATACCTGTCATCTCGATGGTGTTGGAGTTCTCGTCGATGACGGTTGGTGTCACGTCGAATTGGATAGGGTTGAACTGCAGAGCGTCAACCTCTATGGTGTCGTAGGATGCGCATCTGTTGTTGTCGTATGCGACGACGTAGATCTGAGTAGGTTCCGTAATGGTTGCGGAAACCTTCTTCTCGGAGTTGCTGTAGAGGTCTCCGTTCAATGGATAACTCTTCCATTCACACCAGCTGATGTTAGGCGCGTTGACGCTGAACTCCGCAACTGTTCCGGTGCTTGGACATCCGATAAGGGTGTCGTGGATATGAATTTCCGGATTCTTGTGAACCCACAATGTGAACTCTTTCGTGTTCTTACAGTTGTTGATGGAGGTTCCGGTGATGTAGAATTTGTTCGGACCTGCTTCCATTCCGGACCTTTCCACATATCGGCCTTGCTCGATCTTGCCGGTCTTCTCTTCTACCCATACGAATTCTTCCGCACCATCGGCGATGAGTCTGGCGTTGCCGCCCTCGCAGATGATGGAATCACCGTAGATGTCCACGTTCGGAGCGACATTCGTCTCGATATAAATTTCCTCCGTGGTGACACATCCATTATCCGCTATACCTGAGAGGAGAAGTCTTGTCACTCCTGTCGGTTGGAACAAGTATGGATTTCCTTTCCTGGATGTTATACCGCCATCGGTGCTCCACGTGTACTCCTTCGCGTCTCCTTCCGCCAACAGCTCGATGGTCTCTCCCAAACAAACTTTGGTGTCTCCGGAGTACTTCACGTATGGTGGGTTCTTCATCTTGATGGTGATGGATTTCTCCGTCTCACATCCTCTTTGATCCACACCTTTGACGAACACATAGGTTGGGATGTCGATCTGTACGGCAATCGGTGCGCCGTTGCCACTTAAGTTCTTGTCGTAGATCGGTGTTTGGTATCCCCAATAGTAGGTCATGGCCTCTCCTGTTGCGGTCAATGTAGTGTATTCACCCCTACAAACCTCTGTCTCACCTTCGATGGTGAACTCAGGGTTCTTGTTGACCTTGACAGGTATCTTCAGCTCAGACTTACACTTGTTCTTGTCTGTTCCGATGACGGAGAATGTGGTGTCTCCGGCAGGCGGAATGGTAATCATCGTCTTGTTGCTTGAACCGTTGTTCCACAAGTAACTGTCGGCGCCATAGACGGTCAACGTTAATTGTGAGTTCTCGCAGATGATCGTGTTGCCTTGGTACGTCAGGTTCGGGTTAGGCAATGCGTTGACTGGGATGCTGATCGGTTCAGCTGAACAACCGTTGCTGGAGCCCACCAAGACGTAAATTGCGCTGGTGGTTGGGTAATCGGTCATCAGGTTGGTCGTGGAGAGGGTGACGCCAGGCTTTTCGGAACAAGTCCATTGGTAAGTCTTGGCACCCTTAGCGTTCAACTGCAACCTGTCGCCTTGGCAAATGGTTGTCGTACCAGTCCACGTCACCTCAGGAATCTTCTGGCTGACGACGGTGTGGGTGACTGTGCTCTCACAATTGTTGGCATCTTTTGCGACGACGATGAACTTGGTCGTGGTGTTGATGACTGGTGTGATGCTAGGTGTACCAGCACCATTGCTCCAACTGAATGAGAGCTGTGAGTTGTCCGTAGGTTCCGCGGTGAGGGTAGTGGCGGTTCCTTCGCAGACCTCCGTTTCACCTTTGACGACAAACTTAGGATTTGGTTTGACAACCACTTCGTGCTCTGCCGTATTGGAACACTTGTGACTGTCGGTTCCCGTTACGTGGTAAGTCATTGTCCTTTCTGGTTGGTCGCTCAGCGTGCTGTTTCGGTAGGTGTTGTTGCCCCATGCCCAAGTGTAGGTGTTTCCACCCGTTGCGCTGAGCTTCAACTGGCTGCCTTGACATACGGTGGCAGGACCATTGATCCAGATCGTCGGCAATTCATACTTGTCGATGATGATTTCCCTTACCGTGGTACATCCGTTCTCTTCACCTGTGACTTGGTAGATGGTGCGTTCGCGGATTGTATCGGTCATCGTACCGCCTTGAGCCTTCAATGACTCTGTACCTGACCAAGTGTATCGGGAGGCTCCGGTGACACTGATGCGTACCTCAGAACCATCGCAGACCGCAGACGGAGCTGTGTAGCTGAGGATAGGGTAGAACTTGCGGGTGACAGTCTTCGTGGCTGAGTTCTTACATCCGTACTCATCTGTTCCTTCCACGGTGAAGGTCTTGTTCGCCGTGATGATAGGGTAGATGTGCGCACCTTGCTCGGAAGTGTTCCAGACGTAGTCTTTCGCACCGACGGCCTCTAAGTGGGTGGCGTCTCCGTTACATGTCGCGTTGTCGCCCTTGATCTTGACATCAGGAAGTGGATGTACCGTGATGGTGAATGTGTCTCTGTTGACGCAATTGTTCGCATCTGTACCGGTTACGGAGATAACGAGTGGTCTCGATGTCTCGGTAGGTGTGAGGCTGATGTGCTCGCCCACTTGTCTGGTGCTCCATACGTAAGAGGATGCTCCATTGGCGGAGAGTACCATCTCGCTTCCTGAGCAGACGCTCTCGTTTCCTGTGATCCAGACGTATGGAAGCGGGTTGACATCCACGTATACGCTCGCCTCGCTCGTACATCCTTTGGTCGTACCTTTCACCGTGTAGGTCGTGCCCTTCTCTGGGGTGTCCGCAAATTTCTTGTTGTTGTTAGCTGGATTGCCACCCCATACGTATTCGTTGGCACCGCTTGCGGTCAAGATCGCCTTCTCTCCATGACATACAGCGGTTGGAGCGTTGATGGTGATGGTAGGATATGGTTTAACCTTCACCTTGATGCTGTCTTCCGATGTACATCCGTTCTCCGACTCTGCGATCACCCTATAGGTGGTAGCTTGTTCCACGATTGGATGAATCGTGTCGCTTTGTTCGCCGGTGTTCGTCCAAGTGTACTTGATGGCGTTACCCGTTACCCACAAGGTGTCAATGTCGCCTTGACAGATCTCTTTGTTTCCTGAGATGTTGAATTTTGGCGCAGGGTTCACTTTCACCTCGAATGTGTCTCTGTTCACGCAACCGTTGAGGTCTGTACCCGTCACGCGGTATTGGAATGTCTGGTCCGCCTTGTTTGGTTTGACGGTGACGGTCTCCACTGTCGAGCTGTTTGTCTCGATGTCGCGTACGTTCCATACGTAGGTTGAACCTCCGTTCGCCCTCATGGTGATGCTTTGATTCAAGCAAAGCTCATCCAAGTTGGAAGAGATCCAGATGTTTGGCAATGGCATCACAGCCACGCTGAAGGTGGTGTCGGTCTGGCAACCGTTTGTCTCACCGACTACGCTGTAAACCGTATCTCTGTGTAATACGTTGGAGAATTGGCTTGCGTGTGATCCGTCGTTCCAAGTGTAATTTTGCGCTCCAGTGATTGATACGGTACCTCTCTCGTTGTAGCATACGTAGTCTGGAGCTGTCACGTTCAACTTAGGATAAGGTTTCGTGTTGATGAGTTTCTCCGCCTCGTTGACGCATCCGTAGATGTCTTGTACGGTCACCTTGAATGTCTTGTCTGTCTTGATGCCGCTGTAGATCTTCTCTACGGTTTCTCCGTCACCCCATGCGTATGACTTGAACAATACTTGTGAACCGTTCGCAGCCTTCGGATTGTCGTTGACAACCCAAAGCGTGTCTATGTCGCCTTCACAGATCAAATCCGTGTATGCGTCGATGTGGAGTTTCGGAAGAGGATGTACGATGACAGTGTAGTCGTTCGAGTTCTTACAACCATACTCATCCTCGCCCCATACGGTATAGGTCGTCGTGTCTTGAGGGCTTACCGTGATGGTGTCGCTGTTCTCGTTATTCTCCCATTTATACAGTCCTGATTTACCACCGGTGGCAATCAAGCTGATCTTGTCGTTGAGACATATCTCATTGTCTAACTTATCCGAACTGATGAGGATGGTCGGCAAGCTCTTCACAGGAACAGGGATGATGATTGGATCTGCTTCACATCCGTTTTTGCTTCCTGTTACCCTGAAGGTTCTATCCATTTGGAGAATCTCAGAGGTGGTCGCTGACGTCTCATTGTTGTCCCACTTGTAGGTCTCAGCACCCTTCACCGTGATCTTCGCCTCGGTATTGTAGCATACGTAGTCTGGTTTTTCCACAACCTCGATGACAGGACGCTCCTTCATGTAGATTGTCTTGTCGATTTTCCAGTCGCAACCGTTAGCGTTCCTTCCGCTGACAGTGAAGATGGTGGTCTTCTCTATCTTGTAGGTCAACTCTTCTCCGCTCGTCAGATTGTTGCCGTCGATGCTCCATGTGTAGTCGACGCCGGAGCCGGTAACCTTCAATGTCACGTTCTCACCTTCACAAATATGGTCGGATGGTGATGCGACGATGATGAGGTCGGTCGGCAAGGAGTCTACTCTCACGATGTGGGTGGCGGTAGAACGGCAGAGGTGTTTGTCTGTTCCTTCCGCGGCGTACTTCGTGGTTCCCTTTGGCGTTATGGACAAATCTGCCGTCGTATGGTTCTTTATCGTGTCAGTTTTGCCCAATCCGCCTTGTGCGGTTTCTGTCCACAGATAGGTCAACGGACCATTGCCGTTCTTGTCGTCTTCCGCGATCAGTTCTGTTCCCTTTCCGATACAGATGGCATCGTCGCCCTTGATCTCGAAGATAGGCAAAGGCCATACGTTGATGCCGAAGGTGGTGTCGTTTTGGCACTTGTTCACCTCGACTCTCACGTTGTAGTTCTTCTTGTTGGAGATAACCTCCTCCCAATAGCTGTTGGTGTTGTTATTCTGCCATTCCCAAGTAGCGTCATCGCTCAAGTCGTTGCCGTTGACATCCACTGCCTTCAAGTCGATTCTAACCTTGTCGTTCTTACATACGGTATCCACACCTGTGTTCGTGTTGACGAGTATGTGAGGTATTGGCTTGGTGTTGATCTTCACCATGTCGGCTGATTTACAGTCGTTGTTGTCTGTTCCGATCAAATATACGGCGGTTCCGTTTGTCTTAATCTCAGGGTTGATGCTAGGAGTGTAGTACGTTTGACCGTTGACACTCCACTCGAACGACTCTGCGGTTCCGCTTGTGTACAGAGATGCTTCGGATCCCTGGCACACTTCCTTCTCGCCTTCGATATGGACGGTTGGCAACTCGTTGACTTTGACGTCTATGTCTCCTGTGCCTTTACATCCGTTCTCGTCAACACCGATGACACGGTACTTCGCGAAGAAGGAGGCGTTGTTTTGGGCGTCAAGGTATATCTTGACGTTGTCTCCGCTCAGCGTTGATGCGGATGTTCCCGTCCAGCGGACATCGTTCCCTGTAATGTCAGGTCCACTCCAAGTGTACTTGCCGGAGATACCTCCCTTGGCGTACAACGAGTCGTAAGATCTTATACATACATCGGCGTATTGTGCTTCAATCGTGATGTTCGGAAGCGACCAGATGTTGATTGTCGTGTCGATGGTGGACTCACAACCATTGGATATGCCTCGCAATGTCACATTGGCAGGGATGGTGAGTTGGCTGAGAACCAATTCGCTCTTTCCGTTGTTGTCTGTCTTGTCCTTACCGTCCACTGTCCAATAGTAGCCTCCGTTAGCACCACCGGCGGTCAGTCTCATCTCTTCTCCGTAACATACGTAGTTGGTGTCCTTTCCTTCGCTGTTTTTCATTGTCAGGGACAATACTGGGTTATCCTTGACAGATACTGGGATTGAGTCTTCCTTCGTACAGCCGTATGCTGTGCGTGCGGTCACGTGAATTACCTTGTTGTTGTCTAGGATTTCCGAGTAGGTCATGTCTTGGTGGAATCCCTTCATGTCGTGCCAGTCGTATTCCAATCCCATGTTGTCTGCCTCCACGGTGATGTATGTTCCTCGACAAACAGGTCCGTCGCTTGACAAGCTAAACGATGGCAACGGATGAAGCGATACGCTGACGGTTGTCTTACCCTTACAATTGTTGCCGTCTACAGCAGTGACGGTAAAGGTCTTTGGAGCCTTGATCGAATCCGTTTCGTAGGTTGCGCCTTGGAAACTGCCCTCCCATGTGAAGGCGTTGTCGTCGCTGATGGTCGGACTGGTAGCCACGAGGGTCGCTTTCTCTCCTGGACATACGGATACGTTCTCTACGATGATGGTAGGATCGTCCCACGTGTTGACAGTGTATTTCTCAACGGTAGGACACTTTCCGCCTTGGTATACGTTGTATGCGGTGACTGTGTATTGGGTTTGCTTCGGCACTGTTGGCTCGATGAAGTTCTTCGTCAAGTCAACACCCGTTTCTCCCCAGGACGTCCATTCGAATTGGATGTTGTCCACCTCTGTTTCCGTGTTGCTGACGCTGATCTTAGCTTTGTCGTTCTTACATACATTGCTTGTGATCTCGTCAAGCTGGAGAATTGGGTACTTGTGCATCTTGACGGAGTGCGTCTTGCTGCTGCTACAACCCAATGCGTTGTAGGCTGTCAACCTTACCGTCGTATCGCTCGCGATGAGGAACGTGTGGCTCTTCAGCGTGGATATCTTGTTGCCAAGCGTATCCGTCCACATGTAGGTCAGGTTCTCTGTGCTCTTACCCGTGAGGGCGATACGTTGCTTTTGGCAAGTGTCTGTCGGGCCTTCGATGGTGAAGCTTGGCAATTCATACAATGTCACGCTGGTGGAGTCAGTGTTGTAGCAGGTGTATGTCTTGTTGTCGTATTCATAATACTTACCGCCCAACAATGTGTGCTTCTCTCCGTTCCTTGTAGGCTTGAATGTTAACGTGCCGTTGTTCTCATTCGTCAAAGAGACATCCTTCGTGTCCCAAGCGTACTTGTCTCCGTTCTTCGCATGCAAAGTGACTTCTCCGTCTTCGCAGGCTGCGATGTTATTGCCCTCTTCGATCGAAATGTTCGGCAATTGGAGTACTTGTACTCTGAATGTCGTATCCCTCTTACAAGTTGCGGTGTTATATTTCTTCTGCGCTTGTACGAAGAACCATGATTCTGAGGTTAACGGATCAGTCGTCCAGCTCTTGGTGGTGGCGTCAGGCGTCGTGCTGATGTCTGTGCCCTTGTACCAATAGAACTTCGTGCTGTCGTTGTCTTCCAGCGTCGACGAGAAGGTGGCAGGTGAGCCGAAGCATGTATAATTGTCGAGCTGCAGCATCAGTTCAGGAAGGCGTTTCCTCTTGATGTCGATGCTGTCTTCCTTCTCGCAAAGGGTCTCCGTGTTGATTGCGTAGATGTGGATTACCGTGTCACTCTTGATCACGTAGTCACGTGTCTTGGTCGTACGGTATCCGTTTTCGTCCCACTTGTAGTTGTAAGACTCTGAAGCGATGACGGATACGGCGATCTTCTCACCCTCGCAGGCTTCTTTCGGTCCATTGATGGTGAAGCTAGGCAAGCTGTTCATTCTGACGAGGATGTCGGCGTTGTTCTTACATCCCTTCTCGTCTACACCTTCGACGATGAAGGTGGTCAAGCCGGCCGTTGGTGTAGGCTCGAATAGACTACCCCTTTCGGTGCTGTAAACTGTGTCTTGGCCTCCGTTCTCGTTTTGGAATGTGTACTTCCAGCTGTATTTGCCGTCAATACCTCCTTCTGCTTGCAGTGATACGTTGTTGCCTTGGCAGACCTCCTTGTCTCCGTCCACTCTTATGTTTGGCTTCTCCCAAGGTGTGATCTTGAAGGTCGTGTCGGAGAAGCACTCCTTATACGTGCTGTACAAAGGATACTTTTTCGTGACGGTTGCCTTGTATTCCTTGTAGGTGGAGACGACTTGCGTCAGGGTGGTGTTGTTCACGCTCAAATCATTGTTGTCGATTTGGGCGCCTGTCCTAGCGTCAACCCAGTTGAATACGACACCTTCCATCGGAGAAGTGATTACCAGTACCGCAGTGTCGTCTTTACATACGTTCTGGGTGTCTTTTACTGCGTGGATGGCAGGGATCTCCTTCTTGGCGATGCTGAAGGACTTGGTCAACGAGCAACCTTCTGCGTTAGTGGCTGTCGCATAGAGCACCGTGTCTTTTGTGATCTTAATCTTGATCTCATCGTTATTACCTAACTGGACATTGTTCTTGTCGGTCCACTTGTAGTTAAGACCTCCAATAGTTGATATGCTCTTGGTGGCGGTGATGGTCACCTCCTCGTTCTCGCAGGCGATTGTGTCTCCTGAGATGGTGAAGTCAGGCAATTGGTTGATGTTGATGATGATGCTGTCTTGGCTCACACATCCGTTGTTGTCCATGCCCCACAGATATTTTGTGGTTTGCTCGGTTAAGTCCACGTAGGTCTTTTCCGTTTCCGTTCCGTAGTCGGACGCATTTCTCGAAATGGTTCCACGAGCATCTTTCCATGCGTATTGGTTAGCTGTGCCTTCCGCTTTCAAGGTTACCTCGCCATTCTTGCAGACAGAAGTCTTTGGCGACAAGCCTATTTTGACGGTTGGCAAGCTCCAAACGTCCACTGTCCAAGTCTGTGTGTGCTTACACTGACCTCTCACACCGACAACAGAGAATGCGGTTAATCCATCCACTTTGTCTACAGAATGCGTTTTGCCTGTGATGTTTTGTCCTCCCATCCAATAGAATTGGGTGGCGTTGGCGTCTCTTGCCGTGTCTTGTACGGTGAGCGTCACAGGATCTCCTAAACATACATTGCTGATAGGGTTGACAAATGAGACTTCTGGATTAGGAAGGAATTTGATGGTCTTTGTGATTCCTTCCGATACACATCCGTTTTCGTCTTTTGCCACCACTTGGATGTTCACGTCCGCACTCTCAACCTTCACCTCTTTCCTATTGGAGGTTGTGAATTGGTTCGTATTGTTCCAACTATACAACAATTCTTTGTTGTTGAGGCTCTTGGCTGTCGCCACGGTATCTGTTCCGTCGCAAACTTCCGCTGGAGCGATCAACTCGATGCGAGGCAGCGCATTCACGTAGATTGTGAAGTCCGTGGAGTCTATACAATGTTTGTCGCTCTCCGCTTTCACCTGATATTTGAGTGCGCTTTCGCTTGCGGTTGCTGAGGTGCTTACGGTTGTCTTCGAGTTAGAATCAGTGTTGGTTGATGCTCCCAGGTTGGCTCCGTCCCATTCCCATGTGAGGATGTCGGAAGAGGTTGCGGTGAGGTTGACATTCGCCCCCGCACAAACGGTGGTGTCCGCTTTGCCTCCGTTGATGGAGATGACTGGCAGATCCCAGATGTCGACGGTGAGGATTTCTTGGCTTCTACATGTTACGTTTGAATTGATATATGTACTGCCTACTAATTCCCTTCCTTCGTAATAAGCCATCATGGAGATGGTGAAATCTCTCTTCTCGTTGATGATCTCTTTGATAGTCAAATCTTTCCATTTTGTATTGTCTGGAGGTGTGAGACTTTCACCCAACCAGATGTAATCGCTTAGTCTCTCGCCGTTCGCTCCGTTCGGGCTCAGTGTGATGTTTGAGCGACTACCCTTACATACGGTCAAGTCTCCCGTTAAAATATAACTAGGATTCTCTTTCGCTTCGAGCTTAAACGTCTTTGTCGCATCGCAACCTTGTGCTGTTTGCGCATGTACGGTTATGTCCATGTCTGTGTCGATGCTTGGAATCGTGATGGAGGCTGTGTTTTGGGCACCTGTGCTCCATGTCCATGTGCCGCCTGGCAGGTTGTCTGTGAATGACAGGGTCTTGTCGTCGCCTTTACATACGTAGATCAATTCTGTCGGTGCAGTGAACGTTGGCGTATTGTATACCTCGATGGTGACGGAGTCTCTGTTCTTACATCCGTTGACGGTCACTTCGACAGCATATTGGATAGTGGTGTTCTCGGAAGGTGTTTGGATGGTGAGTGACTGTCCTGTCGCTCCCGAGATGTTTTGTGCGTTTTGGAAGTTCTCTCCGGTATACTTCTGCCATTGATAATTGTCCGCTGAGGATGCTGTCAATTCCGCCGATGCATTGTTGATACAGAGGAAGTTTGGAGCCGAAATCTTCACGTCAGGAAGTTCTTTGACATTGAAGCTAACAGTCTCTGTCTTCGGACACGTCAATGTTTCGTTGTTGGAGATTGGATAGATGTTGTTTCCTGTCACAGTGATGGACTGAACGCCCGCAACCCTTTTGTTGGCTGCGTCTACCCATTTGTTCTCGCTGTCGAATGTGATGGCGGTGTTGTTAACGTAGAACTCGGTCGCCGAACCATTCTTCAATTCCAATACGGCGGATTCCTTCTCGCAAATCTCCTTTCCTTCGATGGTGAAGGTTGGGTTGGCTTTGATGTTGACCTCCGCAGTGGCGGTATAGGCACATTGAGAGTTGGAAGTCGCAGTGACGGAATAGGTCTCTTTATTTCCTGCGGTTTTTGTCGTGTTGACTGTGATTTGTCGCGCTTGCTTGCTTGAGCTCAATGCTCCCCAATCCAATGTTTGGATGGCTTCCGCACCGGACTGCTGCGTTACGGTCAACTGCACTTCTCCGTTTTCGCAGACCGCTTCCTTAGCATCGAGTGTGAAGACAGGTTGAGGGTTGATGTTCACGGTGTATTGAGCCGTGTTGTCGCAACCATTCTCTTTCGCTGTTACTCCAATTGTGAAGGATTGTCCCGCTTGGTGGGTGACATCCGTCTTGATGACTAGCGTGTCGCTTGTCCTATTGATTTTAGTGCCATTGAATGTTGGTACAGTCCAAGTGTAGTCGGTCAGACCCTTTGTCGCTCCCAATACGATGCTGTCGCCTTCGCATATGGTGGCGGTTCCGTTGGTCTCACCATTGATTCGTAAGTCAGGAAGAGACTTGACGGTGATGGTCACAGTGTCTTTCCTTGTACATTCTCCTAATTGGTAGGTGATGATGTAGTCTTTTGTCGCATCTGGTTTGAAGTTCACGTCTACGGTTGCTGTCGTGGATGTTCTCTCGAAGGATCTTCCGTCGTCGATGGTGTATACCTTCGCACCGCTGAGAGTCAACTGCGTTCCTTGTCCACCTTCACAGAAATCCCGGTCTCCTGTGATCGCCAACGTAGGATTAGCCAAAACGCCGATGGTGGTATCCTCCGTATTCGTACAACCGTTTTCATCTGTTCCGATCACGTGGATTGGAGTTGGGCCTTGAATGGTCACTTCTATCTTGTCTCCAACCTCCTCTTTGCCGTTATATTGCCATGTGAAGCTTCCTGTTCCCGTGAGCAATTTCGCATTGATGGTTGTTGATTCTCCCGCACATACGCTGCTCTTGTCTGGTTCCACTTTGATGGTTGGACTGTTCCAGATCCCCACGGTGAATGGCTCTGATTTTGCGGAACATCCGTTGCTTCCCGTCGCACTGGCATAGAATGTGTAGTTCTGTCCATATGCCAGATTCTTGGCGATGATGGTATCGTTGCTGTTCGCATGTTTGCTCTCGAACGACACACCTGTTGGCGCTTGCCAGTTGATGGTATAGTCGTTGCTATTGCCGCCTGTGACAGAGACGAACAACTCGGCGTCTTTGTCTGGACAAGTGTTCCTGTCTCCGTCGATGGTCACAACTGGAGTAGGATAGTAGTGGGTTGTGATGGTGTCGTAGCTCTCACACTTGTTCATGTTGACCGTGACGATGTATGTGTATTCGTCTGATACGGTTGTTGACAACTCGGCGCGGTCTTGAGAGAAGCTCAAATCGTTCTCCTTCCTCCAAGTGTAGGTTGTTGTTGCACCTGCAGGTTCGTTGTTCGCCGTGGCGGTTACCCTGAGTTTCGCATCTTTACAAGTGGTGATGTCCTTGTTCGTGATCAAGGTGTTCAACGAGTCGTAGAGAGCTATGACTGGATAGGGCTTCGTTCCCACAGCGATGGAGTCTCTGGATTGACATCCGTTGGACGGATCGGTACAGGTTACTTTGAATGTGTCGAGCTCGTTCACTTTCGGGGTGATTACTTCAGTGATGTTTGAACCCGTCTTTCCGTTATCCCAGACATATTCGTAGCTGCTGCTTGCTCCATCTATTTCGATGTCCGCTTCCGTGTTTTCGCAGACAGGGGCAACCTCTTTGATCTTCACTGCTGGCTTTGGCAATGGGTTCAAAGTGAACTGGGTCGTGTCGGCGCATTGCGTCGTGCTCTCGGTTGCGATAACCTCATATGTGGTGCTGGTTCCTGTTACTCTGTTGATCGCGAGAGTATTAGTCTTGTTGGTGTCATCCCAAGAATAATTGAAATTACCAGTCATGTTAGTTACATTCGCATTCAACGTGTAAGGACTTCCTTCGCAGACATTGTCTTTTCCATTCCTCGTGTCGTTGATGGTCACGATAGGTTTTGGATTTACCGTAATCTCGATGAATGTATCCTTTTTACATCCGCTGTTGCCGGATGTGAAGTTAGACTCGGCAACGATATGGTAGGTTGTCGTGGTCTTTGGATTGAGCGTTACTTCTTCTTGAGGCTTGGTCGCATCTAATTCTTGCCAGAAGTAGGAGGTCGTACCGCTTCCGTTATTAGGCCATGTGGTCTTGATGCGGATCTTGGTGGATTGACCCTCACAGATGGTGGTTGTTCCTTCAAATTCGATGATTGGTGTAGGCTGTATTTCCGCGGTTACGGTCGTGTCTGTTTCACAACCGAATTTGCTGCTGGCCGTCACAACGAATTTCGTCTCTTGGGCAATCTCCTTCTCGAGTTTGTCTCCGGAACCGATGTTGTCTCCCTTGTAGTTGTTGTCCGGTTTTGAACTATCATACTCATACCAAGTGTATGTCACATCGCTCATGTCGTTTGCGTCGGAGACGGTGATGGAGGTTGGGTCTCCTTGACAAATCGCCTCTGAGACAACTTTGGTCCTCGGCATAGGCTCTATGTCTATGGAGTAATCTTTGCTTGCGCTACATCCGTTGTTGTCCGTGACGGTGACGGTGAACGTCGCGTCAGATTGGCTCTGTACAGGCTTGATGGTGATCTTGGACTTGTCCGTAGCGTCGTTCTCGAATCTGTTCACGCTGTTGCTTTGCCATGTGTAATCCCTGATGGATCCTTGGTTGTCGCAAATTACGGAAAGGACGCTATGCTGGTTGTCCATGCATATCACACTCTCACCGCTGAATCCGTTGATGATCGGCAATGGATGTACGGTGACCATTGTGTCTTTGCTAGCGGTACATCCGTCGTTGGATGTGGCGGTGACGTTGAAGATATGGCTGCCTTCCGCTTTTTCTATTGTTATCTCAGACTTGCCGTTCTCACGTTGGTTGCCGTCCCATGTCCACTCGTATCTGTAATCGCCAACGGCTTTTATTGTCATGTTCTCTCCGTAGCACTTCGTTTCCGCTTGTAGACCGAACTCTGGATCTGGGTTCATCTTAACGAATGTATCCAGGGCGCTTTTGCAGACCAAAGTCACTTTAGAGAAGTTCTGTGTGATGGATGCCACCACGTAGAACGTTGTGTCTTGAGTGATGATCGGTTGTAAAGTCTTATTCTTCTCGATGCTGATGGTGTCAGGCTTGGAAGTGATGTAGTGCCACTCGTAATCGTAGGATGCGCCGTTGCTTTCCTTCGGATTTAAAGTGATTCTGTCGTTTTTACAAGGACTTCCGGTCAATTCGATTCCGCTCATCGTCGGAAGCGGTACTTCCGTGATGGTGGTGGTGAGAGGCTCTTTCAGCTTACATTGTTTTCCTCCTGTCATTTGGGCGGACACGGAGTAGGTGCCTCCTCGTTTGACGGTGATGGTCTCTTTGTCCTCATAGTTGGAGCTGCCGTTCCATGCATATTTAACGCTTGCTCCGTATATTTCCTTTGCGGTAATGGTGGTGCTGTCCCCTTCACAGATTGCGCCTTTGGTGTCCAAAATAAGTTCTGGCAAAGGCATGACGGTGATGGTGACATCTTGCGTGGCGGTACAACTTTCATGCGTTGTTTCATTCGTGTATGTCGCTTCCGCCTTATAGACCTCTTCTCTTTGGCTTCCGTTTTGGGTGGTGAGCGTTGTTGACACTTCGTTTCCGCTCGCACCAGCACCTTGGATCCATGTCACGGTTCCCCTGTCTGTGGTTACGGTCATCTTCAACTCGTCTCCACTACAGATCACATTCTCGTGTTGGCTGACGCTGATGGTTGGAGAAGGCAGGATGGTAACCTCCTTGCTCTCCGACCTTTCGCTACCGCACCCGTTCGCGTCTGTGCCTGTCGCATATACGGTGAAGCTTTCGGTGATGTTCTTCACTGTGATTTCGCTACTGTCGCTGCTGTTGCAAATGATGGTGCCAGCTCCCTTGTTGCTGAAATGCCAATTGTAGCTTTCCGAACCGTTTGCGGTGAATGTCATCTCTTCGTTTTTACATACAGATCCGCCTCCGGTGAGGGTCACGCGGGTGGTTGGGTACGCCATGATTTTCTGCGTTCCCGTAGCAGGACAACTCTTCGTCGTATTTGGAATGAGCACGTTGGCTGTGGCGGTGAAGTCACTTTCTCCTTCGATGGTTGGGGTGATGGTGGCCTCATGGCTACTTAAGCCTGCCCATTGGATGTCGGACAGTCCGTTTGTAGTGATCTTTATGGTTGCTTTCTTGTCTTTACATACCATAACTGGCCTGCCTTGAGTAGCTTCATCGTTCACATTGAATGACAACTCCTGTTTTGGATAAACATTTACGGTGATTCTCTTAATGTCTGATGCGCAGTCTGATTTCGATGCGCTGACCGTGAAGACCCTGTCTCCTGTCAATCCGGTGCTGGATGTCCATTCTCCGGTCCATGACCCTGAGCTTCCGTTGGCGCGGGTGCTGGTCGTTCCGTCAGGCCAGTTGAAGAAGTCAACATCTCCTGTCGCTTTTATGACAGGGTTGCCTTCGTAACAGATTGGGTCTGCCGTGGCCGTCAGGGTCGGTATCTCCTTGATGCGGACGGTGAGTGTATCCCAATTTACGCAGTTGTTTACGTTCTTAACTTCCAGCCTGATCTTTTTGTTTTCCTTCAACTCGTCAATGGTGTAGTTGTCTCCGGAAGAAAGGGTGGAGCCATCCTTCTTTCCGGCGCTTGTGCTTAAGCTCCAGTCGTAGGAGTCGTACACGTCGTTGGTGCGTAATACCATCTGCTCTCCATAACATACCGGATTCTTGTCTGGTATGATTGATACGTTAGGCAACGGATTCACGTTGACGTAGTATTCTGTCGTGTCGCTACAAGTCGTTACCCCGTCTGTAACTTTCAATACGACTTTGTATTGGCTTACCTGATCGTTCTTAGCTTTTATCGTGATAGATTTCTTGTTGTTGGAGGAGAGGGCATAGTTGTTGTCCACTTTCCATTTGTAGCTTGGATTCTTCACGGAGTTGTCCCCGTCAGGGAATATTCTAGTCAATTTCACGCTGTCGTTCAGACATATGCTGGTGCTCGTCAGGTGGTGTCCTGGATCATCCTCTATGCGGATGTTAGGTTTCTGGTTGATGTGCACCGTGATGGTCGTATCCGTTTCACAGGTTTTTTGACCATTCTCCACGTTCCAAGCATGGATGGTATAGGTCTTGTCTGTGTATATAGGATTCTCCTCCGTGAATGAACTTCCTATGTAATTTTCAGATACCCATTCGTATTGGCTCGCTCCATTCAAAGTGATGGTCGGTTTCTCTCCTGCGCAGACATTCGTTGCGTCCGCTGTAATATCTGGCTTGGTCCTTTTGCGGATACGCACTTCGTTTTGTTCGCTTGTACATCCGATGTGGTTGGTTGCTGTAGCGATGACACCCATGTCGTCCGCAGTCGTTGAGTAAAGGACGTCAGATGAGAAACTATATGTGATGCCTGTGCCGACGATGTGCCCCCAACTGTCTTTCCATGTGTAATCAACCGCACCTTCAGAATGAGCGGTGAGGGTTACTGTTCCGCCTGGGCAAGCCGCATTGTGTTCTACTGTAGGCTTGTCGATAGTGGACAAATGGGCTACGACTTTCTTTTGTGCTGAACATCCTGGTTGTGCTTTTTCTGTGACAGTCACCCAGTAGTATTCATCCTTGCTGGTTGGTTTAACTTTACATTTGTCTTTGCTCGTGCTGCCATCTATGCCACTGGTGGATGTTCCCGCTTCAGTTTCTGTTCCTCTTGTCCATTTGTAGCTGTATCTGTCTCCGGTCCCGGCTACGTTGAACGTGATGCTGTGGTCTTTGCAGACTGTGTTGTCCGCAGTGTTGTTGCTGAAGATTGTGAACTCCGGTTTCGGATTGATGATGGTTGTCTTTCTTTTTGTTTCACTTGCACAAGAGGTCGTCACACCGTTTTCGTCCTTGTACTCGTATATTCCGACAACGCTATAGGTCTTGCTTGATGTGAGAGTCTCTGTTATTTCAGTCTTGTCTCTACCGTCGCTTCCCCAATCATAGATCACGCCTGTGCTTGGCGTAGCTGTCGCGAGGTTAACCTTTGTGGTGGTCGCTTCGCCTTCACACTTGGAGTCAGGTATCAGTTCGAATGAAGGTACTGGTACTGCCTTGACATTGATTTGGGATTTGGTCTCACAACCGTTGTCATCGTAAGCTGCTAGTATATAGGTCTTGTCGACGTTGATCTTCTCTGTCAATGTCTTTGCACTGGAAATGATGCGGTTCGGTTCGCTAGTTTCCGTCCATGAATATCTGCTGAACGCACCTTCTGATTGCAATGTGAGGTTGGAACCAGTACATGCGGCGGAATCGCCTAAGATCTTGTTGCCGGATTTGTTGAAGACAATGATGTTATATGTCTCGTTGCTGAAGCAATGCAATCCATCCTTGTTCGTTGCGGTGACTTTGAATTGATAAGGACTCGTCTCTCTTGACGCATTCGGCTTGAGGGTGAATTCCGCATTGTTGGTGGTGAAAATAGGACTCGTCAATGCGTCGATGGATACCCATGCCATGTCTGCGTTTCGGTCGTTGATTGCTTGAATGGTGATTTCGTCTCCCAAACATATTTTGCTCGTGTTGCCTTCCGTACTTGGATTGAACGAGATGACTGGTTTTTTCTCCACATTGACGGTGAAGGACGTGTCGATCGAACACCCGTTTTCTCCTGTCACGATGGCGTTGTATGTTTTCGATTCTGAAAGCGCTCCGAGGCTGATGGCTGATCCTGGATTTTTGTCCTGACCTTCTATGGAGATGATGCTGATGTCATTTCCCTGGAAGGTGACTTTCGCATCACTTCCTTCGCATATTGCGTCGGTGCTGATTGTCACAGCTGGTCTTGTCTTAAGTTCTGCTGTGACAGTTGTGTCTTTGCTCCTACAACCATGGTCGTCCGTTCCATATACGGAGAAACTCTCTGGCCGGTTGATGATAGGGTATATGGTGGCACCGTTTAATGTAGACGAACTTCCCTCCCATACGAAGGTGAGGTTGCCTTCTCCGCTCTTTTTCTTTGCGGATAAAACAGCCATGTCGCCCTGGCATGCGCCTCCTCCAACTGCGGTAATCTCAGGGAGATTATACACTTCTATCTCGATTTCTTCAGTATTCCTACACCCGTTGTTTCCTTCTCCTGTCACAGCCAATGTGTATCGTCCTGCGGTTACAGGTTTGAATTCTGCGGTGCTGCTGTCTTGTGCGTTCGGAACGGTCAGTCCATTGCTGGTTCCCCAAACATAATGTACACCACCGGTTGCGGTAAGTGTAGCGGTCTCGCCCAAGCACATTTTTTTACTCATTGGGTTGCAGCTAATCTGTATGTTTGGTTTGGCGTTGACCGTGATTGTTTGGCTTTGGGTGGCACTTGCACAACCCTTTGCGCTTGTTGCTACTATGGTGTACAATTGACCTTGCGTCATGTTCGGTTCCGTGAAGGTGACGTTCCCGTCTGTGAGGGTTCTCTCAAAGTTGGTCCTTGACACTTTGATGGATTGGATGTTGGCGGTGTCCTTGAAAGTGATCACACCGTTCTCTCCGTAACATACAGAAGGCGCATCCATGTTGAATGAAGGAATAGGGTTGGCCTTAACGACAAGTGTATCTGTGTTCTCGCATCCGTTGGCCTCGATTCCCTTCAGGATGAATTCTGTTTCCCTTCTGATGGTTGGTCTATAGTCCGTTCCTCCACCTACGCTTTGGCGGTCTTGGAACCATGAATAGTTGTTCGTGCTCACACCTCCTGCGGTTAAGGAGAGCACTTCGTTCACGCATTTCTCGCTCTCGCCGATGATTCTCACATTTGGCAATTCGTTGACTTTCACATTGAATGTGGCAGGTGAAGATTCGCACTCGCCCTCTTTCACTTTTACTTCCGCTGTGATGACGTTGCTGTTTGTATTCTCGGATTTGTAAGTTGCGAAGGATTGTGAGTCTCCGTTACTCCAAGTATATGTCAGGTCGGTGGATGATGTGTTGCTGACATTCGCCAACAAGACGATGGATTCTCCTTTACATATATTGTTCTTACCACTTTGGCTAGTGATGCTGACGCGAGGTATGTCGTTCGCCACCACTTGCTTTATCATGGTTGTTGTACAATATGCGTTCTTCGCTTCCACTCTAATGGTGTATTCCTTGGCTACGCCCAATGTGGTGTCCAACGTTGTTTTTGAAGAGAAATTTCTCTCTCCGTTCCATCTGTATTCCAATCCGCTTTCGTTGGTTTCGATGCTGAATTGTACCTGTTGGTTCTTACATACGGTATCAGCGCTGGCTTTGATCGTGAACACTGGTGCGTCCTTCACTACTATTGTGTGAGGAAGTGGTGCGGACTCACATCCGTAGTTGTCGGTTCCTTTGACTGTGTAGGTGGGTGCGCCATTCAACTCCAAGATGTTGTAGGTGTTGTTCTTGTTGTTGAGGTCGTTGCCGTTGGCGTCTAGCCAAGTCCATCCTGCGCCATACATGTCGCTGCCGTCTCCTTCCGCGATCAGTTTCACGTTCTTGCCTGTGCAGACGGCTGTCGCCGGTTCTTGTCTCACCTTGATGGTCGGCAGATCCCTAACTGTCACATTGCTTGTCTCGCTTTGCGTTGTACATCCGTGGTATGATGCAGTCAATGTGAATTGTCTGTCATCATCGAATTTCACCTTTATCTTCTTGCTCTTGTCGGTTGTTGATTCGAGGTACGTGACTGCTCCATTGGCCGACCAAGTGTATTGTAGGCTTGTGTCTCCGATAGCGCTTAATTCAACCGCATCCCCTTTGCAGACATAACCTTTTCCATTGTCGATACCGATGGTTGGTACTGAGTATACCTCTATGGTAATATCCGTTTGTGCCGTACAACCTTGATTGCTTTGGGCGGTGATGGTATAGTTTTTCCTTCCGGTTAATGCTTCCGTGTTGAATTTGAATTTTTCGTTGTTTGACGTTTCGATGTTAGCATTGGCGATGCTGTGGCCCCATGTGCTTACGCTTTGCTTTTCGTCGAATACGGTGATGCTGGTGGTAGCTCCTGAACAGATTGTGTCCTTCTCCGCGCTGATGGATAAGACTGGTCTTGTCTTGACGGTTATTGGAGCGCTAGCTGTTCCGTAGCAACCATTCTCGGCACCTGTCACAATGAAGGTGGTGTTCTCTTCTACGACTGGATTGATTTTCTCGCAGGATGAGCATGGATAGCTGGTGGTCTCCAATACCCCGTTGACTGTTTTTACTTGTTTCCAGGTATAGGAAGCCGCTCCGTCCGCTGTGAGCTCGATGGCGTCTCCACTACATAGTTCTCCTGAGTTTGGAGTGACTGTCACGTTAGGTTTGGAATGTATAGTCAGTGTATATTCTGCGGTGTTGGAGCAACCTCTACTGTCTTGTCCTGTTACGGTTACTTTGTTGGTTGATGTAGAGGCTACGGATGCGTATTGATCTCCTTCGGTGCCATCGCCCCATTGATAGGTTGATCCACCTTTGGCGGTCAGGGCGATGTTGTCTCCCTCGCAATATTCCTTCGTACCTACGATATAGATGTTCGGTTGGGATACGACGCTGAAGTTGAACGATTTCTCTACGTGGCAACCTTCTTTAGTCGCTCCGTATACATTAATTTGGTAGATGGAGATGCCCGATTTAGGGTCAGTGTCCGTGAAAGAGAATCTGTCGGCTCCGTAGTCTGTGTGCGTACTTGTCAGGTTGGAGAATTGGGAAGATGGAATCCATTTGACGGTGTCTATCTCAGTCTCTCCAACTTTCTTGAGATTCATCTTGATCGCGTTTCCTGCACAGACGAAGTCCTTCTCCATCGTGAAGTCAGGGTAAGGATAAACTGTGACGGTTTTGGAGGTGCTGCTGGTACACATACCGTCTTGGGTGGTTCCCACCACAACAATGTTGGCTGTTTGTGAGAGCGGGATTTCAACGTTTGGCCCCGTCGCATTAGCGATTGTTTGTCCATCGCTGGCGGAGGTGATGCTCCATGCAAATGTTCCGGCGACGGGTGCTTCGGCAACGGTTAGGTTGGCGGATAGGTAAACAGGGGAGTTGACACAAGAGTCTTTCCCCGATGTCTCTCTTACGATTTTGACGACAGGTATAGCATTAACCTTCAATTCTGTCTCTGCGGAGACTCCTCTACATCCGTTGCTGCCCACTCCGGATACTCTATAGAATGTGTTCTGTGCCGGTGAAATGGTGATGGAGGTTCCTGTGCTAGACAAGGTGGTCCAGTTCGTCTTGTCTTCGCTGGATTCCCATGTGTAGACTTGGTTGTTTCCTCCACCTGTCACGGATAGGGTTGCGCTTTCTCCCGCGCATATACCGCTCTCCGCACCGGAGATTGCCAATGCAGGTGCCTCGTAGACATCGATGGTGACAAGCTCTTCTTTCTCACATCCGTCCAAGGATCCTGTAATGGCGTACTCTTTTCTTCCTGCTTTGCCCACATTGTCGATTACCCATTGGTATGATCCGTTGGCATTCAGGCCTTCCGCGATGGTCGTTCCTTGGTATATGTATTTGTCGGCTCCCGTAAGGGTTATCAATCCTTCTTCGTCCTCGCAGTATTTCGATGCTTTAGTCGCACTTAGCGTTGGGTATTTCTTTGTTTCCAGTGTGACGGAATTCCGGGATATACACTTGAACTCATCTTCTCCTGTCACTGAAATCTCTTCTGTCTCTTGGTAGAGGGCGACAGTGATGCTTTCTCCGATGGCACCGTTGCTCCATGTGTATTTTTGGATGCTCTGGCCGGAGGTTGGGTCTTCGAGTTCTGCGGTCAATGTCTTTGTTTCTCCCTCGCAGACTTTTGACATGTCACAAACAATCTTGATGGCAGGTGCCACGTCGATGGTGACATCTACGGATTCCTTGCTGGTACAATTGTTGCTACCGCTGGTGTTTTTTCCTTCCACGTAGTATGTGGTCGGTGCTGTTGGAGTATCTGTAAAGGTGCTACCTGTTTTCTTGTTGCTTTCATCCCCTTCTTTCCACCATGTGAATTGGTTGGCGCCCATTGCCTCCAGGGAGAGCTGGCTTCCTTGGCATATCGTCGTCATACCGATGATGCTGATTTTAGGAGCCTGGTTCACTTGAATGCTGAATTCGCTGTTGGAGTGGCAGGTGATGCCTCCGTTTATTTTGTATCCTTCAACGGAGTAGAACCTTTTTGCCTCATTCGCAACCAATGGAATGTCCAAGACATCGGTGGCAGGGGTGGTGAGACTTCCTGCCTCGATGCTGTTGTCCACTTTGCAGTAGTCCACACCACCTATTTTAAGGTGGAACTCATTGCCTGCGCAAACTCCGCCGTTGAAATCACCACTGTTGAAGGTGATGGTCGGTTTCTTGTACATATAGATGTCGATGGAGTCTGTGTTTGTACATCCTTTGGCATCGCTTCCGCTGACTAAATATCTGTATTCGTATCTTCCGTTCTTGAAATATTGGTTGTCTTCAGCAGGTGTGGCTGTGATTGCGTCCAAGGTAGGTTGTCCTTGGTTCGGAGTGGTCCATACGAAGGTTCTGATGGCGTCTCCTCTTGCATCCGTTCCGGAAACCTTCATGGTGGTTGATCCTCCCACGCATATCTCCGTATATCCGTTGTTGACAGTTTCGTTGTTGGCGGTGATCGTCAACTGAGGCAATGGCATGGCGTTGGCGCGGATGGAGTCCACCTGCACACATCCATTCTCTGCCATGACGGCCAAGTAGAATTTGGTGGTGTCCGTCAAGTGTATTTTGCTTGAGTCGGTCTTCCCGTCCTGCATGGGTTGGAAAATATTCGTGTTGAGGTTTTCTATTCCTGGCCAATTGTCTTCTCCGAACCATGCGTGACGGCAGTTGGCCATGTTGGTGCCTCCGGTAAAGTTTATGGTGTCTCCTTTACAGATATCAACCTGCTTGATCTTTCCGCTTGGTGTATACATGTTGGAGATGGATATCTTGGAGGTCGGTTTTTCTATAACCGACACGTCGTGTGTGCCCTCGAAGACGCAGTGCATGGTTTTGCCCGAATCGGTCAACCTGTCTTGATGGATCTGTAGACGGTAACGGATTGTTCCGTTCGCTGGCTTCACGAAGCATGATCTTCCGCTGGCGCCGTTTGAAATCTTTAGGGTGTCGCCCACTTCGTTGAGCCATACGTAGGTATGGTCGCTCGTTAGTTCGCTTTCCGGATATGAGTTGTCGTCAAGGAATAATTCCGTGGAATCTCCGTAACATACGGTTTCGGAACCATTGATGATTACATCGGGTCTTCTTTGTACGGTAATGTTTTTGCTTGTCTCGATTTTACAGTCATTCTTTGTGATGACCAGCAACTTGGTCCTGAAATTGCATTCGTCGTTGGATTGACAGTTGAATAGTTTTGTAGGTTCAAATTCTCCGTTCTCCTCCTCCGGATTGTTGTTTTGATCGTAGAAGGACCAAACTTGGTAGGCAATTTCGTCGTTTGTCACTTGGTCGCCATTTGCCATGGTGACAGGAGCCACATTTGACAGGTTCGTGAATTTCACTTCGTTGTAGCAACCCTTGTCTCCCTCGAAATCTGAGGTGATAGGATTCTTTAACAATCTGAATGTCTCTACTGTCCTAGTGCAATTTGGGTTTGCTTTGTTGTACATGGTACAGGTGTAGTCGACATTTTCATATATCTCCGATTGTGGAATGGCGCATATATATGGTGCATCCTCGTCTGGGTCGAAGACATGTCCGTCGCTCATTCTCTTCCATATGTATGTGTCAAACACGTCTGGAGCGGTGATGATCGCGTTAGGTTCGCTCTCGCCGCAGTTCTTGATTTTCAATTCCATCTTTTGGGTGGAAGCGTTGATGTAAGAGTACGTACGGTGGTATCCTCCAGAGAAGTATGTGTAGAATATCTTGTTGTTTCCACAATACTTACATTTGCCCCTATACTCTCCAAGTGTGCCTGTCTGCGTAAGATCGCCATCGTTGGTGTTGAACACCTGCGGGTGTGACCTTCCTTGGTCAATCGGGTGGTGGTCGTAGTTGCTGCACATTGGAAGGAGTTCCAGACAGTCTCTGTTTTCAACGTCAATGACAATGGTTTCTCCTATGTGGTCTCTTAAGTCATAGCTTAGTGTTACCCATCCGTCGTAGGAGAATTCAGGCAGCAGGTCCCTTACGTGGGATGCGTTACATTTTGGTTTGTTCGGATTGCAATCTCCTAGTTCGATCTTTGTGACTGGAATTTGTTTGTATTTTTTGCATGTTTTTTGCAGGCACTCGCGTTCCACACAATAAGTTTCAGATCGGTCGCATACATATTGCCAATTAGTCACATGCTCCCATCCGGTTTTGCCGTTGATGGTACCGTTACAGTCGTTGCAATGCCATACGTATTCATTCTTCTTCCTGCATTGGAATTCTTTCCCGCTACTACATCCGCTATTGTCTTGGCTCACGTTTACTCTTTGATAGGAGTAGTGTAAACATCGTGTGGCGGTTTGTAAACAGGCTCCTTCCTCCGTACATTCCCATTCTTCACATTCGCTGGTTGGTTTCATGGTTGTTATAACTTCCCTGTTCCTTTCATGCTCGCAAGCAGGTGTTAGCCTCGGGTCGTTTGATTTGTACTCCACGATGGATCCGCACTCTAGGGAAGGGATTAACGTGCCATCCTGTTTGTACACCTTGATGCTGAATCTTGGTCTGTCTCCGTCTGCGTCGAGGTGGTTCATGGTCGGGTCGTCTTGCATGACAACGGCATAGCGAAGGGTCAGTAGGGTGGAGTTCTCTTTGACTTCGAACTGGTAGACAGCCCGCTCCGCCATGGCCCTGTTTTTACGGTCGATAGAGGTTGTGTCGGTGTAGTGAACCTCCGTACTATCGTAGGAACCGATACGCATGGATTGTCCGAATCCTTCTGGCACTAACCTCAGGTTGTCGCACGCCAGGTTGAAGTCGAAGGCGGTACTTGCCACCACCTCGAAATATCCACGTTGGGAGACGGTGTTTTCCTCTTTCAATGACCAATCGTCTTGCAGAGGTGTTCCGTCAGGCGTTACTGGAAGGATCTTGCTGATTTCGTTGCTAATGCGCAATTTGGCGTTGCGTATGTCTTGACTAGTAGCACAATTTTCCGGTCCGTAGTATCCGTAGTAACGGGTCCAATTCTCGAACGTTCCCTTCTCGAAACTTAGGTTCGGCGTGTCTATGTTTCTTGTCGCTGCGTAGGTAGACGCTCCGGTAAGGATTAGCGATATTGCTACAATTAAGTTGATCTTCAATAGTTTGCGTATATTTTTTGCTTCCATAAGCTTATAATTTTTTCTGGTGTTAATAGCAATATCAAAAGTAAATCTATTTTTTCTCATTAACAAATTTTAAACATGAAAAATAGATGCAAAAAAGTCAATAGGGAACGCAATTTTATCATCTTTCCGACGTTATTTTCGTATAGGAGTTTTTTGCGTTGTTGGGTCGTATGATGAATCTCCTTTTTGTTTTGTGTCATGTTTCGTGGATGTGTCCCTTTGACGGATTCTTTTTCTCCTGGCCGTGCGAATGGGTCTTTTCCTTGTTCTGCATCCCAATTAGTTGTTAGCCATAGTTGATGAAAATTCGGGGCTTTTTTAGCCTTATTTGGGTATTGGCACACCCTCCTTTCCTCCGGTATCTTCGCGTTGTAAAATTCAGGTGAGTCTTGGAGGCTCGCCGTTTATGCGAAATAATTAAACTTTAAAACAATTATTGGGTGATGAAAAGGATTTTTTTAGTGATTGCGGTTGCCGCTTCCCTTTTTTCGTGTAGTAATTCTGGCACGAAGGTGAATGAACAAAATGGCTCGGAGAGTGTGCCGGAGTGTTGCAAAAACAAGGATGTGGAGGTGCTTTCTCCGTCTGAAGTTTCCGCAAAGGGCGATTCATATCTCGATAAGGAGATTGTGGTGCGTGGTTTCGTTAAAAAAGTGTGCCATTGCTCTGGTAAGAAGTGCCAGTTGGCGGATAATGACGAGGCGGAGGTTTCCTTGAAGGTGATGGCTGGAGACAGTATTGGCAAGTTTAGCCAGGAATTGACGGGTAAGGAGGTTAAATTCGTCGGTGTGGTGAAAGAAACACGCTTCACGAAGGAGATGATAGCTGAGGCTGAAGCGAAGATGGCTGAAGAGGCTCAACAGGCTGAACAATCGGAGGTTAAGTCTGAAAAGAAGTCTTGCTGCAGCAAGGATTCTACCGCCAAATCGGAGGAAAAAGAACAAGGACACTGTGGCAAGAAAAAACAGAACTTCGAGGAGATGAAGGCTTGGATGCAGGAGCATGGAACGGATTATTTCCCTATCTATTCTTTTGAGGCGAAGAGCTTCGAAGTGCTGGAATGATTTTGTCTCTTCATTTTTTTTCATTATTATATAGTTAAACAATTCATACACAATGAAATAGTTTTTGTGTTAGGAACCTTCCCATGTCCCTTGTTATCTTGATTTTATTGCTGAAACTGAAGATGAACACGGAGGCTAATCCGAAATTTGTTATCGCATGTTTTCGTGATAGAATCGTAGATTAATAAGGGATTCCTGGGGGGGGATATAGGGGGGCGTTTATCCATCCATGTAGGTTTTCCCTTGCGTATGTCTTTGGGTGAAAATCTTCCTCGATGTCCATAAAACTATAATTTTTGTAAGTGTATGAAAATGAGTGGCGTATGGTTATAAATTAAAGTTAAACAATTGATATAAAATGAATAATTTCTTTAGATTTTTTACAATCGTGGGAGCGACGGTGCTCGCTCTTGGATTTACGTCGTGCAAAGACGATGATGACAACAACGTTTCCACCATCAAGTCGACATTGAACATCTCGCCGGATGTGGCCGATGCGATTTCCGCGAAAGACATCAAGGCTTTGGCTGGTGCGAAGGTGACATTCACGGATGTTAGCTCGAAGGATGTCTATACGTTCGATTTCCCTGAAATGAACGCTGATGGAACTGTCTCATTCAATGTGAATGTCCCTGTCGGAACTTATGATATCTCCATGGAAAAGGATATTGATGGCAAGGTGATATTCCTGAGGCAACAGAATGTGACGATAAAGTCTGATGGTCAGCAAGTTGAGGCGAAAATCATTGCGACTGTCGCAAACTCAAACGATTATCAATTCATTTTCTCCGAACTCTTTTTTAACGGGGAGAGAAACGGTGGTAGAATGATGCATCCGGACCAGTTCATGGTGCTTTACAACCCGACGGACAAAGTGCTTTACGCTGACGGTCTTGCCGTAGGTTGTACCATGCAGGGTTCCTCGAGCGAGAAGAAGAGCTGGTACGATGAGTTTTACGGAAAGGGTTTGGTGCCTGTCCATGGTATTATCGTCATCCCTGGTTCCGGATATGATGTGCCGGTTAAGCCTCACGATAAGATTGTCATCGCCTTCACCGCGATTAACCACACGGCGACTTCTGATAAAAATCCTATCGTGAATCGTGACACTACATTCGCGGCGGACGGAAGCGTCGAGAGCGTCAAGGTAGACACTGTTGGATGGGAAGGTTACACCTACGAGAATGCGGTCGATTTGAGTGGTGCGGATTACGAGATCTATGACCCGCAAATGTACACCAGCGATGTGGATAACCCGGACGTTCCGAATGTGAAGGAAATTTACCCGGCTGAAGACGACAACGGTGGATATGGTGGATTCTATCTTCACCCTCGTGGCTTCCAGAACGCTTTCATTTTCAAGATGAAGAACGGTAACCAAGAGACCTTGGACGCTTTCTTCGCAGAGCACTCTGGCGTGGCTACGGTGCAGGATAAGGATAATAACAACGTTCAGATCCAAATGTTGAGCGTCCCTGCCTCCATGATTTTGGATGGTATCACAACGGGTCATATCCCTTCTGGTATCGTGACCAATCCGCTTCCTCAGACGGTAGACCGTGGAGAGCAATTGGTGAAGGGTTGCCATAGTGGCTTGCTCGTGAAACGTAAAGGAAACGACAAGGACGGATACGCCGATACGAATGACTCTTCTGTGGATTGCGAGATATTGTCTCCTCATAAAGAGTACGTTGGCTATCCAGCTGGTTGGAGAAAATAAAATCCGCTTTCGCATGGTTGAATAAACCTACTTTTTTTCAACTATTAGTAATCCAGGGCGAAATGTTTTTTTCGCCCTGGATTTTAAAAATACTATTGCTATAATGCTGAAGAATAGTGTATTAGATATATTTGTATTGAGCATTCTTTTGTTCTGTGGTTCTCTGTCCAGCGTTTTTTCGCAAAGCGCAGGAAAGGGTAATGAGGGCAATAAATATTATAAAATAACCGGAAATGTCACTTCCGAGGAGGGACCTGTTCCTTTCGCTTATGTTTCCCTAGAGGAGCTGCGGATGGATATAATGGCGGACGAGAATGGGCATTTCGAGTTCAAACGTATACCCGTAGGCTCGTACAAACTGGAAGTGCAGAATTTGGGCTATGCTGATTTCCAGAGGGTTGTGACTGTGTCAAACGCGGACCTGACCGTAAATGTCAGACTGAAAAACGCAGTCTACAATTTGGAGCAAGTCACGGTGATGGCGAAGCAAGCCCAGCATAACAAACTGGAAGTGAATGAGACCGCGATCGAATATGTGCAACCGGTTTCGCTTTCCGATGTCATGATTCTGTTGCCGGGAAACCTCTATCAGCAAAACGCTCTTACGGATTTCTCGCTCAACACCAACCGTCAGGCTGGTAGTGACCAGAACACGTCCCTCGGTATCGGTTTGTCCTCTGATGGTGTGCCACAGACTTCCGACGGAATCCGCACGCAAATGGTTGGAATGGTATATGATAGGGGCGATGATTACAAAGAAAGGAACGAAAGTTCTAACGATGATAGCAAGATCAAAGAACGGTCGAGCACCAATTCCGGCTCTGATCTCAGGTATGTATCAACCGATCATATCCATAGCATCGAATACACCAAGGGTATCAGTTCCCCACGTTATGGCAACTTGTCCAGCGGATTGATTAAAGTGAATTCCAAATCGGGTGTCTCCCCTCTGCGTATCAGGACAAAAGTAGACCTGAATAACAAATTGGTTTATGCGGGGAAAGGATTTAAACTTGGGGATAAAGCCGGAACATTATATGCGGGCGTGGATTACCTGCATGCGGTGGATGATGTGCGTGATGAGATGGATAAGTTCACTCGCATCACGGCCCAAACGTATTACAACAACAAGTTCAAATTCGGGGACGATTATTCGTTGGACTTGGACGCGAAAGTCGCTCAAACGATTTCCGCCAATAAGATGAAGAAGGATGAATTGACTTACGAATACAATGAGACCTACAAGGCGGACTACGATAAAACAGACCTCATGCTGAAGGGTAAACTGAACCTTGGAAAGGCTTGGATCGACAATGTGGAATGGATCAACTCGCTCAACCGTGTCGACGACCGAATAGACCGCCACTATTGCGTGATCACCGCCAATCCGAAGAGCATGCCTAAATCGTACGAGGAGGGTGAGCATGAGGGTTACTATCTCCCGACCATGTATTACAGCGACTACTATGTGGAAAATACTCCAATCAATTTCTATACACAGCTCAATCTGAACAGCCGTGTCTCCTTCAACCAGAAGTGGAACCTGAACCTGGAGTATGGCGCGGATTTCCATTCGAGCAAAAACAAGGGAGACGGTGCGGTCGTGGCCAACCCGGAATATCCGCCATTCCCTTCCGACAACACCTATATGCGTCCGCGTGCCAATTGGAGCATCCCCGCATTGGAGGTGCTCGGCGCTTATCTGCAAGCCATCCTGACATTTAAACCCAGTCCGAACCAATCAGTCAAGTTGGAGGCAGGTGGGCGACTCACGGAAATGTTGAATCTTCCTGATGACTATGTGCTGAACCACAAGATGCTTAGCGAGCCGCGCATTAATTTCAGTTATCTCTTCGGGAAAAAGTTCAAAAGCAATGTCCGCTTCGGATACGGAGAGGAAAACAAACTCCCCACGTTGGACTACCTCTATCCGGAAAAAATGTACAAGGATTTTTGGGTGTTGAACGCCTATACGAATAACCCGGAATATAGGCATCTGATCACCTACACGCAAATCTACGACGCGACCAACAAAAAGTTGCGGGAAAATAAGAACCAAAAAATAGAAGTTGGCTATGACGCTAGCTATAAGAGTTTTGAGGTCTCTGTGACCGCTTTCCATGAGTTCAGCAATACGGGTTTCGAATATTTCCGCTTCTATGCGCCCGTAACCTACCCATACTACAACCAGTTAAGGGAGGATGCCGACATCTCCGGGAAGAAACCGGACAAGGAGGATTATGTGGCCTCTACGTTCAGCGAATTCGCTTTGTACCGGCAGGTGATGAACAGTAAGAAAATCGTGAAGAAAGGTATCGAATACCGTTTGATCTTCCCTAAGATAAAGGCTATACAGACCAATGTGGAGGTGAACGGCGCATACTACAAAACAACGTATGGCACCAATCAACCGGACTATTTCTATCCGAACAGCAGGGTGGGAGACAGTAAGTATCCTTACGTCGGATTGTATGATCTGGACTGTAAAAACATTAAACAACAGTTCAATACGAATTTCTGGTTTAATACCCATATCCCTAAGTTCAGGCTCATCTTCACGAACTTCTTCCAACTGGTGTGGTTCCAAACGGAGCAAAAGACGGATAATTACGAGGGAATATATAAGAAAACGCCGTACGCTTATATCGATTTCGAGGGAAATACGCATGTCGTGACCGAGGCGGAGCGGCGGAAGATCAACTCAAAGGAGGAGACGCAGTGGTTCCAACTACTCAGGCAAAGTGCCACCAGTATGTATGAGACGGAGAAGAAGCCGATTTATCTGCTCTGGAATATTAAGGCGACGAAGGAATTGAACGATGTGGTTAAGCTGTCGTTCTTCGTCAATGGAATCTTGGATGTCCATCCTAAATATATAAACGATCAAAAATCGAAGACAAATCGGGAATGGAGCAATCCATATTTCGGGATGGAAATGGTTATGACTTTGGGTAAAACTAAAAATAGCGAAGCGAAATGATTTCTAATTTATTTAAAATATTGATAATCATGCTCTTGGTTGTCCCTTCTGTGCTCGGGCAGGAGGCGCCGATATACGAATGGCAAACCTCTCCTCTTTCTCCTTCGGAAAGGAGATGGACGGAGGTGTCGACTTCCATCGATGTGCGAAAAAGCGCTGCGTTGAGGCTGCATCCTGTCTATCATGCGATGGTCAACGCGGAGAGGGACTCGGTGAAGGCGGACTTGGACTCAACCTTTCTTCCGAAACGTTTTTATGGCAAGCAAAACATTGTACTGACGTCATTGGGCTCAGGGAAAACGAAGGGCGATTTCATCCCATACGAAGGAAAATCCAATGAGGATTGGAGGTTATATGGACATGGAACCCATGATTTCGGGAAACATGGAACGTTGTATGGTACCGTCCAATACGCAAGGGGAAAACATAAGGAGATCAGTTGGAGCGCAATGCGTTACCCCGAACTCTATTGGCCGTACATGCTGACCGACTCGACGGGTGGAGACAGTAATTTCGAATACTATGCGATAGAGGGTGGTTATGGTGTGAAACTCGATAAAGTCTATTTCGGAGCCATCGCGCAATTCGATGGTGAGTTGGCCCATAGAATGACCGACCCTCGGTTGAAAAATAATACAACTTTCCTTCAGCTTGGCTTTGATGCCGGCTATAGAACGCCTAAAGGCCAAAGCCTAATGGTGGAGGCCAAATACCTTCGCAACAAGGAGCATGAGAGTGATAGTTATTGGAGACCAGGCGAACAGCAACGCTTCTTTGCCCTGTATGGGTTTGGTCTTTACGACAACAAGAAAAGTACCGTCGCGATGGGACGCTTGCGAATGTATTACATCAATGGATTCAGATCTCACCTTTCGTATGCTTCACCCACAGACAAAAAGATAAACACAACCCTAAACATGGGCTTGAAAATCGATAAGATGAATGTCGAGGAAAGCGATTATATAAGCTCGTATGGGAGGCGTACGACAACATTCACTCCGCAAATCGATATTAGGTGGAAAATCAATGAACGAAACGTGTTGTCGTTGTTTAGCGACAACATGATTGAAAAGCGGTTGGGCTACGAGCGTGTGTATGAAAAGTATATCACAAATGCCGCGACCTCAACCTATGACTATCGGCAAATCGCAGAGAGCCAATATTATACTCTTTCGACGGCGCAAGGCTTAACCGCTCTGCGATATGCTGTCTCGTTCGGTAAATACAATACCTTAGGCGTCCAGTGTGGAATGGGTTATTTCTATCGAGGCGAAAAAAACAAGTTTTACGACTTTTCCGTCATCAATAAGAATAGCAGTGTTGTACCCCGCATCGACTATAAACTGTCCTCTCCCAAACATGAATTGTCTGTAGGTGTGAACTGGGCCCATCAGATGGTGAAACAACATGACTACGATGTGGATATAAAGACGACAAGCATCCAACATCTTGACTTCCAGACATGTTTCGCTCCTTACGCATATTATGCGGCAGAATATGATATGCTTGCGGCTGACTTGACCTACGTGTATCATCTCAGAAAAGTAGGGTTGGGAATGCGTTTGAGGTATATGAACATCTCGGGCCATCGATTGGAGGATGTGGCATACACCAAGGAGATTGGTTATAATTCTGTTTGTGCGATGATCTCTCCGCAAGCGGACAGGCACGACGAGCATTGGCTGAACGGATCGTTTTTCGTCCTGTTCTGATTGATAAATGATTGTGAGATGGTAGTCCCCTTCGTGATAATTTGTATATTCGCATTGAAAATGGAGAAGAAATCGCTTATGATGCCTAATCCAATGTTGTGGCAAAGGGGAAATGGTAATTTATTCATGGATAATTTGAGTTATGAGTCAAAATAAAATGATGGAAAGGTTTTGGGCGATGGTGCTTCTCTTTGTCATCCCTTGCGCAACGGTGTATGGGGAGGATCAGGAACTTTATGAAATCGACACGAATGAGTTGGAGGCGGTGCAGATCAATGCGTATGCCGGCAATTCGAAGATGAACAAGGTGAATCATGTTGAGCAGATCGACACCGATAAGTTGTTCCGCGCCGCTTGCTGCAACCTTGGGGAGTCATTCACGTCGAATCCTTCTGTCGATGTCTCCTACAGCGATGCGGCTACGGGAGCCAAGCAAATCAAGCTATTGGGACTGAGTGGAAAGTATGTGCAGATGCTGACGGAGAACGTGCCGAACTTGCGTGGGGCGGCGATCCCTTATGGCCTGAGCTATGTGCCGGGTCCGTGGATGCAGTCCATCCAGGTGAGCAAGGGGGCTTCAAGCGTCAAGAATGGTTATGAGAGCACCACGGGACAGATCAATATCGAGTACAAGAAACCGCAGAGTGAGGAGGAATTCAACGGAAACCTGTTCTTCAATTCGCACTTGAAGTACGAGGCGAACGCGGACGGTAATATCCATCTGAATGACCGCTTGTCCACGAACCTCCTGCTCCATTTCGAAGACCAGCGGATGAAGCATGACGGCAACGGGGACGGTTTCATGGACTCGCCTTGCCAGCGTCAATATAATTTGATGCACCGTTGGTCGTACCTTGCGAAACGATGGAAGAGCCAGATCCTTTTCCACGTGCTCCGTGACGAGCGCAACAGTGGCATGGTCGAGTCGGACGAGCTGTCGGTGCCGCTCTATCGGGTGGGGGTGACCACCAATCGTTACGTGGCCCAGTGGAAGAACGCTTATGTCGTTGATTATCAGAAGAACGCCTCCATCGCTCTGATGTTGCATGGGTCCTGGCATGACGCTGACAATACGTTCGGACGTTCATTCTATGATGTGACCCAAAAGAATGGTTACGCCCAGCTGATGTACGAGTCGGACCTGACGGAGGCGCATAACTTGGCGGCCGGGCTTTCGCTCAACCATGACCTGTATGACGAGGCTTCCTCTTTGTACCAGAACCGGCAGGCGCTGGATAGGGAGACCTCCTCTGGCGGATATCTGCAGTACACCTATAAGCTGAAGAAGAAGCTGACGGCCATGCTGGGCGGACGCTGGGACTATTCCTCCCGTTACGGTGGTTTCTTCACTCCGAGGGTACACTTGCGTTATTCGCCTACCGACAAGCTCACGCTCCGCACTTCGGCGGGGAAGGGTAGACGTACGCCTCACGCTTTGGCGGAGCATTCCCAGATGATGGCGTCGGGCAGGACGTTCTATTTCGCGGAGCGTCTGAAACAGGAGGAGGCGTGGAATGTGGGTGTCTCCGCCCATCTCATGCTGCCTGTGAAGGAAAGGAATTTGGAGGTGAACGCGGAATATTACTACACGGATTTTCAGAATGTGCTGGTGGTCAATGTGGATGGTGCGAGAGGCGCGCACACCATTAGCTTCGAGAACTTGGATGGCTCCAGTTACAGCCATACGGTGCAGGTGGATGTGACCTATCCTTTCGCGGGACGATGGGAGGTGATGGCCGCCGGAAGGTTCAACGATGTGCGGACCACCTACGATGGGGAGTTGCGCATCCAGCCCTTCTCGCCCCGCATGAAGGGGTTGCTGACGTTGTCGTACAAGACAAATCTAGACATCTGGCGCTTTGATGTGACGGGCCAGCTCAACGGCAAGGGGAAACGTTACGACCAGACGGACTATCCCACCTACTTCCAACTGCAGGCGCAAGTGTCGAGGGAGTTCCGCTATTTCACGCTCTATGCGGGAGGAGAGAACCTGACCGCCTATCGGATGGACGAACCGATACTGCATGCGGAGAATCCGTGGAGCGAAGCCTTTGACGCCACGCAGGTGTGGGGACCTACCCATGGTGCGATGGCCTATGTCGGACTACGTTTCCACCTGAAGAAGAAATGATTTTAAAATTAATACAATATGAAAAAGCTTTTGTTATCAGGAATGTTCCTCTCCCTCGCGCTATGTGGCATGGGTGCGGAGAAAAATGAGAAGGCGTCGAATCTGGACACGCTCGTAGTGACGACGCAACCCGTCATGCACTGCATGAAGTGTGAGAATAAAATCAAGTCCAATGTCCGTTTCGTGAAGGGCACCAAGTCGATCGAGACCTCCGTCCCTAACCAGACGGTGACCATCGTATATGACAAGCGTAAATCCTCTCTGGCGGACTATGAGAAAGAGTTCGGAAGGATAGGCTTTGAGATCAAGGTCCTGTCGGAATCAGGGAAGACGCCTGCGACTGAACGCTAGACCGTTCGCATATGATTTGTGGATCGCCAAGAAAAACGGGAGGATTGCCATGTGACAATCCTCCCGTTTTATGTGAATCCTTACTCGTGATTATTCGCTAAAACTTCTCAGCTCCTCCCATTTCTCTTCGCTTAGTTTAGAACCAACCACTTGTACGATGTTGCCGCTCACACGAGAGCCTATTTCGCCGCATCTTTTCATGTCGTATCCCTTGTGAAGACCGTACAGAAATCCGGAGGCGAACAGGTCGCCGGCCCCTGTGGTGTCTATGGCGGTCACGCCTGGCATGCAATCCACACGTACTGTTTTGCCATTCTGTTTGATCAATGAACCCTTCTTGCCAAGCTTGACGACGGCTATCTCGCACATCTCCGCAATGTAGTCGAGTGCCTCTTCCGGTTCTCTCTGGGCGAAGGCTTTCGCCTCCTCCTCATTGGCGAAGACGATGTCCACATATTCCTTCACGGCACGTTTCAGAAACGCAAGGTTCTCTTCCACCACGTTGTAGCTGGCGAGGTCCAATGACACTTTCGCGCCCGCCGCTTTCGCCATCTTCATGGCGGCCTCGATCATGGTGGTGTTCTGAACCAAGTACCCCTCGATGTGGCAGAGGTCCACGCCCTTGAACCAGTTAGGGTCGAAATCGTTCTCCGTCAGTGTGCTGGCCGCTCCTAGGCAGGTGGCCATGGTCCGCTCGCTGTCGGGTGAGATCAGGGAGACGCATACGCCGGTCGGCAGATCGCTCTTGACGATGTGGGTGGTCACGCCATGTTTCTCCATGTCCGACTTGAAGAATTCACCAGCCTCATCCTCGCCTGTCTTCCCGATGAAGTGGCAAGGCGCTCCCAATGCGGCAAGTCCCGAAATCGTATTGGAGGCGGAACCTCCCGTGACGAAATGACGATCGCCGTCTTTTATTTCGTCTTGTATCTTTGCGGACAAATCCTTGTCTATCAATTGCATACTTCCTTTCGGTAGCGAGAGCTTCTCCAGTGTGTCGTCAGACTTCAGTACAGACAAGACATCCACTAGGGCGTTTCCTAATCCTATTGTTACCATAATTTTCTTCTTTTTTGTGAAATTTATATGCAAATATATTTTTTTTATTCGAGAAAACAACCTAAATTTGCACCGCATTTGAGGGAAATCCTCGGGTGTGGAAATTCTTCCTTAGCTCAGTCGGTTAGAGCACCTGACTGTTAATCAGGGGGTCCTTGGTTCAAGTCCAAGAGGGAGAGCAGAGAGAGTCGGTGACGGCTCTCTTTTTTTGTCTTCTGGGGGATAGGGCCTAAGGTCTTTTATGCCGGTGGCCTAACGGCTGGGGGTAGAGCCTAAGGTCTTTAAGGTCGGTGGACTAACGGCTGGATTCTAAAGTTTTTAAGGTCGGAGGGCTAAAATCTAAAGGCTAAAGCATTAATTTTCATCTAGTTACTTTTAGTTGATAACTTTTGCTCCAAAATTTCTTTTCCTACTTTTTTTCATTATATTTTTGCCTTTGTTAGCATTCAATCATAGACCCTAATAAAATGGCGGAATTTGTTCATTTGCATGTCCACTCACACTACTCCATCCTCGACGGTATGTCGAAGGTGCCGGACTTGGTGGACAAGTGTATGCGGACCGGCATGCGCGCGATGGCGCTGACGGACCACGGTAATATGTTCGGCATCAAAGACCTGAAAGACTACGTCAAGAAGGTGAATGGCGCTCCGAAGAAGAAGGTGAAGGAGTGCGAGGAGAACATAGAGAAGGAGACTGATCCCGCCAAGAAGGCCGAATTGGAGGCTGAACTGGTGAAGCTGAAGGAGAAGGCGGAGGCTTTCGTGCCGTTCAAGCCTATCATCGGTACGGAGGCTTACTGCGCTCGTCGTACGTTGCATGACAAGGATAAGACGGTGAAGGAGATATCCGCGGAGACGGGCAAGGAACGTATCGTCGACCGTAGCGGTCATCACCTTATCCTCTTGGCGAAGAACATGGCGGGGTACAAGAGTCTCTGTAAACTGGCTTCCATCGCCTACACGGAGGGTTATTATGACAACCCTCGTATCGATAAGAACGTGCTGAAACAGTACCACGAGGGGCTCATCGTCTGCTCCGCCTGCTTGGGAGGCGAGATCCCTCAACTGATCATCGCTGGCAAGATCGATGAGGCTGAGAAGTCTATCATGTGGTTCAAGGAGATCTTTGGAGACGATTATTACTTGGAGTTGCAGCGGCATAAGACGGACAAGCCGAACGCCGCCACAGATACCTACGAGCGTCAGCAGGAGGTGAACAAAGTTCTGATCGAATTGGCCCGCAAGACCAATACGAAGATCATCGCCACGAACGATGTGCACTTCGTCGAGGAGGAGCACGGCGAGGCGCATGACCGCCTTATCTGCTTGAGTACGGGTAAGGATTACGACGACCCGAACCGCCTGCACTACACGAAGCAGGAGTGGCTGAAGACGCCCGAAGAGATGTACAGCATATTCGAAGATATCCCCGAGGCGCTGACGAACACGTTGGAGATAGCGGACAAGGTGGAGGTGTACGACATCGATTCGGACCCTATCATGCCTAAGTTTGATATCCCTGCTGACTTCGGCACGGAGGAGGAGTACCGTAAGAAGTTCACGGAAAAGGACCTCTTCGACGAGTTCACGCAGAACGAGAAGCATGAGGTGGTGCTGAGTCAGGAGGATGCTGAGAAGAAGATCAAGAAATTGGGTGGATACGAGAAGCTGTACCGTATCAAGTTGGAGGCGGATTACCTCAACAAGTTGGCTTGGGACGGAGCGAAGAAACGCTACGGCGACCATCTGACGGAGGAGCAGATAGAACGTATCACCTTCGAGCTGCATATCATGAAGACCATGGGATTCCCGGGCTACTTCCTGATCGTGCAGGACTATATCCGCGCCGCCCGCGAGGAGTTGGGCGTGAGTGTGGGACCGGGCCGTGGATCCGCCGCCGGATCGGTGGTGGCGTACTGCCTATGGATCACGGACCTCGACCCGCTGAAGTATGACCTGCTGTTCGAGCGTTTCCTGAACCCTGACCGTATCTCCTTGCCCGATATTGACGTCGACTTCGATGATGACGGTCGTAGCAAGGTGCTCACTTGGGTGCGCAAGCGTTATGGCGAGGAGAAGGTGGCGCATATCATCACTTACGGAACCATGGCGACGAAGTCCTCCGTGGCGGATGTGGGCCGTGTGCAGAAGGTGCCCCTCCCTACGGTGAACGCTATCAAGGCGTTGATTCCTGACCGTGGATTCGACGAGGAGTCGGTGAAGGCGGTGGAGGGTACGTTGCCTAAGAAGATGCCTAAGGTGAACCTCAAGAACTGCTTCAAGTATATCCCGCAGCTGCGAGACATGAAGAACGGTCCGGATGAGAACATCTCCACGATGCTGACCTATGCGCAGGAGTTGGAGGATACCAACCGCCAAGTGGGTATCCACGCTTGTGGTGTGATCATCGGTGCGGACGACCTGACGAATTTCGCCCCTGTCTGCACCATCCATGATAAGAAGTTGGACAAGGATGTGGTGGTGACCCAATACGACGGACATGTGGTCGAGTCGGTGGGTTTGATCAAGATGGACTTCCTCGGACTCAGTACCCTGACGTTGATCAAGGAGGCGCTCGCCAACGTGAAGAAGGCGCGTGGCATCGAGGTGGATATCTCCAACATCCCTATTGATGACGAATTGACCTACCAACTCTATAGTGAGGGCCGCACCATCGGCACGTTCCAGTTCGAGTCGCCCGGTATGCAGAAATACCTTCGCGAGCTGAAGCCTACGCAGATCACGGACCTTATCGCCATGAACGCGTTGTATCGTCCGGGACCTATCGAATATATCCCTACGTTCATCCGCCGTAAGAATGGTTTGGAGCCTATCGAGTACGATATCCCTGTGATGGAGAAGTACCTCAAGGATACCTATGGTGTCACCGTCTACCAGGAGCAGGTGATGCTGCTGAGCCGTTTGCTGGCCAACTTCACCCGTGGTGAGGCGGATACCTTGCGTAAGGCGATGGGTAAGAAGATCTTCGCCATGCTGGCCATTCTGAAGCCTAAGTTCATCGAGGGCGGTAAGAAGAACGGACATGACCCTGAGATTCTGGAAAAGATATGGAAGGACTGGGAGAAGTTCGCCTCCTACGCCTTCAACAAATCGCATGCCGCATGTTACGCCTGGGTGGCCTACCAAACCGGTTACCTGAAGGCGCATTACCCTGCGGAGTACATGGCCGCCAACCTGACGCTCAGTAAGGATAACATCACCGATGTGCAGAAATTCATGGAGGAGTGCAAATCCATGAAGATCAAGGTGAAGGGACCTGACGTGAACGAGTCCGAACTGAACTTCACCGTGAACCAGACGGGCGAGATCCGCTTCGGATTGGGAGGCGTCAAGGGCGTCGGCGAGGGTGCGGTGATGGCGATCGTGTCCGAGCGGGAGAAGAACGGTCCGTACACCTCCATCTTCGATTTTGTGGAGCGTGTCGACCTTAAGGCCTGCAACAGAAAGACGATCGAGAGTTTGGCGCTTTCGGGCGCATTCGATTCCCTTCCGAACTGCACCAGGGAGCAGATCATGTCGCCTACGGACAAAGGCCGTACCGTGTCGGAGGTGCTCTGCCAGTATGGCACGCAGTGCAAATTGGCCGCACAGAGCAATGTGCAGTCCCTCTTCGGCGGGGATGTGGGTATGAAGCCACAGCAGCCTATATTGCCGAAGGCGGAGGCGTGGTCCGATCTCTATCGGTTGGAAAAAGAGCGGGAGTTGGTTGGAATTTATCTTTCTGCCCATCCACTTGATGCGTATTACGTATTTTTAAATTATATTTGCAATGTGAGGATGAATGATATGGAGACGGACGCAAGTTTCGGAGCCAATCATCTGGACCAGGAGTTGATGATGGGAGGCGTCATCACGGAGGCTGTCTCCACCGTCTCGAAGAAGGGAACGCCTTGCCGGTTCATCACGGTGGAGGATTACTCGGGGTCCCATCGCTTCGCCCTCTTCCGTTCGGAGGACATTGTGAAGTTCTCCCCGTATGAGAAGGGCATGATGGTCTTCATCAGTGGCAGTTACTCCAAGCGGAGGTATGGTGACTTCATCGATTTCAACATCGCCTCGGTGAAGCCATTGGCGGAGGAGAGCCGCGATTTCTCCGGCAACCTGACGATTAAGATCAAGGAGGAGAATGTGACGCCGGAGTTCGTGACTAACTTTTTGTCATTGATTGAAGGACAAAATGGCAATGTGAACCTCTCCTTGTCGGTGGTGGAACCATCCACAGGTAATCCTGTGACTGTGACGTCCCGCTCCAGACGCATCAAGCTTACGCGTCCTCTGATGGAGTATCTCGAGCAGATGCGGCAGGAAGGTACGGTTGACCTTAGCGTCGCTTAAGCGCTTATGGTATGGTTTTTGTAAGAATAATAGTAAAAAACATATACGAGTATGATTAATATTACAGATGCTAATTACGAAGAGATGGTAAAGAGCGACAAGCTCTTAGTGTTGGATTTCGGCGCAAGTTGGTGTGTCCCTTGCAAGAACGTCGCTGTAGTCTTGGAGGAGTTGTCCGAAACATATGCTGACCGCGTGTTGATCGGCAAAGTGGATGTGGACGAGAACCCCGACTTGGTCGGCATGTACAAGGTGCGCAATGTGCCTACTATCTTCTTGGTGCGTAACGGACAGGTTGTCGACAAGATGGTCGGTGGCTATCCGAAGCCTGATATCGTGGCTAAAATCGATGCCAATTTATAATTCCGCGTATGGATTCTAGCGCTTTGATATACATATTGATTTTCGTCGGACTATTTGTCTATTCTCTCTTGAAGAATAAGATGAAGTCGGATGAGAAGCGTGAGGAGAGCCGGGCGAAGTCTCAGACGATCAGCACGGGTGTGGAACCGATGACGTTTCCTTCACGGAAGAGTGCGCCTAATAAGAAAACTTCCGACCCGTTCCTGACGACGGAGATGGACACGTACGATTCGGTTAAAGACAACCGAAAGCTGAAGAAACACACTAAAAAGAACGCTCCCGCTGAGAAACCGATTGATTCCTCAGAAAACAACTATGGAACGGATAACGGATTCTCCATGAAAACGGTGGAGGATGCGAGACGGGCGTTCATCGCTTCAGAGATCTGGAATAGGAAGTATTAATTAATCAATAATACCATGGGAAAGAAAAGGTTGGTTGTCTTGACGGGTGCGGGTATCAGTGCGGAGAGCGGTATCAGCACGTTCCGTGATTCGGACGGCCTTTGGAACGAGTATCGTGTCGAGGATGTCGCCACGCCGGAAGGCTTTTACCGTAACCCGAAAATGGTCTTGGACTTCTACAACGATATGCGCAGGGACCTGAAAAACCATCAGCCTAACTACGGACACATCGGACTGAAGGAGTTGGAGGAGGATTTCGACGTGAAGATCATCACCCAAAACGTGGATGACCTGCATGAAAGGGCGGGTAGCTCGTCCATCATCCATCTCCATGGGGAACTGATGAAGGTATGCTCCTCTAAGGATACGAGCCTTGTGACGACCTTGCCTTCCATGGAGAGTGAGATTCACGTGGGGGATAAGGCTTCCGACGGTAGCCAACTGCGTCCTTTCATCGTGTGGTTCAGTGAGCCAGTGCCGATGATCGAGCCTGCCATCGAGTGGGTGGAGCAGGCGGATATCTTTTTAATCGTGGGCAGCTCGTTGGTTGTTTATCCTGCGGCGGGGTTGGTTCATTACCTGCGTAGGGAAGTGCCTATTTATGTGATAGACCCTAAACCGGTCACTGTCCCATCATCTAGGCCCATCTATATGATCCAGAAGGGGGCCTCCGAGGGAATGAAGGAGTTCATCTCGATGGTTCGCGGATAGGTAATCCGGGGATTAATATCTTTTGGAGTGCTTCTTCCGCCTGGTTAGGAACTCCCACAGGCTGTGTTCCCTTGATTTATGCGACTTATTTTTCTCTGAATTTTAAGTTTTTGAGCATTTTCCCCGTTATCTAACGATAAATGACTATCTTAGCACGATTTTTAACCAAAATATAAACGAATAACTAAAAAAGAAGGAATATAATATGGAAGAGAAGACCAAAGGTGCGTGGAAAATCAAGACGCTCCTCTCTATCGCAGGTAAGATGCAGTGGAGAAAATTGGACAAGGCCGCCAAGGATTGTAAGAAAGCGCAAGAGAAAACGCTGAGAGGTATTTTGGAATATGCGAAGGATTCCGTTTATGGTAAGGAACATAACTTCGCCAAGATATTGGAAGCGAAGAGCGCTGACGAGTTGTTCAAACTCTATGAGGAAAACGTGAAGTCTAACGACTACGAGGATTTCCGCCCATACGTGGAGCGTCACAAACATGGTGAGGAGAACGTGCTTTTCCCTGGCAAACCTAAGATGTACGCCACCACTTCCGGTACGACCAGCGAGCCTAAGTGGATTCCTATCACGAACGAATATTACTCCAACGTATATAGCAAGATGACGAAGGTGTGGTTGTACTCCTTCATCAAGAACCGTCCGAAGACTTTCGACGGACAGATCGTCTCCATCGTGGGCAAGGCCATCGAGGGTGCCGCTCCGGACGGAACAGTGTATGGCTCCGTTTCAGGTGTGACGCAACGTGACTGCCCTGAGTTCATCAAGGTGGCTTACACGGCCCCTGCGGATGTCTTCACCATCTCAGACTACAAGGCGCGCTACTATTGCATCATGCGTTTGGGTATCGAGCACAATGTGCACTTGATCGTGACCGCAAACCCTTCCACTATCGTGGAGATGCAGAACAACGTGAACGAGTTCTACGACGATTACGTGGATGATATCGAGAAGGGTACCATCAGCGCTAAGATCAATATCCCAGAAGAGGTTAGACAAAACATCATCAAGGGCAAGAACCTGCAGCCAAACCCTGAGCGTGCGAAGGAACTCCGCGCGTTGAAGGAGAAGTACGGCATCGTGTTGCCTAAGCACTATTGGCCTAACATGCAGATCCTGAACACTTGGAAGTGCGGTAACACGAAGTTCTATTTGGAGAAGTTCAAGGATTCATTCCCTAAGGATATGATGCACTTGGAGTTCAGCTACTTCTCTTCCGAGTGCCGCGCCGGATTGGTGTTGGACGATACGACCGGTACGGTCCTCTTCCCTCACATGCACTATTTCGAGTTCGTGGAGAAGAGCGATCTTGAGAACCCTAACCCTAAGTTCCTGCGCCTACACGAACTGGAGGTTGGCAAGCAATATTGCCCATACGTAACCACATGGGCGGGTCTCTACCGTTACACGATGAGCGATTTGCTCGAGGTGGAGGGATTCTATGGAACCATCCCTAAGGTTCACATGGTACAGAAGATCAACGGTATCGTGACGATGACGGGCGAGAAACTCCACGAGACCCAATTCACGGGCGCTGTCGAGGAGGCTGCGAAGGAGTTGAACATGCCGGTTAAGTTCTTTATCGGTTTCGCCGACCTGAGCGTTTCCGCTTACCACTTCTACTACGAGTTCGAGAACCAGGATACTACGCAGGAACAAGCCGAGGCGTTCACTAAGTTGGTGGATGACAAACTGAAACAGCGCAACATGGAGTATCAGGCTAAGCGTGACTCCTTGCGTGTGCACGACCCGATCACGCACATGCTCGTTTCCGAATCATTCGAGAAGTTCAAGGCACGTTGCATCGAAGAGGGTGCCCGCGACGGACAGTTCAAGCTGAACTTGTTGTTGCAGGATGAGAACCGTCATGCTAAATTCAAAGACCTCGTTAAGAAGTAATGGTGAAGATTGATTGGTCGAGAGTGAAGGCAGTTATCTTCGATTTCGACGGTACATTATACGACAAGAAGAATTATCCCCTTCACCTGATCCTAGCGAATCCTCTGGATATCTGTAAAGTGGGTGCCGAGCGTTCTGTGCGGAAAGGGATGAAGGACAAGGACTTCGAGACGGCGGAGAATTTCAATCAGGCCTTTTTCCAACAATTGGCGGAAAGACAGAAGGTGTCTGTCGAAAAAGCCCAAACGTGGTACAACGAGGCCTATTTGGGGCGTTTCTTGAAGATCCTGAAGAAGCATTACCATGCTCAGCCTAGGGTGGACGAGCTTCTGGAGAAACTCCGCGACCGCGACGTGAAGACGGCTGTCTTCTCGGATTACCAGCGTACGGAGGAGCGCATGGAGGCTGTCGGACTTTCCCCCTCGGCGTTCGACTTCTGTTTCAGTGCCCCTGACATGGGTGCGTTGAAGCCGGCACCCCGCCTGATGTGGGAGATTCTTTCCGAAATGGAGGTGGAGGGCCCTGAGATCCTTGTGGTCGGCGACCGAACCGACACGGACGGTGTCTCCGCCTTGGTGGTGGACGGACAATTCATCCAGATTGTCAGGAAGGATCCGCAGGAGGTTTCCACGCATGCAGTCATGCTTTGGGACGAGTTTGTGGAGGAAGCCATGAACGTTCCGATGGGATGATTCGTACATGATTTCGATGATTTATAAGGCGGATACATTGTGTGTCCGCCTTCTTTTTCCTCTGAAAAATCCATTCGAATATGGGTGGTTTTGTTTAAATTGATTAATTTTGCGGATGATGTGTCATCGCAAAGGAACTTTTTTATAATAGTTTGGATGTTATGTTGGATTCCAGTGAACTGATTAATAGTAAAGAAAGATACGAGTATTACAAGAAGGCGGATGTTGTCGCATATTCTGTCTATCCTTCTTTTAAGGGTAAATTACGCGCTTTGATATTGGATTTTAGTTATCGCTATTCCCGGGTGTTGAGGCGATATGAGTATGTGATGAACTGCAAGAAGGGATTGCGCAAACATCTGGAACTGTTCTTCATCGTGTTCATATATAGGCGTTTAATGTTTCAGACCGGGTATAATGTTCCGCCTAATGTGTTGGCTCCTGGTTGTTGTCTTCATGGGTTGGGCCCTATAAATATTAACCGAGGTTCCAGTATTGGGGAAAACACTCGTATCCATGTGGGTGTTCAGGTCGGTACGGGGGCGGGCTATTCGAATGCCGCACCTAAAATCGGGAAGAATTGTTACCTGGGCCCTGGATCGAAAATGTTCGGTGAAATTACCATAGCTGATTGCACGGTGGTCGGAGCCAATTCTGTTGTGAACAAAAGTTGCGAGAAGAGCAATGTGCTCTTGGCTGGTATGCCCGCCACTGTGAAGAAAGAAGACTTGGATGTGTACAATCTCATCATCCCTTCCACTATGATTGCTCAGTTCGATTTGGCGGAGAGGCGCGCCCTCGCCCGTAAGCCATCCCTCGTGGTGAAGAAATATTTGGAGGAGAAGGGATACTTGAATTAATTAAGAATTAAGAATTAAGAAATGTTTTTTAGTTGTTCACTGCGCTGGATACAAACAAAAAAGGTTGAATGCTAAGCATCCAACCTTTTTGCGGTGCGGACGGGACTCGAACCCGTGACCCCATGCGTGACAGGCATGTATTCTAACCAGCTGAACTACCGTACCAATCACATCGGGTGTTCCCCAAATGCAGTGCAAAGGTAGTGTTTAAATTTTAATGTGCAATGCTTTTGGCCTCTTTTTTCTGCGGTTTGCGCATTTTTTTTAGGAAGGGGCTGTTATCCTTGTGGAATTTTGTTTGTTAATACTTTGTCGTGGAGTTTTTTAGCCTTATAAGTGAATTATTTGTAGATTTGCATTTGTAAATATGTATTTTGATGAAAGCTTATATTTCGTTGATCTTCTTTTTGTCGGTGATGGCGTTGTTGACGCTGTTGTGTTTAATTTTCCCTTCGTCAGGGATAACCATAGGTGCGCAGCCTGAACCGGATGATACGTTGGGGGTCAAGGTGGATAGTCTGGCGTTAGACTCCATCGAGGATGCTAGGTTGAATGGTGTAATGGATACCTCTCTTGTCATTGAAGATGACAGCGTCGTTCAATACGAGTCCAATTTCCTCGAACAATTGGGGAAAGAGAGCGTCACCCTCACGTTCCCGTCCCTGAGTCAGGCGTTGTCGAAGAGTAATACCGACAATGAGTCTGCGGAAAGCAAACTGCAGAAGGCCGAGGAGGAACTGCGTCTCCAAATAGAAAAAGACTCCCTCGACAAGGTGAAGGAATTGCAAATGGCGGAAGAAGAAAAGGAGCGCAAAGCATTCGAGGATACGTTGAAGTCTTACCAACACTTCGCGGAGAAGAGTTCTGCGAGGATCTACTTCCCTAATAATGATTTCCATATGATGGACAAACTGTTCGTCTCCTTGCAGAATTGTAACAAGGGACCGGTGGTGCATATCTTACATTATGGCGACTCCCAAATCGAGTCGGACCGTATCACTGGCTATATCCGTGAGCAGTTCCAGAAAAAATTCGGAGGATTCGGACCAGGCACTTGCCCTGCCATCCAGCCAATCCGTTCTTATACGGTGGTGCAGACATTCTCTGATAGTCTGCCTCGTTATATTGCGGATGGTACGTTGCAGCAGAAATTGTCGGACGACCACTATGGTGTCTTGGCGCAGATGGCGAAACTGAGAGGGGGAAAGGTGACGTTGGGCTATACGACCTGCAACAATAGTAAAGTGTATAATCATGCGAAAAAATTCTCCCAAGTCCGCCTCTTGGTCGGCAACACGGGCGAGAACTTCACCGCCAAACTGAAATGGGGAAAGCAAGACTCCACGCAGGTGATAGAAGCCGCGACGCCGGAGTTCTCGGTCATCACGTGGAAACTGGATACGATGGTCACCAGCGTGAAACTCGATTTGTCTGGAACTGCGGAATTGTACGGTGTGGCGATGGACGGCAAATCGGGTGTGGCGATGGATAACATTCCTCTCCGCGGTAGCTCCGGTACCTTCTTCACCCGAATATCTTCCCATCTCCTTTCATCTGCCATGAAGGAATTGAACGTGAAACTTATCTTGCTGGAGTTTGGAGGAAACTATACGCCGCACATCTACAGCTTGGATAGGGTGGAAAAATACAAACAGATGATTGCCAGCCAGATACGTTATCTGAGGAATCTGCACCCTGGCGCCATGATCATCTTGATCGGTCCTGCCGATATGTCCCAAAAGATAAACGGAGAGTTGCAGACCTATCCTTTCTTGGAGGAGAACATCGAGGGCATGAAGCAGGCCGCACTGGAGAATGGAGCCGCCTTCTGGGATATGTATCAGGTGATGGGCGGACGTAACTCCATGATCAAATGGGTGGAACATGTGCCTGCATGGGCAGCCTCCGATTATATACACTTCACACCGACGGGTGCGGGACGTATCGCGGATATGTTCGTGCAGTCCTTCATGAATTACTATGACTATTATTGCTTCTTGAAGAGGAATAAGAAGTGGAGCGATGAACTGCAGAAAAAGCAGGAGGAGAAGCAGAAGCAAGAGGGTCAGGTGAACCAGACAGGACAGACTAATCAGGTGAAACAAGAGAAACAGGTGAAGAAATGAAACGTTGGCTTCTTATATTAGCGGTTTGCATTCCCTATGTGTGTGCTGATGCTGCACAGGGTTTTTTGCGGCATGGCGTGCCTAAGTACGACTTCATCGCCGACTCCTTGAACAAGATAATCACGCCGGGCTCGCCGGAGCGACGTGACGCTTTCTTCGAAAAGCTGGACTCCATCGTTTTGTGCCACGAGGGGATGGTCAACATCCTGCATATCGGTGGCTCTCACGTCCAGGCGGACATTTATTCGCACGAGATACGACGTAACCTCGATTCCATCAACGACCAAAACCAACCGGGGCGTGGACTTATCTTCCCCTATACGGTGGCAAAGACGAACAATCCTTCCAATTATAAAATCATGTACCGCGGCGAGTGGACCACCACGAAGAATGTGATGCGTGATAGGAAGGCGGTCTTGGGCTTGACGGGCATGGCGGTCACAACGTCCGATTCGCTCGCTGAACTGACGGTGTGCTTGAATGGTAAGAACCGCTCTAACCGTTGGACTTGCAACAAATTAACGTTGCTGGGTTATGCGGATTCCACATGCATGGTGGAGCCTTTCGTCCGACTGACGGATTCCTCCCTCTGTGCCTCACGGTACGACTCCTCGCTCTCTGTCTATATTTTCGAGTTCGACCGCCTGGTGGATACGTTCACCATCGTCTTTGACCAGATGGACACCGTGCCGCATGAGTTCACCATCACGGGTATCTTGCCCGAAAAGAGCGAGCCGGGTGTCATCTATAGCTCTATCGGCGTGAATGGGGCGACTGTCCCTTCTTACCTCTCATGCGAGAACTTCGACAGGGACCTTTCCCTTATTCATCCGGACATGGTGATCTATGCCATAGGCATAAACGATGCGCTTGTGAAGAATTTCTCCGAAGAGAAGTTCATCCATCGCTATGACTCCCTCATCGCCAGGGTGGAGTCCGTCTCCCCTAATTGTTACCATGTCTTTGTGACGAACAACGATTCCTATAAGCGGGTGCGTGCCAATCGCCGTACTCATTACGAGGTCAATAAAAACGGACTGAAGGCTCGTGATGCCTTCTACAAACTTGCGAAGAAGCATAATGGTAGTGTCTGGGACCTCTTCGAGATAATGGGCGGTTTGGGCTCTATGAAACTGTGGGAGAAGGAAGGCATGGCTGCGAAAGACAAAGTGCATTTTACCCACAAAGGATATGTATTGATTGGTGATATGTTTTATAACGCGTTGATAAACGCTTATTTGGAGAAAAATAATAAGGAATAATTGGTAGTATGGATTTGGTTGTAAATTTTCTTAAAGATACATTCGCATTTGACGAGAACTCTCCACTGCTTTTCACCCAGCTCTATTTCTGGGTGTTCTTCGTGGCAGTCTTCGCCGTATTCTCCTTGGTGCATAGCAAGGTGTTGCTCAGGAATACGTTCCTCTTCTTCGTCAGCGTGCTATTCTACTATAAAACAAGTGGTTGGTTCACGTTGATCCTAGTCTTCGCAACCCTTTTCAACTATATCGACGGTCTTCTCATCCACCATTCGAAGAAGGGATGGAAGACGGCTTGGCTGGTTCTGGGACTTATCGTCAACTTGGCGTCCCTTTGCTACTTCAAGTATGCCTATTTCTTTGCGGATATGGTGCAGAACCTGTTCGGCGCGCATATCGATGTGAAGAATGTCTTCTCGATGATTGGTAATAGCTTCTTGGAAGACCATCCTTCCATCTTCTCCACTTTGGGCTCTCCGGCTGACCCTAGCAAGCCTTATTTCACGGTCGATCGGATCCTCCTTCCTGTGGGTATCTCCTTCTTCACGTTCCAGTGTATCAGTTACTTGATGGATATCTTCCGTGAGAAAGTAGCCCCTGTGAAGAACATACTCAACTTCGGTTTCTATGTGACCTTCTTCCCTCAATTGGTGGCGGGACCTATCGTGCGCGCAAGCACCTTCATCCCGCAACTCTACAAGAAATATTTCCTTTCGAGGAAGATGTTCGGTATAGCCATGTTCTGGATTCTGAACGGTATGGCGAAGAAGATTATTTTGAGCGACTATATTGCGGTGAACTTTATCGACCGTGTCTTCGAGAACCCTACCATGTACTCCGGTTTCGAGAATTTCGCCGCCCTGTTCGGTTATTCGCTTCAGGTGTATACTGACTTCTCCGGCTATACGGACATCGCGATCGGTCTTGCCATGTTGATGGGCTTCTATTTGCCGAAGAACTTCAACTCGCCTTACAAGGCCACCAACCCGGGCGAGTTCTGGAAACGTTGGCACATCTCCCTCTCCAAGTGGTTGCAGGATTACCTCTACATACCGTTGGGAGGAAACCGTACCGCCTCGATCGGTACTTATGCATGTATCATCACCATCTCTTTGGTGGGCATGATCCTTTCGGGTAGTATATGGGTGGCTATCGTTGTGTTGGCTATCGCGCTTATCGTCACGATCAATTGCTACAAATATCCAGAGAAGAAAAAGAACCTTACGTCTAACATGAACCGATTGAACACCATGCTCTTGGGTGGTTTGTGGCACGGCGCCAGCTGGAACTTCATGATCTGGGGCGGTCTGAATGGTATCGGTATGATCGTGTACCGTTTCTGGAAGGACATGAACGTGTATGTACGTTCGTGGGTCTCCCTGCTGATCGCGGCTGTCTTCTTCGTGTTGGCGAAGTTCTTCCCTGCACCGATCTGGAACATCGCGGTGATTTGGATGGGCGTCATAGCCGTCGGCTCGTTCATCCGTATGCTCTACCATTTCTTTGAGGGTACGGCCGAGTTGAAGCCGTTGGCTACCGCTTGGGCGATTTTACAGACCTTCGTCTTCATCACATGGACGCGCCTCTTCTTCCGCGCCGGCTCCAACTTGGACCCTGCTCAGGCGAATGAACAAGCGTGGATGACTGCCAAGGATATGGTCAATCAGATTGGTACGAAGTGGAATACGGCTGTGATTCCTAATATGATATGGGAGTATCGCTACGTCTTCACGCTCATCATCCTAGGTATGATCATCCACTGGTTGCCGGAGCATTTCAAACGTAGATATAGACTTTGGTTCGCCACCACACCGTTGCCGCTGATGGCTCTCTACGTGGTGATCGCTGTCTTTATCATTTACCAGTTCATCACGGCGGACTTGCAGAAGTTCATCTACTTCCAGTTCTAAACGCTTCTGTATTGAGATGTTATATCTAATAAATAGTAATTTGTAAATAGTTAAATAGTAAATCGCAGACAATTAAATAGTAAATCGTAAATAGTTAAATAGTAAATCCTTGCGTTCGTCTTTTGTGGCAAGTGAAAATTCCGTGAATATTGGCTTAAATTTTATGTTATATGACACAATTGTTCGTGATTTTGTATTAATTTCGCGCTTACAACAAAAAATCAGTTAATAGAGTAGTAATGGACAGTCAACATCCTTTTTCAGTTTTCGCCGGATCCAATACGAAGTATTTGGCGGAGGAAATATGCAACTGTTTGGGTTGCAAACTAGGTAAAATCAATTTGCAGAGATTTGCAGATGGTGAGTTCGGTATCTCATACGAGGAGTCCGTTCGTGGCCATTATGTTTTCTTGGTACAGTCCACCGTGCCTTGCGCGGATAATCTGATGGAGCTGCTTTTGATGATTGATGCGGCAAAGAGAGCTTCCGCATATAAGATCATCGCTGTGATCCCTTATTTCGGATGGGCGCGTCAGGACCGCAAGGATAAGCCGCGTGTTGCCATCGGTGCCAAGTTGGTTGCGGACATGTTGACAGTCGCCGGCATCGACCGTTTGATCACGATGGATCTCCATGCTGATCAAATCCAAGGCTTCTTCAATGTGCCTGTTGATCATCTGTACGCATCTACGGTATTCTTGCCGTATATCCAATCCATGAACCTTGAGAACTTGGTCATCGCTTCTCCTGACGTCGGTGGTTCCAAGAGGGCTAACGCCTACTCCAAGTATTTGGGTTGCCCTATGGTGCTTTGCCATAAGAGCAGAGAGAAAGCCAATGTGGTCAGCGAAATGACGGTCATCGGTGATGTGAAGGATAAGAACGTTATTATTTTGGATGATATGGTGGACACCGCCGGTACGTTGACGAAGGCGGCTGGCATCATGTCTAACGCAGGTGCGCTCTCTGTGCGTGCGCTTGTTTCCCACGCTGTCATGTCCGATCCGGCCAGCACGCGCGTGGACGAGTCTAGCTTGGAGGAGATCATCTTCACGAACTCGATTCCTTTCCACAAGAGCTGCAAGAAGGCGCACATCTTGTCTATCGCGCCTCTCTTCGCCGATACGATCCAACGTGTGATGGACAACCGTTCCATCAGCGAGAACTATTTGACTAAATAATTTTTCTAGAATAATGGGCTGAAATCCAAGTGGTTTCAGCCCTTTTTGTCTTTGCGCAGTATGTTTGCGGTCGTTATTTCCGAACATCGATTGTGGGGCTACAGATTCCAGCCTTGCCTCCTGTCCGACGATGAGCAGGCGGACACGTTGCAGTGCCTGCGTCTGGGTGGGGCGGATTTCCCCTTGGACGGGCTCTCTGATGTGCAGACTAAGATTGTGCGCCTTTGCGAGAAGTATGCGGAGCAGTTCGTGATGCGTATCTTCGTGAAGGGGAAACTCTCCGTGGCGGAGTTCCAGACGAAATACCTGAACAACAAGAACAATTACCCGCAGATCCAGCCATTCATCGAGAAAACCAACTATGAGGTGGCGAACCTGCTGCGCGGAACGAATATCCCTGTTTACATTCGGGAGAAGAACTTCGCGGGTGTGTACCAGTCGGATAGGGTGGAGGTGTTGCCCCTCGTGTGCCGCCCTGTACCTGCGTTTGACTTGTCGGAGGAGAAACTGACCTATTCGATGAAAGTATTCTCCGGGGCGGAGGAAATCCCCTTCCGACGGAGGACAAAAAATTTTATCCTGCTCTCTTCCGAACCTTGCTGCTATGTCTGCGGTAAGCGTCTTTGCCTCTTCGAATCGATGATTTATAAGCGCATCCTCCCGTTTATGGAGAAGGAGGGCGTTGACGTGCCGATCCGTACGGTCCCTTCTTACATGAAATCGTTTGTTTTGCCTACGATAGAGAAGGAAGACGTTGAGGCTCATGGTTTTGTGGTGGAACATGACAATCCGTCGCCTATCCCCGTGCTGACGTTGGAGGAGGACCTTTCCATGCGTGCCGCCCTTCGCCTCAGTTTCGAGTACGGAGATGTCTCTTGCGATCTTTCCTCCGCAAAGAAACGTTTCGTTTCGTTGTCCGACGAGAATGGATTTAAATTCACTGTCATCGACCGATGCCCAGAGGTGGAGAAACAAGCTGCCGATGCGTTGTCGGCCCTTGGTCTCCGCCAGGACAACAACTATTTCTATGCGATGGACAAGACGTCTTCGGGGACGTGGTTGCACGAAACCGTAGATTTCCTCATTGCCCATCGTCCGGCGTTGTCCGCCTTCACCGTTCGGCAGAAGTTGGATAGACCCGAAATCATCATGGCTTCCCCGAAGCTGGATTTCGATGTGAAGATCAACGATGTGTATGATTGGTTCGACATCCGCGCGGTGGTACAGGTGGGTGACGAGACTTTCCCTTTCGCCAATCTGCACCGTAATATCATAGAGGGTAACCGGGAGTATGTGTTACGTTCCGGAAAGATATTTATCATCCCGGATGTGTGGTTCGCCCAGTACAAGGATCTTTTCCTCTTCATGGAGATGAATGGGGAGGACGCCAACCTCCTCAAACTGGACAAGTGCCATGTGGGGATGTTGGACACGGATGGGTCTGCTTCCGTCCGTGATTTCCGGGGGTTGCTGGAGCGACGAGTTGATCTTCCTGCCGGACTCAAAACCACGCTCCGTGATTACCAGCATGTGGGGTATTCATGGCTTGTCGGCCTTTACGAGAATGGCTTGGGCGGTTGTTTGGCGGATGATATGGGTCTGGGTAAGACACTCCAACTGCTTGCTTTTTTCCTGAAGGTGTATGAGGCGGATCCGAACGATTCCCCACAGGAAGAGGCGCGATTCGAAACGTTTGAATGGCCGTATGAATCGGCGCAACCTTCGTTGTTCGATCAACCCGTGATCAAGCATTCTGAACCGGCCCGCACGGTTAAGCCTCATGCGAAAAAGAAGCCAGCTTCCTTGGTTATCATGCCTGCTTCATTGCTCTTTAATTGGGTGAGCGAGAAGGAAAAGTTCGCGCCTTCCCTCCGACATCTGTTGTATGCCGGAAGCAATCGTGTCTCGTCCTCCTCGTTGACCAACGTGTTTGACCGTCATCATCTGATTTTCACCACTTATGGCCTAGTCCGCAGGGATATCGAACATTTGAAGAAATATCGTTTCGAGTGCGTGGTGATGGATGAGAGCCAATATGTGAAGAACGTCTCTTCACAAGCCTATAAGGCGGTCGTTGACTTGAATGCCGCCCATTTCTACTGTATGTCTGGTACGCCGATAGAGAACTCGTTGGAGGATCTGTGGGCGCAGATGAATTTGGCGAACCGTGGCGTCTTGGGTTCTGTGGAGTCCTTCCGTAAGATCTATGTGAACCCGATCGTGAAACGAGGCGACGAGGAGCGTGCGGAGCGGGTCAAGAGCTTCATCAAACCATTCTTGCTTCGTAGAACGAAGGAGGAGGTGGCGGCGGATTTGCCTCCTGTCGTGGAACAGTTGGTTTATTGTGATATGAATGATGCCCATAAGGAAATCTACGAGCGGGAGAAGTCCATGGTGCGGAATAACCTGATGTCTGTGATCGCGGAGTCCGGGGTGAACAAGAATTCTATTCTCGCGCTTTCTTCCTTGACGAGGCTGCGTGAACTCTCCAATCATCCGAAATTGTTGTTCGACGATTGTTTGGTGGAGTCGGAGAAGATGAACGAGGTGGTTCGCCGCATCCAGAACCTGAAGGAAGAGGGCCATAAGGTGTTGGTGTTCTCCTCTTTTGTGCGCTTGCTGGACTTGCTGCAGGATCGGTTGGATGCGGAGGAGGTGAAGTATACGAAACTGACGGGTGAGACGCAGCGGAGGGAACAGGTGGTGAACACTTTCCAGAATGATCCTTCCGTGGTTTGTTTCCTGATATCACTGAAGGCAGGAGGCGTGGGACTGAACCTGATGGCGGCCGACTATGTCTTCATCCTAGATCCATGGTGGAACCCTGCGGCGGAGATGCAGGCTGTGGACAGGTCCCACCGCATCGGGCAGGATAAGACTGTCTTCGTTTACCGTTTTCTGTCGAAGGATACGGTGGAGGAGAAAATCCATAACTTACAGACGGAAAAACTGCAGTTGTCGGATATGTTCGTGAATTCGAACAATCCTTTTGTGGATGTGGATATGGAGACCTTGGAGCAATTGTTCGGCTGATACCCCGCTTTTTTGCTGAAATACTTTTCGCTTTCGTTGAATATCTTCCCCCGTGTGTTGCCGTTTTTATACCTTTGGTGTTGTTAAAGTTGGAGCGGATATTCTATTTCTGATAAATTTTTTGTATTTGTTGGAGTTAGTATGAAACTTTTTTACTACTTTAGCGACGCGGAATGAAGTCGGTTGCCTGTCATGGGTGACGGAAGTTGTTCCCAAGGATTTTGACCCTAAATTGTGTTGTTCTATATATTATTATGTGGTTGGCCCATTGAGAAATGCGCCAACCTTTTATGAAAAATAGGGGGTCTATTTCCTGATTTAAGGATAAATGATTAATATTGAGATCTAAAAGTATTTCGATTTAGGTGTTTAATATACATAGTTTAATGTTGGTAATTATATAAATTTTTAAAGATATGAAGAACAAATTATTTTCGGCGATATTGTTTTTGGCTTTGTGCTCATTTGCGGCACAGGCAAGTACTCCAGTCACTATTATTGAGAAAAATGGCACTGAAAATAAATATCAAATTGAGGAATCCGGAAAGATGTACTTCTCGGGCAATGGTTTGGTCATAGAGACTAAGGCCGGCGCTCCTGCTATTACGGTGAACGTTGCCAATATCAGGAAGGTTACTTTCCCGAAAACAAGCGTGGGCTTGGATGCGAAGGATTCTGAGTCTATCTCCCTCTTCGCATTTCCGAATCCAGTGAAGGATGTTGTCTTCCTTGCCGGTGTGAAGAGTGGTGAGAAGGTGGCTATTTATTCTGCGAATGGTTCTTTGGTGAGTGAAACCTCGTATGCCGATGAGGGCATTGATTTGTCTTCTCTTCCTTCAGGCGCATATGTGATTTCAGTAGTGGGGAAATCGGTTAAAATTAGTAAGTTATGAAAAAAATTATAATTTCAGGCCTTGCGATGTTCTTTTCGGTATTCGCTTGGTCTGAGTATTCTATGATAATCCATCGCTCAGGGGGAAAACTCTCTTTCTCCGATTGTGAGAGTGTGGATAGTGTGAAGTGTGTGGGGGCGAATCTCAAGTTGTATGAGCAGGGTGAGGATGTCTCCGAAATCCCTTTCAGAGAATTGGACAGCTTGACCTTCGTGGATGCGGATATGCTGGTTCCTCGCGACACTGTCTTTATCAGCTTCTCTGATGGCGCTGTTAGGTGCTTGAACCCTTACGAGTCTTCTGTGGAGATTAAGACGGATGGGGCGTGCGTCAACGTGAATTCGTTGGCCTACCAGAAGGATATTGTCTATCACCTTTCCGGCTCCAGTACCAATGGCTACTTCGCTATTGATTCCGAGAGAAAGTTCACGGTCATCATGAAAGATTTGACCCTGACGTCGAACAAGGAGCTTCCTCCTGTCCGTTCCTTCTCGGGAAAGACAATGACGATTAAGCTTCAGGGTAAGAATACATTAACGGACTCTGCGAATGACACCTCTAATGCTGTGATACGAAGCAAGGGACAAATCGTTTTTGAAGAATCTACTGGCTCGCTTGTGGTGAACGCAAAACAGAAGCGTGGTATCCAGACGGGTGACTATATAGAGGTTAAGAGCGGAGATATTACCGTCAATTCCGACTTGGACGATTGCGTACGTGTCAAGGATTACTTCTGGATGTCGGGTGGTAAGTTTGCCATTAACGGTGGTGGGTTGAATGTCACGAATGGCTATTTCAGATTGGGGAATGGTTCTTTTACGGCAACTTCCAATTCCAACATGGATAAGATTAAAATCATTGACGTTGAGTCTGAACTTCTCGATGAAGATGAGATGGTGGTCACAGACGCCGAACATGGTTCTTTCTGGATGACCAGTGGTGTATTGACCATCAAATCTAGCGCAAAGGGCGCCCGCGGCATTAAGGCTGACGGTGATGTCAACATTTTGGGAGGGGAAATCAATTGCGTTTTGTCGGGCACTTCCGTATATGATGCGGAGGATGGTTCTACGAATACCACAGCTATAAAGGCGGATGGCTATGTCAAATTTATGGATGGCGTACATGCTCTTTCTTCCACTTCCACCGCTGTGGGCTCTCGCCTCATCACGGGTGATATGGGTGTGACCTTCGACAATGGTGTTTCCGTGGATTTGTCGAACGCGTCGTCATCCTTCTTCTATGTTAGTAATTCGGGCGAGGATAAGACGAAGGTTTGTTCGATGGTGAAGTCGGACAAAAACATCGTGTTTAACAACTGCTCCGTGCATCTTCGCGCGGAAGCTGCGAGTGACGGTGCTTTCGGTCTTATCACGGATGCTGATATGGAGGTGAATGACAATGCGGTTGTCGTGATTGAGACAGCCTCCGCTGATGGAGTCTACGTCGATTCCGAAGCGAATGGAAAACTGATATGCAAAGGAGGATATATATCGTCGTTCTCCGGCAAGGCAAGGGCTTTCTCTTGTCCTATCTCATCTGCGGGTGGAACCTGTGTGGGTGTTGGAAAGTATAGGCATAATGGCGGTTTCGCAGGCTCTTCGTATCAGTCTGCCCTCGATTTGGAGTATGACATGACACCTTTCCAAGTCACTGACGCGGCGGGTACGGTCTTGTTCTCCCATAATGGTAAGTTTATGGATGGTTATACGGCTGGCAAGCTTAGCATTTCTTATCCGTTCCAGAATGGCAGCTCGTATAAGTTCAAGGTGGGAGGTACTCTGACGGGCGATGTGATTGGCACTTCCGGCTTTGTGAATAATGGTGTTTATTCAGGAGGCGAAGTGTTTGATTTCGATTCTGATAGCCGCCCGACAATTTCGATGTCAATCAGATAAATAAATTGCAAGGTATAGACGGAGCGTTGGTAGTCGACGCTCCGTTTTTTTTATATGGATAAGATAACCCCAGAACAACGTAGTAAGACAATGTCTCGTATTCGCAGCAAGAATACGAAGCCTGAGATGATTGTCCGCAAGTTCCTCTATGCGAACGGCTTCCGTTATCGTTTGAACGTACGTTCGTTGCCGGGCACTCCTGATATCGTCCTGAAGAAATATCACACGGCGATTTTCATCAATGGTTGCTTTTGGCATGGACATGTTTGCCAGCAGGGTAGAATGCCCAAGTCTAATGTCTCTTTTTGGGAGAATAAGATAATGCGGAATAAGGAAAGGGATGAGGAGGTGCGTGATAAGCTCCGTGCGATAGGGTGGCGTACTATGGTGGTGTGGGAATGCCAACTGAAGCCTGCCGTGCGTCAACAGACCTTGGAGGGGATCGTCTTCCTGCTGAATGAGGCGTTCCTCGACCTGCATCGCAGGAAGCCTTTGTCCAAACCGTATTATGGCGCGGATTCTGATGGTGAGCAACGTATGGTCGCCGAGGATGCTCCTCGGTATGGATGGGAGGAATAATCCTTAGAGGCGCATTCCTTCCCCTTTGTGGACCCCTTTTTGTCTATTTTGTATATCTGCCAACAAGAGCAGCGGAAAACTCGCTTGTTCCCCGCTAATGATCTTCCCAGACAATAACTCTTGCCTTATGTGGTAATTGTCCTTGGATATGTGAAGACTTCTCTATTTATTCATTATGGCTTACTTTTTTGTACAGTTTGTCTCCTTTCCAATGGTATGGACAACTTCTTTTTTTATTGTGTTTTATTGTTCCTCTGAACATTGCAAAGATATGGAGACTCGGGGGTTCGTGAAATCGCTATATGTTGCTATTTGGACTTGTTTTTATCCCCTAAAAGAGTGTGTGGAGGATGTGCGAGGTGTTTTTTCATGAAAAAAGGCTACAGCGGATATCCGTCGTAGCCTTTTGCTCTCCCTCTTGGACTTGAACCAAGGACCCCCTGATTAACAGTCAGGTGCTCTAACCGACTGAGCTAAGGAAGAGTGTTTTTCTCTTTTGCGGTGCAAAGGTAAGTCGTTTTTGTGGAGTCTCCAAATAATTGGAGGATTATTTTTGCACTATTTTTCGGTTTTCATCAACTTGTTTTCTATGATGAAGGAAACCAACTCGTTAGCCATTCTCTTGTGGGTGGCTATAGTCGGGTGGTAATCCTCTCCGAAGGGGCCTTCCTGCGGTTTTGTCTCGAAATAGTATATGTGATTTTCCTTTCCGCCAGCGTTTTTGATGGCAGTGAGCACGCATTGACTATAGCGAGTTAGTTGGTTGGGATAGAACTCCATGGTTTCGATTAAAGCAGGTCCGACGGCGCAGATGATTTCAGCATTGGGGTAATATCCCCTCATCCTTTGGATGAAGGCGGTGTATTCTGCGATGAACTGGATGGAGTCTACCCTGACCTTGGTGGTGCTCTCCGCCAAGAAGTCATTTGTGCCGAGGTTTAGCACCAGGATGTCTGGGATGTATTCGTTGGGGTCCCATTTCGAGTCTGATTTCGTGGCGATGGTCTTGCCGTAGAACTGTGGAATGGTGTTCTCTGTATCCCCTTCGTAGTTCCTGCAAATGCCTCGTCCCGAGTATGCTGTGCATACGTATTGAGCGTTCAACTCCCTTGCGGTGATGGCTCCGTATGCGAGATAATTGTTCTCGTTCAGTGGGGAGAAACCCACTTTCGGGACCATGGACGACAGTTCATTGCCGTATCCGCAGGTGAGCGAGTTGCCGACAAACTCCATCTTGAGCTTTGGCAGTGCCTTAGGCGCGATCAGGAATGCGTCGGAGGAATTGTCCCCAACGGTGAACCCGAAGAATCTCACTTCCCCGACGAGGCTCTCCGTCAATTTAACCAGCTCGACGGTGTGTGTGGTGTCTTTAAGCCTTGTGGCCAGCACGTATTCGTATTGCCCTTTGTCCAACACGATCTTTTGTGGTTCTCCATCGTCGATGATGCAGTAAAACGTGTTGTGCAACCCATGGCCAGCTAAATCTTTGAATCTCGCTGTGATGGACTTTCCCCTGAATTTGGCGAATATGGAGACTCCCGGATAGGCGAACGATACGTAGTTGGGGTTGCTCTTGTCGATACGCCCCATGTATGTGATGTATTTGTTCGAAGACCCGTAGGTGTCTCTGTGACATCCTGAAAGAATTGTTGCCATGAGTAGCAATAAGATTGATAAGTTTTTCATGTTATCCTTTGTCGTTAGGTTGTACGCTTGGCCAAGGGTTCTCTACGATGCCGGCGAGTTCCACCATCTTGGCGTGGACACGGTCCCTCATTTCGTCGACGGACTCCTTCCTCGGCAGGCTCATGTCTGGGTAGATGGGTTCGCCTATGGTGATGTTGTACAATGGTTCGTCCTTCTTGAAGAACTTGTAGAGCCCTGTGCGCTTACGGTAGGTGATGACCATTGGCACGATTGGCATCTGGTATTTGTAGGAGAAGATGAAGGCTCCCTTTCTGAACGGACGCAGTGGTTTGTAGTTGTTCCATCTGCACTCCTCAGGGAAAACGTGGATCCATGCTTTCCGCTCGTGGAGCGTGTCGAACGCCTGGTTGAATTTCTTCATGGCGCTCATGCTCTTCGGTACGGGTATGCCGCAGGTGTGGCGCATGTTGTCCCTGTCCTTCGTCTGGAAGTTGTCCGCCCAAGCGGGGTACCATAGCCTGAAACGCTTGGAGGCTTGCCATACGGCGAGGAAGTCCCACCTGTAGGCGTGGTTGCAGACGGTGATCGCACCATCCTTCAACTCTTTTTTGTACTTCTTCAGGTTCTCTCTCCCCTTGATGCGTAGCCCGAAGATCAACGGGTTGACCCAGAAGCAGATGAAGTAGGCGCGGAAAAGGGCCCAGACATGTCCGACCTTCCACTTGAATGACTCGTCCAAGTAGGGGTAGTTCTCGTCGAACACCTCGTTGTATATGTTTTCGTAGATGAGCTTGTGGACGAACGGATCGTCCTCAGGAAAGGTGTCCTCCACGTCAGGAACGTATTCGCCTTCCTTCACTTTCATCATCTTGTAACGCTTATTCTCCAAACATGATCCCATAATAGCTTAGTTATATGTAGGTTAAACTCTTATTAAATTCTTAACTCTTAATTATCTTAATGATTTCCGGGTTGCACTCCTTCTCATGCCCCAACGTGGCTGGTTCCCCATGTCCGCTGTAGAGCATGGTGTCGTCGGGTAGGGGAAGAAGCTTTTCCTTGATGCTTTTCACCAGGGTGTCGTAGTTGCCTCGGTGCATGTCCGTCCTTCCGATGCCTCCCTCCAGGATGGTGTCTCCCACGAAGGCGCAATGCTCCTTCTCCTCGTAGAAGGCGAGTCCTCCAGGGGAATGCCCCGGCACCTGCAGCACGTTGAGACGGATGCTTCCCACCTCCACCACGTCTCCGTCCACCAAGTATCCTTTGAGCGGCAACGCCTCGTCGTCCATCGGCATGTTGAACATGACCAGCAGATCCTGGTAGTGGTTGAGGAAGGTGATGTCCTTCTTGCAGGCCTCCGCTCCCACACCGAACGTCTCCTCCACGAACCGTTGCCCGTAGATGTGGTCGAAGTGCAGGTGCGTGTCTATCACCCGTTTGATTTTTAGATTATTGCTTATGATATAATCCTTGAATGTTTCCCTTTCCTCCGCACTCTGACAACCAGGGTCGATGACGATCGCTTCGTTGGTCTTTTCGTCTATGAGCACGTAGGTGTTTACGTTCAATACGTTGAATGTGAAACGTTTAACAATCATTTCTTAGAATTATGGTTTGTCCATCCGTATAAAATTAGGCAAATATATGCTTTTTTTGTGAAAAAATGGGTGGATTAATGCTTTCTTTGGCACTAATTGAGCAAAATTTACGTTACTTTCGCGCATTGAAACAGCGTTGAAATATAAAGGGTAGGGATTATGATGATTCAAATCGATGATACGATCATTTCCACGGACCTCTTCGACACGAGGTTCTGTTGCGACTTGTCTGTATGCAAGGGCGAGTGTTGCGTGGAGGGTGACTCCGGCGCCCCGTTGGAGCAGGCAGAATTGGCTAAGCTAGAGGAGGTGTTGCCTGTCGTGTGGGATGACCTGTCCGAAAAATCCAAGGCGGTGATCGAACGACAGGGGGTCTCTTATGTGGACGTTGAGGGCGATTTGGTCACCTCTATCGTGGGGCAAGGGGAGTGTGTCTTTTCCCGGTTCGAGGAGGACGGCACTTGCATATGTGCGATAGAGAAGGCGTACCGGGAGGGCCGTGTCGGTTTCTACAAACCGATATCCTGCCATCTGTACCCTGTCCGTCTGGAGACGCTCCGGAATGGTACCGTGGCCCTGAACGTTCATCGTTGGAAGGTCTGCCGTTGCGCTTTCGCCAAGGGGCAGGAGGAGAACGTGCCGCTGTATGTCTTCCTGAAGGAACCTCTGATCCGCCGCTTCGGCAAGGATTGGTACGAGAAGGTGGAGATAGCCGCCGAGGAACTGAAAAAGATGGAGGATCGTGGATGAAGGAGCCCCCTATATCATACAAGAAACTGCCTAATGGTGTCCGCTTGGTGCACCTGCGTGACAGAAGCCCGGTGGCCTACTGCGGTTTCGTCGTGAACGTGGGTACGCGCGACGAGCTTCCGGAGGAGTCCGGCATGGCGCATTTCGTCGAACACCTGCTCTTCAAGGGTACGCGGAAACGCAAGGCTTGGCATATCCTGAACCGTGTGGAATCGGTGGGGGGCGAACTGAACGCCTACACGACCAAGGAGGAGACTTTCGTCTACGCCACGGTGCTGACTACCCACTTCGAACGGGCGATGGAGCTCTGCGCCGATGTGGTCTTCCATTCCACCTTCCCTCAGAAGGAGATGGACAAGGAGGTGGATGTCATCATCGACGAGATACAGTCCTACAAGGATTCTCCGTCCGAACTGATCTACGACGATTTCGAGAACATGATCTTCTCTGGCTCCCCGATGGGACGGTATATTTTGGGCGATAAGAAAGCCCTGAAACACTACGTTTCGGAGGATGTCCGCAGGTTCGTGGACCGCACCTACTCGGCGGACAGGATACTGTTCTTCTCTATCGGTAACATCGATTTCAAGCGTATCGAGCGCTGGGCGGAGAAGTATTTCATGGAGGTGCCGGCGTTGGCCTCAAACACCTCTCGTGGTGCGCTTCCCCTCTATGTGCCGCAACAGAAGCTTATCAGGAAGAACACCTGCCAGTCTCACGTGATGATTGGTACCCGTGCCTTCGATCTGAACGATGATAGACGTCTGGCTTTTGGCTTGGTTAACAATATATTGGGCGGAACGGGCATGAACAGCCGGCTGAATCTCCTGCTGCGGGAGCGGAACGGTATGGCCTATAATGTGGAATCGGTATTTACCCCTTATTCGGACACGGGCATCTTCTCCGTCTATTTCGGGACGGACGAGAAGAACAGGGAGAAGTGCACCTCTTTGGTGATGGGCGAACTGAAGCGTATGTACACCGAACTGATTCCTCCGCACAAACTGCTTCAACTGAAGAAACAGTGGCTGGGACAACTGACGATAGCCCAGGAAAATCGGGAGAATCTGGTCCTCTCCTTGGCGCGTAGCTTCCTCTATTTCGACAAGTTCGAGTCGCTCGATTATGTGGCGGAGCAGTTGGATAAGATCACGCCCGAGATGTTGCTGGATGTCTCCTCCGAACTTCTCCGCGAGGACAACCTATCTGTTTTGACCTATTCGGGCAAGGCGTAATTCGTCTTGTTTGGACGGCTCTTTGTGTGGATTTGAGATGGTTCATACAAATAAATAGCAAGCAAATTGATGGTGTTTTTGGCCATTCAACCATGAATTTAATATACCAACGATAAAAACACATGTAGATGAAAAATAGTTCTATTTTATTGATAATCTTTCTGCTAATCGTTTTCGGATGTACGGAGAAGGGGCAAAATCCCGGCATCAGCCAGGGTGATTCTCTTTGCATCTCGAAGGAAGGCGAATGGAAGTCTGGAATTGTTGGTGCTGAAGCGTCAGGAAATAGTGTTATGAACGCAGATGATATTGATTATCAAAGCCTTGATAGTATGCTTTCGTATATGACAAAGTTTGAGAACCAGATAAAGTACAGGAAAGAAACCAAGGACATTTCTTGGGAATATTACAAGGAAATGACAGGTAAGGATAAAAGCGCCTTGGGTGATGTCGGTGACTATTTCAAAGTGATCAAAAGAATTTATGACTCAAAAAATATATGTTTGATATATATATTAACAATAGATGAAGAATTATTTGATCACAAACATTTACAAGACATTTACGTATTATATAAGAACGGATTACTCTCTTTAATATCAGTTGATAATGAGAAATCAGATGATTTCCTTACCACAATGGATTCAAATACATTTAAGTGTGATGGACAAAGATTTTATTTCGATTTAAAAGGGAAGTGTATAAGGGCATTAGAAAAGAAATACGAATATATTGATTCGCCAGAACTCCCGTTGCAATATATCGATTCACTATCTAAGCATACACCGTATATAGAATCGAACTGCACAATGGGTGATTCTATTAGAAATGAGTTGACCAAATTGTTGGAGAGGTACTGAATGCCTGAAGTTGTTTCCCATGTATAACGTTTTCAGGTCAATTACGTTGTCTATATTATTGATTTAAATTTAATTGTTATCTCTTTGCTGAAAGATTTGATAAAATAATTTGTGCTCGGTTAATCATCACCAGTCTCCAAAACTTCTTCGCGCCTTCCTTTTACCGTAGTGGATCAGACGGTCTGATGCCTGTTGTTTCGCCGTATAAATTTCACCTAAAAAAAACGTCCGTTTACTGATGATAAATGCGTCTTCGTTGTATTTTGTCGCTGATTCATTGTGTTTTATGTATTCAATCACTATTTTTGGGGTGCGGTTGTTTGTTTAATGACTGATTGTTTGGACGGTATGATATAGGCCGTCGTTTTGAGAAAAAGACCATAAACCGATACGCTTACGAGTGTGTCATTGATATATATATAAGGGGTGATTTTGTGCTGTTGATAGTGAATATGTGTTTTAGTATTATATAATAGGTTGCGATTAGCGTCGCTTTTTAGTGTATGAAAAGAAGTAAATTTCTAGGCATGATGTGCCTATGTGCTTTCCCGTTCTTGTATATGAGTGCGGGTGAAGTCAATCCGAATGATCAAGAGGAGCAGTTTGCTGCTCAAGCTGAGGATGTGGTCGACCCTGAGGACGATCAGAACCCGGATGTTGCCGAGGATCCTAATGGACAGCAAGACGATCCCGCACAAGGTGGGGATGCTGGTGCCGCTGAACAAGGCGCTGGTGGTGCTGAACAGGGTGCAGGTGCCGAGCAGGGCGCTGGCGGCCAAGAAGACGGTCCTGGCGCTGGTGCTGGCGGTGCCGAACAAGGTGCTGGCGGTGCAGGTGCCGAGCAGGGTGCTGGCGGCAAGGAAGACGGTCCTGGCGCAGGTGCTGGCGGTGCTGAGCAGGGTGCTGGTGGCGCTGGTGCTGAGCAAGGCGCTGGTGGCAAGGAAGACGGTCCAGGCGCTGGCGCTGGTGGTGCCGAGCAAGGTGCTGGTGGCGCAGGTGCTGAGCAAGGCGCAGGTGGCAAGGAAGATGGCCCTGGCGCTGGTGCGGGCGGCAAGGAAGATGGTCCTGGTGCTGGCGGAGAGGCCGGCAAGGAGGATGAACATAAGCCTCATAAAACGAAGGAACAGCAGAAGCATGACTGGGGAGAAATAGACTGGGAACAGGAGAACCTCATCGTGAATGACGGCTTGAAGGTCGGCGGAACGCTGGACGGCTGGGGTCTGTATACGGGTCTGTATTTCCCTGTTGTGGAGGGTGAAGGCGAGGATGCGGTCTATAGCTACGTTTATTCATGGGAGAAGACAACGGAGGCGCAGGCTAAGAAGGAACAGCGAATGATGCTCTCCAGCGATTTGGGCCAGACTGACCCTATCATCGCTTGTAGCGATTTCTATGTGAACCCTGACAATGAGGCGGTTATACAAATCGGTAGAAATAATGGATATGCGGAGGGCCGAAACAAGAAGGCCGGCGCCTATGCGGAGAGAATGCACTATACTTTCGTCGTGAATGAGCAGAGCACGCTGTTCACCTATAAATACGCATGTGTGCTTCACGTGCCTACCAATGACAAGCATGAATCCTATCAAATGCCTGCTTTCTATGTGGATGTGAGCCTCTACTCCCCTGAGGGGAAGGAGGTGACGCTGAACTGTATGTCCTTCTCGGGAAACGCCAGCTTCAATAACTCGTTGATACAGAACCCGGCGACTTGTACGGAGGCGAAGGTGGAGCATGGAAAGAACACGAGCGACGAGCAGCGCCCGGAGGATTATGTCTATCAGCCTTGGTCTACCGTGAGCTATGATCTGACGGACTACATCGGCTATACGATCGTCATCGATATCATCACCCACGACTGCTTGGTGGATGCGGGTAATGATTCGGAGATGGCTGGTAGCCACAAGGCGTATGGCTATTTCTGGGGCAAGACGGAGCCGTTGCGCCTCATCCCTCGCAACTGTGGTAACGACGATGCGGTGATTACCGCGCCGGAGGGCTTCGTCTCTTATAATTGGTACCGTTGCGACGACTATATGCCTTTGTCCTCCACGGATAACGTGGCGGTCATTCCGAAGGACGAGATCGTGGACGGGGCGCATTACTGCTGCGAGATGATCGGTTCCAACTCCGCCTGCACGAAGATTTTGGCGGATACGGTGCTGACTACCATCGTGTTGGAACCTAACTTCGACTATAAGGATACTTGTAATATGACGGTCGACTTCATCGACAAGAGCGTGGTGAAGCGTGATGAGATCAAGACTTACCGCTGGGACTTCGGCGATGGCTACTACTCCGCGGAGGCATCGCCTCGCCACGAATACAAGGAGGGCGGCGAGTATGAGGTTTCCCTTACGGTCATATCGAGCCGTGGTTGCTCGTCCACTTTCACTAAGATGGTGAAGGTGAATCCTAAACCGATCCTCTCCATTGACGGGGACCAAAGGGTCTGCTACGGGGATATGATCGTCTTGTCTTGCCTCTCTTCCCAGATCGGTAATAAGTTCTTCTGGGTGAACCAGACGGGCGACACCATCTCGAACGACATCTCCATGTCGGAGCGTGCCGAGACGAGCCAAACCTATCGGGTGAGCATCATCGACCAGTTCAATTGCCAATACGACAAGGATGTTTATGTGGGTGTCTCCTCATCTCCTACTATCTACATCAAGGGAGACTCCTCCGTCTGCTACAATACGCCTGCCAAGCTTTGGGTGTGGGGCGATGCGGACAAGTTCATCTGGAGCTCCGCGGCGGAGGGCGACACGTTGCATTTCACGCCTCAGCAGAATACTACCTATTGTGTGACGGGTACCTACACGAACACGGGTTGTAAGACAACCAAGTGCGTGAATGTCTTGGTGAATCCTTTGCCGGAGATTTCCGTGTCTGGCCCGGACGATATTTGTGAGGGCGAGCAAGCCATCCTTACTGCTTCAGGCGCCGCGGAATATTTCTGGATGAACGTCTATCCGGGAGATACCTTGACCGTTTCTCCTCTGGAGACATCCACCTATACGGTGATCGGAACCGACACGAACGGTTGTTCGGGTGCGTCGCAGTACAAGGTGCCTGTCATTCCGTCCCCTAAGATGGTGGTCTATGGTAACCGTGACATCTGTGAGGGCGAGCAGCTGAACCTCTGGGTGGAAGGTGCGCAATCGTATGTGTGGGACGATGGCTCGGAAGGTGCGGTCGTCAACCGTATGCCTTCACTGAACACCTCCATGTATTGGGTGGAAGGCTCGAATGGCAGGTGCAAGGTGAAGGAAGAGATCCCTATCGTGGTCAATCCTGTGCCTATGGTGGCCATCTATGGTAAGAACGAGATATGTGCGGGCGAAACCGTTTCGTTGTATGCCCAAGGCGCCGACTCGTACGAGTGGAGCACGGGCGAGGTGGAACGCTTCGTGGATAAGACGTTGATGTCCAGCCAAATCTTTTACGTCAAAGGAACATCCGAGCAGGGATGTGTGGCTTCCGCCTCTTATACGGTGAATGTCCACAATGTCCCTTCTTTCACGGTCGACGGACCGGTGAGCGTCTGCGCAGGCACGGTGGTCACTCTGAAAGCCACCGACGAGGATGGTTCCTGTGTCTTCCAGTGGAGCAATGGTATGATTGGCACAACCTGTCAAACCTATTTGGATGAGACGACCACGTTCGAGGTGGTCGGAACTGATACCACTTCCGGTTGTATGTCGAAGCGGGAATACCGTGTGGATGTGATACCGTTGCCGGACATTGCGGTGACGGGTGTGACGACGCTCTGTAGGGGTCTTGCGTTGAGTCTCTCCGTCACGGGTGCCTCCTCCTACTTGTGGAGCGATGGTTCAACCTCCAATTCGTTCGTCTCCGTGCCGAACACCAATGTGACGGTTTGGGTGGAAGGCACGACGGCCGGTTGCTCGACCAGGGTGGATGTCCCTGTCACGGTTCTTCCTTCCCCAGTCGTTTGGGTGGATGGTAAGACAGACCTTTGCCAGGGTGATTCGCTGAACCTAATCGCCCGTGGTGCGGACTCCTTCGTGTGGAACGCCTTGATTGATGGGAATAGATTCTCGTCCAAGCCTACGCTTTCCTCCTCTGTTTCGCTGGTCGGCACGAACGACAATGGTTGCGCGACCAAGGTGGAGGTGCCATTCACGGTCAGCCCGAATCCGTACATTACGATAGAAGGAGCAGACAAAGTGTGTGAGAACAGCCCTGTCACGTTGAAGGCCACAGGTGAGGATCTTGTACAGTTCGTCTGGAGCACGGGCGAGTCTGAGGCGGAGATCACAGAGCCTCTCATGGGCGAGAAACTGTTCGAGGTGCGTGCGTGGAACTCCCACGGATGTTCCGGTACGGCCCAGAAGAAGGTGCATACCGTGTTGCCTCCTACCATTTCCTACACAGGCGAGACGAATGTCTGCCAGGGCGAGAATGTCGTGCTGCTGGCGGCTGGAGCCTCCAACTACACTTGGGCGCACAATGACGCCATCTTCCAGGAGGGGGAGCGGTTGGTCTATATGCCGGAAAATAATTCGTTGATTACCCTGATCGGCTCGGAGGGCGATTGTTCCTCCACGCTCGACATCTATGTGACCGTCAGTCCGATGCCTACGTTGAACGTGATGGGGGAGACCTCAGTATGTAAAAATCAGTCGTTTACGCTGACAGCGTCGGGTGCTGACGAGTATGTTTGGTCAACTGGTGATAGTACTGCCACGATTTCTTATTCGTTGTCAAATTCGACCACTTACATGGTCAAAGGAAGATTAATTGATGGATGTTATGCAAAAAAAACGATTAAAGTCGAGGTTTATCCAGATTTAAATGTATCTTTGAAGGAAGTTCGCAAGAAGGGTTGTCCCGGAGAGCCTACCGAGGTCGAAATGGAGGCAGAAGGAGCATCTTATTATGTGTGGAGTAGTGAACCGTACAATTTAACTATCTCTGGCACATCTTCTTACGATTTAGATGCATTGATTGAAGAGCCTACGATGGTGTATGTGGTGGGTACTGATGAGAATGGTTGTCAAGGAACAGATTCGATGTGGATTGTGCCGAAAGATCACAATGAGATGACGTTCCAGATCCTTCCGCCGGTGATAGAGAGGGAAGATCCTACCGTTCATTTCAGGGGATTTTTCCCGAAAAACACCCAGTGGTCGTGGGATCCGGGCGATGGATCGGATGTCCTCGAGGGCGAGGATGTCGTATATGAGTACCGTGATGTGGATGTTGTCACAGAGGATTCATTCAGAGTGTATATGAGGGCTCGTAGTGAAGATGGATGTGTATTTCAGCATTCAAGTTATGTGTATGTCTGGAAAGATTTTTGGGCGCCGAATGTCTTTACACCGAATGGGGATGGAATGAACGATGTGTTCCGTTTCTTAGGTGGAGAGCATATGGATGATTTCCATTTCACCATCTATAACCGATGTGGTGAGACGGTGTTCGTCGGTGATTCGATTGACGACAAATGGGATGGAAATGATTTGAACGGTCACCCTTGTCCGAATGAGATCTATGGCTGGTATGTTAATTATTATAGTAACTACAAAGGCATAGGCAAAAGCGGAGAGAGGAAAGGTTATGTAACAATTCTAAAATAGATTGTAAATGAGGAAATTTTATGTTGGAATAATATTGGCTGTTTGTTCGTGTCTGGGGGCTTTTGCCCAAGACTACTCTTTTTCGAACCATAACAATGTGCCGTTTAGTTTGAACCCATCTTTGGTGGGTGGCGCGAATGCGATACGCTTCGGTTTGAATTACCGTCAGCAGTGGCCTGCGCTTGGGAACAAGTACCATACGGTCCGTTTCTCGTATGACCAGAACTTCTACAAGCAGATGTGCTCTGTGGGTTTCGCTTATTCATACGATAACATGGCGGCGGGTACTTATCAGGTCAATGATTTCGACTTCATCTACTCCCATACGATCCGTACCACGGAGGGTCAGTTCGTCCGCTTGGGTGTGCAGGCCTCCATCTACGCGAATTTCTTGGGAGGTGATCTGGTCTTCGAGGATCAGTACAATCCTTACTACAGGGAGGTGACCAACGAGACCTTGGAGAACATCCAGAACGATTCGCGCGTCTTCCCGGACTTCTCCGCCGGTGCTTCCTATGTGATAGAGAACAGGTTGACCGCCGGTTTGGCTGTCTACCATATCGGTGAGCCAAAGAATGGCTTCTTGGATAAACCAGATAACCAGTTGCAGCGTAAGTTCGTCGCCCATGCGACCTACTTCCACGACTTGCAGTACAGAAATGGTTTGTTCAGCCGTGATGACCTTTCCAGCAACTATCTCTTCGGTACGGTCTATTACCAGAAACAGGATGTCTTCCAGGCTTTGTATGTGAGTGTCTGCGCCTTGATCAGCCCGATCATCATCGGTGCATCCTACCGCACCAACCTGAGCGAGGTCCATACGCCTTCCGTCACGGCGGGTGTGCAGTTCGGTAGTTTCCAAGCCAATTATGTTTACGACATATTCACCTCACGCAAGAAGAAAAATGGTTCATGGTCGCATGAGCTGAACCTCATCTACGTGATCCGTGTGAAGGAGAAATACCCTTGTCCGGTCGTTTACTGGTAATCGGGTGCTCGCCAACTCATATGACCGCCGGCGCAGGAATACGTCGGCGGTTTTTGTATAATAGCCCATGAGGCTACATGGTAAGAATATGTTGAGAAATTTATTTATTATAGCGTTATCCTTTTTCGCTTTTGAAGCCTCTTCGCAAAATGTCATTGGGCTGGTGGCGGAACATTTTAAGCATAGAGAAGGGAAAGGTTGGGAGTATTATTATTGTTATGATACGAATACCCCTGCTTTTCAATATATCACAAGGAATAATAGGTTCGGATTCCCTGTGCCAGTATGGGAAAAGTTACGTTTCGCGATAAATCGTGAGAATGTGCCCCGGATAGATTCCCTCATGGTCACTTTGGGGAAGAATCTGCCTTCAGAATCGGTGAAAGACAATATCAGTTCATGTGTCCATGTCAGAAGGAAAAGACTGATTTCGAAGGAGAAAGCACAGAATATTTTTTCGGAGAAAAGAGATTTGGACAACACCTATTATTTGAGATGGTATCAATTCGGGAAGAAAAAAAGGAAACGAGATTTGCGCAATATCTTTATCTATTACTTTTCAAAACCCATTCAGATAGATGATTGTATAATGGTTGAAGTGGTTAGAAAAAGAAATCCGTCGGCTTGGGATTTATACTTTTGCTATTATCTTCTGAAGACGAATGAATTAATTGTGGATTTTGTGGATCAGGACTGATTTTTTTGTAATTTGTGGCACTCATTACTCATCGCTTAAATTGTCAAAATGTTCGTATTCAAAGAAATATTTATGAAAGAGAAAAATTCCCTTGCACGCTTAAAGTCTTTGAGTCTGTTAGGCTTGTCAGTTATGATTTTAAGCCTACATAATGGATGTAGTCCTCAAAAGGATAAGTCGCCAAACAATGAACAGGTTGAAGGTGTGCCGAAGGTGACTCTAAAAGGTATTAATGATACAATTGTTGTACGCAAATCGGATTACGATGAGATAAAGAGTTACAGTGCGGATTACGGCTATATGACGAATGGTATTATCCTCTCAGATTCCATGGTTGAAATAATTAGGGATTTAGAATCGCCCATACTAAAAATAGAATTTGATGAAGGTTACAAAATAGCCAAAGGCATGCCCCGTCTAAGTTCATCACTTCCATGTGAATGCAACTATTCTTATTATTTTGATGATGAGAATCCGAATCGTCGAGTTAGATTGGAAGGTGTTAAAGGAGATGAAATACATTTTGGACTTGGGATACCATTCCCTGACCCTATGGGAAAGGTGAAATAAATAACATATTTATTTTGCATTCTACGAGCCAGTTGCTAAGTTAAGAAAATAAAGCTTAAATTAGCAGATATGAACATTGCTTATGAAATGTTAGTAACAATAATTATTCGTCATGAAAAAGAAATATATATTCATATCGATAGTGGCTTTATTAGTGACATTCATCCTATTGACACTATTTGTTCATCCATCACCTGGGAAAGGGACGGTGTCAGATTCGAGCCCGGAAATAATATCGCCTGAGGGATGTAGTCCTCAAAAGGATAAGTCGCCAAACAATGAACAGGTTGAAGATGTGCCGGAAGAGAATACGGAAGATGTTGATTATACATTTACACTTCATAAAACGGATTACAAAAAAATAGTAATGTACAGTGAGGGTCTCGATTCCGAAATGATGACAAATATTATTCTCCGTGATTCCATAGTTGAAAAGATATTGGAAGTAAAACCACCCATAATAAAAATCGAATTATTTGATGGTGGTTACGGCATAGTCGAATGTGATGACATCGCAAGTGCAAAACTCATAACTGGTGCTATCTATTCCCATTTTATAGACGATGAAGGTGTAGTTGGATTTAAACCAGTGATGGTCTACAGATGGGTAGGTGGAAAGCCTCTGAAATAAATAATATATTTATTTTGCATTCTACGAGCCATTTGCTAAGTTAAGGAAATAAAGCTTAAATTAGCAGATATGAACATTGCGTATGACAGGTTAGTAACAATAATTATTCGTCATGAAAAAGAAATATATATTCATATCGATAGTGGCTTTATTAGTGACATTCATCCTATTGACACTATTTGTTCATCCATCACCTGGGAAAGGGACGGTGTCAGATTTTGAAGAGCTGGTGAGAAAAGGGGACGTGGAACATATAATTGAGATGATTGAAAGGACATCGATTACCCATATCAGCATTAGAGACAAAGCCTCTCCTTTATATCTTATAAATTTTGATTGTGCATCCGATGTTCCTCGTAAAAAGGGATGTGTTGCGGAGGTGAAGTATCTGATAGATTTTCTTGAAATGTTCGAAATGAGTAGTATCTATTTTAATCGTGATGCTAATGCCATATATTTCGAATTAGTTGAAGATGGGAGGTCTTACGCTTTCCGCTATTCTTTCAATAAAGTCTCAGACGGAGATTCGAACGGCTCGAACATTAAGAAGATTAACGACAATTGGCTTTTGATTGCCGACGAATAGAATGAGAAATATAAAACACTTTTCAATCCTTGTCGCATTTCTGATGCAAATGGTCGGGTGGAACGCCTACTCGTCTGGTCAGGTCTGCATGTTCGATTATGTGGATATGTTGTCATATTTCTTCAATGATTATTCAATAGTTCGTTTCCAAGGCAGTGACAGAGCAATTGACCGCAACAAAAAGATCATACTCCCTTTCTCATACGATAATTTGATATACAATGGAGATGGTACATTTATTGGAAGAAAGAATGACACTTTTTTTGTCCCAACTCCTCCCCATAATTACGTGAGTGATTGTTATTTCCGCACATCCATGTATTTGGTTGATTCGACGGGGAAAATTCTCGTCGAAGGTCCAAATAGTGTATGGAATATAGATGGGACGATTTATACGGAATTATATGCCCCTATTTCGGGTGTTGAACGCCATGATCTTAAGGAAAACAAACGCTATTATTTGGGACGGTCTAATGAGATTACCAATGTTTCTTCGGAACATTATATGCGCTGTATATATCATGGCAAGAGGGCTCACGACGACGCAAGTGATGATGTGAAGAATGGCCGTATTTATTCAAGTGGCATTGATATTTGTGGCTATTGTGACAAGAATGGGAACTGGGAAATGCTTCTCACTGACTGCGGTGACATCTCGTGGGTGTCGCCCATTGAAGACGGACATGTCCTTGTGATTTCCACAAAATACTACATGCTTTATAATGATTTTAGGTTGAAAAAAAAGCTGAAAAGGAAGAGAGTGGATGGAATAAGGTGCCAATCGCTTGATTCCCTTGATATAGATTATGAGTCGATTCAATATTCCGAAGGCAATTTTATTCTTCCAAGAAAAGGGATGGAGACAATCGTGATTAATACGCAGGGGAAATATGTTGATTTGAAAAAAAGAATTTATGGCCCATTCCATAATGGATATGTGGTCGCAAAGAGTGCTAAGGGCTATACGATAATAGATGAGAAAGGTAATGACATGTTGCGTGCTTCTTATGACGATATAGAATGGTGTTCCTCCGTGAATGATACGTCATATTTCCGAGTGAAGAAGGAAGGGAAACAGATGGTGGTCCGGTATGATGGTTTGATTTTGCCATATAGCGAAATGGGGGATAGTTTGTATGATGGACGCTTAATGGTTAAGAAAAATGGGGGATGGGGATATGTTGACCAAAAGTGGAAAGAAGTAATCGAATGTCATTTTGAAGAGATGGGGCCGTTTTTCAAAGGGTATGCGGTGGTGAAGAGAGACGGGAAATGGGGCATTATTGACGTTAATGGCGCCATAAAAGTCGAATGTATGTATGATGATTGCCACTTATTCTTCGAGGGATATGCAGCCGTGAAGAGAGACGGGAAATGGGGCTTCGTTGATCTCAACGGCACGGTGAAGATAGAATTTACCTACGATGAGTGCCATCCGTTTTCCGAAGGCATGGCAGCGGTGAAGAAAGATGGCAAGTGGTTTTTCATTGATAAAAGAGGAGAAGTGATTTGTTTCTCTCTTCCGTCAGAAAAAATAAAGGAACAAGGTGCGAAATGAAACGAAAGATTTTAATTTAATCTATGACGGGAAGGAAGAACATTGAATCCGAAACATATAGAAAAATGAAAAAGGTTGTATCTTTTATCGTCGTTTATATTGTTGTATTTGTTTTATACATAGGTGTTTCCATCCCCATTAACAATTATGTGGAAAGGGCATGGTTGTGTCGTCCTGGAGATTGGGGCATAGGGTTGCCTATGTTCAAATATTGGATTCATGTGGGTGGAGAACTTCAACATGGAGGAGATGGAGGCGTTTTATTGCTCAACTTTGTTATTGTACTATTCATTACGATCGTCTTGAATTTAGTGCGTAAGAAACTACGCCTACGACGTGGGGAGTGATCTCGTCAAGGACATGCGCGCGGAGAATAAAGCCCGACCTCCACTTCGATTATGACGTCTTGGCCAGCCACCTTGGCAAGGATTAGATTCCTAAATAAACCCTTTTGTGCAACACTTCTACAGAAACTTTTCCGCGAACATCATTTTGCGCCACTTTTTTTGTATCTTTGCGCACATTTATAAGATTTTATACTGATGAGCTTACTGGATTTGAGTGAACAGGAGATCTTGAGGAGAGAGAGCCTCAAGGAGTTGCGCGCGATGGGCATCGACCCATATCCCGCTGCAGAGTACGTAGTTACGGATTATTCCACAAACATAAAGAGCGAGTTCTCGGATGACGCTCCCCGCAAGGATGTCACCATCGCGGGACGTATCATGAGCCGTCGTATCATGGGCAAGGCCTCCTTTATGGAGCTGCAGGACAGCAAGGGCCGTGTCCAAGTCTATATCTCAAGGGACGATTTATGTCCGGACGAGAACAAGGACATGTACAACGTCGTCTTCAAGAAACTGCTCGACATCGGTGACTTCGTGGGTGTCAAGGGCTACGTCTTCCGTACCCAAATGGGGGAGATCTCCGTCCATGCGGCCGAACTGACGGTCTTGAGCAAATCACTCCGTCCGTTGCCTATCGTGAAGTACAAGGATGGTGTCGCCTATGACGCTTTCGACGATCCTGAGCTGCGCTACCGCCAACGCTACGTCGATTTGGTGGTGAACGACGGTGTGAAGGATATCTTCATCAAACGTTCCAAGGTCTACAAGACCTTGAGGGGCGTCCTGGATGAGGCTGGCTACATGGAGGTGGAGACGCCTATCCTGCAACAGATCGCGGGTGGCGCGAGCGCTCGTCCGTTCATCACCCACCACAACACGTTGGATGTGGACCTCTACCTGCGTATCGCGACCGAGCTTTACCTGAAACGATTGATCGTCGGCGGTTTCGAGGGCGTTTACGAGATCGGCAAGAACTTCCGTAACGAGGGTATGGACCGTACGCACAACCCTGAGTTCACCTGCATGGAGCTTTACGTGCAGTACAAGGATTATAATTGGATGATGTCATTCACCGAGCAGTTGCTCGAAAAGATATGCTTCGCCGCCAACGGCTGCTACGAGTCGAAGGTGGGTGATAACGTGATCAGCTTCAAGGCCCCTTACCGCAGGCTGCCTATCCTCGACGCTATCAAGGAGAAGACCGGCTACGACCTCAACGGCAAGAGCGAGGAGGAGATCCGTGAGATCTGCAAGGCGCTGAAGATGGAGATCGACGACACGATGGGTAAGGGTAAGCTGATCGATGAGATATTCGGAGAGTTCTGCGAGGGTACATATATCCAACCTACCTTCATCACCGACTATCCTGTCGAGATGTCTCCGCTCACGAAGATGCACCGCTCTAAGCCAGGCTTGACGGAGCGTTTCGAGCTCATGGTCAACGGTAAGGAGTTGGCCAACGCATACTCCGAGCTGAACGACCCGATCGATCAGATGGAGCGTTTCAAGGAGCAGTTGAGGCTTTCGGAGAAGGGCGACGACGAGGCGATGTTCATCGACCAAGACTTCGTGCGCGCTTTGGAGTACGGTATGCCTCCTACTTCAGGTATCGGTATCGGTATCGACCGTCTCGTCATGTTGATGACGGGCCAGACGACCATCCAGGAGGTGCTCTTCTTCCCGCAGATGAAGCCGGAGAAGGCGCAGACGAAAGACCCTGTCTCTAAGTTCACCGCGTTGGGAATCCCTGAGGATTGGGTGCCTGTCGTGCAGAAAGCGGGCATCTTGACAGTCTCTCAGTTGAAGGATGTGAACCCGAACAAGTTCCACCAGGACATTTGCGGTTTAAATAAGAAATTCAAACTTGAGTTGGTCAACCCAACCCGTGAAGAGGTAGCGGAGTGGGTTAGTAAAATCTAATATATGGACGTGAAAGAAGAACCGAGGATCGCCGTCATGGGAGGTGGTAGCTGGGCTACCGCCATCGCTAAGATTTGTATGGCGAACAGAGAACGTCGGATCAATTGGTACATGCGTAGGCAGGACCAGATTGACGACTTCAAGGAGATGGGGCACAATCCAGCCTATCTCTCCATGGTGCCTTTCGATTTGGATAGGATCGAGTTCTCCTGCAATATCAATGAGATTGTCAAGAAATCCGACATCCTGATATTCGCGACTCCTTCGCCTTTCCTCAAACAGCACCTGAAGAAGCTCCGCGCTTCCTTGAAGAGCAAGATCGTGGTTTCCGCCATCAAGGGTATCGTGCCCGACGAGAACCTCACCGTCTCTGAATATTTCCACCAGTTCTACAATGTGCCGCAGGATAATCTGCTGGTCATCTCCGGCCCTTCCCATGCGGAGGAGGTGGCGATGGACCGTCTGTCGTACCTGACCATCGGTGGCGTCTCCAGGGATAATGCCAAGATCGTCGCCAATATGCTTCAGAACAATTATGTGCGGACCTCCACTGTGGATGATATCATCGGTTTGGAGTATGCCTCCGTGCTGAAGAACGTCTATGCCATCGCGGCGGGTGTCTGCCATGGCTTGAAGTATGGTGACAACTTCCAGGCGGTGCTGATTTCCAATGCGATACAGGAGATGCACCGTTTCCTGAACATTGTGAACGAGAAGCAACGGAACATCTCCGAGTCGGCCTATTTGGGCGATTTGTTGGTGACCAGCTACTCCAAGTTCAGCCGTAACCGCACGTTCGGTACGATGATCGGCAAGGGCTACTCCGTCAAGACCGCGCAGGTCGAGATGGAGATGATTGCGGAGGGTTACTACGGCACCAAGTGTATCCATGAGATCAATAAGAACTTCCACGTGAATATGCCAATCATGGACTCCGTCTACAATATCCTTTACGGGAAGATCTCGCCCGCCATTGAGATAAAAGTGTTGACGAGCTTATTGCGTTGATAATGAGTGTGTAATGATATAATATCTTAAAAATTATAAGAATGGAAAACATCAAATTGAACATTGAGAATGCATTCTCTTGCGAGGGTTTGTATATCTCCAAGCCATGCATCACGGCTTACGAGGCTAAGGTAAAAGAGTGCCAGGAAATGTTGCATTTCGGCAAGGGTAAGGGAAACGATTTCTTGGGTTGGTTGACTTTGCCTTCTTCCTTGGACGATAACTTCTTGAACAAGATCATCGCTACGGCTGACCGTTTGAGAAAGTCTTGCGACGTAGTGGTTGTGGCTGGTATCGGTGGTTCATACTTGGGTGCCCGCGCCGTCATCGAGGCATTGTCCAATGCGTTCGCGGCTTACTCTAAGAGCAAGGTGAACCCAGCTATCGTTTTCGCCGGCAATAACATCAGCGAGGATTATTTGGCTGAGCTCTCTTCTTTCTTGAGAAGGAAGCAGTTCGGTATCATCAATATCTCTAAGTCAGGTACTACGACTGAGACCGCTTTGGCTTTCCGTATCCTCAAGACCCAATTGGAGGAGCAAGTAGGCAAGGCTGAGGCTAAGAACCGTATCGTGGCCGTTACGGACGCCGCTAAGGGCGCTCTCCGCAAATTGGCTACGCAAGAGGGTTACGAGACTTACGTGATTCCTGATAATGTGGGTGGACGTTTCTCTGTCCTCACTCCAGTAGGTTTGCTCCCTATCGCTGTGGCTGGCTTCGACATCAAGCAATTGGTGGCTGGTGCTAAGAAGATGCAGGAGATGTGTAACATCGATGTTCCATTCTCTAAGAACCCTGCCGCTCAATACGCCGCAGTACGTAACGAGTTGTACCAGAAGGGTAAGAAGATCGAGATCTTGGTGAACTATCACCCTAAATTGCACTTCATCGGTGAGTGGTGGAAGCAACTCTACGGAGAGTCTGAGGGTAAGGACTTGAAGGGTATCTTCCCTGCAGCGGTAGACTTCTCTACTGACCTCCACTCAATGGGTCAATGGATCCAAGAGGGTGAGCGTACGATCTTCGAGACCGTTATCTCCATCAAGAGAGCTAACAAGAAGGTGGTTGTCCCTGAGGACAAGGAGAACCTCGACGGTTTGAACTTCTTGGCTGGCAAGCGTGTGGACGAGGTGAACAAGATGGCTGAGTTGGGCGTTGTGTTGGCCCACGTGGATGGTCAGGTGCCTAACCTGCACATCGATATGCCTTCATTGAACGAGTACTATATCGGTCAGTTGTTCTACTTCTTCGAGAAGGCCTGCGGTATCAGCGGTTACTTGCTCGGCGTGAACCCATTCAACCAACCAGGTGTTGAGGCTTACAAGAAGAACATGTTCGCCTTGTTGGGCAAGCCAGGTTACGAGAAGGAGACCGAGGCGATTAAAGCTAGATTGAACAAATAATATTTATAATTGGGTCAAACACAAGAAATTGTGTTTGACCTTTTTTCTTCTTATATATGGAAATACTTCAGTGGTGTCTTGATAACCTGAATTATTGGACCGTCCTGCTTTTGATGGCCATCGAAAGCTCATTCATACCATTCCCTTCTGAAATCGTGGTTCCTCCTGCCGCCTATAAGGCCGCGGCAGGTGAGTTGAATGTTTTTGGGGTGGTGGCATCCGCTTCTTGTGGTGCTATTATTGGTGCATTGATTAACTATATTCTGGCCCGTACATTGGGGCGCACCTTCGTCTATTGGTTTGTCGAGACGAAGTTCGGACATCTCTGTATGCTCTCCAAGGAGAAGATGGAACATGCCGAGGAGTATTTCAGGGAGCATGGCGTCTCCTCCACCTTGGTCGGGCGTATGGTGCCTGCCGTACGTCAGTTGATCTCCATCCCTGCGGGGTTGGCCAAGATGAGCCTTCACACGTTTGTGCTCTTCACCTTCTTGGGTGCGTTCGTCTGGAACTCCATCCTCGCCGCGATAGGCTACGGTTTGCATGGTGTGGTGCCGAAAGACCAGTTGGCGACAGCTGTGGCGGAGTACAAACCCTATTTGGCTGCGGGAGGTATTCTCCTTTTCGTATGCTTTGTGGCATACCTGGTGATCCAATCGAGGAAAAAATCCAACTAAATCGATACTGCGGAGGCGCGCGAAGAGAATTTGGCGAAAAAAAGAGATGTTACATGGTCTTTTTGGCCTAAATATCTTTTATTTCCAAAGGGAAAATCGTATATTCGCATGTGTTTGGGCTTATTATGCCCGGATTGATTCTAAATGTGCGTCTTGATGAGTGCTGAATGTAGATTCGGATTGTGTATGTGTAGGCTCTGCCTCGCCTTGTTGGTGTTGGCGGTGCTGCCTGCTTGCAGTTCCCATAAGGAAATAGCCTATTTGCAGGAACAGGAGGGCGCGATGCGCGCTGCGGCGGATTCGTTGTACGATGCCCGTATTAAACCGAAGGATTTGTTGACGATCACGGTCAATACGTTCGACAAGGAAGCATCCTTGCCGTTCAATCTCATGTACCCTTCCAGTACGCCGAATGGCTATTCCAACAGCGTCGGAGAAAATGTGATGCAGAAGTATCTGGTGGACAATGACGGCGAAATCGATTTCCCTGTTTTGGGACGAATCCGTGTGGCAGGGCTGACCAAGAAAGAGGTGGAGGCTTATCTGCGCGGACGATTGAGCGCCTATCTGAAGGAAGAACCGCTGGTCAATGTGCGGATGGTCAACTATAAGATATCCGTGATTGGTGAGGTGGCTCGTCCGAATACCTACACCATCACCAACGAGAAGGTGAATGTCCTGGAGGCGTTGGCCTTGGCGGGCGATATGACCATCTATGGTATGCGCAAGAATGTGAAGCTGATGCGTGAGACGGAAACGGGCGAACGCAATGTCTATACGATTGACTTGACGGACAAGAACCTGATCTATTCGCCTTACTTCTACCTGCAGCAGAATGATGTGCTCTATGTGGAGCCGAATAAAACCAAGATGCGCAACAGTCGTTACAGTGCCATGACGGGGCAGGTGTTGACGGGTACCTCCGTGCTGGTCTCCGTGGCAGGACTGATAGTGACGCTCACGAAGAAATAATTGAAGGTCATGGAGCAGGAGAATAATATCAATCAACGGAAAGCGGACGAGAGCGGGTTGGATTTGAAGGATCTCGTGTATACGTTCCTCGCCTATTGGAAGTGTTTCGCTTTCTCTCTGATCCTGTGTTGTCTGGCGGCTGTCGTCTACCTCCATTACACGATGCCTACGTATCGGGTCTCCTCGAAAATCATGATCCGTGACGAGAAGCGGGGCGGGGATTTCTTCTCGGAGATTTCCGTGTTCGATGATATCGATATGCTATACAAGGCGAATACGGAGAACGAAATAGAACTGCTCAAGTCTAAGACACTGGTGAAGAACGTGATTCTGGAACGTTCTCTCTATGTGGATTATTACGGGAAATCATTCTTCCGCAAGCGTGACGTGTCGGGTTTCTCTCCTGTCGTATTGGTTGATAGCTTGTTCGACGCTTCATCTTTGAACACTATGCTGGTGGCGGATCTGAAACTGAACAGAGACCGGACGATCCATGTGTCGCTCTCTTCGGAGGATGCCGTGCTGCATGACTCTGTCTATGCGGGTTTCCCGATAGAGGTGCAGACGTCCAACGGACCTTTGGATTTCGCCTTGGCGGATGCTTGGAACGATTCCTCCAGCTATGACCATATCGTGGTGGAGATCACCCCGCCTGTATCCTTGGCGAAGAAATACATCAAGAACCTCTCTCTCTCCCAGGTGAGTAAAACCTCTTCCATCGTGGTCCTGACGCTCAGCACGACCAACAAGTCTAGGGGTATATCCTTCCTGAACGGATTGATCGACATGTACAACCGATCCGCCGTGGAGGAGAAGAACGAGGTCGCCACCAAAACAGCCTTGTTCATCGACAACCGTATCAAGGTCTTGACGGACGAATTGGGCGAGACGGAGAAGAATCTGGAGAAATACAAGAAGCGGGAGGGCTTGACAGAACTGTCCTCCAACGCCCAACTATACTTGCAGAAAGGAGCTGAATATGAGGCGAAGAGGGTAGAGTGCGAAACCCAGTTGAACCTGGTGCGCTCCCTGAAGAGTTACCTGATGGACGAGGCGAATCGTGGATCTGTGATCCCTTCCAATATCGGACTGAATGACGCGGGGCTGACGGAACAGATCAATCAGTATAATAATTTGTTGCTCTCTAGGGTGAAACTGCTACAGTCCACGTCCGAAGACAATCCTGCCGTCATACAAAAGACTATGCAGATCAATGGCTTGTATGAAAATGTCCGGTTGCTTATATCCAATGCGGAGAAGGAGTTGAACATCTCCTTGTCCGACTTGAACCGGCAGACGGATAAGTATAGGGGGCAGATCAGCAATGTGCCTACGCAGGAACGTTTGTTCGTCGAGATAGAGCGGCAACGGCAAATCCAGCAGCAGCTGTTCCTGCTTCTGTTGCAGAAGCGGGAGGAGAACGCGTTGGCTATGGCCGCCACGCTGAATTGCGCCAAGGTGGTGGACGAGAGCATGGCGGATGATTTCCCTGTCGCTCCGAAGCCTGCTTTGGTCTTCTTCGTGGCATTCTTCTTCGGCTTGTTGATCCCTGCGTTGGTGCTCTATCTGAAGCGGTTGTTCGCCTTTAACGTGACTGATTCGTATGAACTTGAGCAAGAGGGCCTTACCACATTGCCGGTGCTTGCTGAACTTCCGTTTAAGGATGAGTCCATGACGGATGACGAGTGGTCGAAGATCAAGGAGGAGCCTTTCCGCCTCCTTCGTACCAATCTGCAGTTTATCCAACAGAGTAAGGAGAACAATGTTGTCTTGGTCACTTCCTTCGTGCCGAATGAGGGCAAGACGTTCATCGCCTGCAATGTGGCGTTTTCCTTCGCCTCCCTTTCCAAGAAGGTGATTGTGGTCGGAGGTGACATACGTAATCCTCAGATAAAGAGGTATTTTGACAAAAGAAGGAAGTTCGGGCTCTCTAATTATCTGTCGAACGATTCCCTGAAGGTGGATGATATCATCGCCCAGACAGAGACTCCGAATTTGGACTTCATATCGGGAGGAACGGTTCCTCCGAACCCTGCGGAGTTGCTCTCCCGCACGAGACTGGATGACTTGTTCGCGGAGTTGCGTTCCCGCTACGACTATGTGATCATCGATACGGCGCCAGTCTCCATCGTGACGGATACGCTGATCCTCTCCCGTGTGGCGGATCTGACCGTCTTCGTGTGCCGTTCTAAGGCTTTGAATAAACGTTGTTTCAAGTATATTAACTCATTGGCGGAGGAGAAAAGGTTGCCGAATGTCGGAATCGTCATCAATGCGGTCCGTAAGTCCCGCCGTAATCGCTACGGCAAGAATTATGGGTACGGTTATGGCGCAGGATATGGCTACGGTTATGGCTACGGCTACGGTTATGGACATGACCACACCCAAAATGACTCTTCCAATTGATCCTGCTGGATTCATCGCGCTTTTGCCAGTATGTTACTGACAATCACGAAGTGTTTTTTATTTTGTAGTGTAATTGCTTGATTTATAGATAATTGAATAATTGCCATGAATTATTCTTCAGATAATGTTCGGATATGTGTGATTGGTTTGGGGTATGTAGGTTTACCCCTTGCCTGTCTGTTCTCTTCCCGTTACAAGACTATCGGCTACGATAAGAACCAAGCCCGGATCGAGGCGTTGAATCGTTTCGAGGACTCCACGAAGGAGGTGGAGGAGGCGGCTTTACGGGCGGCTTTCGGAAGAGGCTTTGCATGCACGTCTGAATTGGAGGATATTCGGAACTGTAACTTTTATGTGGTGGCGGTTCCCACGCCCATCGATGCGGATAATGCGCCAGATCTAGTTCCTCTCTATGCGGCGAGCGAGACGGTGGGGAAGGTGATCGGCAGAGGGGATGTGGTGGTCTATGAGTCCACCGTTTACCCGGGCATGACGGAGGATGAGTGCATCCCTGTGATCGAGCGAGTGTCAGGCTTGAAGTTCAACGAGGATTTCTTCGCAGGCTATTCTCCTGAGCGAATCAATCCGGGGGATAAGGAGCATACGGTGGACAAGATCAAGAAGGTGACTTCCGGTTCCACCCCTGAGGTGGCTGATTTTGTCGATAGGGTCTACGCTTCCGTCTTGGTCAATGGTACCCATCGGGCGCCTTCCATACGGGTGGCGGAGGCCAGCAAGATCATAGAGAATACGCAGCGTGACGTGAATATCGCCTTCGTGAATGAGTTGGCGAAGATCTTCAACGCCATGGGCATCGACACGAACGATGTGCTGGAGGCGGCCGCCACGAAATGGAACTTCATCAAGATGAAGCCAGGATTGGTGGGTGGTCATTGCATCTCTGTCGATCCCTATTATCTGATACAAAAGGCGCAAGTATATGGTGTGTTGCCCCGTGTGATGATCTCCGCCCGTCGTCTCAATGACGGTATGGGGGCATATGTCGCCGACCAGACGGTGAAGTGCATGAACAAGAAGGGCTTGGTCGTGAAGGATTCGAAAATCCTCCTGCTGGGCTTCACTTTCAAGGAGAATTGCCCTGACATCCGGAACACGAAGGTGGTGGACATTTACCATACGCTTTACGAATACACACATGATATTGTCGTTTATGACCCTTGGGCAGATGCGAAGGCCGTGAAGGCGGAGTATGGCATCTCATTGTCCGACGCTTCTCTTTCCGCATTGTTCGGTCGGTTCGACGCTGTGATTGTCGCAGTGGCACACCGGCAGTTCAATGAATTGGATATCAGAAAATTATTGGCTGATTCGGAAAGAGGGGTAGTCTATGATGTGAAGGGATTTTGTGATAGAAGCGCGGTGGACGGTAGGTTGTAACCCTTCCTTGCGCGATAGGATCTGTTGGCATGAAAAATAATCTGTCTAATGCGGACAAGAAATCACTGATCAGCAATTTGTCATGGCTCTTCTGCATGAGGATTGCCGGCTATCTTTTCCCTATGCTGACGCTTCCGTATTTGGCGCGTGTCATAGGGGTTTCCTGTTATGGTAAGATCGCCTTTGCCTCTGCTGTGACGTTGTGGGTCCTGACAATCACGAACTGGGGCTTCTCGTATACGGCCACCCGTGATGTGGCGAGGTGCAGGGACGATAATGAGAGGGTGTCCGGTATCTATTCGGACGTGCTATGGTCCCGCCTTTCCGTGATGGTGGTGTGTCTGGTTGGAATAGCTGTTCTTTCCCTCTTCGTGACAGCTTTGCGGGAGGAGTATCTGTTGTTGCTTTTTTCTCTGCTTTCTATCCCTGGGCACGTCTTGTTCCCTGACTGGTTTTTCCAGGCGATGGAGAAGATGAAGTACATCACCATCTTCAATTTCGTCATCAGGTTGTTCTTCACGGCGGCGGTTTTCCTATTTGTCAAGGAGGAGGCCGATTATGTCCTTCAGCCCCTATTCCTCTCTTTGGGATACATCTTTTCTGGCATATTGGCGCAGATTATCATCGTGTGGAAGTGGAATGTCAGGCTAAGAGCCTTTTCGCTTCCCCGTGTCATTGATACGTTGAGAAAGGGGGCGGATATCTTTATCGCCGAATTCATGCCCAACTTGTACAATAGTTTTTCCCAAATGTTGTTGTCCCAGGTCGTGGGCTATTCCGCGAATGGTATGTATGATGCGGGCAATAAGTTCTTCGCGCTGTCGAAGCAGTTCTTCTCGTTGCTTTCCCAGACATTTTTCCCTTTCCTCTCGCGGAACAAAAACGGACACGGAAGTTATGCGAGGCTGTCGTTCCTCCTTTCCTTGGCCGTCTCTTTCTTCCTTTTCGTGGGGGCTCCCTATCTGATAGAATGGTTCTATACCGAGGAGTTCTCGGAGGCAGTTGGCGTGTTGCGCGTTTTGGCCATTTCTTTCCCGTTCCTGGCCCTTTGGGATGTGTATGGGGTCAACGGTTTGGTCTTGTCGGGAAGGGAGACGAAGTATAGGCAGATTGTCATGTGGGTCTCTTTGGCGGGCTTTGCCTTGTCTTTCCCGCTCGTTTATTACGGAAGTTTCATGGGCGTGGCGTGCCTGCTCTTGCTGGTGCGTGCCACGACGGGCGTCTGGACGTATATGTCCGCTAAAAATCAGACTCGGAGGGTTTGAGTATGGATGGATGGCTTATGAAAGGGAAACGGTTTGTTCGGAGGACGGTGTTATTTCTGCTGAAGAGGTTCGCCCGTTTCATCCCTGGCCGTTTATATCTCTCCGCAATGTATTATGTTTTGTTGGGGCGTCGCCTACACTTGGATGACCCGCAGACTTTTACGGAGAAGTTGCAGTGGCTGAAGCTATACTACTATCGTCCGGAATCTACGGAGATGGTGGACAAGTACCTTGCGAAGAAATGGATCGCGGATAGGATAGGCGCGGACTATATCGTCCCCACATTGGGCGTTTGGAAATGTGTCGATGACATCGATTTTGATTCCTTGCCAGACCGTTTTGTCCTGAAATGCAACCATGACAACGGTAGTGTGGTGGTCTGTAAGGACAAGTCCCGGTTCGATATCCGAGCCGCCAAGGAGAAATTGAATCGTTGCATGCGGCGTGATTTCTATGCGCAGACCAGAGAATGGCCCTACAAGAATGTCTCTCGCCGTATTATCGCCGAGGCTTATTTGGATGATGGTAGCGGAGATCTGAAGGATTATAAATTCTTATGTTTCGATGGTGTGCCTAGGGTGATGTACGTGGTGGGAAACCGTGCCGTTGGCCTCACTACGGATTATTACGATATGGACTTCCATTTCCTGCCGATTGTCAGTCGGGACGGAGGGCCTTCGGGCATCTCGAGGGAAAAACCGCTTCTGTTCGAAGAGATGAAGCGTATCGCCTCCATATTGTCCGCCGGATTCCCCCATCTGCGGGTCGATTTTTATTGCGTGCGGGATCGTCTCTATTGCGGAGAGCTGACTTTCTTCGTGTCGAGTGGATATGATGATTTGTTCTCTATGGAGTGGGACCGCAAGTTTGGCGATTGGCTGACGCTTCCGCCTAAAAATGTTGGGAAATAATGGTGTTGAAGGAGAGATACATACTGTTTATATACATCGTTCTGTGGTTCCTTTATGAGTTGCAGGGTTTCTTGTGGACGGAGGGTAATCTGTTGTCTCAAGCCATCATCCTCACGTTGAACGGGGTGTCCATCTATTATGTGTGGAAGGTGAATGTGAGGGTGCCGAACAAACCCGCCTACATTTTCGCCTTGAACGCATTATTGGTCATGTTCTTCTTTTACGGGGTGGTCTACGTCCTGGATGGCGAACATTTCTATCTGGGCGTCTCTGTGCTTAAGCCGTTTAATTATCTGAAGGGTATAATGAATTCCCTCCTGCCGATATATGCTTTCTATTATTTCGCATGGAAGGGTGTGCTCTCTAAGAAATACATGCAGGTGTTGACCTTCTTCTTCTTCTGCGTCGCGTTCCTCTCTTACTGGAGCTATGAACTGGACGCGCGGACGATCCTGCAGGAGAGGGGCGTGGAGCGTGACGGTATTGTCAACAATATGGGTTATGAGTTCCTCTGCTTGTTCCCTATCTTGTCGTTCTTCGATAAGCGACCTTGGATTCAGTATCTGGGGATTATCTGTGTGATGACTTTCGTCTTGATGGGTATGAAACGAGGGGCGATTTTGATTGGTGTTTTCTGTATGGTATGGTTCTTGCTGGAGATGTTCCGGTCGGCGAAGCGGTACAAGAAATTGCTGATCGTGGTCGTCTCTGTCGGGGTGGTGGCCCTGACTGCCTATTGGACGTGGCATTTGTTGCAGACAAGCGACTTCTTCAACCAACGTCTGCAGGCGACCATCGAGGGAAACATGAGCGGAAGGAATGTCTTGTTTATCACGTTCCTGAATTACTTCTTGTACGATACGACCGCTTTCCAGTTCCTTTTTGGCTCGGGCGCGAACGCCACGTTGGAGGTATCCGTGAATTATGCGCACAATGATTGGCTGGAACTAGCCATTAACCAGGGAGTCTTGGGGTTCGTCCTCTATGTGATCTATTGGGTGTGCTTCTTTCGCGCGTGGCGTTCGATGAAGGAAAACCGCCTTGTCCATTTCGCGTTTGGCATGCTGTTGCTTATATATTTCATGAGGACCTTCTTCACGTTCTCCTATGGGGATATGAATATTTACTCGACCAGTGTCTTGGGGTATTGCCTAGGCGTACGGTCGAGGATGCAGAATGTTAATGCTGCGGATGTATGAATATCTTGATCGTCTCTCCTGATTATCCGACAGAACGACGAACCAAATACCAGTTCGTGAAGGAATTGGTGTCCGCATTCGTAGCGCACGGACATGATTGCTTTGTGCTCTCTCCTTATAGCGTCACGAAGAACCGATCGTTCTGCCCCTATATGACTTCGTCGGAGGGTGTGAGCGTGTGCCGACCTAACTATCTCTCTTTCTCCACGTTGAAGGTGGCTGGTTTTTCCCCCACCTATGCGTTGCGCAAACGTGCGTTGTATAAGGCTTTGCGAGGAATGGACTTCCGCCCTGACGTGGTCTATGCGCATTTCTGGGAGGCTGCGGAATGGGTCTATGATTATGCCCGTGCCAACCACCTCCCTTTGTTCGTCGCCTCAGGAGAAAGCGTGATATCGAATCTGTTCGACCTCTCCCGCCTCACGAAGGATTTCACCGATTATGTGTCTGGTGTCATATGCGTCTCCCGGAAGAACATGGAGGAGAGCGTTTCCTTGGGACTGACCTCGGCGGAGAAATGTGTGGTTCTCCCTAACGCTACGGATCGTTCCCTTTTCCGTAAAATGGATAAGGCTCAGTGCCGAAGTGAACTGGGTGTGCCTCAGAATGCCTATGTCGTCGCTTTCGTGGGCGCTTTTTGCGAGCGCAAAGGGGTGCGCAGACTCTCTGCCGCCATCGATAGGATTAAGACGCTTCCTGTCCATTCGTTCTTTATCGGTAGCGGAGAGGAGATGCCTTCCTGCGAAAACATATTGTTTGTCGGTCCGCTCCCTCATGAACGGATCCCCGTGTATCTGAATGCGGCGGATGTCTTTGTCCTTCCGACGCTCCATGAAGGGTGCTGCAATGCGGTGGTGGAGGCCTTGGCTTGCGGATTGCCCGTCATATCGTCCGACCGCCCGTTTAATTGGGATGTCCTGAACAAGGATAATTCGATCATGGTGGACCCGACGGATGTGGAGGCGATCGCGGAGGCGATTGTCGCTTTGTCCGACGAGGAAAAGAGACGCCTATACGCGGACCATGCCTTGGCTTCCGTGGATGATGTGTCGATTGAGAAACGGGCGGAAGATATTTTGCGATTCATCCAGTCCCGCATGTCCGTCTGATCCTATACCCTGTATGAAAATCGTTTTCGTTTTGGGCTCTCTTCAAAGCCAGCGATGCGTGAAGCGTATTCGCTCATTCATCGCACAAGGGGTTGACGTCTCTGTTTTTGCGTTCAACCGCTCGCCCGAAATGTATAATTCGGAGATTGGTTTCCCTATAGAGGTTATCGGTTCATTTTCTAATGAACTGCCTTATCGGAAACGGATCCCTATTCTGCGGAAATCGTTCAGGAAGGTCGCCTCTGAGGATGCGGACCTCTACTATTTGTTCGGTCTTGACATGGCGCTCTCCTTTAGGGTCTTTTGCCCGCATAGACCGTATGTGTACGAGGAGTCTGACCTGGTGCATACATATTTGGCTAATCCTCTTGCCCGTAAGGTGCTGGAATGGGTGGATAAGCGTTTGATCAGGAATTCCCGCATGACGATCCTTACGTCTGAAGGCTTCCTGCGTTACCATTTCGGGACGGAATGCCCCGGCAATGTCCGTGTCGTGCCTAATCGCCTTTCTCCCTCTGTCTTCGATTATCCTTCCGTTACGAAGCATATGCATGCGAACCTGAGGGTGGGCTTTGTGGGTAAGATCCGTTTTAAGACTATATTCTCTTTTGCGGAGATCTTTTGCCGCCGCTATCCTTCGCATGAGTTCCATTTCTACGGGGACTTCTCTTCGGAGGCGGACCGTGCATTGTTCGCTCCGCTTGGCGGATTTGACAACTGTTTCTTCCACGGCCCCTTTAAGACTCCGTCTGATCTGGCCTCCATATATGCTGGAATCGATTGGGTGTTGTCTGCTTATGATGTTGATTATGAGAATGTCAGATATGCGGAGCCTAATAAATTATACGAGTCTATTTTCTTTGAGACGCCTATCATTGTCTCCCGTGGCACGTTCCTTGCGGAGAGGGTGGAGTCTCTTGGCGTAGGGCTCTCCGTGGATGCCTCGAAGGAGGAAGAGGTCGTTTCGTTGGTCGATGGTTGGACGGAGGAGTCTTCCCGAAGAATGGTCGATCGAATGCGTGCGATTCCTAAGGCGGACTTGGTGGATCATCCGGATGCTTGGGTTGATGCTGTCCTGTCTATCGGATAGGGTGGCACCATTTGAAAAGAGAAAGAGAGGGGAAAGAGTTGGATATGCAGAATGATTTGGTTTCCATCATCACGCCGGTCTACAACTGTGCGGACTTCTTGCGGGAGGCGATTGAAAGTGTGCGTGCGCAATCGTATCCCAATTGGGAGATGATCATCGTCGACGACACCTCCTCTGATGGCTCTTTGGCGTGTGCGGAAGGCTTTGGCGATGCCCGTATCCGATGCTTCAGGAACGATGTGCGTTCGGGGGCTGCCGTGTCGAGGAACCTTGCCTTGCGTGAGGCCCGTGGGCGATGGGTGGCTTTCTTGGATGCGGACGATGTCTGGTCTCCGTTCAAGTTGGAGCATCAATTGGCTTTCATGCGGGAGAATGGTTATGCCTTCTCGTATACGGGGCGTGGCTTCATGTGCGAGGATGGTACCCCTATGAACCGTTATGTGACGGGTCCCCGACGAATCACGAAGTGGGGCATGTATTGCTTCTGCTGGCCGGGTTGCCTCTCTGTCATGTACGATGCGTCAGTGGTGGGCCTGGTGCAGGTGGCTGACCTGAAGAAGAACAACGACTATGCGATGTGGCTGAAAGTGTCTGCCGTGGCGGACTGCCATCTGCTGGATGAGGATTTGGCCACCTATCGTGTCCGGAAGGGTTCGATAAGCAACCATAGTTATCTCTCGCTGATCAAGTGGCATTACCGCTTGTTCCGCCTTTCGGAGGGGAAGTGTGTCGCCTCCGCACTCTTTTGGACGGGTATGAACCTTGTCTTTGGGGTGGTGAAGAAGGTTTGGTTCACGAAGGCGAGATGAATGTATGATGTGGAGAAATATTGAATGAAGCGTTTCGATTATATAGATTATGCGAAGGGATTGGGTATGCTCTGTGTGATATGGGGGCATATCATGTACGCTGGACTGAGTGCCAGGGTGGTGTATGCGTTTCATATCCCTCTCTTCTTTTTCCTGAGTGGCATGGTGTTCTCTAAGGATCGTTACGATGGTGTCATCACTTTCCTGAAACGACGTGTTTCCTCCTTGCTGATTCCTTATGCGATCTTCTCAGTCCTCACTTGGGCGTTTTGGGTCTTCTTCCTGCGCATCTCCCATCAGCCGATGGATGAGTGCTGGAAACCTTTGTTGGAGACGCTTCTTGCCCGTGGGTCGGAGGGGTATCTGGTCCATAATGTGCCATTGTGGTTCGTCCCTTGCCTCTTTGTGGTGGAACTGCTCTACTTCTTCATGCGGAAATGCACTATGGCCGTGCGTGTGGCGCTTTCTCTGCTTTTTGCGTTGGCGGGATGCCTGATGGTGCGTGGAGAATGGTCTTATGACTTTACCACATTGCCTTGGAGCATTGATGTGGCTTTGATGGCTATCCCTTTTTATGCTTTGGGGAATGTACTGGTGGAGCGGGTGGATGGACTTCATGCGGTGGAGGTGCTGTTTTCCTCCCATGGTAAAAAAACTGTCATCGTCATGTTGGTCTGCTTCTTCCTTTTATGCCTTGGGGCGGACTGGAATGGGCGTGTCTCGATGGGGCATGCTCTGCTGGGCAAGTCGGTGCCATTGTTTTACCTTGACGCACTTTGCGGAATCGTTGCGTTTCTCCTCCTTTGTCTTTCCCTTCAGTCTCTTCTTTCAGGTCGTTCGAACCTCTTTGTCAGATGGTTAAGATGGTGGGGAAGAAATAGTTTCACGGTGATGGCCGTGCATAACCCAATCAAGGGAGTCGTGGTTGTGGCGGTGTCGTGGCTGTTCGGGACGTCGTCTTCGATGGTTAACCGTACGACGTTTTATGCGACGGTCGCTTGCGTATGTGTGGTGTTGCTGACTTCTTTGTTGATCTATTGTTTCAAGGGTCTATTCAAACGTTTTTTCACGATAGCGGGATGATGGCAAACGTCTTGATTTTCGGTGGTGGTCTGCAGGCTTTGTCCGCCGCGCGGTCCTTGAAGTCGTCCGGATGCCGGGTGGTGCTGGCGACTTGTGGAGATCGTGTGGCTTCCAAGTCCCGTTTCGCGGATAGGCACATCGAACTGGAGAATGATAGTGATCCTGAAACCGTTTTCCCCTTGTTGTCCCGCATCGTGGCGGAGGAGTCCATTGATGTGGTGATCCCCATGGAGGATGAGCAGGCGGCTTGCCTGAGTCGATGCAAGGCTCGCCTTGAAGGAGACTCGCGGGTGCGTTGTGCCGTGGCGGAGGAGACTCTCTTCTCGTTGGTCCATGATAAATCATCGTTCATGACTTTTTGCCAAGAGAACGCACTGCCTCATCCGAAGACGGTGGTCTTGGACGAAAAGGGGTTGGGGCGGAATGACCTTTCGTTTCCCCTGCTCATCAAACCCAATCATGCGGCTGGGGCGAGGGGTATTGTCTTGGTTCAGGATGAGAAGGAACTGGACGCTTCCTTGCCGACGGTCGTCTCCGCTTATGGAGGATGTCTGTTGCAGGAGTATATCTCGGTGAGGAATTATTATTACAGCGTGATGCTCTACAGGGATTCAACGGGACGGGTGGTGAACCATTGCATCCTGAAGATCCTTCGTTACTATCCGATTAAGGGCGGAAGCAGTTGCTGTGGCGTCACGGTGGAGAATGAGGGCCTGCTTCGTGTCTGTGAGTCCGTTTTGGACAAGTTGGGTTGGGTCGGTTTCGCCGATCTGGACGTGCTGGAGGCGGAGGATGGTGACTACCGTATCGTGGAGTTGAACCCTCGTTTGCCTGCTTGCCTGCGGGCGGCGGATGTTTCTGGCGTCAATTTCCCTGAACTGATCGTGCGGGATGAGTTGAGGCTGGAAGTGGTGCCGTTTGATTATAACCCGGGGAAGACATTGCGTTTCCTCGGACTGGATCTGGCTTGGTTCGTCAGCTCGCCTGATCGGTTGAGGGCGAACCCTTCATGGTTCCGTTTCTTCGGGAAGGATCTGTATTACCAGGAGGGTGGCTGGAAGGATGCGAAAGCGTTTCTTTATTCGATGATGGAAGGAACACGGAAGTTCTTCTCGAAGTCGTTCCGAGCGGAGAAATCGGGTATGAATAGCTAATTTTCAGGAGGAAAAGATATGAATGTCTTGACGTTTGACGTGGAGGATTGGTATTGCAACTGTGTCTGGACGGATATGGATTGGGAGAAATACGAGTATCGTCTGCAGCTGTGGATGGACAAGATATTGGAGGAGTTGGAGCGAAGAGGACTGACCGCCACATTCTTCTGCTTGGGATGGGTGGCCGACCATCACCCCGAGCTGATCCGTAAGATATATGCGCAAGGACACCATGTCGGTTGCCATTCCTATCAGCATGAATTGCTGAAGGATTTGTCGAGGGAGATGTTCGTGGAGAATACGATGCGGGCGAAGAAGTCCATAGAGGATGTGATCGGTGCGGAGGTGGATGCCTACCGCGCGCCGGCATGGAGCGTGGGCAACGATAACGTTTGGGTCTTGGAGGAATTGTCCCGCATGGGTTTCAGGTATGATAGCTCCATATTCCCCTCCACGCATTCGTTCGGAGGATTCCCTGATTTCGGAAAGGATGAGCCTGTGCTTTGTCGGGTGGGGGATGCCTCGATCATAGAGTTCCCGGTGAGTGTGAAGAGTATGCTCTCCAAACGGTTCGTGTTTTCGGGTGGAGGCTATTTCCGCTTCTTTCCGTACCCCCTCGTGAAACGATGGATGGCGGGCAAGTCATATAACCTCTGCTACTTCCACACGCAGGACTTTGATGCGGAGCAACCCGTCGCCCATGATTTGCCTTTGGAGAGGCGCTTTAAAACCTATTACGGCATCTCTGGCGCATTCGCGAAGTTCTGCAGACTCTTGGATGAGTGCGGCCCTTTCCTGGATATCCGGAAGGCGGCTGGCGAGTGTGATTGGAGTACCAATGAAATTGATTTATGTTCTAAAAAATAGTATAGTCCAGTGTTGAAGTTTTGGTTTGATAGATTATCCGCTTTCGTAGGTTTGATCCTATGTTCATGGATTTTGTTGTTGATCGCTTTGTTGATTCGTTTATTGGATGGAGCCCCCGTCTTGTTCTGCCAGCGTCGGGTGGGCAAGAATGGCGAATTGTTCGTCATGCATAAGTTTCGGACTATGTCTGAGGGGAATGATGGCACGACTGTCACTGTGGCGGGAGACCTTCGCATCACGAAATTGGGGGCGTTCCTCCGTAGGACTAAGTTGGATGAATTGCCGGAGTTGTGGGATGTCTTCGTGGAAAAGATGAGCATGGTGGGACCTCGTCCGGATGTGCCCGGCTATGCGGACAAACTGCAGGGCGAGGACCGAGAAATCCTTTCCTTGCGCCCAGGCATCACGGGCCCGGCGACGCTGAAGTATCGGGATGAGGAGACGCTGCTGTCCCAGGTGGAGAATCCGCACCAATACCACGATGAGGTGATCTATCCTGACAAGGTGCGCCTCAATCTTTACTATCTGCGTCATTACTCTTTCTTTTTGGATCTGAAAATAATTTTCGCCACGTTGTTGGGTCGCAAGATCCTCTTCGCCGGTGAATCCATATGATGTGTTCTTGTAAGGTTATTGTTTGCCATGGAGAAGAATAAACGTATTTATCTGTGCCTTGCGCACATGAGTGAGGAGGGCTGGGAACAGAAGTTCGTCAAGGAGGCGTTCGACACGAACTGGGTTGTCCCGCTGGGGCCTAATGTGGATGCCTTCGAGGCTGATCTGGAACGTTTCATGGGCCAAGGGAAATGCGTCGCCGCCTTATCGTCCGGCACCGCCGCCGTCCATCTGTCGATGGTGCTGCTGGATGTCCAACCGGGGGATGAGGTGATCTGCCAGAGCTTCACCTTCGCGGCATCGTGCAATCCTATTGTGTATCAGGGAGCTACGCCGGTCTTCGTGGATAGCGAGCCGGAGACGTGGAACATGGATCCGGACTTGTTGGAGAAGGCGATCAAGGACCGTCTTTCCCGTACGGGACGCTTGCCTAAGGCCATCGTGCTGGTTTGTCTCTACGGTATGCCTCCGAAGTATGACGAGATATTGGCGGTCGCCGACCGTTACGGAATCCTTGTCGTGGAGGATGCTGCGGAGGCTTTCGGCTCCAGGTACAAAGGAAGACCTTGCGGCACTTTCGGCCGCTTTGGTGTGCTGAGCTTCAACGGTAATAAGATGATTACTACTTCGGGGGGAGGTGCGTTGGTCTGCCCCGGTGAGGCGGCTAAGCGTAAAATCCTTTTCTACGCCACGCAGGCGAGGGAGCCTTTCCCCTATTATCAGCATGAACAGATAGGCTATAACTACCGTATGAGCAATGTCTGCGCGGGTATCGGCCGTGGACAGATGCACGTCGTGGAGGATCATATCCGCCACCACCGTCTCTTGGCGGAACAATACGACCGCCTCTTCTCCGGGGTGGATAGGGTTTCGGTACACCTGAATCCTTCTCCTGAGTTCGATTCCAATTATTGGCTGAATACCATCATTTTAGACGGTTCGTCGGACAAAGAGATCGAGCGGATCCGCCTCCTGCTGGATGAGGCAGGTGTGGAGTCCCGCCCTTTGTGGAAGCCGCTCCATCTGCAACCTGTCTTCAAGGATGCCCCGCGGTATTTGAACGGTGTGAGCGAAAGATTGTTCGCCTCCGGTCTTTGCTTGCCGAGCGGTCCGTTTGTCTCTGTGGAGGAGGCTGGCTTTGTGGCGGATACGATAAAATCCGCCCTTTGATAGGCTGGTTCTTAGGAAACGGTTAACGCTAATCTGGCTCCGTCCGCATTGAATCGCTTGCTTTTTTATCATCTGTCGATAATTTCACGTAAAAAAGGCTTGCCAAAAATTGTGTTTGGTGAGCCTTTTTTGTATTTTTGCCACTTGTTCAGATGTGTCTTACGTGTTTGTTGGAAGAGATATGATGTATGGCTGATTTCTTTGGAAAGGCGTTTTGTAAGTTGTACACCTTGTATGGCCAATGGTCGCCTTCGAAATATTTTGTGTTAGCGTTTGATTTGCTGATAGCGGTTGTCGTGTTCTTGTTGGTGCGGTACGGATCGTTGTCTGCGGAACATCGTCTCTATGATGTTCTTTCCGTCTTTGCGCTTTTCTTTGTCTCTTTCGTCGTTGTCCGCTCCTATGTCGGACTGATTCGGCACACTGGTTCCTACGATATCTTCCGTGTCATATGCTCCGGTCTGTTGTGCTTTGTCCTCTATTGGCTTGTACGATGGGCGTTGACTTCCTTCGCTCCGCAATTCCTGGATTATATACCGACTGTGATAGAGATGGTTCTCACGGTCTCCGTGGTGGCCCTCTTCATCGTGCTGATCCGTCTGGTCATTAAGTTTGTCTATTTCGTGGGCAAAAAGAATGGTAGCCGGCAACGGAGTGTGGTCGTGATCTATGGCGCAGGCTCGTTGGGTAGCATGACGAAGAACGTCTTGTCGAGCGACGACACGGTGCGTTTCAAGATCCCGTACTTCGTGGACGATGATTTCGCTAAGTCCGGCAAGGTGATGGACGGTGTCCCTGTATTGTCGGTGGAGGAGGGCCTCTCTCTTGAACTTGTTGAGAAGTACAACGTGGATACGTTGGTGCTGGCCATGCCGAATATCTCTCCTGATAAGAAGCGGATGGTGATCAACGAGGGCGTGAAGATGGGCTTGCATGTCTTGTCCATCCCTTCCCCGACCACATGGATGAGCGGTACGTTCAAGGTGAACCAGCTGCGTGACCTGAAAATCGAGGATTTGCTCGGTCGTGACCCGATCTTCCTGAAAGGGGAGGAGGTGCGCACGTTCCTGAAAGGACAGGTGGTGCTGGTCACGGGCGCTTCCGGCTCCATCGGGCAGGAGATCGTGCGGCAGGTGCTGCGCTGCGACGTGAAGAAGGTGGTCTCCCTCGATCAGGCTGAGACGCCTACCTTCGATATGCAGTTTGAGATGTCCCGCGACTTCTCGGATGCTGTCTCTTCCGGCAAACTGCAGTTCGTTGTGGCGGACGTGCGGGACGAGGTGCGCATGAGGCATCTCTTCTCGGAGGTGCGCCCGACAATCGTTTTCCATGCCGCCGCTTACAAGCATGTGCCGCTGATGGAGGAGAATGTCTATGAGGCGGTGCGCATGAATGTGTTTGGCACGAAGTTGATAGCGGACCTCTCTGTGGAGTTCGGTGTGAAGCGTTTCGTGATGATCTCGACCGATAAGGCGGTTAACCCTACCAATGTGATGGGGGCTACCAAACGCTTGGCGGAGATGTATGTGCAGTCTTCCACCAATTCGTCCACCTCTTTCATTACCACCCGTTTCGGCAATGTCTTGGGCTCGAGTGGCTCCGTTATCCCTCTCTTCCGTAAGCAGATCGAGGAGGGCGGTCCTGTCACGTTGACCCACAAGGATATCGTACGCTTTTTCATGACCATCCCGGAGGCGTGCTCCCTGGTGTTGGAGTCTTCGCTTATCGGTGAGAATGGTGAGATCTATCTCTTCGACATGGGTAAGCCTGTGCGGATATACGACTTGGCTGTCAGCATGATCAGGTTGTCCCGTGCGTCGGACATAGAGATTAAGGAGATTGGTCTTCGCCCAGGCGAGAAACTGTACGAGGAGGTGCTCTCCGACCGTGAAAAGGCCTCTCCGACTTCCCACCCGAAGATCCTCAAGGCTAAGATATGTCCGTGTGATTCGGCTAAGTTGAATGCGCAGATCTCCGAGTTGCAGGAAATATTGTCCTCTTGCGACGATTTCGCCATCGTGGCGAAACTGAAGGAGATGGTGCCGGAATTTATTAGTAACAACAGTAAATACTCCGTTTTGGACGGAACTAGGGAATGCGCCTCTGTGTCGTGATGCTTTAATGGATGCTAGGCTTTGCGTAAGTGCGCTTGCCGCCAGTTGATTCTTGTAATTGATGAATGTTAGAATGGAAACACTATATCCTTTGCTTTTTAAGCTGAATCTCCACCAATTGGTGTGGGGCGGAAATCGCTTGAAACCCTTTAAAGAACTAACGCCTTCCGAAGATGATAAAATAGGGGAGAGTTGGGAGATCAGTGCGGTCCGCGACAGCGAGTCTGTCGTGGCGAATGGTCCGTTGAAGGGGGTGAAACTGAACGAGCTGGTCGGTTCGTACAGGGAACTGCTGCTGGGTAAGGTGGTCTATTCCATGTACGGGGTCACCTTCCCTTTGCTGGTGAAGTTCATCGACGCCGCGCATGACCTTTCCGTGCAGGTGCATCCGAACGACGAGCTGGCAATGAAACGTCACGGTTGCTTCGGCAAGACGGAGATGTGGTACGTCATGGATGCGCTCCCGGAGGCGAAGCTCTATTGCGGCTTCAAATCCAGCATCTCCAAGTATGAGTACGGGAAGCGGGTGGAGGACCACTCCATCTGCGAGGTGTTGCAGGAGTATCCTGTCAAGAGCGGGGATGTCTTCTTTATCCCTGCGGGCCGCGTGCATGCGATCTGTGGCGGTTCCTTGATCGCCGAGGTGCAGCAGAGCAGTGATGTGACCTATCGTATCTACGATTACGGACGTCTGGGCTTGGACGGACAACCGCGCGAACTGCATACCGAGCTGGCGAAGGACGCGATCGACTACAACGTGGTGGAGAACTACAAGACGGAGTATGAACGTAAACTGAACAAGCCTGTCTGCATCTCCGAATGCCAGTTCTTTACGGTTAAACTGTTGGAAATCAATAGGGGATTCCACCGCAAACTCTTCAAATATGACTCTTTCATCATTTACATGTGCCTGGAGGGAAATTGTACCATCAAGGTGCTCTCTACCCGTGGTTTCGACGGTGATATGCCGCTGATCAGGGAGGTCCATCTCTCCAAGGGAAACAGTTGTCTCGTGCCTGCCGCCGTGGCGGATATCATGATCACGCCGATGAATGAGGAGGGCCGCACGAAACTATTGGAGGTGTATATTGATAATAAGCACTTTAATAAAAAGTGATAAAAACGCTCAGTCCTTCCACATCTTAGAAATAGTAAATCGTAAATAGTAAATGGTCTGAATGCCCAATGTGGCAATTGCCCCCGCCGTATTGTCTCTTGTGAACGAATCCTCTTGAATCCATCCCTGAGACTCTTAATTCTTAATTCATAACTCATAGCTTGCCACTTGACATGTTTCATATCGCATGAAAGTTTGTTCATAAAATAATAAAGTATATCTTTTAAATATCATTTTAATGATAAATCACAATGGAAGTATGCCCGATTTTTACTTTTATTTGAGAAAAAACAAATAAAAAATTGGTTATTGGTTGTATTTTACGTGAAATTTCTTATATTCGCGATACTAAAAAAACAAAAAGGAACGGATAAACATGAAAGCAAAAATTTTGGCGATTGTCGCAATCCTTGCTCTTACTGGCATTGAGGCGAATGCACAATGTAAAGGGAAATGCAGAAATGGTTTCGGTACATTCACCTTCGAAAGTGGTGAAACGTATACTGGCAACTTCGTTGACGGTAAATTCGAGGGAAAGGGAACTTACAAGTTTAAGTCCGGTTCTGTCTATGAAGGCGAATATAAGGCAGGCGTTCGTGAAGGACAAGGAAAGTTCACGTACCCTACGGGTGACGTATACGAGGGTCCTTTCGTGAATGGTAAGCCAGAGGGCGTTGGTGTATACACTTACTCCAACGGCGATAGATACGAAGGCGAATTCAAGAACGGTAAGAAACACGGTAACGGTGTCTACACGTTCGCTAGCGGAACCAAGCAGACGGGCGTTTTCGAAGATGGTGATATCATCGAGGAGATCAGCATCGAGCGTCCTAGAAAGAATGGTTAATTTTTGAATTTTAAAGGTTTAAAGGGACATTCCTTTCGGGGTGTCCTTTTTTTGTGATATGGCGAGATATATCCTCTTTTTACCCTTGGTCCTCCCTCTGTTCGCACTCTCGTGCTCGGATGGATTCAATGTGGGCCAAGATGGTGCGGAGTCCTCTGTGGCGGACTGCACCTCCCAGAACTTGTTGCTCTCCGATTCGCTGGTGGCGGATTCCATAGCGGTTGATTCCGCTCATGCCATCCACGCCGATTCGGTGCGCATCGTCATCGAGTTCTTCGACGCCTTCGGTGAACCGATGAACCACCCTGTGGAGATTCAACTGGAGGATAATTTCTTCCCTGACACCCGCATGACGGACCACCATGGCACGCTCACCTATATGACGCACAAGGATCACGTCGTCTACGTGGTCTACTCGAACGATACGCTGATCACGTATGAGAACATGAAAGGTGGGGAGGAACTGACCGACCACCTCCAACTGAATGTGCGCCCTATGTATGGTAGGATTATGGACAACAACGGTACGCCCCATGTCAATATGCCTGTCCATATGCACTTCCGTAGCGGAAGGAAGGACCGCACCTCCGCCTGTGGCTCCGATGTGCTTTTCACCACCGACTCTTCAGGTTATTACCACACGTATGTGCCTACGTATTTCCATAGCATTGTCCTGCGTACTTGCGGCTTTGTCTTTGGCGTGATCCCTCGCGCCGAGTTCGAGTCTTACCCGAAGCAGAACTTCCTCTTCGATCCGTTCGAGGTGGAGAACCGATGCGCGTATGGCTTGCCTCGTCATGAGTTTTTCCTGGAGATACCTGTCTCGGAAGGCTATGATAAGATGTCTGTCGAGGCGAAGAATTGGCCTGCGTTGTTCGCATTGGACCAGACACTGGAAATGGAGGAGTCCGCGGTCGTTAAGATTGTCTTCCCTCATCGCACTTCCGCCTATAAACTGAAGAAACGAAACGGCGCGTTCTACGTGCCTAAAATGCAGGTGTGCATACGATGACCACGTCGGAGGCTTGATGGCCTCTGGTGCGTTTAAAACCGCTCTTTTCGGGCGATTTTACTCTTTCCCCTATTGATGTTTTTTATGGATTATACCTTGAACCTTGCAGGATTTTCTGCGAGTTGTTCTCGTGGATCAGGTCTGTCAGACTCAAGTTCGGGTTGCGCTCCATGTATCGCGCGATGATCTGCCAACCCAACCATACGGCGGCCCTTCCCGGAGCGGTGTATTTTTCGGTGGAGAAGTACTTGGTGGAGCCTGCCATGATGACGAAGTCTGTGATGATCTTGTTGTCGGTCTCGAACAGGAGGTTATTCTCCCGGAGGTAGTTCCACATGCTCGCCTCGTTTTTCTCGCACCATTCCCACTCATCCTTCGAATAGCCCATGATGTTCTTCTCGTCTTCCTGTGGCAGGATGGCCTCTGTGATGTAGAGCATCTTGCCGAAGTAGAGCAGGTTGTCGAGCAGGTTCCCCGCCTCGATCTCAAGAGGGAAGTGCTCGCAGGTGCACTCGTAGATGGCGTCCGTCACCATCCGCTCACGCTTCAGGTTCTTGATCTGGTATTGGTAGATGCCCGGCACGTATTGGTAGTTCTTGTAGTCCTCCCCGAGGAAGTATTCGAGCGACACGTATAGCGTGTTCTCGTCGATGCTCAGATAGTCTCCGAAACCCGAAAAAATGTAGAATATGTTCTGCGGTATCTCATAGCCAGGGATGAGCTGTTGCGCCCGTGAGAAGGCTTTCGTGAAGTAGGCGTTGAGGTCGGACACCTCTTGGTACTTCTCCTGACAATCCTTGTAAAGGTCGTGGTAGGCCTCGTTGGAGAGGAAGAGGTAGAAGAGTGTCTCGTCGGCGACGTCGTATCCGCTGGACAATTCGCCTAGCATCATGAGGTAGTGCTTGAACTGCTCCGGATACTTCCCTTTGATTTGCTCGATCTTCTGCCCTAGGCAAAGGGAGTCTTCGTCTGGAATGTTCACCTTCAACCGGTCGTAGTCGCCAGCCACAGCGGGTCTGTGGATGCAGTTGTCCAGCTCGTAGATGACCTGGTCGAATCGCTCGTAGTTGATGGTGGCTTCCGCTTGCTGCGTCTCCTGCTGCTCTTTGAAACGGTTCTGATGACCGCCGTTGCAGGCGGAGAATAGGGCCATGGCGCCTAAACATGCGGCTATTGTTGCATTCCTTCTCATCTTTCTCCCTCCTATTGATTGAAAAAGAGGAGACGTGTGGTCACGCCTCCTCCCTGCTTGTGTGATTATTATTTCGCGTAATATTTCTCTTTCAGCGCTTTGATGTCGTCGCTGAGGATGTAGTCGTCGTAGTCCATGCGCTTGTCGATCGCACCGTTAGGGGTGAGCTCGATGACACGGTTGCAGACCGTTTGGATGAACTCGTGGTCGTGGGACGACATGAGGATGTTCCCCTTGAACGTCTTCAGCGTGTTGTTGAAGGCTTGGATGGACTCCAAGTCGAGGTGGTTGGTCGGAGAGTCCAGCACGAGGCAGTTGGCGTTCTTCAGCATCATCCTGGAGATCATGCAACGCATCTTCTCACCTCCCGAAAGCACGCTGGCTTTCTTGTAGATTTCCTCGCCGGAGAAGAGCATCCTGCCGAGGTATCCCCTCACGAACGATTCGTTGGTGTCTGGCGAGTATTGCGCCAACCAATCCACCAGTTTCATGTCCGTGTTGAAGAAATCGGTGTTGTCCAACGGCAGGTAGGCGGAGGTGATGGTCACGCCCCACTTGTATGTTCCTGTGGTTGGCTTCAGCTTCTCGTTGATGATCTCGAAGAAGGCGGTCATCGCCCTTGGGTCATGCGAGAGGAAGACCACCTTGTCGTCCTTCTCCACGTTGAAGCTGACGTTCTTGAAGAGCACGTCGCCCTCTGGCGTGGTGTAGGAGAGGTCGTTCACCTCGATGATCTGGTTGCCCGGCTCACGTTCCGGCGTGAAGATGATGCCCGGGTATTTACGTGTGGATGGTTGGATCTCTTCGATGTTCAACTTCTCCAACATCTTCTTTCTACTGGTTGTCTGCTTAGACTTCGCCACGTTCGCGCTGAATCGCTGGATGAACTCCATCAACTCCTTACGCTTCTCCTCGGCTTTCTTGTTCTGCTGTGCCTGCTGACGGAGGGCCAACTGGCTGGACTCGTACCAGAAGCTGTAGTTACCGGCGAACATGGTGATCTTTCCGTAGTCGATGTCCACCGTGTGCGTGCAGACCGCGTCGAGGAAGTGACGGTCGTGGGATACGACCAACACGGTGTTCTCGAACTCAGCCAAGTAGTTCTCCAACCACATGACGGTCTCGAGGTCGAGGTCGTTGGTAGGCTCGTCGAGCAACAGGTTGTCCGGCTTGCCGAAGAGCGCTTGCGCGAGCAATACGCGGACCTTCTCCTTACCGCTGAGCTCCTTCATCAGTTTGTAGTGCAGGTCTTCCTTGATGCCCAATCCGCTCAATAGTGCGGCGGCGTCGCTCTCGGCGTTCCATCCGTCCATCTCGGCGAATTTCTCCTCTAGTTCAGAGGCGCGTATGCCGTCCGCGTCGGAGAAGTCCTCCTTGGCGTAGAGCGCATCCTTCTCCTGCATCACGTTCCAGAGCGGTTCGTGTCCGCGCAGAACAGTCTCGATGACGGTGCATTCGTCAAACTGGAAGTGGTCCTGTTTGAGCACGGAGAGACGCTCGCCCGGAGCGATGGTGATGGTTCCCTTGGTCGGGGTCAACTCTCCGCTGACGACTTTCAGGAAGGTTGATTTGCCGGCACCGTTGGCACCGATGATTCCGTAACAGTTACCACCTGTGAATTTGAGGTTCACATCTTGAAAAAGTATTCGTTTGCCGAATTGTACTACAATGTCTGAAGCAGTTATCATAAATTTTTCCTTTTGTTTTCTGTCCGCGAATTTACTATTTTATTCTCTATTCTCAAATTCGTAGAGGGTTCCTTCGGCTTTATAGCCTATTAATTTCGCATTTCAGGGTCACTTCATTTATTGTGTCGTAGATGATCACGCCATTACTGTCTATGTACCCATGGTTCTCGTATTCCTCCTCCCCATACCGTTCAATGGGGATTGCGTCGTCCTTGTAGTAGGTTCTCTTGTGGAAGTAGTAGTGGATTTTCAGGTCGTTGTCGATGGTGAAATAGTTCTCGTCTGTCAGAACATCTTCCACTAGTTCCAGGGAATAATGGTTGTGCATGCATTGTGAGGAGATGGGCTCGAAGTTTTTATCGAAGGTGAGGATGTAGCCTAATGTCTCATCCGTCTCGAGGTCCATGGCTAATAGGGTGAAGTATTTGGAGGTGTCTGGTAAATACCCGACTATGTGGTTGCATGCCGGGAATGAATTCTTGGTGGAGTCAGACGTGTGGTTGAGAATGTAGGCCAATAGTTCATGCCAAGCGTAATCGAACTCTGCGTGGTAGGAGGGGTCTTCATCCAACGCATGGGTGTCCATTCGTAGTTTGTACGGCAAGGTCAGTTGTTTGCTTGACTCCAGTTTCGCCCTGAAATTCTTGCGGTATTGAGCAGCCTCTTGGACGTCTGTCCCTGTCTTGCATCCTGCGAGTATGAGGAGGCAAAACAATACGCTTAATGCGAGATGATATAATCTTTTTGTCATGCTTGTTGTTCTGTACTTGTCTGTCCGTGCAATCATGCCGTAAAGGCTTTTTTTAATACCAAAATTTTGATTGCTACAACAATCAGGAAGGAACTAACAGACAAGAAATCTTGACTGAAAAAAATAATCATAAAAAAATACCATAACGTATCTATTCCTAATACATTGGCGACAACCAGATAGTTGGAAACTTTCGGTTTATTACAGAAAATATATATTACAAACAATTCTAAAAGGAATTGCAATGTAAATGGAACAACAAGAAACGCGTCGACAAATGAATCAGATCCTTCGTACAATTCTGGTCCTGAATTTATATATTCCCAAATGATAATCACAATCAAATTCAAAATCAGCTTGATTGTTAATGTTCCCAAAAGTTTCATTTTACTAGTTATGTTTATATTTAATTGTACACTTTTGCGTCAGCCAATCCATTTGCCGCTTTCCCATGATTCATCGAATCCATCTCATGTTATGCGGTTTTGTGTCTTTATAAGTCGATTAGTTATATTATGTTTTTTTTAATTCTTTGTAATAGAAGGAATAAAGTAACAAGGCATAAAGCAATGCGTTAAGCAAAAAACAAATGATGGGAGATAGAAGGAACTCCCCTCTGAAGAATGCCAAACTTAATGCCGCAATGCTGACTAAGACGAAGAGCGCAACAACTTCTATTCCCAGAAAGACGGTGATTGCAATTCTGATATCCTTATTTGTCGCTTGCCCTATAATACATATGATAATCAATGAGATAAAACAAAATGCGATTATAAGCGGCATATGTCCCAATCTCTTAATCCATGTTGCGACAGGCCAGCTGTCCGGGTTCATTGCTTCAGGCATGAAAAGGATTAAAAGTAGTATTATCACATAAATGAAGGCCTTGCCCAGTGACTCGATATTCTTACTCGATATGTCTTTTTCTTTAGATGTCATATTCAATTATTGTGTGGTTTATCCAAGCAAACATTATCAAAGATAACGAACAAAAATAGCCAATGGATATCCTAAATGTTTTTTTGTTTATCAAACTATTCTTTCCCATCTGCAATCACTTTTTAATTAAATGATTCACATTGCCTTCCTTTTTGCCTAGGTATATCATTTGACGTATTCCTTCATGATGCCCGAATTATTTGAAGTCTTTGAAGCCATTGATGTGTAGCCCGGTATGCCCGCATATCCGCTTTGCGACACGAAGGACAGCAGAAACAGCAGCGGGAGCAGCCTGGATAGGGTTCTTGTTTTTAGCATATTATTATTCGTTTTTTGTTATTCCTTATTTCTTCGTTGACGAGGTGGCTGTTTTTTGTGCTTTGTGGAATTAATCCTCCACTAATAGCCTCTGTTCTTCATCCCCGCCGACAACCACTGATGAGTTGTTTTTTCAAGACCACATCGATTAAAATTATTCCTCTCACATAGAATTCATTATCTAATGCAGTTGGTGTGATGTGAAAATATTAATACTCGCCATAGTTTGTACATTCGCCAAACTCGGCAGTCTGGGGATTAAACAATCTGAACTCGTAACAGCCGTCATATATTCCACATAGTTCAAGCTCCATTGAAAAATCATCATTTGCATCTTCCACCCAACGTATTTGTCGAACAAAAGTGGGAGAATCCCATCCTCTTCTCGACTTGAAATGAGGGACTCTGTCTGGAACTATAACTTCCTTATATAAACTTCCATCTGCATTGAATAAGAAACAATTATAGTTGAATTCTCCTATTTTCTCCTCTGGCACGACAAGAATTTTATCCATGGTAGGACATGGCAACGCAATTTTTATATTGGTTACCGTGTGTTTCCCCTGGTCGCAATCTTCCCATCTTATACCAACCGTATGTTTTTTAAAATCTTCTATCGATGAAGTATACCAGAAATTTTCCTCGAAAGAAAGCCCATTCCTCAGGAAATCTTCCTTGTCGAATTTTTTTACAAGGGATTGGTCATTATACCATTCAAAATTGGTTATCTTATCCATGGTAGCTATTGTTTGTTCTTTTTTTGTTATTTATATTATTGTAATAGAGTTTCTAAATAAAGATGATAATTCATGATGAATATATTTTCTAAATCGATTTCATTTCCAGATTGTTTTTGAAAAATCATACTCTATATCCTTGCAAAGTCTGAACTTCCGATTCTCGTAGGCTTCTTTGTTTTCTCTAATGTTATCAGCCAAATATCCCAGTGACTCGTACGGCTGCTCTATCTCGCTCTGTGTCATTGTGTAGTAAACACTATAATCTGTTATTTCATTGCAAAAACAAACTGATATTAAATAGATGCCATCAATTATCTCAATGGAATAATTCCACCTGTCCATGTACAATACGGTTGCTGTCATTTTATTCTAATTAACTTATATTCAATGTTTTATACATCTCTTCCCCCATGATTGTTTCGTTGTCGTCTTCCTGGGGAATAGTCTAATCATATCAACCCTTTTAATTCGGAATATGCGCAAAAAAAGCAATGATGTTTTTATTTGTTACCTCCTACGTCCAAACGCATTATATCCTTTATATTTATTGATATGTAGTATGTCATAGGCTCTGATGATTGCTTCTTCGAGGGAAGGGTCAGCGTAATCCATTACATTCCTGCTATCATTTCCTGAACTGTACTCTGGCAGTTCTATCATGTCAAACGGATGCAGCAATCCAAATATAAGATGACCAACTTCGTGAGGCGTGGTGTAATCTTTGCTGTATTTTGACAGTACGGACGCATGCCTTCCATATTGATTCATGCTTGGATATGAGGCATTTGTTCGTGCATATCCGGATATATATCTCGAATTATTCTTGCCTGGTACTTTTAATATGTAATCGGAAGGCACAATCAGAATACTATAAAAATCATCAGAATAATTTTCAGTAGCGAATTCTTCTCCTTTTCCCACTCCAAATTGATAGTTAGAGATTATTTCAGCTTTTTCGTCGAACTTGAAATAGATATTAACTGGATTGTAAATCTCGTTTAATGATTTTTTGACGGCTTCGTAATTAAATTCCTGACATTTTGTGATATTCCCGTTTTTATCTTTTCCGTTCAAGACTCTCACATGCATCCTGTATTCTTGACGCTCGCAAGGAATGACAAATAGTTTGTATATTACTTCCCCTGATTTCGACACTTTAATGTGCGGGATTTCCTCCTTATTTGTAGGAATTGAATTGCATGTCACGGAAATAGATATGGTTTTATTGGATTCGTTTGAACCGTTCCTTTTCACTGTTATGCTTGATGAGGAGGATTTGAATTCCAACTCGTTCAATTTGAAACCCTCTGCTGACAGATTCACACTGTACGTTTCCGATGGTTTTATGTACATGAATTGGTAGTTGTCATAGACATTGTCTTTACTATTAATATTTTTTCCCTGATATAGGGCTTTCGTATAGTTTGGTGTTTCATCTACTTTGTGAGGGTGTAGTAACTTGCCATTATTGTCTCTTTCCACAATGTGTATTGGCATAATGTTTTCTTTTACAGTAAAATATTCAACCCACTCTTCTATGCGTTTTATGGCTTGCTGTTCGTTTAGATTTTTATCGATTTCCACATATATTATAGTTTCTATCTGACTATATGATGCATAAATGATCAATCCGAAAGATCTTTGACCGTCTTTATACAAACATGCGTCAATGTTCGAAAAATCTATTTCACTTTCTTTTTCTGTTCGATTTTCGCCATACATTAGGAATCCAAATTTAGATTCTATTGTCTTTGACTTTAATTGGGTTTTGTAGGAGCAATATGGTGCACTGTATTGGCTATAGGGTATTTTACACTTTGTGTTTCTATGCATTTCAGTTATGTCATTCGCTAACTCGTCATATGCTCGTGCGAGGAATTTTTGATTAAGCAGTTTGTTGAAAATTTCAGTTCCTCTGTCTCCCCCTGATTTTACTTGTTTGTCGTATGAAACGAAGAAATCTTTTTGCTGGACAATCTGGTCTCGATATGTTCCCCTTACAGGGGAAAGAGAGGCCAACCAATGGAATTCATTCGATTGGTTATGCTCAAACAACAGATAATTTACCCATTCCATGAATTCGTCTTGGGCTTTGTCGAAATCTTTTTCTTCATGCAATATTATTTCCAATATTGCGTCGATTGAATGGTCTTCCGCAAAAAATGATATGATACCAAATGAAATTCCGTCTTTAAAGTAAAATCCCGCTTTTACTCGGCTTTTTGCGCTTCTCATCTCTTCCTTTTCAGATATCTTGTAGTCGGATATTTGGGGATTGTTTTTGTAGGATAATAACATCATATTTGTATAGCCAATAGATGGTATGTCATAGCTTCTCTCTACAAAGAAGGTTTTTTTGTTCATTGGTAATTTAAAGGATTTCGGGTTGTTGATAAATAAATCAGTAATTATTACCCCGTTATCATCAAATGTAAATGTAGGAACAGCATCTTTTTGGTGTATTTTGTCGGAAAGTCCGTTGCGTAGAATGGAATGTATTTTAATGAATAAATCGGTTTGGTCTTCTACAGATCTTTCCTCGGCATCTGGGGCTATACCTACAGCTATATCTGACACCCATGTGAAGTCTCTCCATTGGAATGCTCCATCCTCATCCTTCTCCAAGAACGGTATCACATAGTCCTTGTGTGTATCCAGCAGATTCCACTGCCAGGCGGTGAGGTAGTTGCCTTGCGGTGAGCAGTAGTCCATGAGGTTGGAACGGCTGGACTGCTTGCAGGTCTCTCCCTGCTTCGCCCCGCCGAACTCGAAGGTGTGCTCGAGGGCGAAGACACCATGCCCTATCTCGTGGGCTACGGTGGACGGGATGTCCGTGTTGCCGTCGAGGAAGATGTAGCCCACCGGCTTGCAGCGCGGCATGTCGCCCATCACATCTCCCGTCTCGGCCTTCGGCAGGATGAAGATGTAGGCGTGGTCGGCTTGGGCGCTGTTGGTGTTGTTCTGCTTGAAGCCTACGTTCGTGTTGTATAGGTTCTTCAGTTGGGTCATCTCCGCAGTCTCCGTCTTCATGAAGCCGGAACCCTCTATGGCGAGTCCGTCCTTGAGGAACTCGAATTCCGGATCGTTCTCTGTCCCGAAGTTCTCCTCCATGACGACCTCGAACTTCTTGCCGAACGGCAGGTAGGTCTCGTCCAACTTCTGCTGGATGGCCTCCTTGTCCACCTTCGCGCCTAGCACCGGCACGATGTGGAGCGTCTTGGTCTCGTTGCGTAGCGTGGCGAGATGGGCCCGTCCTAGTGTGAGGTTGGTGCAGGTTTCTGCGCCGTTGGCCTTCGCCATGGCGTAGATGTCCAGACGCTTGTCGACTTCGCTGGCGAAGATCTGGATGCGGAAAGTGTTGCTGCCGATGAGTTCCGCTGGCAGTGTGACGGTCTGTTTGGCGGATCGGCAGATGAATTCGATGACGTTCGGTCCGACGGAGTTGTCCCCGCCCTCGAAGGTGGCGATGATCTGTCCCGTGGCGTTCTCCGTCAGGGCGAACCAAGGCACGTTGTAGCGGAAGCTTGTTCCGTACGTGGTGTAGTATTTGTTGATGGCGTTGGAAGTGAACGGCGACTTGTCGTCGTCGAACGGCAATGGCGCATCCTTGTCCACGGAGAAGACCACCCTGCCTTTGTCGTCGTCGATGCTGTTC
>JAFXPK010000010.1 GCA_017527905.1 Paludibacteraceae bacterium
TCCAAGCGCAAACAAGATGCCTATCGACATCTATGTGTACAACCAGACGGGTGGTCATATCTACATAGAAGATCACGATCCAGAGAAGGGCAACTACTGGATATGCAGCGGCACGAAGGATATCCAGATCGCAAGTGACGACTATGCGCCTAACGCCACCTTCACTTGGTTCTTTTTAAATAAGAATGCCACCAAACCTACGATGATTAATAGGAAAGTCGATGGCGGAACATCGGTAAACGTGACAACCCCTGAGGTGCGTCTCGACACGACCAATGCGGTACTGAGTCTGATCAATAGATCGGGAGAGCGACAGCCCGTCCGAATATATAGAAGGACAAGCGTAGTGGCAGGTGGCATAGAGAACTTTCTGTACAGTGACACCGTCACCATATATGTCGTGCCTACACTTGAGAGTGTCAGCAACGCTTTATACGCCGATGGCTTAACCAACCCTGGAGGATTGGCCGGAGATATCACGGTAGAGGGTGGCAAGAAGAATTATTGTCTTGGGGAGATGCCGAATCAGATACTTGGGTATCTCGAAGATCCGTTGCCCGACTATTGGACTAAATATAAAGATTACATAGGACCATGGTTGTATGACAAGAGTTATCCTGGAGGATTCAAGACCTATTACGAATACCAGAAGGACAATGGGGATTGGGTCAAGGATATGGAGTATGATTACTCTCAGAATCAGTTTGCGGGTAGTGATCCTTACAAGGTAAAAACAGAGTATGGAGAATTGGATGGCACGTACAGGGTGAGAAGGGTGTTGGACGACGGATGTTCATCGCTTGCGAGCAACGAGCTTGTTCTCTCTTTGTTCAACAAAAAACTGGACCCCGATACGGTAACGACATATGCGTTCACACCTGAGGTGACTTCTTATAGGGTAAAAGAAGATGCCATCAGAAGTGGATATGAGATTGGGGATTCAATTTTCTTCCTCTGTAATGACCAGTATGTGGATCTTATCTGGTATTTGGATCCGGAATGTACAGAAGTGCTTGCTGACGGTAGTAGTAGGTGCTCCTTTACGCTGACAAGTGAGATTGCAGAGCAGAAAGCGGGAGAAGGAGCGTACATCTATGCGAAGGCGAGACGCGAGGAGTGTATCGGCGAGGCGGTGGCCATTCCGTTCGAGTATGGTACGGAGTCGAACGGTGGAACCATCTATATCTCGGATTCGATCATTTGCCACAACGGCATCTACTCCGACATCATCAACGAGACACCTGCCAGCGGAACATACGTTTCTCCTGTATATGGACAGATGAAATGGACTTACACATGGCAGTATAAACGTAGTAGTGACAGCAGGACAGGATGGAGCAAAATAGAAGGTGAGACGGGAACAGGACTCTCCGCGGATGTCATCAACGAGATTTCCTCCATCACCATCACCGACAGCACGCCGTTGCTGATCCGTCGTGTGGCGACGAATGACAAGGGCAGGGTTCGCTACAGTAATGTGCTTGCACTGACACATTACAAGAGACTTGCTCCTGGTACAATATCCTTGAATGGAACAAAGGATAAGTTCTGTGCTTACGACACCTTGCCATACGTGAAAAAGAATCTTCCCGCAAGCGGTGGCAAAGTCTATGGAGCATATAATGTGACATGGCAGTACAATATCAACGGAGAAGAATGGGAAACAGCCTATGCAATTGATAGTTTATATGTGGGATGGCTGACCGACAGTCTTGACAAGACTGTCAATAACACCATCAACGTCAGATGCAAATATGCGGACGAGTGCGAGGAGGTAGTAAGTGAGCCAGTACAAATCATCCTATATCGCACGAACAATATACCGAGCATCTACCAAAACAGCGACAGCTGCAATGCAGAGGAGGTGAGACTCACCATCTATAAGGATGAGTATGAGAAAACTTACCATTGGTATGCCATTTCAGTTCTTTTCAGTGTGGATAGCACTTCTATCACAGAAGAAAAGTATTGGCACCGAGAAGGAGATGAAAATATAATAAGAAGATTCTCTAGTATGCCGGCAGACTATTATGGCGTACAAAGCGAGGACAAGGAGACAGGTTGTTTCAGCGACTTCTATTATTTCTATGTGGATAGTCTTCCTAAGTTGGATCAGGCCACACCAATCGCACCTATGGCGATTTGTCCGAACTCCGATTTGGAGATCAAGGGCGGTACACTTTCAGGCGGTAATGGAGAAAAGAGCTTCCTATGGCAAATCAGCCTCACCGGCAAGGAAGAAGACTTTTCGGACATTGTGGATGGCACGGAGGAAGACCTCCAACTTCCTGCGAAGTTCTTCAAAACGGGTTCCTACTTTAGAAGAATTGTTGCGGACATGTGCAATGTGGACACCTCAGGAATCGTGTTCGTCGACATCCGCTCCAAGGCGGATGTGAGTCCGGAGGATTTGTCATTCGATGATTTCAAATGCCCGCTTGGCATATTCTCCGCCAAAGTGGTGGCAGAGAAGGATTCCCTCGCATCATCGGAATACTGGACACTTGGCGACGACACAATCTCCGTCATCGGCAAGAGTATCCAAATGGAAGGATTCGAGGGAGACAGCATGAATTATCCATTCATTCACTTTGTGACGGATTCGACAGGCCAGACTTGCCAAAGTGAGGTTATTTACGTCACAGCCTACAACAAACCGGCCATTATCGAGAACACAAACATCATTACGACGGAGAACTACAAACCTTGTATTGAAAGCACAATCAAAATCAACGGATCAGTGTTGGGAGGCTCACATCCAGAACAAATTAAATACACTTGGTACGTGAACAACAATGAGCGAGTAGGTGAATTTGAGGCTAATCTGCGCACTACCGCAGATGTCACAATGTCAATATTCAGAGTGGCAGACAATGGATGCGTTAAGGATTCAAGCAACACACTTAAACTTGAAGGACAACATGTATACAAATTCGACTACAGCAAAGAATTATCGATGACGGTCGAAAGTAATGTTAGCGACAGCAGTGTTGTGCTGAACATTCAAGGATCAAGGAATTTTGACGAAAGTTATTATTTTTCCGGAGATGGTGAAATGCCTATCGCAAGTTCGAACAGCATACTTTTGCCATACAAATACGACGTATACAAGGACAGTATACTTGAGATCTACGCCAAACAGTCATACTGTGTCGAGCCTTTTGTTCTCAATCCATTTAAGGGCGGTGTGATTAGCATCGATGGGGACACCATACTATGTGGGGGTTCCAAGATCTCTCCGATTGTGGCGACAGAATTAGAGGGTGGATTAGATTACGCTGGACCGATTTCCTATCAATGGCAATACAAAAACGAACGTACAGCGGACTTCATCAACATCGATGATGCTACCGGCAAGTATTACACGCCTTCGGTGATAGATGTGCCGACGACCTATAGAAGATTGGCTTATTCCAAAACCATGCTATACATGTCAAAAAGCAATGAACTGACCATCACCATCAAATCGTTGGTGACCACGTCGGGTATCACTACGAACTATAGTGATTCGGAATTGGATGAATTCGGACTGGATCATACGCAAACAAGCGTCTTGAAAACCGCGAGTCTTCCTATGTACCTGCAGGACAGTGTATTCAATGCGGATAGAGTGCTGTGGCAGAAAAGCCATGACCTCAACGAATGGAATACGGTAGAGACGATGGAACGCAACACCACGAATCTGTATGAGATGAGAATCTCCGACACCGCACTCATCGTTCACTATCGAGTTATTGGAGTGAATGACTGCGGAGCGGACACCAGTAAAGTCTTTACAGTGAAAACTGATATCGCGCCACTCATCACCGACGACGAGTTAGTACTGCTTGACACGATATGCGACGGGGACAAATTCACCAGAATTGCCTATAAAAATCCGAGGTCGGACGTATACAGATACTCTTATTCGTTAAGCACACAAAATTTCATATCGCTTTATGCCGTGAAAAGTTCTGTGTCAAACGACCAATTGATAGGGAAAGGATCCGTCATAGAAAATGACGAGTCTCTAATTGAAGATGGCTTAGCAATATTTTACCCTAGAGAATCATTCGATGTGACCATCACAAGACATGTCATCGCAACAGGGGCGACATCCAAGAAGGTAGTGCATTTTGTGGTTGATCATTTCTCCTCTTCGTTCAAATACATTGTGGATGGAGCCAGCGAGTACCCAATGGGGAAGACCGAAAACAGCGTGCGGCTCAATCAGGGGAGCAAGGTGTCTTTCCTTTCGGAGGCGTCGAGCGACGTAAAAAGCAGCGCTGACATCTCTTACAAATGGCACCTGATAGAACCACTCAATCTTAATTACTACAGTACATTTGGTGGAAGTGTAGGCATAGAGGGTCTGACCAGCAAGTCGCAAAACCCAGAGTGCTACTTCTACAATGCAGGCACTTACAAGATAGTACTGGAAGTGACGGACGGCATATGCAAATCCACAATGTCAGACTCTGCCCTGTACATTGACAAGAGCACAGTACGTTCCTACATGGTTGGAGCGGCATTTACGGACAACAACGAACCAATCGAATTCCAAATGCCAGAAGTTGCCACCTACGTGGATGTATATCCGTCAGTGGTCGAATCTTCCTTGGAGATCGTCTCCAATGCTAAAGAGAGCCTCCCTTATGAGGTGATCGACGAAGCAGGTCTGAAAGTGAAGGAAGGCAAAGTGTCTGGTCACATATCCATCGATGCGACAACATGGCACAGTGGTGTATACATAGTTGTTGTAAGAGACATGATTACCAAAGTCATCAAGAGGTAGTCCCCTACCCTCCAACAAGGAGAGCGCCTTCAATCCAATTGGATTGAAGGCGCTCTCTTTTAGTATATTAAGTTTTGTCTAGATGGCCTTACAATGAATGACCACAATTCTTTCCCTGGTTCTTATGCCTCGGCGCTGACAACTTCTCTGTATGCGTCTGCATTTTAACCGGAGGGGAAAGCCTACCCAACGCACCCGAAACAATGCAGTTCAGGTCTTTATCCAGTTTCACATGAGTATGATTATACGCAATAACCTCGCCATTCAGGAGACGTTTCCGTTCTGTGTCAACAAGTTTCATCTTGTCCAGTGTAGCACTGAGGCTCTCCTTTGGTTGAGCGAGGAATAGATGCGCCTTGTTGCCGAGCATCATCAGTTTCATCGTCTGCCCGTTCTTCATCAGGAGCGGTTCGGTCAGCTGACCGTTCTGCGCCGAGCGTATCTTCTGCACGGACTGCTCATCGAAGAGTTCGGTCAGGCGATATTCCTTGATCTCCCCGTCGGAAGTTATCAGGGCGATGCGTTCCAAGGGTTGGAAGTCACAAGACCTCATTGCCTCCTCCGCCATCACCTTTTGACACTCCTTGTTGATGCGGTTGATGTTCATGACGTCCACCAATCCCTGATTCTCCACGTCTATACCGTTCCAATCCTTTTTCGGATCATACTCGTCGATTTTCTTGAAGAGGTTTTTTGCCACTGACTGCGCCTTATCATCTTCGAGGGTCAACACGTTGAGGCTCGTATTCCCCAACACCACCTCTGACGTTTCTTTAGAGGATTGTTCAACCTTCGCATTGCCTAGCACCAACACGTTCCCCCTGCCCTCCCGCAGTTTAATCTCCTCCGCCATTTGCCTGTTGAGGCTGTCGTAGAGCGGAGAAGGAACTTTGCCGAATCGTTTTATTGAATCCTTGATTATTCGGATGAATTCGGAAATGTCTTTGTCTAATTTTTTGAGATTTTTTTCGGCTAAATCCACATCCTCTTTCTTTGTGGAATTCTGTATGATGTCCATAGTTTCCAACTTCGTTTTTTGGACACAGAAAAGGTTGCGCCGCATCTGGAGTTGGGCATGACGGATTTGAATCAAATCAAAATCTTTGGCGTCTATCATATTATTACACAAAAACTTAGCATTACTTCCATCCTCAAATGAGACTCGTTCCATCCCATTCTCTTTGTCTGCGATTAAACGACTAAACACCTTTTCGGGAATGTAATATTGAGTCATACCGCCGACGCCATAGGCTGGATTTTCCCTCGTTTTACCAGTCTCCATCGTCAAGTCTCTTTTCAATTTAAACATTGCGATTTCGTTTCGATAGGAACAAATGTGCGTCTTGTTGTCTTTGTATGGCGCAATTTGCAACATGCGATTTAAATCTCTGTCATCACCATTCACTAGTTCGAGTTCCTCCTTGGAGAAGAAATATTCGCAGGCCCTCATTTGCCCGTTTTTTTCATAAGAAACAAGTGCGCATAGTTCACTCCCAGCCTTTAGCGTCTCTTTTTCGTAAGAGTCTATTCCAGCATATTTGTCAGTTCCTTGCCAGTCAGAGGCAGATTTTATGTTCTTTTCCATAGTTTATTATCTATTAACTCCAACAAATATCATCAGGCAATGCGTCTAATTCTTTTTTGTCTTCTTCAGTTAGATTAGTATAGTTAATTGCTATGGAGATGTCTGGCTCATATCTCAGGCAGATACTGGATTGAAAATCCCCCCATTCGACGGAATACCAATTTTCGCGCTTTTCGGTGTCAATGTTCGCTTTATCCAATCCGACCTCACGCATCAGGAATTCGTCATGCATCCGCTTTATATCGAATGCCCTTTTCTCCCAAGTCTCATCATAATGAGCGCTCTCAAATTCGTATGATTCCACTGACACCAATTCAATTCTTCTTACGCAATCATGCCTTCCGCCAATATAAACACATACATACATCTCGTACCCATCTATGTTAATTGGTCTGAAGCTGAAGAAAGGATCATCCATCTTGAAATTATCGTTCTTAATCAAATACTCCGAGTTGAACAACCCTGACTTTTGAAACTCCTCTCTGGTCATGAACGGGTGCACTTCCCATCCTTTTTCGGCATTAATTACAAATTTGCCAGTCTTTAAGTCTAACATATAGCCTCCTTTTTTTAATTTTTATAAATATATTTTACACAAAAATAACCATTATTTCCGAAATAACAATACCTTTGTGTTTATTTTACAATATAAATAATGATAATATAAATCGCAATTCATATTATCCGACATTCTTACGGAGAAATCACAAAGAGAATCCCCTCTTCTTCATCCGTTCCTGCGGCCTATGAGCAGATAAAAGCTGAAGTTGTTTCTGAGATGGAGACGAAGGGGAAAGCCTACCCACCGCACCCGACACGACGCAGTTCAGGTCTTTATCCACCTTCACATGAGTATGCTTATAAGCAATAATCTCGCCATCCAGGAGACGTTTTCGCTCCGAATCACCTAAATTCATCTGATCCAATACAGCGGCAAGGTTCTCTTTCGGCTGGGCAAGGAACAAATTCGCCTTGTTACCCATCATCATGAGTTTAGCCATCCGTCCGTCCTTCATCTGCAACGGATCCGTCAGTTTTCCATTCAGAGACGAACGGATTTTTCGGACAGATTCTTCCGTGAAGACATCGTCCAAACGGTACAACATATGCTCCCCACCCGAAGTAGACAAAGCGATAAGATCCAACGATTGAAAACTACGAGGCTTCAATTCTTCCGTTGCCATCACAAATTGACATTCTTTGTTGATGCGATTGATGTTCATCACTTCCACTAAATCCTGATCCTTCACATCGATTTCATTATGCGGATTTCGCTTGGAAAAGTCGTCAATCTTACGGAAAAGATTTTGTGGTACACTCTCCAGTTTATCCAATTCAGAGAATGACAAAACATTGAGGTTAGCATGTTCCAATAATCCAGAGGCATTTGTAGAAGAAAGTTCCGTATGCACATTCCCCAAAACTAACACATTATCTTCACTTTCCCTATTTTTTATCTCCGAGTCGAGTCTACGATTCAACTCATCATATAGAGGAGAAGGAACACTACCATGCCGACGAACGGAGTCTTTAATCCTTTCCTTGAAACTTAGGATATTCTCATCCAACTTCTTCAAATTTTTTAGTGCTCTATCCACATCTTCGCTCCGTGGAGAATTTTGGATAATATCCAAAGTATCCAACTTGGCTTTCTGCGCACAAAACAAGTTGCGACGATACTGCATTTGTCTAACACGAGAAATGATTCCAACATACTCTCTCGGTTTAACCTCGTAATGATTCAAGACCTTAGAGACACACTCGTTCTCAAACTTCGCACGTTTCAACCCACCACTTTCCATGAGTTCTTGAAACCGATCCAAGGGAAGATAATAACGAGGCAAACCGCCCTTCCCATATGCGGGATTCTCCGACGAAACACACTTCTCAAACACGACGTTTTCACGCAATCTAAACGAAGCCAAGACAGCCTTATAGCTACATTCCATCGTATCTCCCGAACGAGTAGGCGCCAATTGCAGCATACGATTCAATTCCGCAGCGTCATCACCAACCATTTTCAATGCTCTCGTCGGAAACATGAACTCACAAGGACGAACCCTACCTTTCCCGTCAATCAAAACAAGGGAACAAAGTTCATAACCAGGCTTCAATTCAACCTTCTCATACTTATCAATTCCAGGGTACATGTCACACCCTTGCCAATCCGAGGCCGATTTAATTTTATCTTCCATAGTCTATAAAATTTTAGCAAATAAACAATTAGGTAACTTATGTGATATTTTATGGCAAATATACACATTTTAATTTACAAAACAATATTTAAAGCAGGAAACAATGGAGCAAAGTAGAAAAAAACATTTCACCTTCCGCATGACAAACGACGTACAACCAATCATGATTTCCAACAACAATCCACAAAAAAAGGGGAAACGCACCCAATCCCGCAAAATCTCCATGCGTCATGGGGAAGCCCCACGGAGGGAAGAAGCACACGGAGAAGGCCCCCTAATACCACAATAAACTTCTTGCCTCCGTGAGGGAAACAAACTCTCACGGAGAATAAGAATGCACGGAGAAGGCACACCCTAATACCACAATAAACTCCGTGCCTCAGTGAGGAAAACAAACCCTCACGGAATATAAGAATCCACGGAGAAGGATTCCTAATACCACAAAAAACTCCGTGTCCTCCGTGAGGGAGCCCCGTGAGGGGCAGGCACAAAAAAAGGGGGTCAACCCGTAAGGATTGACCCCCAAGACGGCGGCGACCTACTCTCCCACTATACGCAGTACCATCGGCGCCGGCGGGCTTAACTTCTCTGTTCGGAATGGGAAGAGGTGGGACCCCGCCGCGATAGCCACCTGAAATTCGTTCGCGACTTGACGATGCCGGGAAGGATCGGAAACGGCGCGGGGCGCCGGACTACTGGAA
>JAFXPK010000011.1 GCA_017527905.1 Paludibacteraceae bacterium
CTTATGGTTACTTTGTGATTTAAACTGTACATTTTTCCTCCGTTTGTTTGTTATTTTATGCCGCCCTGTATTCTGTCGGCGTTTTTCCTGTTTTTCGTTTGAAGAACCTCACAAAATGCTGCGGGTAGCCGAATCCCAGTCTATTGCTGACCTGGGCGATGCTGAGCGTCTGGCTGTTGAGCAACTCCTTGGCACGGCTGACTATGTGGTCGGCAATGAAATCCTGCGCAGTCTTGCCACTTTCCACTTTCACCAATTCGCCAAAATAGCCTGGGGTGAGATTACATTTTTCAGCGAAATAAGCCACGGTTGGGATACCTTTGGTTTCAGCCTGATGGTCGATGTAATCGCTCAGCAGTGATTCGAATTTCTGCACGGTCACATGGTTGATTTCCTCTCGGGTGATGAATTGACGGTCGTAGAAACGCAGACAATAGTTGAGCAAGAGTTCGATGTTGGAAACGATCAGTTCACGACTATGCTTGTCGATAGCGTGTTGCAGTTCCTGCTGAATCATCGACAAGACACCACGGAAAATCTCCATTTCGCCAGAGGAAAGATGCAACGCCTCATTGCTTGAATAAGAGAAGAACTCATAACGGGAAATCTGTCGTCCGAGCTGTGTCCGAGCCAGGAAATCAGGATGGAAGAGTAAGCCCGTCCACTTTGGATTCGGGACTTCGGGATTCGGCTCGATATGGATTGTTTGTCCAGGAGCGAATGAGGTGACAGTCATCTCGTCGAAGTCATATTTCGTGCGGCCATACGAGAGTTTACAGCCTTTGTTTTCCTTTAAGAAGAGCGCATACAAACCGTAGTGAACCAAACATTCATCGATAGGCTGTTGCTTATCGTAGCGCACCACACTCACAAGCGGATGTAGGGTCTCAAATCCGTAGTAGTCGTTAAACTGTTGCACCGAATCGAAATGTATCTCGTTCATCATCATTTACCATTGAAAAACGCACAAGGAATCATTGTTCTTTCACGAAGTTCTGCAACTCTTGCTTACTTGCGGAGTTGAGCAATCGTCCATTTTTGATATTGATATCAGGATAAGCCGCTTTCAAGTCACGGACAGCCTTGTCGATGCTACTTCCGCCACTTGTAGCAAACAAATAGACGGTTTTGCCTTTGAAATCATAGCTTTCGAAGAAGGTGTTGATGATTGTAGGAGCAGTGTACCACCAGATAGGGAAACCCACGTAAATTGTCTGATAGTCGGACATGTTGGCAAGTTTGTCCGTGATGGCAGGACGAGAATTCTTGTCGGCCATCTCCACAGAGGAGCGTGAGTTTTTGTCGTGCCAATCGAGATCAGCGCTGGTATAAATCTTTTCGGGTTTGATTTCGCGGAGATCGGCATTTGCCACTCCCGCAAGTTCCTGAGCCACCTTTTTCGTTACACCCGAAGCCGAAAAATAAGCCACTAACGTTTTGTTTTCCATTTGATTAGGATTTTGTTTGTTGTTATTACTTTGAGAACATGCACTTAATGCAACTGCAATAAATGCGGTGATGAATAAAACTATTTTCTTCATTTTCACTTTATCTTTTTATCGTTATTACCTAATAAAATGCATAGGTTTCCATTCTTCCCGTTCAAAAATCCTAAGAACAAAAGTATTAGTTTCAAAGCAAAAAGTCTGTATCTAAATTGGGGAGAAAGTTACCATTTTTTAGGATATAAAACAGGACTGATATGCCGATGAACGGGTTATCCCGTCATCCCATCACCGTAGCCACCACACGTCTGGCACCGCCATAGTTGCGGAACTCGCAGAGGTAGATACCTTGCCATGTGCCGAGGTTCAGGCGGCCGTGTGTGATAGGGATGGTCAGGCTCACGCCGAACATGCTGCATTTGGCGTGTGCCGGCATGTCGTCCGCCCCTTCGAGCGTGTGGTCGTAGTAGGGGGCATTCTCTGGAACCAGGTGGTTAAGGATCTGCTCCATGTCGCCCCGCACGTCCGGGTCGGCGTTCTCGTTGATGGAAAGGGCGCAGGAGGTGTGCTTCACGAAGAGGTTCAACAAACCCGTCTCGGGCAGATGTCCCGAAAGATGTTGCAACACCTCTTGGGTGATCAGATGACAGCCGCGACGCTTCTCCGACAATGTGAATTCAAATTGTTGTGTCATTATTTTATTTCTTTTGCGAACATGTTATCAAGGGTGTTTTGCGGAAACGGACATGGTTCGTGGCGTTCCTTGGCGAGTTGGAACTGCTTGCACGCATTCCGCACCGAATCCTCCTCAAAACAGCGAAACAGCGTCTCCTTCAGGCTGTCGAGGTGCGGCACGTCAGTTTCCGCGAACTTGCCGTAGTGGCCATAACTGGTCGTTTTTTCGGGCAAAATGCCGTGGTAATAATACGACCATACGAGGAACCGCATACACACATCGGGAGTCATTACAATTTCGTCCATGGGAGACTGTTTTTATTTTAACTTTTTCGGTAATTTTTTATATACTTCGTCGTAGGCATGGTCAACAAGAGAGCGAATGAGCGTGTCGTCAGCGTCTCGGTTAAACCAAACCTGATTCCAGAATTTCTTGTTCCAGTGAAACGCACCTTCGATGCTGTTATATTGTTCCCGAAGTTCAATGGCTTTTTCCGGGTTGCACTTCATGGTGGCGAGGTCGGGTCTGTCCATCGCGACGCAGGCAAAAATCTTCCCGTGAAGTCGGAACACCAGCACGTTCTCGTCAAATGGCATGTCTTCGGTCACATTGGGTAACGATAGACAGTATTCCCGGAATTCTTCAATATTCATAATCTATATTTTACAAAAAAATATTATTCCCAACCTTCTGTGTCCGCGTCTTCAGGTGCGAAATAGCCATCGATGCCGTAGTCGATGCCCGCCTTATGGGCTTGGCTCAGCTGGTATCTCCGCTTGATGCGGTAGGTCCGGCCGTCCTTCACGAAGTAAGCGCCGGTTTGGTGGAACCGAAAGGCCACCCGCTTCTCCACGCACTGCCGTCTCAGGTCGAGCACCCAATCATAGTGGCATGGACGGGCATTCACGCCCGACTCGCCCCCCACCGAGACCTCCTCGATCGACGGGGTCAGGTAGGGTGAGAGGTCGATCCGCTCCAGCAAGGGCGCCGCCGTGATGATCTTATGCTTGATGGGGGCGGCGAGGAAGATGGGCAGACGGTAGTCCGCCATCACCTGGTTCTCTACCGTGCAACCGATCAGCACATTGTCGTAGCCGTCGCCCCAATCGGCGGGAATACACTCCGCAAAACGGTCGATGCGCTTGGTGAAGAAATAGAACATGCAGTCGCTCCGTTCACGCATCATGCGCCAACAGTCCGGCCGCCATTCGTCGGCATCCTTCAAGAAGAAATCAGAGGTGAAACAGGTGAAGACCACCTTGCCCGGCGGCAACTTATACGACTTGTCACGCTTGCGCTTGACGGGGAAGTCGAATGCGGCCGTTTTCCGGGCGATATTGCTCCCTATCTCGCTCCCGTACATCTCGTCCTGCCGATAGACGTAGCAGAACTTACAGCCCGCACTGAGCTTCGTGCAGCCGTGCCACGGGTTCCAATCCGCGTATGTGCTCCAGGACTCCACGTTCAGACGCTCGCCTTCACCATCTCGGTAAATATCGTGGCGAGGTTCTCCTGCGCCAAGAGCGTGTTACGCTGCACCTCCTCGTGCGTCACGTTGCTCAGGTTCGCGTCGACACCCACGTTGGAGATTACGGAAACGCCAAAGACGGACATGCCCGCATGGTTCGCCACAATGACCTCAGGGACGGTGGACATGCCGCAGGAGTCGCCCCCTATGATCCTGAAGTAGCGGTACTCGGCCAAGGTCTCGAACGTCGGACCTTGCGTGCCCACGTATACGCCAAACTTCAGCGGTATTCTAAATTTCTCGCCGATCTTCTCGGCTTTCTTAATCAACTCCTTGTCATACGCATTGCTCATATCAGGGAAGCGGGTGCCCAGCTCCTCGATGTTCGGTCCGTGCAACGGATGCTCCGGGAAGAGGTTGATGTGATCCTTGATGATCATGATGTCACCCGGCACATACTCGGGGTTCAGACCTCCCGCCGCATTGGAGACCATCAACGTCTTGATGCCGAACTCCTTCATCACGCGCACAGGGAAGGTGATTTCCTGCATGGTGTAGCCCTCGTAGTAGTGAAGCCTGCCCTGCATGGCCATCACAGGCACACCCGCCACATAGCCGAAAATCAGCTTGCCGGAATGGCCCTGCACCGTACTCGTCTTAAACCCTGGGATCTCGGAATAAGGGATCGTGTCCGTCACGACAATGCGCTCCGCGAAACTACCCAAACCCGTGCCCAACACAATCGCTACCGTGGGACGCAAAGCGGTCCGCTTCCTCAAATAATCACCTGAGGCTTTTATCTCTTTCAACAAATCCATATCATTCAAAAATAAAATAAACAATCAATTTTTCTTATGCAGCAAATCCATAAAGCTCTCCGCGAAAAGCGCGTCGTCCCCCCGCATGAAGTCGATGGAGAGCGGGAGGTAGTAGATCTTAGACTTCAGCGCATTCGGGAAATCAGGATGGTCCATCAGGCGCACCGCATCCTTCTCCGTCGTGATGATATACCGTTTCTGGGACTCCAACGAATCGAACTGCTTCTCTATCTTCTTCAGGTCGGATGCGGAGAACGCATGGTGGTCACCGAACGAGCAGGCGGATACCTCGGAGACGTTGCTCTTCAGATACTCCACGAAAGGCGCCGGAGAGGCGATGCCCGTGAGGGCCAACACACCACCGTCGGAAAGATCGGCGAGCGTCACCTTATTCTTCGATTTGCCGGACTTTGAGGAGGGGAACAATGGTTGTAGTTCACCATAAGCCAATCGCGTGAAACAGAGCGTCTGATACGGGTATGGATTGAGGTGCTTACGGAAAAGCCGCATATCCATCGGTGTGATGGAGTCGGGGCACTTGGTCACCACGATGATATCCGCACGTTTCATGGAACGTTTCGGCTCCCGCATCATGCCGACGGGGAGAAGATGGTCCTCCGCAATGTTACGGTTATAGTCAACCAGCAGGATAGAGACCTTCGGGTGCACGTAGCGATGCTGGAACGCATCATCCAAGAGGATCAGTTCCGGAGATCCACCCTCCATCTTCATGAGCGATTTGATGCCTCGCCTACGATCCGCGTCGACGGCGACCGTCACATCCGGGAACTTGCGTTTTATCTGGAAAGGCTCATCGCCCACCGTATCGGGCGTATCCTTCTCCTTGACGATCCTGAACCCCGAGGTGCTACGCTTATATCCACGACTGAGGACGCCTAAGCGATACTGATCCTTCAGCCAGCAGATAAGGTACTCCGTGAAGGGAGTCTTCCCCGTTCCGCCCACCGTGATGTTTCCAACGGAGACAATCGGCAGATCGAACTTCTCGGATGAGAGGATACCACGGTCGAAAAGCCAGTTACGCACACACACGCAAAGCCCGTAGACCATCGAGAATGGCCACAATAAGACTTTTAGTATGAGTGGTTTGTTTTTCATTGTGTACGTAATTTAAGGTGAAAGAGCCCTTCCGCACACAAATGGATTGGAAGCTATCTCAGCTCTATGGTATATGGCATAATCGCTTGGAACCTCTCCAAGTTCCGTATTTTTTCAAAAATATATCTTTCTTTCGAAAAAACCTCGTTTTCTTTCAATTTTTCATAGCCAATAGAGGGTATTTCTTGCAATTTCTGGAAAAAATCTTTCTTTTCGGGGTATTCGACAACGGAATAGTCGGTCAATTTAGCCATTGCGGCAGCCGAATCGATGGCGCAGTGTAACCCGCCAGCATAGTCAACCAAACCGATCTTCAAGGCGTCGATGCCAGACCACACACGCCCCTCGGCGTACTCTTTCACCTGTTCCACCTCCATGCCGCGTCCTTCGGCGCAACGTTGTAGGAACGTATCATAGAAATCATTGACGGAACGTTGCATAGCAGCCCGCTCGGCGGCAGTCAATGGACGGAAGATGTTCTCCATGACATCCGCATTCTTATTGGTCTTAACCGTCTCGTAGTGCACGCCGATCTTGTTCGACAGTTCTTGTGCGTTAGGCAAGAGGGCGATTACGCCGATGGACCCCGTGATAGTATTCTTGTCCGAGAATATGCGCGATGCGTTTGAAGATATGTAATAGCCTCCCGAAGCCGCATAATCACCCATGCTGGCGATGACAGGCTTGTTCTTTTTCACCTCCATTATGGCATGGCAGATCTGATCCGAACCGTAGGCGCTGCCACCAGGCGAATTGACGCGCAACACGACTGCCTTCACCGTGCTATCCTTCCCCAGTTTCCGCAGCTGCTTCACCGTTTCGGGAGAACTGATACCATCAGTGCTACCATTGTCGATCTCTCCGTTTAGATACAAGATGGCCACCTTATCCGAAGTCTTTTCTTCCACCTTATTCGCCACAAGATCCGCCACATAGTCTTTGACTGAAACGGTAGGCAAATCCTTGGTGGAGTCAACGCCCATCTTTGTGCGGATGAGCGACTCGAACTGATCATTGAAGAGGAGACCGTCGACGAATCCCTGCTCCAACACGTAAGAGGAGGAACGCAAAGGAATCATGCTATCCGCCAAGGCTAACAACCTATCTTTTTCGATCGACCGGCTGATGGAAATAGAGTCCACGATACTGTTCCAAAGAGAGGATATCAGTTCGTTCAATTGTTCCCGGTTCTCGCTGCTCATCGAATCGTTGACATACGATTCAGCGTATGATTTGTAGGAGCCCGCCTTCACGACCTGCATCTCCACACCGATCTTCGTCAAGAAATCCTTGCAGAAGAGGGAAGAGGAAGATATGCCCGTGAAATCGAGGGATCCGCGAGGGTTCATGTAAAGGGAATCCGCCACGGACGCCACGTAGTAGGCGCCTTGCGTATACAAGCCAGAGTAGGCGTAAATGAATTTGCCGCTGGATTTGAAGTCGGCGAGTGCGTCGCGGATCTCCTCCAAGGTGGCGTACCCGGTTTGCAGCACGTTTGTCTTCAAGTATATGCCCTTGATTCGGTCGTCATTCTTCGCCTCCTGGATCGCATAGCGGATATCACTCAGACCCGTTTGACCCACTTGGGAAGGAAATAGGTTAACGTAGACATCATCATCCTCCCTGTCTACGATCTCGCCATCAAGGGAAACAAGCAAAACAGAAGAGTCCTTTATCTCAGAGGAAGAGTCGGAGCTCACAGCTATCACGACAACAACCATGATCAGAAGGAAAAATGCCAGTATAACGCCCAGGCATGAGGCAAAGACCGTTTTTATGAATTTCTTCATCTTTTAACGAAAGCCGTGTAGATGGACATCAATATAAACAGTATGATAATCAAAGGGATAGCAGCCATTTGGAAAATAGCGGCCAACACAACAGACGAAATAATCAGAATGAAACGTATCTTATTGTCTTCCCACTTCAGGTTCTTGAACTTCAACGAGAACATCGGAAGTTCGCACACCAATAGGTAAGAGAACAAGAAGACCAAACAAAGAATCACGATCGGTGAGGTGACGATGTCATGGATGACCTCCACATCGAACCAACCTGGGATCGGAGCGATCGGGTCGGACAAAGCCGCAAGCGAAGACATGAACATCGCATTCGCCGGCGTAGGCAAACCGATGAAGGAAGAAGTCTGCCGCTCATCGACATTGAACTTAGCCAACCTCAGGCCCGAAAAGATAGCCAGCAGGAAAGCCAAGTAAGGGAGGTACGAATCATCCCCCATGATGCTACGAAGCAGATTATAGATGATAGCGGCCGGCGCCAGACCGAAACTGACCGCGTCGGACAAAGAGTCCAGCTCCTTTCCAATATCAGACTTCACGTTCAGGAGACGGGCGACCATGCCGTCGAAAAAGTCAAACACAGCGGCCAACAAAATATAGATCGCCGACCAAATGAAATTACCCTGAAAAGCCATCACCACCGCAATGCACCCACAGGCCATATTCATGCATGTGATGGTGTTAGGTATATGTTTTTTTATGCTCATTTCGTATTCAATTTCGCGATAACCGTTTGGTTACCCACAACCTTTTGCTTTAAGTTCACTAAGATCTCGGCATCCTTCGGAACGAAGACATCCACACGGGAGCCGAACTTGATGAAGCCCATTTGTTGATTGATGTGACACTCGTCCCCCACCTTCGCATAGGTTACGATTCTGCGGGCCAACGCACCCGCGACCTGACGGAACAACACCTTCGTCTGGTTCACCGTCTCCACAACAACCGTCGAGCGTTCATTCTCCGTGCTCGACTTAGGAAGATTCGCCTTCCAGAACAAACCATCGTTATGTGTGTAGTACAAAATCTTACCATTCACAGGATACCAATTCGCATGAACGTTGAAGACGCTCATGAAAATAGAGATTTGAATGCGTTCATCCTTTAGATATTCCCCTTCCACTGTTGGCTCAATCACCACCACCGTGCCATCCGCCGGAGCCATCACTAAGCCCGTGCTGTCCCCTTCGTAAACCCTGTTCGGGTTACGAAAGAAATTTAAGAAAAAAAGAAAGACCAAAAGACTGAAGAGGCAAAAACCTACCACAAACGTTGGATTAGATGCGTAGAGACACCATCCGACTATAACATCCACCACAACGATAGATGCTAGCAATTTCGTCAATATACCCTTCCCTTCTTTATGAATCCTCATCGTATTAATCCTATTAACAATGCAAAGTTAATATTTTTTGTTTATTTCAAGCATTTCAGCGCGAATATGCTACACAATTAGTGAAAAAATCACGTACAGCACCGGAGCGGCCAGTAACGCGCTGTCAAATCGATCAAGCATTCCTCCGTGTCCCGGGATAATATTGCCCGAATCCTTCACCTTCAAGCTGCGCTTAAACATGGACTCGACCAGATCACCCAACACGCCGAACACGAACACGCACACCGACAATGTAATCCACAGACCAACACGCAATGTCGGCACGCACTCGTAATAGTGGAAAATCAAGCCTGAGAGGATAGCGAAAGCCAATCCTCCGGCAAATCCCTCCCACGTCTTTTTCGGGGAAATGCGCTCGAACATCTTATGACGTCCCAAGAAACGGCCGACAATGTAAGCGCCCGTGTCCGAAGCCCATATGATCACGAAAAAGGCGAGCAACAACATCCTGGAATGGCTCGACTCCCCGCTCGCACCTTCAATCATGCAGAACATGCTGAACGGAACAGCGATGTAAAAGTGTCCGAGCACGGATACACCCAAGTTCAAGACTGGGTTTTCCGTCTTCCTGAACAGTTCGAAAGCAAAAGTGCAGGCGACACACAGGAAATAAACCGAGAACAGCGCTGGCGTCTTATGCAGGAAAGCCACGCAGAAAGCGATCACGAAGAGCAACGCTCCCCCCACAATGGACATCCATTTGTCCGCACAAACACCTTCGCACTTCTCTGTCAAAACATAGAATTCGCGCAATGACAATACGGTTGCCAGTAAGAAAACCGCTCCAAAAACGTACGACGACATGCAAATCGACGTAACCATGATCGCCACAAAGGCAATCCCCGAGATCAATCTTAACACTAAATTATTCACTTCCGTATTCCTTTCTAAAAAATCATTCACCTTCATTTTCAGAGGATTCCTCTTCCTCTGGTTCGGAAGACCTTCTCTTCCTTCTAGACTTCTTTTTCTTGGAGGAAGAATCCTCCTCCTCGCTCACAGAATCCGACTCATCCGATGGCTTCGGTTCTTCCACCTTAGGGGTCTCTTCGGATGACACATCCGTGTTCTGCACTTCCTCCGCCTCCTTCGATTTCCGGGACCTTCTTCTTCTGGAGGACTCTTTCGGTGCCTCCTCGCTCTCGTCCGGTTGTGCCGCGGACTCATCCGGCGCAGGGGCCGTCGTTGGTGGTGTCGTTGGTGCAGGCGTAGACTCCTTTGGTGTAGGAGGTTCCGTCTTCCTCGACGTACCCGCACTCAGGTTGTCAAGGATGGAAGACCTTGACGATGAAACCGGCACGGACGGCGTGCTCAAAGAAGACGCCGGTTTTGTTTTCCCAGTTGATTTACCCGCGCGTTGTGCCTCCAACATCTTGATGAACTTGCCAATATCGTTCAGAGAGACAGGGTCGGATGGAGCGACAGGGAGCACCTCCTTCTGCGGCGCATCCGCCTCTTCTTCCGCAAGCTGTGTCGAATCCGCAGCGGTGGAATCCGCCATGGCGCCACCGAACAACATATCATCCAGCACCTGATGCAAACTATCCTTCTCGGAGCCCTCCATGGCCAATTCGTTCGAAAGCAAAGCCAGACTGTCTTGGATACGTTGCAGGCTATCCTGCTCCAGAATCTTCATACGGACAGCATCCAAGGAGTCCGCCAGATGTTTTTCCTGCATCTGCAGTGAGTCCGGCTTGATCAACAAAGAATCGTACTGCGAAGCGTCCAACTCCTCGATGACCCTTCGACGGTTAGAGGTGTAGAACTTGATGTTACCCAAAGAGCCACCACCCTCGTCGTTGATCTTCGTAGGCAATATCTTAGACAAGATCCTATCCTGTCGACGTCCCTTGTACTTGATCTTAATCTCACCCGTCGCCAGGTACTCGAGGTTCAAATCGGTGATCACGGAATCCAGATACTCCACGACAGGGTAATTCGGCAAGAAGCCGGCGATGGAATCCGCCACCTTGTTGAAGTCCGTATGACGGTACTTGGACCTGCCGACCAGCTGCATCACATACTTAGCGACGATACGGGTCGAGTCGACCATGTCATAGAATTTCTTCTTATGGAAATACCTATGGTCGAAATAGTGCAGGAAGAAGTCGTACTCATACCTGAACTCGAACTTATCCCTAACGTAGTAGACATCGTTCAGATAACGGCAGTTAGGGATCTTGATCTTACGGAGGATGACATCTCCCTTACGGTTCTTATTTCTTTCCAATTCCTTGATATCACGGACGTTCTGCAACTCTCCCTCCAACTCGGCAATCTGCTGTTGCAGGAGCACGGAGTCGATCATGGAGGTGACAAGGGTAGCCTCGTCCTCCTCGTCCACAGCGAAGGAGTCGATATTCGCCATGTAGGTGGAATCCAACTCACCGCTGGCGAAAGCGAAGGAGTTCTCATCGTCAAGCACCACATCTTCCGTTTTCTGCTTCGGCTCGACACGTTCACGCACATCTGGTGGCAAATCCGAATTATCACGTTTACCCGTGGCGACATCGAAGTCACCATCCGCCAACATCAATGAATCCTTGGTGGATTGCTCCTGGAGCAAACGTTTCTTCTCCTGGATCTTCTTCAGCGCCTTCTGCTGCTTCTTGGTGAGCGCCACCGCCTCATCCTGCGCATCCTCCTTGGCGAAACGTTCCAGATCGGCGCTCTCTTGCTCCGCCAACCTAGCCGAGTCGCGCGCTATCTCGTTACGCATCTTCTCGCGCATCTTCTCCTCCTTACGGCGCGCCTTATCCTCCGCATTCAGTTTCTTCTCCTTTGCGGCGACAATCTTCTTGGCGAGCTTCATCGTCTCCTTCTCGATCTTCTCGCGCTGTTCCTGGAGTTCCTTCTTCTTTTTCTCCTCCAGTTTATTCTCCCGTTCGAGGCGTTCCTGTTCCTCATTCAGGTCTTGTTGTTTCCGCTGATATTCCTTCAGTTTCTCCTCGTCATTCCTCAACTGAGCCTTTTCTGCCTCACGTTCACGCGCCTCCTTTTCACGAGCGATTTGGAGTTCCATCATCTCCCTTTTCTTCTCGCGTAGAGCGGCGACACGTTCCTTCTCCGCCTGCTTCCGCTCAAGTTCCTTCTGACGTTGCGCCTGACGCAGTTCAATCTGCCTACGTTTCTCTTCCTGACGCTTCTGCTTCATACGTTCGGCCAACGCCTTCTCCTTATTCTTCGTCAACTCCTCGCGGGCTTTCTCCCTCTCACGCATTTGCTGCATGAACTCACGATGGCGTTGTTGCGCCTCACGTTCCCTACGTTTACGCTCAGCCTGTTGTTGTCTAGCCTTCTCTTTGGCCGCGCGTTTCTTCTCACGCTGCAGGCGTTCCTTCTCCTGGCGTTGCGCTTTCTGCTCACGCTGCTTCTGCATACGTTCATCCTGCAGTTGGCGTTGTTTCTCCACCCACTCCTCATGTTCGGCGCGTTTCTGCTCGGAAGCCTCTTGTCTCTTTCGCACGGCTTCCTCTCGCTTGGCGGCTTGTTCCTCTCGGCGACGGCGTAGCTCCTCTTTTCTCGCTTCTTGCGCGAGTCTCTCACGTTCGCGTTCCTCCTGTTGTTTTTTGGCGCGCATTTGTCGCTCCTCGGAGGCGCGTTGCATTTCCGCTTCGTGTTCCGCTTCGCGGCGTTTCCTGTCGGCCTCCGCCTGTTTCCTCATCTCGTCCTGCTGCTGCTTGTGCTGTGCCCACATGTCGCGCTCGTTCTGCTTTTGCTGAGCCTCTCTCTTGCGCTGTTCCTCTCGGGTTTCACGTTGCTTGGCGATGATGGCCTCATACTCCTTTTGTCTGCGTTCGTTCTCCTGTTTCTCCCGCAGACGCGCCGCCTCGATCTCCTCCTTCTTCTTGTTCCACAGCTCCGTATAGCGCTGCTTCATCTCATTCTCCTGGCGGATACGCATTTCACGGGCTTGTCTCTCCAATTCAACAGCCTGGAGATAGTCCGCTAAGCGGGCCTCCCTTTCCTCCACTTCCTTATTTTTGTTTTGGGACAATTCGTTCTTCTTCTGTTGCCACTGTTGAGCTTGTTGGTTTCTCCTTTCGGCTTCCCTCTGCTTTTGGATCTCGCGGCGAAGTTTCTCCCTCTCCGAAGCGGCCACATACTCCTGCTGACGTTTCTCGGCGGCGGCCTCATCACGCTTACGCGCGGCGTCCAACTCTTTCTGCTTCTCCGCCCAACGTTCCTTGTCGTGTTGCTTCATCTCCGCCTCGCGACGTAGACGCATTTCTCTGGCCTGTCTCTCTTGCTCGACTAATTGTTCGTATTCCTTGAGTTTCTTCGCTTCGTTCGCCTTTTCCTCCGCCTTGCGGGCGTCCACTTGTGCCTTGACTTTCTTCCACTCCTCCTTCTGGCGTTGCTTCTCTTCCCGCTCCGCCTGACGCTTTTCTTCCTGCTCCTTTTTTACCCTTTCACTAGCCGCTTTTGCCTCCTCGAGACGTTTCTCCCTTTCATGCAACTCCTGTTGACGCTTCGCAGCCTGCTCCTCCTTCACCCTTTCGGCTCTGGCGCGTTGTTCCTCGCGAATGCGTTCCGAGTCTGTTTGAGCGTACATACTGACGGCTAAAACAGTCGAAGTTAACAATATGGCTAATAATCTCTTCAAATCTTTCTATTCAATTGCACAAATAATCATCCAAGTCACTTCTCAACAAAGCATACTTACGAATTTACAAAGATATTAAAAAAAGAGTTGAATTTCAAAAAGGATTTTTTGGGGCAAAAAAAGTTGCACGAACTGCCAATAAATTAGGTTTTTAAACAATAAATCGACCCCAAAAAGAGAGTACAAATCTATACATTCTTTTTGGATTCCACCCATAAATTGTCCGTTTTCATCAAGCATAATGCATATGAATCTCTATTTTAAGCCATTACAACGGCTCCCTGCAGCCGAACTGAGACAAAAAAACATGGCTGCCTTTCGACAGCCATGTCCCTTTCTGAAAAAGCCACACACTACATCATATAGTCTGCTCAATATTCCATACGAATGCTCGAACACCCACTTCCTCGTTTCGGAGGTCCAGCTTGTGCACTGTCTCCAAGAGCGTCGGCACTTGCTCGTCCTCCACGACCGTGATCACGGCCGAGTTCATCTCAGGCCAAGTGTGTGTGCCCCTACGAGGCTCACCGGTCTTGGTTCCGCGTCCTTGCACCTGCTCGAAAAAGGTGAAGCCACGAATGCCCAACTTATCCAACATATACTCGACACGCTCCGTGTTCGCCTGATTGAATACTATCATTACAGATTTCATACTTCAGCCTTTCTCTATTAGTTATTATTATCTTCTTCAACTTCCAATTTGTTGCCGTGCGTGTTGATATCCATGAAGATATATTGCGAACGGATCTCAGCCTCCTTGTCTCGTTCTCCATGCTTAGACATGATACCGTACAAGACAGGGACAACCACCAAGGTGACGACAGTGGAGACTAACAAACCTCCGATGACGACGATACCCATCGGCACCCACATCTCCGAACCGTCGGAAGTGGCCAAGGCCATCGGCAACATACCCAAGATGGTGGTCATGGCCGTCATCAACACAGGGCGGAGACGAGACTGTCCGGAAAGGGCAATCGCCTCGTTCAACTCGTAGCCACGGTCACGCATCAAGTTGATGTAGTCCACCAACACGATACCGTTCTTCACCACGATACCGACCAGCATGACACAACCCAGCGCACCGATCATATCCAACGAGGTGCCAGTGATGAACAATGCCCAGATGACTCCCGAGAAGGCGAACGGAACCGCCATCATGATAATGAACGGCTTGGCGTACGACTCGAACTGTGAGGCCATCACAACGTATACGAGAATTACAATGATCAACAACAATAGACCCATGTTCTGGAAAGATTCCTGTTGGTCTTCGTAAGCACCACCCAAGATGACGGAGACGCCGGTTGGCTTCTCGATCTGAGGCAATACCTTCTCGATTTCGGCGGCTAACTCTCCCAATGAGGTCTCGTAAGGTGTCACCTCAACCATCAAATAACGTTGACGGCTCTTACGGGTGATCTCCGGTGGTCCCCAATACTCCTCGATGGAGACTAACTCGCTCAACTTCACGTTGCCACCCGACGTAGGGATGGACAAATCCTTGATGGCGTCGATGGAGCTACGGTTCTCCTCCTTCAAACGAACGAGGATATTGTACTCGTCACCATCCTCCTTCAAGAAGCCGCAGGACATACCGTTAACACGGTTGCGTACAAACGAAGCGACCGAAGAAGAGCTCAATCCATGGCGAGCGGCCTTCACCTTATCCACCACGATCTTCAGCTCAGGACGGTCATCGTCACGGCTGATGTCCACGTTACGTGCCGTAGGAATCTTCGACTCGATCAACTGTTTCACCTGCGCAGCGTAAGAACTGGTCACATCAAAGTCATATCCGTAGATTTCCACCTCTACCGTGCTCTGTCCACCCATTCCACCACCAGCTGAACTGGAGACCTTAAAATCAGAGACTTCCGGATAGGAGGCAATTTCTTGACGAAGCACCTCGGAGATCTCCGTTATGGAGCGTGTACGTGTATATTTCTTGTCCGCATTGAAACGCATCTGGATCGTGTTGTTTCTTGTGGAAGAGAAGAGCGCGGAAAGTCCGGCATCCTCATTGGAACCACAAGTTGTGGAGATGTTCTTCGTCTCCGGAACCAATTGGACGAAACGCTTCTCCAGCATACGGGCGAACTTAGCGGTCTCCTCCACACGGGTACCTTGCAGCAATTCCACATTGATGGTCAGACGACCATTATCCGGCGTAGCCATGAAGTCGGTTCCGATATAGCCTGTCAGCGCAGGAATCAGTGAGATGCCGAAAAACGCTACGACACCCAACATCGTTATCTTCTTGTGAGTCAGACACCAACGCAACAAGTTCGCATAGGCGGCATCCAACTTATCCAGGAACTTCACCACCGTATTCTGGTAAGAAAGTTTCCTCGTGTTTTGCTTCTCGACGATCAAGTTACCATCTTTATCCACCTTAACGGTCTTCGCCTTCAACAACTTGGAGCAAAGCATCGGCACAAGGGAAATAGCCACAGCGGTAGAGGTACAGCAGACGATCGTCACGATCCAACCCAACTCCTTGAACAAGATGCCGGCGATACCCGTCAACATGGTCAACGGCACGAACACGGCGCAGATCACCAACGTCGTGGCGATCACGGATACCCACACCTCATTCGTCGCATAGATGGCCGCCTCACGAGGATTCGAGCCACGGTCGATATGCGTGGTGATGTTCTCCAAGACCACAATGGCATCGTCCACCACCATACCCACCGCAATGGAGAGGGAACAGAGGGAGATGATATTCAGCGAACTATCGGCGCCCAACAAATAGAGGAAGGAAACCAGCAAAGAGATCGGGATGGTCAATCCGACAATCACGCTGGCGCGCCACTTGCCCAGGAAGAAGAGCACCACGAGTACGACGAAGAAGACAGCATAGAGCACCGCCTCCTTCAAAGAATCGATGGCACTGACGATATCCGTGGACGAGTCGTATATCTCGTTGATCTTCACATCCGCAGGAAGGGAGGCTTTGATCTTCTCCAACTCCTTGTGGATATCACGACAGATCTGCACAGTGTTTCCACCCGTCTGTTTCGAGATGATCAGACGGACAGCCTCTTGACCGGAGGCATCCCCCCTGGAGGTCATCTTCTCGTCCAGACTCAGGTCCTTGATGGTATCGCGTACGGTCGCGATGTCGCGCACATAGATCTGCTTCCCGTCAGGCATGGTGGCCACGACGATATCCTTGATCTCGGAACTCTCCAAGTATTCGCTGCGCACCTGCAAGGCGTATTGCTCTTTCTTCATCTTCACGTTACCGGAAGAGAGGTTCAGGTTGTTGGCGGCCACCGCATTACCGACCGTCTCCAGAGAGATACCATAAGCATCCAACTGCTTTTGGTCGATTTCAACGTAGACATAACGGTCCGGCTCACCAGACATCGTCACGTTACCCACACCGTCGACACGGTTCAACTGAGGGATGACAATGTCGTTCATGATCTTCTCCAAGCCCGGATAACTCTCCTTCGCCTGAACAGCGAACTGGATGATCGGCATGGAAGAACTGTTAAATTTAATAATCAGAGGGTTAGAACATCCGCTTGGCAGATTGTCCTTCGTCATATCCACATACGAACGGATATCGTTGACGACGTCATCCAGCTCTTCGCCCCACTCGAACTCCAAGGCAACCAAGGAAAGATTATCTTTTGACGTGGAGGTCAACTCATCCAATCCGTCCACAGAGTTCAAACTATTCTCCAGGTATTTCGTCACGTTGCTCTCCACCTCACTGGCGTTGGCACCTGGGTAGGAGGTCATGACAGCGATGTACGGAGGTTCGATCTCCGGAAACTGGTCGATAGGTAACTTGATATAGGCGAAGATACCCATCAACATGACGGCCACGAAAATCAGGATAGAGGTGACCGGCTTATTAATCGCGGTTTTGTATATACTCATCGTTTACTATTTAATGCGTTTATTTTTTCTCTGTTTTCACTTCAGCCTCTTTCGCATCCGATATCAATGTATCTGTCTCTATCTTTTCTTGATAGTCACCATCGATGATCTGCAACTCGACACCATCGATCAGACGAGCTTGACCTTGGGTCACCACTTCGCCACCTTCCACAACCTCGTCGGAAATAACCTCAACATAGCGGTTGAAACGTTGACCAGCCTCTACCGTCACACGTTTCGCGAAACCGTTCTCGTTCAAGAAGAGATAACGCTCGTTGGAACCCGTCAGCTTCAAGACAGACTGGTAAGGAACGGCCAATACCTTCACCTTGCCCACGTTCACAGCGGTATGCACATACATACCCGGGCGGAGCTTCATGCTGCCGTTCGGAATCTTCACCTTGCACTGGAACGTGTGGGTAGCCGCATCGATCGTTGGGTAGATCGTCTCGATCGTAGCAGGGAACTTCGTGTCAGGATAGATGTCGGAAATGATGTTCAGCTTCATGCCCGCCTTGATTTTAGGGAAGTAAGCCTCAGGCACATCGATAATCGCCTTCAGCATATTCAGTTGCACCACCGTCAGGATAGGTCTCGCACCATTGAAGAGCTCACCGCTCTCGTAGTTCCTTGCGGAAACGACGCCAGGGAAGGTAGCCTTGAAGAAGGTGTTGTTCTGCAAGAACTCCACCTGTTGCTTAGCTTGTTCATAGGCCATCTTCGTCTTGTCGTACGTCTGTTGGGTCACGTTACCGCCCGCCAGCAAAGCGTCCATACGCTTCATCTCGGTCTCGAGGTTCGCAAGGTTCAGTTTCGCCTGGATCAATTGGTTCTGATCCATACGCACCAACAAATCACCGGTAGAGACGTGGTCACCCACATCCTTGAAACGCTTCTCGATGATACCCGTCAACGAAGGGGAAACATTCATCGTCTCATACCCTTCGAGCACAGCGGTACACTCCACGTCACGTTCGATCTCTTGTTTTACGACAGGCTCGACACGAACCTTTTCCACTCTCGGTCCCTCGGACTCTGTGGACTCGCCCGCCTTCTTTTTGTCACTCTTGCCGCAACCAGCGGTCAAACCGACCAAAGCCAAAGCCATCACGGAGACCCAGCCCCATCTTACTACTTTCTTCATCTGTATATTTGTTTTTAATTATTATCTATTATTTATTTAACAACACCTTCAAATCGACATAAGCGCTGACCATGTCCATAAGAGCGGTGATGTAAGTGTTTTGCGCACCGATCAATTCCGTGCTGGAAGTGGTCAACTGCATACTGGAAATCGTACCATATTTGAACTTTTCGGTATTGCTCTTGAAGACACGTTGCATCACCTCAATGTTATTGGATTGATTCTCGTAGTTCTCATAAGCGGATGTCAGATTATACCGCAATTGTTTCCCCTGAATACCCAATTGCAGCTCCGTATCCTCCAGTTCGTTAAGCGCCTTCGCGTAATCCATCTTCGCGCTACGGACGTCAGCCCAGCGGCTTCCGCTTGACCAAATTGGAACAGTCAACTTAAATCCGACGGTGTTCTTAGGAGAGCCACTGAACACTTCCAACATGTTCTCGATTTGCTCGTCTGCATTCACGTATTTATGATCCGAGTAGTTGTAGAAAGCGGTCAACGAAGGAATATAAGCCGCCTTGCTAAGGCTTACCTGCTTTTTAGACAATTCCGCGCTCTTAGCCTTTAACCTATAATCATAATTATCGCCCAGATACAAATCCGTATCCAGCAAAGAAAGGATAGAACCCGGATTTATCACGTCGTCCAAGCTTTGGGAGAGGGAAATCTCCACATCCGCAGGAACACCCATCATCATGCGGATCGTATTGTACAACACCTCTATCGTCCGCTTGGTCGTGTTGACCGAACTCTTCATGGAAGCCACCTGAATAGCGATCTGGTCAGCGTCGTTCTGCTCAGCCGCACCAGCCTTCACCGCATTCAAGGTCATATTGTACATCCTATCCATGTTTTCGAGGTTTCTCTCCAACAGATCCACCGTTGCCTGAAGAGCCAGGATGTTCACATATGAAGTCTCGATTTTGGACAGAATCGTTTGGTCCGTCTTGCCGACAGCAATCTCGGACAATTCCTTTGCCACTTTCGACACCTGCACACCGACGATCTGTGCGCCACTGACGGTAGCCGTGACGTTCACTCCCCAATTAAGCGTCGAAGGCATTTTCGTTTCGCCGGATTGGGCGGAAGATTGTTGAGCATTCGTCTCATTGGCATTGCTACCAGCAACGCTATCCTGCTTGGCCGAAGCACCGCTCGCACCTCCCGTCATCATGGAGAAATCCCTTTTATAGCCACACATGTTGGAATATGTGGCATCACCATTCACCTGTGGCAACATACTTGCGATCGCCTTCCATCTCGCCGCCTCCGACTTCTGCACATCATAAGAGGCATTTCTAATCGTTCTGTTATGCGCCAACGCATATTGCTTCGCCTCATCTAACGATATAGTAAGTACTGAATCGCTTTGATTAGACGGAGAATCGCCCGACTGCGCGAATGCGGGAACGCCCAACGCCAAAGCCACTGCCAACAGGCACTCAACTTTACCAAAATTTCTTTTCATCATATTTATGTTACATTAACTCATTATTCTATCAAGCCTCCTCATAACCACCCAGAAGATTCTTAATGATAGACAAACCGCTCTCCGTCGCGACTCCACGGAAATAGATGTTGCTGAGGATACGGAACACCTCCGTCGCAGGCGTAAGGGTGAAATCGTACGCGTCAGGATCCTGTATGGATTTCATCATCTCATAATAGACCTCCGCCAAAACCACCGGAGAGAAAGAGCTGTTGATATGGCCTTCCCGCTGTGACTTCTCTATCAGTTCCTGGAAATTGGCGGTCATCGACTTCTTGTTCATCTTCACCTCCTTGACAAGGTCAGGAAACATCGCCTTGGCATCGGAGAAAAAATTCGAATTGATGGTTCTGAACATTGAGACATTGTACCGGAACATCTCCAACAAATAGGAGAATGTGTTCTCCGTCGTCTGGCGGATCTCCTCCCGTTTTTTGTCATAATCCTCCTTGAAATATGCGAGGCAGTCAGAAACCAATGCCTCCTTGTCGGCGAAATGCTCGTATATCGTTCGCTTAGAAACGGACAATGAGGTGGCGATCTTATCCATCGTCACCGATTTAATCCCTTGTGCCTGAAACAACTTCAACGCACCACGTATAATCTTGTCCCGGTTTTCCGTGTTCATAATTAACAACATTTCTGGTAGGGCGCCTCACACCTCACATCAACGCTCTCAATATTCCGGCACAAAATTAGTCGAAAACTTTTTAAACGAAAATAGTTTTTTGGGTTTTTATATTATTTAACA
>JAFXPK010000012.1 GCA_017527905.1 Paludibacteraceae bacterium
GCATCTCCACGATGAACTGGCGCTGGAGCGAATCGGTGCACTTCACGTCCACGATGGAGTACTTCCGGGCCGACGTGTCCGGCAACATCTCCGGCGTCTGGTACTCGATGGAGCATATCCGCTCATCCCCGCTGAAATCCAGCAGGGAGTTCAGAAAGCTGATCGTCAGCTCCTTATGTTCGCCGAACACACGCTTGAACGTCAGGTCGGCCTTTGGATCCAGATACTTGGACATAGAATTTTTGTATTTATATTGTCGCAAATTTAGACAAATTTTGCCAACTTCCAAAGAAATCCATGTATATTTGTGATAATTTTACGCAATTATATTTTAACTATTGACAAAGTGATGCAATAGGAAATAAAAGTTTCTCAATTGATAAACTCAATATACATTTGCAACATGGATGAATTCAGAAAAAAATCACAAAAAACTCCTAAGAAAGAGATAGAATTAGCACTAAAACTAAAAAAGGAATATTATGAACAAAAAGATAGAAATGTTTGATGTGGATGCACAACTTGACGAACGATTCGGCAAAGAGGGCAGTGAAACAAGGGAAGCAGCCGAGAAAAGAGCTGAAGCCTTCTTCACAGAAAATCAGCACTTGGACTCACTATTGAATTCCGTCCAATATAATACATCTAAACACCAGCATTAATTTACAATATTGTTTCACACCACCCTGCTCAAAGGTTCCTCCCCCCTGAAACAGCGAGCGATGTTCTCGCAGGCATACCGTCCCATGGCAATCCGACCTTTCATCGTGGCCGTACCGATGTGCGGCACCAACACCACCTGGTCCATCGTGAGCAATTCTTCTGATATTTTGGGCTCAAATTCATAGACATCCAAACCTGCGCCTGCTAACCGTCCAATGCGCAACGCCTCGACCAAGGCCGCCTCGTCCACCACGGGTCCACGCGCCGTATTGATCAGATAGGCGCTTGGCTTCATCTGACGCAGGGCCGCCTCATCAATGATGTGGCGAGTGCTGTCGTTCAGTGGAGTATGCAAAGAGAGGTAGTCGGATTGGCGCAGTAGATCCTCGAACGAGACATAGGTGACCTTCAGGCGCTCTTCCTCCTCCGGGGCAAGACGATGGCGGTTGTGGTAGATCACATTCATTCCCGCACACACAGCGCGGCGCGCCACGGCTCGTCCGATATTACCCAAGCCCAACACACCGAGGGTCGTACCCCACAGCCCGACGCCCAGGATCTCCATCACACCCCACTTCAGTCCGGAGCCTCGTTTGAGCTTCGCGTCACACTCCGAGACACGGCGCGCAAGGTCTGCCATCAGGGCGAAAGCCAGCTCGGCCGTAGGCTCTATGACGGGGTCCGGGGTATTGGTCACCACGATGCCCTTCTCCTTGGCATAGGCGATGTCCACGTTGTTGAAACCCACACCGAAGTTGGAGATGATGCGAAGCTTGGCGCCAGCGTCGATAAGCTCCCGGTCCACCGTGAAGGAGAACATCGAGAGCAACGCTTCGCACTCGGGCAACCTGCGCAGGACCTCCTCACGGCTGAAGCTCCCCGACGACGGGGTTATCACCTCGAACTGATCCCTTATCTCCGCAAAAGATTCCTGGGGTATAGCGTATGTAACCAATAGCTTAGGCATAATGCACAAACTTTGTATAAATCGTATCAGTCGAACAACGAGCCCTGCCGGCAGAAACCGCCCATCTTGCCGAGATGGCGCAACGCAAGCTCAGTGACCTCCCGTCCACGGGGCGTACGCTTGATGAAGCCCTCCTTGATCAGGTATGGCTCATAGACCTCCTCGATGGTGCCGGCATCCTCACCCATGGCCGTGGCGATGGTGGTGAGTCCGACAGGCCCTCCGTTGAACTTGTCGATCATAATGTTCAACAACTTATTATCTATCTCGTCGAGACCGTACGTGTCAATGTTCAGGGCCTCGAGGGCGTACTTCGCGATGCGCAGATCGATGCGTCCGGAGCCCTTCACTTGGGCGAAGTCACGCACACGGCGCAGGAGCGCGTTGGCGATACGCGGTGTGCCTCGGCTACGACGGGAGACCTCCACTGCGGCCTCCTCCTCGCAAGGAACGCCCAGCATGGCGGACGAGCGCATGACGATCTTCGTCAGGACATCCACATCATAGTACTCCAGGTGGCAGTTGATGCCGAAACGTGCACGCAACGGACTGGTCAACAGACCACTACGGGTAGTGGCCGCCACCAAGGTGAAGGGGTTCAGGTCTATCTGTATCGAACGGGCATTCGGTCCCTTGTCGATCATGATATCGATGCGGAAATCCTCCATTGCGGAATAGAGATACTCCTCGACCACAGGCGAGAGGCGATGGATCTCATCGATGAAGAGGACATCATGGGGCTCCAGGTTGGTGAGCAGACCCGCCAAGTCGCCCGGCTTATCCAACACCGGACCGGAGGTCAGCTTGAAGCCGACGCCCAACTCGTTGGCGATGATATTGGACAAGGTGGTCTTGCCTAATCCCGGAGGGCCATGGAAAAGGATATGGTCCAACGGTTCGTTGCGCATCTTCGCCGCACTGACGAAGATACGGAGGTTCTCGATGATCTTGCTCTGTCCGGAAAAATCATCGAACGAGAGCGGACGCAAAGCGTTCTCGTACTCCCGCTCCTTTTCGTTGACTGTTTTTCTTATATCGAAATCACCCATTCAAATCCAATATTTAATCAATCACTTATGCGGCATGTACTTCGACACCAGGTTGTGGATCAGGGATACCGCATTCTCCCTTGTCATCACGGAAGCCTTGTCGAAAAAGCCGCGCAAACGCTCCTTCACATACTGGGACTTCCAACGGTAGCGCAGCATGAAGAAGTAAGAGATCGGCAAGGTGAAGAAGAAGGCCACGACGGTCATCGTATCCGCCTCGTAAGGGATTCCGTACATGGTCCGCATCAGCACAGGGAACAATGTAGGGAACAGAATAGTCTCTATCACGTAGAAGATAGGCGTGAACAACATGGCGGAGCCCAACTTCAGGGAGGACTCAAAGCCTGAACCATGCGCACGGGCGCCCAACAGTTTGGAGATCATGAAAGGGAAGAAGTTCACGATCACGCCATACAGGAAGAGAGGGATGGTGACGAGCAGATAAAGGATCTTCGTCACGAGGTCCACATCCACACCCGACACCTCGGAAGTGACCGCACGGAAGGCGACATCATCGCTCTTTCCCCGCCAAGCCTCGCAGGCCATGCTGAGCGATTCGAGCGTCTCGTCGCCCGCAGCCTCCGCCTCTCCGAGAAGGGCGACGACCTTTTGGCGGGCAATCAAACGATTCGTTTGGTTATCCTCCAAGCCGAGCCTATCCAACATCTGTTCGTTGTAAAGATAGGCGGCGGTATAGAAGGTCTCATAATATTTTTCCGACTGAATATCCAGCATCAGCGGAGCGATCTTCTCCGAAAGACCCTTGCGGATAGCATTCATGGCATGGGGCGCATCCTGCTGGTATTGTTCATAGTAATCCTTGATGTTCAACGGCCGACCGAAGCTCAAGACCAGATGACGGCCGCTCCTGTCGTAGTGACCATAGTCGATGCCGACGGGCACGATCTTCACCCACCTGTCCGACAGCTGTTCCTGCGCGGCGAAGGCAGTGCGGAAGATACCCTTCACCAAGGGACGGAGCTGGCGTTTCTCCTCCTGTCCACCCTCCGGCATCAGGCAGAGGAACTGGTCGTGTGTCAGCACATCCACTGAATCGCGCAACGACTCCTCGTTCTTCTTCAGGTTGCTGACCCCGTTGCGCATACGGTAGGCGGGCATCATCTTCAATGCCCGCAGGATCTTGTCGATCAGCTTGTTTTGGAAGAGGTCCGCCCTCACCCAAAAGACAACCGGCTGCGGGGAGGAAAAGAGCAGCGCCATCGCATCCACGAAAGCGTTCTGATGGTTCGGGGCGAAGATGACAGGCTCGCCCTCCGGAATGTTACCGACTCCATTGATCTCGCAGTTGGAGAACCACCTGGAATATGCGAAGTTGGTATATACCCTTAATATCTTATAGAATAACGTTGTTTTTGAAAACTGGCTCATACGGTCTTATATGATTCTGGGTTCTCCTCGTCGAACTGATCCGGATAGAGGAGGATATAACTGTTCTTGTTGAAATATTTGGAGAGATAGTTAGGCAACTTCTCGAACAACGGGTTGTAAGACATCGCCGTCTTTCGGGAGGAGATGACCACGAACAGGTCATTATCCGCCACTTCGCCCGTAAGCACCAAGAAATCCTCCCAATCGTCCAACTCCTTGAATTGGGTCGGGACGCCGAACTTCTTCCTTTGCGCAAGTATCTGTATTTGGTCCAACGTCTCCTTATGGGCATAGAAGAGCACATTGGCGCCGATCTGCTTAGCGATATTCTTCATACGGTCGTACCACTTCACGAAGCCCACCTCGAACTCCGCGCGCGGAGGTACGGCCACGACGATGCGTTTGATGGTGCTGACCGGCTGCACGGCATGGTAGATCAGCGTCATCTGGTTCGTCGCCTTCAACAGGTTATCCGTCTTGTCACCGAGGAAGGAGTCGGTGAAATTGTTCTTATGGTGCAGACCCATGACCACCTCTGTGATATGGTTCTCCCTGATCGTCTCCACGATACCGCTGGTCACGTTCACATCGAAACGGGTCATCATACGCACGGAGTTATCGGTCGCCGAAGCGATCTTCGCCGCGCGCTCCAACAGTTTCTTCGCCTTCTCCTCCGAAGTCAGGTGGGCGGCGTTCTTATTGGCGATCGTCAGCGCATAGAGCGGCTCACGGCTCTTGTCCACCTTCAGCAAGATGGAGAGTTCCATCAAGCTATTCAGGGTGTCAGGGTTATAGAGCGGTATAAGGATACGGTCCGCCAGCTTCTCGTCGGAGAGTTTCTCGTCCAACTGGTCCTGCTGGGTCACCAACTTACGGGCCGCCTTCTCCGTCGCGAAGGAAGAGATGGTGCAGGTGACGAGGATCATCACGATGGTACCGTTCAGGATTTCGTCGCCCAACAAGTAGACTGGCAGTCCATTCGGATCCACACCGATCTGTATTCCGTGACCGATCATCACAGCCGCCAAGGTGGCAGCCGCCTGAGCATTGCTCAAACCGAAGATCATGAGGCCCTCCTCCTTCGTCATCTTATACGTCTTCCGCGTGATCACAGCGGCGATGTACTTGGAGAGGGTGGAGACGGAACTCATCACGACGGCGGCGATCAGCGAATTGAAGCTGGAGAAGACCGAACGGACATCAATGAGCATGCCCACACCTATCAGGAAGAAAGGAATGAAGATCGCATTGCCCACAAAGTCCAAACGGTTCATCAACGGGGAGATGCGAGGGATGTACCTATTCAGCGCAAGACCCACCATGAAGGCACCGATGATCGGCTCCAATGAGGCCATCTTCGCGAGGAATCCGCCTAAGAAGACCATGGCCAAGACGAAGATATATTGCAGGATACTATCCTCATGCCGCTTGAAGAAACGGTCCGCTATCCGTGGATAGACAAAGCCGATGATCAGGACGAAGATGACCACCGAGATGACGAACTGCAGCCAGAACGTGGCATTGACCTCCCCCTTGCACATCGCCACGATGAAGGCGAGGATGACCAAGGCCAACGTGGTGGCGATCATGGTACCACCCAACGATATGTTCACGGCGGAGTTCTTCGTCACACCGAAACGACCCACGATCGGATAGGATATCAACGTGTGGGAGGCGTACATGCTGGCGATCAGCACGGAGGCCAGAATCAGATAACCGGTGAAGGAGAAGTTCCCTATCGTCTGGAAATCCGGTGTCGTATGGGCAAAAAGATATTTCAGGAGGAAGAAACTGCTGACCGATCCAAAGACCATCGGCACATAGAAGGTGGTCAGGCCAAAGAAGACATTCTTCTTGGTGTTCTTCTTAAAATCGGCGAGGTCCATCTGCAAGCCCGCCAAGAACATGATATAGAGCAGACCCACCGTACCGAACAGATCAAAGCTGACGTCACGCTTCAGGACTCCCGTACAATTCTCGCTCAGAATCACACCCGCAAGAATCAAGCCTATGATATGCGGAATCTTCAATCGATCCAGCGCCAGCGGAGCAATAAGAATGACGAACAGCACCAACGAGAAAATCAGGATTGGGTCTGTCACCGGTAAGTGTGAAAAGAAATTCGCTACTTGCTCCATACACCTTCTGCAATTTACTTCTGCAAAATAAAGAAAAAAAACGATACTATGATAATTAAGAGTTAAGAATTAAGAATTATGAGTTAAAAGGGATGCGCATACATGGATGTTTTCCAGTAAATTGTGTAAATCGTAAAATCATAAATCCCCACGCAATGCACATACCCATGCCCCAGGGGCGGGGATAATTAAGAATTTTGAAACGTCAGTTCGACGAAGTCAATTGGTTGGGAAGTGCGTGTCTATAGGCGATGCGCATACCCTAAGCCCCGATGGGGCGACAACATCACAGGCAGGGGTGCTAACCCCTGTATGACGAACAGTATGTGTGACGGGAACCCCGAAGGGGTGAAAACAATATAGACGTTAGCGGAGGATGCGCATACATGGATGTTTTCCCGTAAATTGTAAATCACAAAAAGGTGTCACCCCTTCGGGGTTCCTATTCATTCCTACATCGCACACACGGGTTCACACCCGTGCCTGTATTATGATCACCCCTTCAGGGTTCCCCCGCAAATCGTAAATCGTAAATTATAAAATCGTAAATCCCCCCAACACGCCTTGCACAAAATAATTAAGGGACGTTTCACAACGTCCCTTAACCAATCTAAACCTTAACTATGAAAAAATCTACCTGTTTTGTTTGCGCTACAAACATACGATAAAAAATGTCCGCAGCAAAATATTTTTCTATTTTTTTAATCATATTCATAAAATTGACCTATAAACAATCAAATATCATCGTGCGTACTTTTTCCATAAGCCGGACACGCTCGATGCCTTTTACGTTGTGCTCGTGTCCCGGATAGAAATAGCACGTGATCAACGGGGCGACCTCCCCCTGTTTATTCGCCTCCGCCAAGAGGTATTGCCAATGGAGCGGAAGGACGACAGGGTCCTCCAGGCAATGGATTAGCCTCAACGGAGTCTTCAGCTCTCCGATGCGCTTCGCCATGTCGGTGCGGGTGAAATGCTCCCCGGAGGTTCCTCCCTCCTTGTCCAGGCTCATGTAACGCTCCGTGTACATCGTCTCATAATAGCGCCATGAGACGACGGCGCCACCAGCCACGCCCACCTTGAAGGGGAAGCCGCTGCAAAGCAACATGGAAAGGGTCATAAAACCGCCGAAGCTCCAGCCATAGATGGCCACCCGGCTCCTGTCCACGTAGTCGTGCGTCAGGAAGAGCCAGTTCAAGGCGTACTTGTAATCACGGATCTGCGGACCGTTCAGGTCGTCCCGGATCTCGCTCTCGAAGCGGTGCCCACGGTTGTACGAGCCATGCGGATCGATGCAAAATGTGACACAACCCGCATCCGCCATCATCTCCTCAAAGCCTTTCGTCCCACTTCCCCACGTATTGGTGATCAACTGCACATGCGGACCGCCATAGACGTAGAATACGACGGGCAAACGCTCGCCCTCCTTCACCTGCCGAGGCTTCACGATACGGTAGTAGAGATCATCGTCGGAGTCCTTCCCCTTCGGCAATATGCCTACGATGCGCTCCGGCAACTGGTACCCCTCGTACGGATCGCGGGAACGCTTCAGCACGAACTGGTCGCCATAGGTCTCCAGACTCCCCAAGGTGGTCACGCCCGGTTCGCTCTCCGACTGGAACTCATCGACCCAAACGGGACCCGTCCCATCCATATAGACCTGATGCGTCCCCACCGAAGGGGAGACCTGCACCGTCACACCGTCCGAAAGTTTGGTGGCAAAGAAATCACGGTTCAGCGGAGTGTTGCGGGTCGCCAAATAGAGCACCTGATCCCGTGCCGCCGAATAGCCTAAAAGGTGCGTCACCTCCCAATTGCCCTGCGTGATTTGCTCCATCCGATTGGCCGCAAGGTCATAGAGATAGATATGATTGTACCCGGAGAACGTACGGCTCTGAAACAGAAATCTTTGCGCATCTATAAACAACAGCGAATACTCCGGCTCTACATACTCCAAATCCTCTTCGCATAGGATTTCACGGGTAATGGCACCCGTCGCAGCGTCGAATTGGAGCAGACGGCTACGCTGTTGGCTACGGTTGAGTCCGTAGCAAAAAAGTGATTGGCTATCGGGCGACCATGAGAGACCGATCCAATAGCAGATCTCCCCATCGTTCTTCAGCCAAGTGACGCTCCCCTCCTTCACATCCAGGATGCCCACCTCGACCTGCTCTGGCTGTTTCGTACCCGCGAAGGGATATTTCAAGAGGGTCGTGCGGGGCATTTCGCTGCCATTCGGAGCGGAAGTGACGGGAAACTCGGTGACGGACGTTTCGTTCAGACGATAGAAGGCCACCTTGCGCTTATCCGGGGAGAGGAAAAACTGTTCCTCGATGCCGAACTCGTTTCGGGAAGGTGTCTTGCGCACCGTGAAGGAAGAATCCTTCTCGACGTAGATCATCTTTCGCCCTCCGTCAGGGTCCAGACGATAGATCTCCTCCTTCCCCTCCGCCACGAAGAGGTAAGTACCCTCGCCATCGGTGGAGGTGAGGGTCCAGTCTGACGTGCTCACACGCCAAGCCATGCGGATCGCACCCTCCACGACGTTCAGGCGCATCAGAAAGTCCCCGAGCGACACATAGAGGGAAACGCACGCCTCCGTCACCGCTAAGCCGGAGAGGGTGATCTCCTTGGTAGGTTTGACATCGGCGCCCACCACCGCCATCAACTGTTCATTCGTGAAATGTAGGGTGGAGAAACTCAGCTTAGGCTGCGTATCATCCACATGGCAAAGGGAGAGGTCTCCCTTCGCATCCACCAATGCGACCACATGGCCACGCACCATGACGCTCGCATATCTATCAGGCTGAAAATCCTTGTATCGCTCGCCGCCAGGCACGATAGCGTCCAACGGCAATATATTATCTTCTGTCATACACGGCGGATTCATTTATCATATCGGATATTTATAATCATTTACCATTTAACCATTTACGATTTATAATTCATAGGCGGAAAGCCCAATCGTATTCCGCCTTCTCTAAATGATTTTTCCGTGTCTACCATAGCCTCAGTTCGCGAATTCGCTCAGTTCGAGCCAGCGCATCTCCTTCTCGTCGATCAGGGCGATGACCTCCGCCACACGGTTCGATTTCGCGATCAGGTCGTCATTGGAGAGTTGTCCAGAAGAGAGTTCCTCCTCCAAGCTGGTTTTCTCCTTCCCCAAGGCCTCGAGATCCTTCTCCAGTTGTTCGAACTCACGCTGCTCCTTGTAGGTGAGTCTGCGGGGACGCTCCTTCACGTTGCGTTGCGGAGCCTCCGACGGTGCGGCGCCCTTCTGCTTCGGGGCGTTCTCCTTCTCCTGCCGCTCGAAGTAGAGCTTCATGTCGCGGTACTCCCTGTAGTCGGAATAGTTACCCGGGAAGTCCTGCACGTTCGCATTGCCATGGAAGACGAAAAGGTGGTCCACCACCTTATCCATGAAGTAACGGTCGTGCGAGATGACGATCACGCACCCCTTGAACGATTGGAGGTACTCCTCCAGCACATTCAGCGTCACGATATCAAGGTCGTTGGTAGGCTCGTCCAAGACGAGGAAGTTAGGGTTCCGCATCAGCACGGTGCAGAGGTAGAGCCTACGACGTTCGCCACCGCTCAGCTTGGCGATGAACTTCTGCTGCGTCTCAGGCGTGAACAGGAAGAGATTGAGGAATTGGGAGACCGACAAGCGTTTCCCGTCGCCCATCTGCACCACCTCGGCGATGTCGCGCACCGCGTCAATCACCTTCATGTCCGGGTCGAACGTCATGCCCTGCTGGCTGTAGTAGCCGAAACGGACCGTCTCGCCCACATCGATGGTGCCGGAGTCGGGCGCCACCTCGCCCACCAGCATCTTCACGAAAGTGGACTTGCCCGTACCATTGTTGCCGACAATGCCCAACTTCTCATAGCGGTTGAATGTATAGTCGAAATTCTCCAATATCTTGGTATCTCCGTAGCTTTTGCAGACCGATCTCGCCTCGAATATCTTGCTACCGATATAGCTTGCCTTCACCTCCAGCTTCACCGTACCCGTGGAGCGGGGCGCCTTGATCTTCTTTTCCAGGTCATGGAAAGCGTCGATACGGTACTGAGCCTTCCCCGCCCTAGCCTGTGGTTGCCTGCGCATCCAGTCGAGCTCCTTACGGAAGAGGTTGTTGGCCCTCGCCAGCTCGGCGTTCTGGGCGTCATAACGCTCTTGGCGCTTATCCAAGTAGTAGGAATAGTTGCCCTTGTAGGCATAGAGTTGTTGCTGGTCGATCTCCAATATATCGCTGCAGACCCGATCCAGGAAGTAACGGTCGTGCGTCACCATCAGCAAGGCGAGCCTCGAGCGGCGCAAATAATCCTCCAGCCACTCCACCATATCAAGGTCCAAGTGGTTCGTAGGCTCGTCGAGGATCAGCAGGTCAGGTTCGGAGACCAAGACCTTCGCCAAGGCGACACGCTTCATCTGTCCGCCCGACATCACGCTCAGCTCCTGCTCCAAGTCCGTGATCTTCAGTTTGCCGAGGATCTGCTTCATTCGGATCTCGTTGCCCGACCCCGTACAGACATCCTGCACCGTCTTGAAGCCATCCAGCTTAGGGTCTTGCGGCAAGATACCCACCTTCAGTCCGTTCCGGAAGGTGATCTTGCCCGTATCGTACGACATGTTTCCGGCGATGATATTGAGCAGCGTGCTCTTGCCGGCGCCATTCTTCGCGATCAGCGCCACACGCTGGCCCTCGAATAAGCCGAAAGAGATATCCTTGAATAAATAATTGTCTCCGAATGATTTGGTCAGGTTCTCAACCTGCAGATAAAGAAGCGCCATAATCGATTATGTGGGTACTAATAATGTTTCAAACCCATTTTTTATTTAATGAAAACGGTGAGTTCCCGGGAACCCACCTTAAATGCATATTCTGTGATCGTCGCTGACCGTGAAGAGCACGTCCACGCGCGAAGGCATCTCTTCCAGCATATGGCGGGTCAACCGCTCATAGTGGGAGATGAAGCGCACCAGTTCCTCGTCGGACATCACGCGCAGGTTCTTCTGCCCCTGCGTCTTGATGCGCAGTTTCTCCTCCTGCAGGGTGCGCCATTGGTACACCTTGTCGAACGAAGGCACTTTCAGCATCACGAGGAGGTCCAGCCTGCCGAAGAGCGACTTATAATTCTCTTTTAATTGGTTATTCACGTAGCGGCGCCACACGCAGTAGGGGTCCTCCTTCTTCTCGAGGTCATTGATAGGCGTGAGCAGTTCCGTCTCCTTCTGCTCGACCGCGCCCATGAACCATCCGTCGAAGATGATGACGTCGGCCCGTCCCACGAACTGCTCCCACTCGGAGCGGGGGAAAGGGTCGTCGAGCGCCTTGTTGAAGCGGGGGATCAGGGTCACATCCTTAGGTCCCGCATTGCAGAGAGCGTCGAGCACATCCTCGCCCAGTTTCACGTCATGGGTGCCAGGCACGCCACGGGTCATGAGGAGCGGGTGGACCTCGTCGGCGAGACGTTGTCTCTCCTCCCGACTCAGATATAGATCGTCAATGCTCAGGAGGGCGACACGCAAGTCGTACGACTGCTCCAGGACCACCTTCAGCAACTGTCCGAAAGTGGTTTTGCCAGCCCCTTGGGCACCGTTCACACCGATAATATGTGTTCTGGAGTCCGTATCGAACCCCATACGAATAAGATTTGCCAAAGGCACATAGACGCGGTCCAGATCCTCCATGAGGACCTCATCCAACATCAATTCATCCAGCTTCTGTCGGAAAGCGTCACGCAACACAAGTTCACAAGCATTCATAATAGTCACTTTTTCAAGATACGTTGTAGAAGCAATTTCAATTCATCGTTAGGCTCAGCCCCCCTCGTCATCAGGAAGTTGCCGTCCTTATCAAGCAAGAAGAAAGATGGCAAGCTCTTTATACCAAAAAGTTTTTTCACTGCGTCAGAGTCCTTGACCACCCAAAAGTTCATCTTTCCACCGAAGCGAAGGGAGAGTCTCATCACCTGGTCCATCTGGTCATACAGGAAGACGTTCACGATGTCCAAGTCCCTACCATACTCGTTGTGGAAACGCATCAGCACATTCAAATCCTTTTGCGTCTGGTCTATGAAACTATTTCCGAAATTCAGATAAATGTAGTGTCCCTTCAATTCGGAGAGACTATGGTGTTTGCCGTCCACGGAGACCGCCTTGAAGTCGGGAGCCTCCATTCCCGGCAAGTTCGAAGAGGCGCTGTTCAGGATGACAGTCAACAAATCGCGGTTAGACTGGCATTGTATGATACTGCCCACGCTCCTCAATAGTTCATACACCTTTGTCCGATCGTACTCGTTGGAGCCCAACAAGTCGTATAGCCACTTGATAGCGACCAACTCACGCAACAACGGATTGGTTATCCCGTAACGGTTCTTGATCGTGAGGAAATACATCTTCACATTCCCCTCCTCGATGATACGGGAAAAAGTAAGCGCTTGTTCACGGTCGTATGCCGATTGTTTGATGAAATCAGCGAAAAGAGTATTGAAAAGGTCCCAAAAAGCGGGGTTAGCATCATCTATCTCCTTCTTGTTCAACTCCTCTATGATCTTCGCCTGATTGGCGTTCTGCGCCATGTTCAGGATCAGCATGCAACGGTAATCAAGATAGTCCCAGAGGAAACGCTTGGAGGCGAAGTCCGGAAAGATCTCATGGATCTCCGCGACCGACTTCTTCAATGAATCCACGTCCGCACCATACTTCAGGTGCTTCATGGAATAAAAATCAAACGCGTCCTCAAACTCCATCAACTGGGCGTTTATGTCTCCATGCTTCAGCTTGACGATCTCCAGCAAATAATCGACCGGCGCGAAGTATGGATCCAACTTCTGCATCAACGTACGTTCCCGGTATGGGAACAACTTCACCTCATATTGGGATCCAGGTTCCAGGAAGATGAATCCCCTCGACGTCTCCGACGGAATAAACGCCTGCATAGTCTCCGTCACGTCGAACACGAATGAAAAAGCCCCTGTCGAGTCCACATCACAGCTGGCCAACACCCTTTCGCTGGACACCATTTGCTCCAAGAAGCACCTCATCTCCAGCTTTTTGCCCGCGAATGTAGGTTCCACTCCATATACCTTCACCTCCTTGGCGAAGGATAAAAAAGGGATGCTCAACAAAAGAAATATATAAAAAAACTTTTTCATCGCATATAATTCATCACAAATATATATAAATTTGTGAATATTAATACCTAAAATTTATGAATAAGAAACATTTCTTTAAAGTAGTGGCGAATCTGCTCTTCATCGGGGGCGCATTCGTTCTTTCTTCATGTTGCGGAAAGTGTTGCAAAAACGAGACTTGCCCCAACGAAGGAGCCGCAGTAACAGCCGCCTCAACAGTGGACAGTTCAGCAATCGTTCTCGACGCCATCAGCAAGAGAACCAGCATCCGCGCTTACCAGGAGACTCCGGTCGAGGACTGGAAAGTGGAGAAGATCCTGCGCGCCGGCATGGCAGCTCCTTCCGCCATGAACAGACAGCCATGGAGCTTCACGGTTGTGAACGACAAGGCAATCCTGAAACAAATCGCAGACTCCGCCCCTAACGCAGGCATGGCGGCCAATGCACCGCTGGCCATCGTGGTATGCGGCGACATGGACAAGGCGATCGAAGGTGACGCAAGGGAATTCTGGGTACAGGACGCATCCGCAGCGACGGAGAACATCCTCTTGGCGGCACATGCACTCGGACTGGGTGCAGTGTGGACAGGCGCCTACCCGAACGTGGCAAAGGCGAAGATGTTCGCCGGCATCCTGAACATCCCGGAGAACCAGACCGTCCTCTGCGTCATCCCGATGGGCTACCCTGCAGAGTCCCCAGCTCCTAAGGACAAGTGGAACGAAGGCAACGTCCACTACAACGTTTGGAAATAACATATCCCCGAAAAGGGAAAGATAGGTTTCACCCCGGAATGAGTACGCTCGTTCCGGGGTTTTGTTTTTTGACGTCAGGGAAATGGTGGAACGACAGCCAGAAGTCCCTTCCACACGAAGTGCGGCATTGATTCTTCCATCAATATCTGTAAAAAGAACATAAAAAATACATTCTGCATACCTGCAAATATCTCAAAAGTTCTTATCTTTGCATCTGTCGCATGTGCCTTCGTTGGCATACATGGCACTATATATTAATTTTATTTTCAACCTGTTTTAAAATTATGAATGATATGAATTATCCACGTGCCACCCCTTCGGGGTTCCCATCACACACCCATTCGCCCAACAGGGGTTGACACCCCTGCCTGTGATGTGGCCGCCCCTTGGGGGCTTAGGGTATGCGCATTGTATGGGGAATACGCACACCCGTTGCGACACATGGGAACCCCGAAGGGGTGATCATAATACAGGCACGGGTGTTAACCCGTGTGTGCACAGCGTAGATACGGTCCAGAACCCCGAAGGGGTGGAACGTTTTGGGTATTTACGATTTGTGTGGGAACATTCATGGATGCGTATCCCCCGATAACGCCCATATTGTTTCCACCCCTTCGGGGTTCCCATCACATACACCATTCGCCTAACAGGGGTTGACACCCCTGCCTGTGATGTTGCCGCCCCTTTGGGGCTTAGGGCGTGCGCATTGTGTGGGATATGCACGCCCGTTGCGGCACATGGGAACCCCGAAGGGGTGATCATAATACAGGCACGGGTGTAAACCCGTGTGTGCACAGCGCAGATACGGTCCAGAACCCCGAAGGGGTGGCACGAATCCATGGGCGCCCACACGTTCCCCCTGATGGTATCATTTCCCTGACGTCAGCAAAATGACACATGGGGAATTCAACAATCCAAAAACTAACCTATTGTTTGACAAACAATTACATCAAATCATGGCATCAACATTAGTAAAAATAGATGTACACATCATCTTTCACACAAAAGCCAACCAAATTGAAATGCGAAGAAGTGACATTCCACACATCCACAAGTACTTAGGTGGCATTATTAAGAATTTAAATTCTATTCCGATCTGCATTGGTGGCACATCCGACCACGTACATATTCTGTGCTCACTACCTAAAACAATGGCATTGTCGGATTTCGTACGCAACATAAAAGCATATTCAAGTCGATGGATAAAAACATTGGATAATCATTATAAGGAATTTGAATGGCAGACGGGCTATGGAGCTTTCAGTGTCAGTCCTTCATTACTTGCGAAAACGGTAAACTATATCAATGGACAAGAGGAACATCATAAAAAGAAGTCGTTCATTGATGAATATACCGCATTCCTGGAGGCATATAATATCAGATTCGACCCTGATTTTCTGTTGGATGAATGATGTGCCGCAATGATTTACAGGGGGTACAGACATAATTAATATTATAACATGCATGAGGTGTCACCCCTTCGGGGTTCCCATCACACACCCGTCCACCCAACAGGGGTTGACACCCCTGCCTGTGTTGTAACCGCCCCTATGGGGCTTGGGACAACAACCCCCGAAGGGATGCACACACATTGTGACGCTCGGAAACCCCGAAGGGGTGACTATAGCACAGGCACGGGTGCAAACCCGTGTGTGATTATAATACAGGCTCGGGTGCAAACCCGTGTGTACGATGTGGGGACGGAACAGGAACCCCGAAGGGGTGACACGTGTGTGTAATTTACGATTTGACAATTTACGATTTACAAAAAACGTTCCATATCCACGCATCCTCCGCTAACGTCTATATGTTTTCACCCCTTCGGGGTTCCCATCATCCATCCGTCCGCCCAACAGGGGTTGACACCCCTGCCTGTGTTGTAACCGCCCCTATGGGGCTTGGGACATACGCATCATGTGGTGATATGCACACCCATTACGGTGCTCGGGAACCCCGAAGGGGTGACTATAGCACAGGCTCGGGTGCAAACCCGTGTGTACGATGTGGGGACGGAACAGGAACCCCGAAGGGGTGACACAATCCCCATGGGCGTACCACACAGCCCAATCAGTGGGGAAACATCAATCGGGGAAAATTCCATCCACCTATCCAAAATCTCTCAAAAAATTTTATCTTTGCATCTGTCGCATGTGTCTTGATTGATGCAGGCGGCGCTACATACTAAAAGGCGTTACTGACGCTTTGTTTTCGACTATTAGAATCAGCCCGCTGAATAAAAGATTTTAGTTTTTTTTTGGAATGACCGATATTATATCAACAAGAGACTTGCAACAAGCAGTTGAAACCATAAAGGAAGCCATACAACGCAGTCAGGCACGAGCATTATTACATGTTAACAATGAAGTGCTTTCGTTGTATTATGGTATTGGTCGCTACATCTCAGAAAATTCCAGGCATCACTTTTGGGGCACAGGCGCTTTGCGGGCTATCAGCATGCAATTACAAAAAGAGATTCCCGGATTAACAGGATTTGGGGAGACTAGCCTTAAAAACATGCGCACATTTTATGAAGAATGGTGTAACTTTGTAAATCGTCAACCGACAGCTGACGATTTACAGATTGATATTTCATGTTTATAGCCCCCCAATATCGGCTGGTGGTAGGTGATGAAGAAAAATTTGTCGATTTGTTATTCTTCAACCGACAACTGAACTGTCTGGTGGCAATAGAGTTGAAAGATTGTCGTTTTCAACCGGCACATTTGGGGCAACTTTCCTTTTACTTATCGGTACTTGACGAACAAGTTCGCAAGCCACATGAAAACCCGTCAGTTGGCATAGTATTGTGTCGTGAAATGGACAAAACCGTGGTTGAAATAGCCGTAAGAGACTATAACAAGCCTATGGGCGTAGCCACTTTCCGATTAGGAGAAGATGCACCCGAAAAATACAGCAAGATTTTGCCAGATTTGTCAAGAATAAACGCCCTAATGCATGATGACTTGGACGATAGCCCCGATTGAGCAGGCATTGTCCGATTCTCTGTAATTCCCCACACGCCCACTCATTCATTTCAAGACCTCACCCCTACGGTATTATGCGGTCAACCCCGTTCCCGTCATACATTCTTTAAATCTAAAAAACAACTTCCCATCATCTTTTCCCCATGAATTTTTCTATCCCCAACAGATCAAAAGTCCATGTAAATGAAAAAGAACTTCCTCCTCATCCCCAATAATTCCATCTCCACAGGCCTCACCCACGCCTTGTTTCTGGGCTATACGAAATTAGTTCTCAGTTTCGTTTCTACTTTGTTTCGACCAATTATTTTTTTGCATAACTTTGGGGGAATGAAAAATTGGATTGGTCATGAATTATTGCGAGAGTTTCCACGTTAGAACGGCAGATGACGTAAAAGCATTTTTCCATCATCTTGTGTATGAGCGCAAAGTGAATTTCCACCCGGATGATGATTTTGCGGACTATATCTCCAGAGAAGACAAATCACCCACATTCAGTGCCACCGAAGTGAGTTTATACAACCGTCTGATGGAGGAGTCATTTGACGTATGTGAGAATGCGAAAGTGGATATTTATGAAATCGGCTTAAATGAGCTGAGAAACTCTTTTATGGCGTAACGATCAGCTACTTTTAGGACACAGACACGTACTTTATTCATATCATAAGATAAAAACATAATATGCCCCCAAAGAAATATAAATTTATAGATTTGTTCGCAGGCATAGGAGGATTCCATATAGCGCTACATGGTCTTGGCGCCAAATGTGTTTTTGCCAGTGAATGGGATAAAAACGCTAGAATCTCGTATGAATCCAACTTTAAAGATGTTGAACCAGCACTGTTTAAGAAAAATAGTGAGGGGAAATACTTATATTTTAATGAAGACATTAATGATGCAGATCCCAAAAAGATTCCTAATTTCGACATATGTTGCGGAGGATTCCCATGTCAACCATTTTCTGTCGCAGGGTTAAAAAAAGGATTTGAAGACACAAGAGGCACATTATTTTTCAATATCGCAAACATTGTAAAGGAAAAAATCGATTCTGGTTTTCCTCCTAAAGTACTTTTTTTAGAAAATGTCCGAGGTCTTAAAAATCACGACAAAGGCAATACTCTAAAGGTTATTTTAGCAACCTTAGAAGAATTAGGCTACGGCTATTCTTACGAAGTGTTAAATGCAAAGCACTTCGGAGTACCTCAAAACCGTGAACGTTTGTTCATCATTGCATGGTTCAAAGCAATAGTTAAAGTAGATTCATTTAAATTTCCATATGGTATAGCACCCAATGGAGCCACAATATACGAAAAAGAGAAGCTGAAGGATGGAACCTTTCCCACTAAAGTCTCTGATATATTTGAGCCTTCAGATGTCACTCGTTCATTTACCATAAGCGACAGGATGTGGGAAGGCCACAAAAATCGGAAAGAACGAAATCGCATGAATGGGAAGGGCTTTGGTTACTCTTTGTTTAATGGAGATAGTACATATACTAGCACTATTTCTGCTCGATACTGGAAAGATGGAAGTGAGATATTAATCGATCAATCTGACAAAGGCTTAAACCCTCGCACATTAACTCCTGTAGAAGCTGGTCGACTGCAAGGCTATCGTATTCTTGGGAATGGATGGGAACACCCAGAGTGTGCCAACAATCAAAATTATAATGATTCAAATCCTGAATTTAAAATAGTTGTTTCTAAAAAAGAAGCATACCATCAATTTGGAAACAGTGTTGCAGTTCCTGTTATTAAAAGAATTGCAGAAGAAATCATAAAACAATTAATGTAGCATGGAAGAATTAAAAGACCTGAGTCAGATCTATAGTTCTGCCTCTGAACGTTTCAATCAATACGACGGTAAAGATTTTGTTTTACCCGAATTGTTTAAGCAAAAAGTGACAGAGATAAATAGTAATTCTATCTCTTATAATCAGTATTCTGCTATTATAGAAACAAGAGGGAATCAAAGTGGAGTCCTAAATATATTTCTTCCCAACCAATGGTTTTACATTGCTTCCTATTTCACGGATTTCTATAATGAACTTCAACATTATAAAAAAGTAGCTCTTAAAGTCGTTTCGAAAGAGAGACTCAAAGATTTAGATGGGGCAGAACTTACCTCAGAAGAAAATAATCGTTTACTACAACTGCAGATAACAGAACAATCGAAGTCATATCTTCTTAAATTCATGACTGATTATTCATGGTGGCATGGGGCTAAGACTATCGACAGAGGCGATTTTTATGTGTCACCAATATTGAATAGTGCAAAATTAGTTAATGCATCTCAATCCTTTGTCGCAGACTTGTGCGCCTTCCTTGCCGATAAAGAAGAACTAGTAAAAACCATTATTTCAGGAGAAGATAATTCAACAGAAATCATAAAAAAAGAATTATTACGAGAGAAAGCTGCTGCAACATTCTTGAAAAAGGCAATGCGCATAACAATAGACAGAGATGCAAATCTAACACGCATAGCTGCTTTGAATCTATACAAACAGACATCCAAACAATTGCAAATCAATGGATTTAACTTGGGATGCGATAAAAATCAACCTCCAACAAGAAATGATGACATAGATACCGATATCTCATGGACTTTTGGTTCTCAAGAATATGTGTTATATCTGGAATTGGTACCAGAAATAATGGAACGACAATTCTTCCCTATATACAATGATGCATATTCCGGCAGTTTGCAAATGCTGAAAGATTCCAATAGTGGAGAATATGTGCTTTATGAGATAAATACAACTATTAGTGTAAGAAAGAGAATCAACTCAGAGTCCCTCCAGCAAATTTTCTACGGAGCTCCCGGCACAGGCAAGAGCCACACTATCAACAAAATAACGGAAGCTCAGCCAAAAGAAAATGTATTTCGTACCACTTTTCATCCAGATAGTGATTATTCGACATTCGTTGGGTGCTATAAGCCTACGATGACAGAGAGGCCAATACGCAATGTGGCGGGCGAAGTGGTGAAAGAAAATGACAATGCGGTGATGGAAAAGGTTATTACCTACTCTTTCTGCCCCCAATCCTTCACCAAAGCCTATGTCCGTGCTTGGCAAATCAATGAGCCGGTATATTTGGTCATCGAGGAGATCAACCGAGGCAACTGCGCACAGATTTTTGGAGATTTGTTCCAACTACTCGACCGAAAAGATGGATTTTCAGAGTACCCGATTAAGGCAGACAACGACCTTTCCCGACACCTTGCCGATCAGTTTTTAAACAATAGCAGAGAAGGCATCCCTGAAAATGTAAAAAACGGCGAGGAACTTGTTCTCCCAGACAACCTCTACATTTGGGCCACCATGAACACCAGCGACCAGAGCCTATTCCCGATAGATTCAGCTTTCAAGCGCCGCTGGGATTGGAAGTATGTACCAATATCAAACGCAGGGAAGAACTGGGAAATCAAGGTTGACAATAAACGATACGACTGGTGGGCCTTCCTACAAGAAATTAACAAAAAAATCGGTGAAGCCACCAATTCTGAAGACAAAAAACTCGGCTACTATTTCTGCAAAGCAACCAATGGCACTATCAGCGCAGAAACCTTTGTGGGGAAAGTAATTTTCTACATCTGGAATGATGTGTTTAAAGACTTTGCCGACGAGGCGGGCAGTTTGTTTAAAGATGATAATAATTCGACGCTCTCATTCAATAAATTTTATACCGTGGATGGGGCTGGGGATGCAGTGGTTTTGGAAGGGAAAGTCGCCCTGTTCCTACAGAATCTCGGGATAAACGCATTAAATGGGGCAGGGAATGACAATGAAGAGGAAGATGCATCCAATGGGACAGGGAGCAACCACAAGCATCTGCGTGCCGTAGTTTTTCCTGACGGAACAAAGTTCTCCGAGGAAAACATAAAAACTCATTTCGATATTTATTTAGAATCTCTGAAGAAGATTGGATTAGACAATGTTTGTCCTTTAATTGAGAAGATGAAATACCAAAGGAAAGGATGTCCATTGGTGTCCACAGAGGAACAATCTGACATTTTGGAAAGCAAAGCGTATGAATACCATCAAGAGGGCAAATATTATATCGTAAAAGGTGTCCATGATGACACACTCATCAATATACTTGAAGAATTAAAAGCGCAACTAAATTTAGACCTCGAAATAAAATTTGAATAATGCGCATCCTCATCGAAGAATATCAGTATGATGTAGCCAGGGTGAAGGAGATACTGCAAGGCATTGGTGCCTTGGAGGACATGGAGGGGAAGGTCTCCATTCACTATGTGGGGTATTTTTACAATACAACCATACAGGATTGCGTATTCATCTTGCCTAAGGTATTACTGGACGAGGATAATAAGGTCTTCGGGAAATATGCCCCTGCGGATATTATTCATCTCGAGGGTGAAAATAATCCTCTGAATAAACAGGAGAATAACGGGAAGCAAGAATTATCATTCATCTACGAACTTTCGGTGTGGGTATATAGGGCCATCAACGTTTTCAAAGAGTATAATAAAGATAGCCAAATAGTGCTATTCAAACAGATTGCGCAAGTCGGGCAAGGGAAGCGACATCTAAACAACATGTTCCTTGACATTCTACTTTCTCTACTGAAATTCAATCGGGAGAATCAAGATTTCTTCTTCTTCACCATCAAGAACACTCATAAAGGACACAACAAAATCAACTGGACGAAGACCATCTCCCATTCGCAGGCTTTCCTGCAAAGTGGAGAGCCCATCTATCTGAATCCGGTGAACAAGCGCCGCCTCGTAAACTTCGACGAAGAGTTGATGGTGATTTTCCTCTCCATACTGAACTATATCCACAAAGAATATGGGTTCCCGTTCAGGACGGAGTTCAATTACGAACTTATCAGCGGTCCGCAATTCAAGCACTACTTAAATGGTTACGGGAAGAGACGATTGCGTGAAATCAAATACAAGTATTTCTCTGACAAGGCATTGGAATTGTGGCATTTGTGCTATGCGTTTTTCGAAAAGGCATCAAAAATCAGAGAGAACACAGAAGAGAACGAATATCTGTTGGCAAAGAACTTCGAGATTGTCTTCGAGGACATCATCGATGAACTGCTCGGAGGCAGGAACGATGAACTTCCTAAAGAGCTAAAAGATCAAGCCGACGGCAAACGTGTGGACCACCTATATCGGTACAAATCATTGATCGAGTCTGACGATGAAAACATTTATTACATCGGCGATTCGAAGTACTATAAACGTGACACAAAAATCGGAGAAGAGGCACGATATAAACAATTCACTTACGCCCGAAACGTTATTCAATGGAATCTTGACCTCTTCCTTGACGAGACTAAAATAGTCGAACAAAAAGCGGAGGAGCGGAAAGGGACCAGCATGTTACGAGACAAGTTGACAGAAGGCTATAATATCATTCCTAATTTCTTCATCTCTGCACAACAAAAAGACTTGAAGAAAAATGATGAAATTACATGGGTTGACAAAGACCAAAAGAATTTCTCTTCAAGGCAATTTGACAATCGACTATTCGACCGCGATACGCTTCTAATCTGCCACTACGATGTGAATTTCCTTTATGTGGTTTCACTTTATGGCCGCAAAAACGAGGGTGAGAAAAACTCATGGCGGGAAAAAGTAAGAAAGCAATTCCGTCAGGAAATTATAAATCATATCGAATCTCGTTTCGATTTTCACGTATTAGTGCCTAAAGGGGACTTGGAGGATTTGGTTGAACGCAACTTCAAAAAACTGAATGGTAAAATCTACCAACCCAACGGGGCGGATAATTTGTTGATCTTGGCACTCGACAAAGGTAAAAATTTCCAATTCGAAAATCTCCAATTGATTTCCGAAATCGAAAAGGATTTCCACATATATGAATATCATCTTGGGAATGATCCGGAAGAGGCCGGCAAAACGATTCCATATCAATATTGGGAAATTCCTCAGCTTATGGCTGCAGAAAACAATAGCAAAGAAGAAACGCAATATCCAAAGGGGAAAACAATCGAATACAAAAAGTATCACAAAACATCCGTGTTATTCGGCATTTTCAAAAACGAGGAGCATAAGAATTGGATTCTGAAAGAAAAGAGATACAACGTCCGTTTAGGCGAACGTGCCGGCGCCGTCAAACGCACCCGACAGGTGACTTCCGCCCAATACCTTGTGCTGTATGATGTAAATGACGAGACAAAGTATGAGGTTTATAAACTCAGTGACAAGCACGAAATTTGGGACGAACAAAAAATGAAGGCGACCAACTATCCAATGGATGACGATATGAAGAAACAATACTACATCTACACCATTGAAGGCAAGACGGATGAATTGGCGAAGGTTGATGTCAAAGCTACTTTGGAGAGGGAGCGTCAGGAGTTTAAGGATAACACGGGGAAGGAACTTGATGAAGGGACTCCTATTTATGTGTATGAGGGGGAGGTTGTTAGGGAGTTGTGATGGAGAACTGCTCTAATGATGGTTCTTCTATCAATTTCCATATTCAATATGCAAAAAACTTGGATTATTTCATTACCCACATAGAGTCTTGCTAATTAATTTCACAAGTTCAGTTCTAAGAACGATTTTTTTCTGAAAAAAGTGTAAATTTGGACTATAAATTCCAATCTCATCAAAAGGACATGAAGGATACTGAGATGGAGATACAACTGTCTGAGATTTCAGATGGATAAAAAGATTACATAAAAAATCGCATATCCCTGTTCAACAGCTTTATTGCGGACTCATTATAAACCAAATTTTACTATTACGATATGAGCATAGATGAGATAAAAGAACTGATAGAAAGAGGAGAGAATCATGTTCTTGAACTAAAAAAGACTACAAGTGAACTCGACAAAGGGATGCAGTCTCTATGCGCATTTCTAAACAGCGATGGAGGTTGGCTATTTTTTGGCATTACACCCAAGTTGGAAATATTGGGACAAAATGTAACAGACAACACCCAACAAGAAATCGCCCAGAAGATGAATAAGATAGAACCTGCCATCTGTTTGCCTATTGAAATCATTGACATACCAGAGCGTCCAGGATTCTATGTCATTGGAATATATTGCAATGCGGCGAAGTTTGGAAACGCACCTTACACGTATGATGGACGTGCATACTACAAAGTAGAAAGCACGACCCAATTAATGCCACGCGACATGTTCGAGGAACGATTACGACGTAGTAATACAAACCGTTTTGCGTGGGAGAGTCAAACATCTGACAATCTTCACATTGAAGATTTGGACGAAAGCCGAATCAGAGGAGCTGTCGCATATGGTGTAGAAAAAGGTCGTATGCCGGCCTCTGCTGTAACAGAAAGCACTTGGTCTTTGCTCGACAAATTCAATATGACAGAAGGGGGAAAGATAAAGAATGCAGCCTCAGCATTGTTTACTAAACGTCCAAGTGCATACCCTCAATTCTTGTTGCGCATGGCACGATTCCGCGGAGTTGAAAAAAAAGAATTCATTGACAACATGCGAGCGAGAGGCAATTTCTTCGAGTTGCTAGATGCTGGCATGGCATTCCTTTTCAAACATCTTTGTCTAAGTGGTGTCATTAAGGGATTGCGCAGAGAAGAATTATTGGAAATACCTATAGAGGCATTACGGGAGGCCTTAATCAATGCTTTGTGTCATAGACTAATGGATTCGCCAAGCGGAAGTGTGGGAATCTCTATCTTTGACGACCGAGTAGAGATTGAAAATACAGGACATCTACCAAACGGGTTGACAACAGAGACAATCAAACTGTCCCACCGCTCTTATCCTCAGAATCCAATCATTGCTGATGCTTTATACATGACCGCTTTCTTAGAAAGTTGGGGTACTGGTGTCAGCCGTATGGTCGAAGCCTGCAAGAATGCCAAATTGCCAGAACCCGAATATGGCACTGACGGAACATTCGTTTGGATTACATTCAAGCGCCCAAACTCTGGCACTAACTCAGTCATCAACTCTAACACTAGCTCTAGCACCAATTCTGGCACTAACTCTGACACCAGCTCTGACACCAACTCTAACACCAACTCTAACACTAGCTGTGACATCAGCTCTAACACTAATCCTAACACCAACTCCACTATAGCGGGTTTATCTGACAAACAGAAAGAAGTGTTGTCATTCTGCATTTTCGAAAGGAATAGCCATGAAATCTTAGAACATATTGGGGTAACTTATCATAGTAAAAACATAGGAAGGTTCATCAATAGTCTAGTTGACGCAGGCCTTCTTAAACGAACCATACCCGATACTCCCAACTCCCCTCTTCAAAAATATGTGAAAAAATAAATGAATGACAGGAACACTTATTCGACAGACTAAAAATTCTTAGAAAGTGAAGAAATCCATTTGTCCAACACTATCCGAAAAAAAATTGGACACCTTCGTCCAAATGCTCCAGCGAAGTAATGATGCACATCCTCTATGTGGTCATTTCCATAGAATGCTACATAAATCACCCTCTCCCACCCAATGTTTCCTTCCCCATCTCCCAAATTTTTCGTAACTTTGGAAAATTAAATTACAAGATAATACGTATGAAATCAATCAACATGACCTGTCCTAAATGCCAATCTCACGAGGTACAGTCCGTCGGAAACAGGTATCGTTGCCAAGCCTGTGGCTGTGAGTGGCAGTTTGCAGAAGATGCACCCGTGCATGAAAAAACGTTGTCCATCCGCAACAGCACCGCCGAGTTCCTGATCTTTCAGGCTCAGAGCCAAGCGAACGGGGTGGAAGTGCTGTATGCCAATGAGACTATATGGTGTACACAGAAAGCTATGGCAGCTCTCTTTGATGTGGGGATTCCTGCAATCAGTAAGCATTTAGCTAATGTGTTTGAAACAGGGGAATTGTCAGAAGAGGCAACTATTTCCAAAATGGAAACAGTTCAAACGGAGGGCAACCGTCAAGTGAAACGTATGGTTGTCATGTATAAACTCGATGCCATCATTGCTGTTGGCTATCGTGTCAACAGTCTACGTGCCACACAGTTCCGCCAATGGGCCACAGCTGTGCTCCACCAGTTCGCCATCCGTGGCTACGTGCTGGATAAGAAACGTATGGAGAACGGCGCCTTCCTCACAGTGGATTATTTCGAGCATCTATTGTCGGAAATCCGCGAGATACGTATGAGCGAGCGCCGACTGTACCAGAAAGTGACCGACCTCTACGCCACTGCTATCGACTACAACAAGGATGCTCCGACCACACGCCAGTTCTTCGCGAAGGTACAGAACAAACTACACTACGCCATACATGGACACACCGCCGCCGAACTGATCGTCAGCCGTGCCGATGCCAACAAGGAGCACATGGGTCTAACCTCTTGGGAGAACGCACCCGACGGCAAAATCGTAAAAACAGACGTTTCCATCGCAAAAAACTATCTGAAAAGCGATGAACTGGATAGCCTCGGACGGGTGGTGAACGCTTTCCTTGAGTTGGCCGAGAACAGAGCGAAACGTCATATTCCGATGACCATGGAGGATTGGGCAAAACACATCGACCGTTTCCTATCCATGGATGATTACCAACTATTGCAAGACAATGGCAAAGTGACGGCGGAAGAGGCCAAAACCTTTGCCGAATCGGAGTTCGAGAAGTACCGCATCGTCCAAGACCGTCTGTTCATGTCGGACTTCGACAAGGAACTGGAGAAGTTGCTGGGGAAATAATCTAAATTCCGCATCATCGGTTGCATAAATTCAAACTATCAGAAAAGACAATGGACAAAACAAATAAACTAATACTCTACAAAGACGATGAAGGCCGCATAAGCGTCAATGTGCGCTTCGCCGACGAGGATGTGTGGCTGACTCAAGCTCAATTGGCTATGATATACGATACCACTCAGGAGAATATATCTATGCATATTTCAGGCATATACAAAGATGCGGAATTGGATGTCAATCGAACTTATAAGAAATTCTTATTAGTTCGGCAGGAAGGTACCCGGCAGGTTAAACGCAACATCGACCACTACAATCTCGATATGATCATTGCCCTCGGCTACCGCGTGCAATCACCTGTGGCGGTGCGGTTCCGTCGGTGGGCGACACAACGGTTGCACGAGTATATCCAAAAGGGATTCACCCTGGATGATGAACGACTGAAGCAGGGAGGGAACCGCTACTTCAAAGAGTTGCTGCAACGCATCCGCGACATCCGCAGCAGCGAGCGCAATTTCTACCAACAGGTGACGGACATTTACGCCACATCCACCGACTACGATCCACGCTCCTCCATGACGAAACAATTCTTCTCCACCGTGCAGAACAAAATGCACTATGCCGTACATGAACATACGGCTGCGGAGTTGATTTATGAGCGGGTGGATAACGAAAAACCCTTCGTCGGCATGACCAACTTCAAGGGCAACTACGTGACCCGTGACGACGTGAAGATCGCCAAGAACTATCTGACAGAATTGGAACTGCAACGGCTGAACCTGCTCACCTCCCAATTCCTCGATTATGCGGAGTTTCAAGCTTTGGAGCAGAACCCCATGACCATGGCCGACTGGATCGCGGCACTCGACGACCAAATCCTACGTCTTCGGAAAAACATTCTGGAAGGCAACGGTACAATTTCGCACCAGGATGCGATCGAAAAGGCGGAACGTGAGTTTGAAATATACCGAGAAAGAGAAATGCGGATGCTGGAAAGCGACTTCGACAAGGCAATCAAAATGCTTAAGGAGAACCCGACAAACAACGATGATTAATAGATTTGAATAGTGATAGAAGAGACAATGCTGACATTTCATCCGTTGACCATTTCCGACCGCAAGGCTGTGCAGTCCGTGTCGCTTAAGGCGGGACGACGTAATTGCAACTACACGTTTGCCAACCTTGTGGGCTGGCAGTTTTGGTTCCACACTGAGGTCTGCGTATGCAAGGAGGCTGTGGTGCTGCGCTTCACCTTCGAGGGCAAACGGGCCTATATGGTCTGCATGGCGGGTGATTTGCAACCGGAACTGCTGACGGAGCTGTTCGAAGACAGCGGTGGCAATCTAATGATAATCGGTCTGGAGGATTCGCAACTGCAAGCCATCCATCCCCATCCCGCATACACCGTTAAGATTGAACCGTGTCGTGATCAATACGACTATATTTATCTCCGAACCGATCTCGCATCGCTTCATGGGAAAAGGCTCAACGCCAAACGGAATCACGTCAACCGCTTCCGAGCGGAACATCCCGATTTCATCTATCGCCCGCTCACACCAGACCTTTTCGATGATTGCCGCCGACTCATGGCAATATGGCAGGAGGAGAAAACGGATGATAGCGTGACCATCGAAGCCGAACGGCAGGTGATGGAGACTGTTTTTGCCAATTGGGAGGCGTTGGAAATGATGGGCGGAAGCATTTTTGTCGAAGGACGAATGGTGGCATTCACCTATGGCGCCGCCGTGACGACCGACACCTTCGACATCTGCGTGGAGAAAGCCGACCGCCAAGTGGAGGGTGCCTTCTCCATCATCAACCAGCAATTCGCCGAACATCTGCCCGAACAATACATCTACCTGAATCGTGAAGAGGACATGGGTATTCCCGGGCTTCGGCAATCCAAATTGTCCTATCATCCCGAAACACTGCTGACCTACAATTCAGTAAAGATTAACAAAGCGTATGTCTTACAGCGGATGACCGCCGATGACGCGCCACTGACGGTTGACTGGATGGTCCATCAATACGGGTTCGACCGTCATGAGGTGGAGACGTGGGTGCGCGACCTACATTTCAACTGGTCGTTGAGCGTGAAAGCCGTGGACACCGAGGGGATGGTGGTCGGTCTGCTGAACATGAGCGACTACTGCATAGAGGAAGAATCATCACAAATAGCCACCGAGGCTCCCGATTTACTTGCCAGCCTTAACGCACGTCGCTACACGGCGGTTTTCTCGTTCATCGTAGCCGAGCCCTACCGTGGAACACGTCTGAACTACGACATGCTCAATTCCATAATGCCCGAGTTGAGGTCTCGCTACGACTTCGTTTTCATCCCCGTGCTTCACCGTCTCAAAACCCACCAGTATTGGCAACGCTGGGGAGCCACCGAGTTTTACCGTGATGCGGAATGTGTGTATTACAAACTTGAACTGTAGTTTGACGAAAAGTCACTTCAACATTTTATTGATTTGTTTCTCAGTCGCTTGCGGCAACAATTCGTGTAGATGTTCAGCCATACGTTGATATGATTCTTCGGGGGAGCGTTGGCATAGACAGGCGGAACGTCCCAAC
>JAFXPK010000013.1 GCA_017527905.1 Paludibacteraceae bacterium
AATCAGCATCCGAAACCACCGACAAACATTTTACCGGATAAGGGCAGGCAGGAGGCATCTCCCATGTGGCATAAAAATCATAACCCTCATCATGATTTAACGAGGCGAAATAATCAAACCTACTATTCCCTTCTTTTTCCCATGAAACATGTTCTCCGTCAAACTCAGAAGCAATGACAAATCCAGACGGGCGATCCGTCCATGTGGTAATATCCAATACCAACGTGTCAGGCACCACATATTTCACAACCGCATGTCCTGCCATTACATCTGCCGTGTCCGATTCTTTTTTTGAGTCACACCCCATTGTTGACAAGCATAAAGCCATCAACAAAAGATATATCATCAAGCATTTTAATGATTTCATAATCTCATCTGCACTAAACATCTAAAAAATTCCGACTCACAACTCCACATGCACCGTCGACGACACTGACTTCCACCCCTCAAAGGAGAAGGTGACGGTGAGGTTGTGTGTGCGGGAAAGAGAGGGGAAAGGAAGGTAGATGCCAACCGAACCACACCAAAGGCAACGCTCATTCCGCGTGAATTTTGAAAAGGGTTGTATTATACTCTTAAAATGCTCTTCATCATACGGGTATCCGTTCAGCACAAAATCACCACACGAAAGAACATTAACGTTAGCAATATCAATCAGTTCACTACCAGCAAGATGCGTACCATCGAAATCAGCGTCCGAAACGACAGAAATAGCACTGACAGGGTATGCGACAGCAGGATACATATAATTGGTAGTCCCATACCATGCCGTGTCATGATACATTCCGACAAGGGAGTCATACAATGGGTGAGGAGAATGAGGATTGGTAGGACATTCTCCCGAATGTACATATTCGCCCATGAAACGGAAACCCATCGCAATAGAATCTTCATCCTTAGTAGCCATATCCCAGGATAGATTCGACAAAGAATCCGGCAAAATATAACTTTGGTTAAAATGTTTCGAAGGCCATTCGTATTCCGGAGTCTTCTCCCCTTCATTATCTTCCCGACATGAAGCAAAGGCAATGACGGCTATCGTCATCATCGCACCAATCATGATTTGAAAAAATTTATTCATAATTCATATCTTTCGTCAGCCAAACCACACGAACCTTTGCGTCATATCGCAAGAGCCACGTCTATCGATAACGCCACAACAAATCCATCAACCAATCCACGGCAGTAGACAACCGTCCCTTGCCGCGGAAAATCTTCAAAACTCCTACAACTCCATCCGCGCCGAGGCGGACAGTATCCGCCCGTTAGAGAAGAAGTAAGTCACCGTCAGCTGACATGCCTGGGGATGGGAAGTTTGAGGAATGGAAAACACCCCTGTATTATACAGCCCATAATAATGTGCGCATAACAATGTACGATTCGCTTGAGTCAACTCTGCAACCTTCTTATCAGAGTCAATCCCGATTCCGACTCTCTCCTCGGAATAATCACTGAGCACACATTCTCCATACGAATACGTTTCTATGCCCACGACATCAGACAAATCACTTCCCGCAGGATGGTCTTTATCATAATCTGTGCTTGAGATTATGGATATTGAATCAATAGGATACGCCAATGCCCAATTCCCCACAATAGGAACATTTCCATTATATGAAGTGTCTTTGTACACGATCGCCATAGAGTCGAATAACCTTGCACGTTCTGAGAGTTCTTCCTCGTTTAAATTTCTGAACTCAAGCCCAGCCTCTAAACCATGGCCTACCGCAAGACCTTCCGTACGAACATAAAACAGGATTCTAGAAGAATCACATTCATGTCTTATGCTCATTTCTTCAGGGAAAACATACCGTGTGACCATGTTTTTCGATTTAACGACCCAATCCTTCTCGTCCCCATTTTCACGTTCCTCTTCACTCTCACAACTACTCATCGAGAGGGCAAAGGCACCTCCCAAAAAGAGGACCATCATTTCTCTAAATAATTTTTTCATAAAATCACCTCCTTGCTATGTATATTGTTTGTTTATATTGATAATCATAGGTTCCCGGATCAAAACAACCTGCCGCATAATAGTCATCGTGGATTCCATCCCAACCCCAATTAACACTTAAAAAGCTATTAGAATAGGACGAAGACAAATACCTTATTGCGGTGACATCCGTAACGGTATTTACCGTATACGAATAACTTTTTATTGTAGTAGTCTTATAACCATCTATCACCCACACATGTCCATCAGAATAGATTGGCGTATAAGAATCCGTCGTTTTAACAGTAATCCCCAATATCTTTTTCTTCTTTTTCGCTTTCTTCATCGTCATCACTCTAAATCCAGAAGCAATCACAGGAATCTGAGAATCCAAACAAGACTTAACTTGGTCCCAATTATAATCCGATGGATTAGACGTTTGATATCCTAATGTTCTTAGCCACGTAAGCGTATTATCCATATTCGCACCACTTCCCTCACATCCATATGACATTTCAACATGCGTTCCGATCAATTGTACCAACCTAGCAATAGAATTCCGAGCAGGAACAGAAACATACTCGGCACAAGAAGAATACTTCATGTCTTTCCAATTAAACGAATAGCCATCAAGAACTTTCGGGAACTCATAATACGCCATTATCTGCGCTGTAGCAATCGCCACACAGCCTGCCAACATATGGCCACCAGAAGGACATAAAGGCACATAACTATTATATGGGGCATCCTGTCCCCACTTTGTATTAATCAAAGGAGCCACACTCTCCTCCGAAACCAAATCATACTTCCCCGTATAAGTGCGTCTCAGACATGTGGTATCGCCTTGCAGTTGAGTTTCCGCCACTTGGAGAAGGGAATCTTTCTCCGTCTCAAACTTTTGGATGGAGCCAATCAGGTAATCCTCCATGTTCGCCAAAACCATCGCCAAACCAGGGTTTTCCACCTCATCGCCCAGCGTGCCTTCGCCCACATACGCTAAAATCGGGCATCCCACACGGTCGTCCGCACAAATAATAGCGAATCCCGCACTGTCCGCAAAGTTGCAGACGTAAGCCAATGTGTCAGGGATGGCGACTACCTCGCCAGAGCCAGAGCGCAAGGTCGTCTCATCGGAGCGCAACACACGCACCTCCTCGATTTGACGCGCCCTCCCCGATTTGAGTCCGTCACCTTCTCCAGCGAATAGGGAGGCCGCATCAAGCGCCAACTCCCTTGCCTCGTCCATACCCATCGTGTGGTTGGAGGAAAACAAGGCCTTGTAGTTCAAGGAAGGCTTCTCTTTCTGTTCCTGCTGCGGACTTGAAGACTCGTTTCGGACCTCCTCCACATCATCCGTCTTACACGACATAAACTGAGCCACCGCGACTATCCCAATAGAACACAGCAACTTGCGCAAACTTAGATTTTTTTCATTGAATAACATAATAAAAATTTTTAAGTGTTTAAAAATAGAAAATTCAAAATCCATGGCAGCCTTTTTCCCTCAACCACAAATACTTAAATCTTCAGAAAATACTCACATTATCGAACTCGACACGGCAAATATATGGATTATTTTTAATTACAACAAAATATTTAACATAAATCACACGTAAAACTAACACAATATTATTCGCCGGCCTTATAAAGGGATGTGTGTTAAACAAACCCATATAAAAAAGCATTCCTCATACCGATACCGATTCAATATAAAAATATTACCTTCGCGGTCAGAAACAAAAAAAAAGAATCATGGCACAAAAACCCTCCATACCAAAAGGAACGAGAGACTTCGCACCCATCGAGATGGCGCGTCGCAACTATATCTTCAACACCATCAAAGAGGTATTCCGCCTCTACGGATTCCAACAAATAGAGACCCCGGCGATGGAGAACCTCTCCACCCTGATGGGCAAATACGGCGACGAGGGGGACAAACTCCTCTTCAAGGTGCTCAACTCGGGCGACTTCCTCGCAGACGTGGAACAGGCGGAACTGGAGAGCCGCAACTCCGTGAAACTGATCAAGAAGATCTCGGAGAAGGGTCTGCGCTACGACCTCACAGTGCCTTTCGCACGCTTCGTCGTCATGAACCGCGACAAGCTCAGCTTCCCTTTCAAACGTTATCAAATCCAACCGGTATGGCGCGCCGACAAGCCGCAGAAGGGCCGTTACCGCGAGTTCTACCAGTGTGACGTGGACGTGGTCGGAAGCGACTCGCTGATGAATGAGGTGGAGCTGATGCAGATCGTGGACGAAGTGTACCGCAGACTCGGCGTGAACGTCTGCATCAAGATCAACAACCGCAAGATCCTCACGGGCATCGCGGAGGTGATCGGTCAGGCGGACAAGATCGTGGACATCACCGTGGCCATCGATAAACTGGACAAGATAGGCTTGGAGAACGTCAACGCCGAACTGGCGGAGAAGGGCATTCCTGCCGATTCCATCGAGAAACTGCAGCCTATCATCCTGCTCCAAGGATCGAACGAGGAGAAACTGAAGACCATCCGGGAAGTGCTCGCCACCTCGGAGATCGGACTGAAGGGCGTGGAGGAGATCTCCACCATCCTCGAACACATACAACTCCTTGGCATAGAGACCAAGGTGGAACTGGACCTGACCCTGGCCAGGGGTCTGAACTACTACACGGGCGCCATCTTCGAGGTGAAGGCGTTAGACGTGCAAATCGGTAGCATCACCGGTGGCGGACGTTACGACAACCTCACAGGCGTCTTCGGCATGGAGGGCGTCTCCGGCGTGGGCATCTCCTTCGGCGCGGACCGTATCTACGACGTCCTCAACCAACTGGACCTCTACCCTGCCGAAATGCTCCAATCGACCAAACTGATCTTCGTGACCTTCGGAAACGAGGAGCTCAAATACGCCATGCAGTGCCTGAAGCAAGTGCGCGCGGCGGGCATAGCGGCCGAGGTATTCCCTGAGCCTGCCAAGATGAAGAAGCAGATGGGCTACGCCGACAACAAAGGCATCCCGTTCGTGGCCATCATCGGCGACACGGAGATGAAGGAGCTGAAGATCATGCTCAAGAACATGGCGACGGGCGAGCAGAACCTCGTCAGCGTGGAGGAGGCAATCCAAACATTGACAGGCAAATAAGCCTAACGGACAAAGACGTCGACGATGATCAATTTTCTAAAGACATACGCACTATTCATCTCCATGATGATTGGTATCGTGTTCCATTTCATCTTCGTGGACGTGTCCTTCGTCACGAAATACTTCATGGACGAGCCGTTGAAGGACATCACCTTCATCACGAAATACATGCTTTTCCTGATGCTACTGATTGTCTACTGCAAGGTGGACTTCCGCCAGTTCAAGTGGAAACGCTGGCATGTCATCCTGCTGACTATCCAATTCACGGTATGCATTCTCTTCTACCTGCTCGTCTACAAATTCGACCTACGCACAGCGGAAGGCGGGCTCATCTGTCTGCTGGCACCCACCGCCACCTCCGCCCCTGTCATCACGGGGCTATTGGGAGGAACCGTGGCGGGTCTCATCACCTATAGCGTCTCCAGCAACCTGCTGGCGGCCTTCTTCGCACCCCTTTACTTCTCACTGATCGGTGCGCACGGCACGGGAGCGGAGGACCTCAGTTTCTTCGAGGCGTTCCTCACCATCTGCCAGAAGGCCTTCCCGCTCATCTTCGGACCATTCGTCTGCGCATTGTTCCTGAAACGGTTCATCCGTCCCGTCTATGATTTCTTGCGGAAAAAGCAAGGCATATCCTTCTGGCTGTGGACCATCGCCCTGGTGTTGCTAATGTCCCGCACGACGTCCGACCTGCTAAGCATGGACCCCGCCGAGCGTCCGGCCGCCTTCAACATGGCACTGGTCTCCCTACTCTGTTGCCTCGCGCAATTCACCGCAGGAAGGAAGCTCGGCAAGCTGTACCACAACAAAGTGGCCAGCGGACAAGCCTACGGACAGAAGAACACGATCCCCGCCATCTGGATGGCGCAGACCTTCTTCAACCCTG
>JAFXPK010000014.1 GCA_017527905.1 Paludibacteraceae bacterium
AGGCTGCATTCCTACTACAGGATCCGTTGCCGCTTCTTTCGGCGCTTTCATCGCTGTTACCCAGCGTATTCCCGGCAAGGACAAGGTCCTGTTCATCGACCCGGGTTTCCCCATCCAGCCTTTCCCTCTACCCTCCGAAAACAAAAGTATAAAGTCTATCGTCTATCGTCTAAAGTATAAGCCCTAATCTCCTCTCTCATAAGCACATATCTTTCCGCTTTGCAACCACTGCTATTTTGTTCGGTTTTTTCTCCGTTTTTTGTTTGGAAAATATGAAAAAAGCAGTACCTTTGCACTGCGTTTGAAAAACGATGGCGGGGTAGCTCAGTTGGTTAGAGCGTCGGATTCATAACCCGGAGGTCACGAGTTCAATTCTCGTCCCCGCTACTGAATGGGAGACTGGTTTTCAGCCTCCCATTTTTGTTTCATTCCTTCCCTTTCCCATACTCTTCCAGAGGTTAAAAATCAACATGCATATAACCCCTTCCTGTCCCGTAAATCCTTTCCTGACAATGCGAAAGACAAATGGTAAATAGTAAATCGTCAAATAGTAAATGGCCAATCTGTTCAACGAGGTTGCCGCATCACCTCAAGACAATTTATTGCGCTGTTCATTGGCGAATCGATAAAACATATTATTTTTGTATTAATCTCTCGAATGATTCGATGGGATGAGTGTGCAATGCAAGTGTTCCACTCTATGATTATTTGCCATGGTGCATTTTAGGGTTTTGAAATATATGATCGCGTTGTCCCTTGTGGTCTCTTGTGTTGACCATCGGGACGATAATAGGGTCGGACGAGGCGATGCGTTGACGGAACGTGTCAATTATGATAGCCTTGTCGCCCGCGCTTGCATGGTGGACTCTGCCTTGTTGAATGGTTCGGACGAGGAGAGCCATTTGTTGGAGAATGGCGCCAAGCAATTCCGTTACACGTTGTATGAAATGAATTACCTTCCCGCAAAGGATTTCCTGTTCCGTGAGAATATCTATCGGCATGACGGTTCGCTACTCATGTCGTATTGTGCCATCTTTGATGTGCCTGTAGGTGCCATGTGCACGTATGACGAGAGGGGTGCTTTGCTGCAGAGGGAGGAATGGAACGATGGTTATAAAGGGTGCAAGGTGGATCCTTCCATGTTGATCGCTTTCCTGGAGAAGGAAGGATGGTACAATAGGGCAACGGGAGAGTCTGCGGTCGGAGACGTCGATTCTCTTGGTTTGAACGGCGACTTCACGTTCAATGTCTTCAATCATGTCATCGTGGATTTCTTTCCTCCTTCCGAGTTGCAGGACTATCCAGTCTGGGTAGTGCTTTTGCCAGTCATTAACCGTGTGCCGAAAGTCTTTGCGGATAAATATTTACGGAATGATGCGAAAAAGGAAGAGGGGAGTGCGTCAGACTTGTGCAATGTGAGTTATGTGATTGACGCGAAGTCTGGCAGATATAGCGTCCGTTGGGAGCACGGCCATGTGCGGTAGCTTAATCCGGTAGTTTGATGCCGTGTGTGTGCTTCATCTCCTTCAGCACGAAGAGGCTATGCAAGCTTCCGATACTTTCTATGACACCCAATTTGTTTTGCACGAATTCCTGGTAGTGGCTCATGCTGCTCACCAAAATCTTCAGCATGAAATCATAGTCACCTGATATGTTGTAGCATTCGACGATTTCATCTATCTTTTGGATGGCGTCGATGAAGTGGAGTATGTACTCCTTGCTATGTTTTTTGAGTCGGATGTTACAGAATACGCAGAACCCGTTGTCCAACAACTCGTTGTTCAGGATGGCGGAGTATTGGCGGATGATGCCCTCCTTTTCCATCCTCTTGACGCGTTCGAATACGGGCGTGGAGGACAGATGGACATGAGCTGCCAATTCCTTTGTGGTCAGTTTGCAGTTCTCCTGCAATGTCTTCAAGATCTGTATGTCGATCTCGTCCAGCTGGGGTTTTTGCGGTTCTTTCATCGTCTGATTAGTTTCTTTTGGTGTAGATGATGTCCACACAAGGTTTCAATGTGTCTGGAGCCGCACTGCCATATAGGGCAGTGCCCGTCATCCAAAGCTGTTGTTTGTAGCTGTAATTGTTTCCGTCCAATGTCCTTGTCACAGGAATCATCGTCATCTTTTTCGAGTAGGTTTTGCCTTCCCCCTTCAACATGTTTTGGGTTGGCCTCGTGATATTGAAAGCATAGTAATTGTTGTCTCCGTCGATTGTGCAGGTGAACGAAGACAGTCCGTCCGGCGTCCTGTTGTTCAGGAAGAAGCTTTCGACGCTGTCTTTGTCGATAAGCAGCATTTGCCCGTTATAAAGGTATTTGTTGTTGATCTCCTTACGGTGCAGGATCAGACGGATTGAGTTGAACATCACCTTGGTGGTGTCCTTGACGTTTTGTTTCACTTCCTCCATGATGGTTCCGAACGGGATGGTCACCTCCGTGTAGATGCCCGCGGGGGTGTACATGTAGGTTTGTATGGAGTCTGCCTCCTGTATTTCCTTGACAAGATTATCCCACTCGATATGCTGGATCGCGTTCGCCCTTTTCACGGATTTGTTTCCTGAGAGGAAGAAGGATGTCACCAAAGGATTTGTCCCATATTTCGCTTTGATGCTTTCCGATGAGACGATGGTGTCTTTCCCGTCGATGGTCGTGTGGATGTCTCCGTCGTAGTGGTAGTAGATGAGGATACCCGACACGTCCACCTTGAGTATTGTGCCCTCGTTGAAGGCGTGTTTCACGTATACACCCTTGAAATATTCGTTGAAGTCCGCCTGCGAGGAGCCTAATTCATTCCTGTAATAGTCGGAGATGCGTTTTCCGAAGTCATTGGAGAGCGGAACCCTGATTTCCCTCGTGTTTTGGATTTGGTAGTTGACCTCACCCAAAAGGATGGATTGGTCGCAATAGTCTTGAGTGGAGACGTTGGTGTAGTATTTGGATTGGTCCATCCCCTTGTTCAGCTCATAGACGCGAACGGACTGCATCGCCGTGGAGTCGCCCCAAAAGCCGGAATTATACTGCATGAGATATAACGTCGAGTCTATCGTGAAATTCCTTATGTTGCTGACTCTCTCTATCTTGCCGAATTTGCTGTCGATGTCTTCCAACAAAGAGTTCAGGATACCAGAGGTTGCGGAATTGTAGGTGACGATAGTGGTGTCGGGGAGTATGATGCCTCCCGTCCGGGCGTCGAGTTGAGTCATGTATTCAGCCTGGATCTCTCCGAAAATGTTGTCGGAGTATCTTCCGAACAACAGATAGTCGGCCTTGCTGAGTATGGAGTCCGAAATGGTGCTTCGGGTCGTTACGTTGATGTGATTGTGGTATACGGAGAACAGATCTTCTTCAGGTTGGATAGACATTCCTATTGTGCTGTCGTCTTCGCAACTGCTCATCAATATGCCCGTCAGGCACATTGCATATAATGGTAACTTGTATAGTTTCATTAATGCTCCGAAAAAATTATGAATGGATTATTTGGACAAGATGTTGTCGTAGAATTCATTGTAAGCGTCCACGTAAGCCTCCGGATTCTGGAATGTCAGGCAAGGCTTGCCGCATTGCTCAATGTGTGACAGGACATCTTTGTTGATGGATTCGCTGCCGAGGATGGCGGCGTCCGAATAGTCGATCGCGAATTTTGTCAGGTCCGCATAGGAAACATTTTTGTTCAAGATGGATTGCATGTCCTCGTCATTGATTCCGTCCAATTTGATTTTCTGTGCGAATCGCTCCGAGAAAGGTTTTTGGAAGTCGTCCGCATAGACGGAGTAAATGACCTTTGAGTTTTTGAAGAATGGATCAGTGTTGAACGCTTTTTTGATGTAGATGGGCGCCAAGGCCGTCATCCATCCGTGGCAGTGTATGATGTCCGGAGTCCAACGTAGTTTCTTCACGGTCTCCAAGACGCCTCTCACGAAGAAGATGGAACGGTCTTCGTTGTCGTCGAACTCCCCGTTCTCGTCCGCTATGGTGTATTTCCTTTGGAAGAAATCGTCATTGTCGATGAAGTAGACCTGCATCCTGGCCGATTGGATGGATGCCACCTTGATGATCAACGGGTGGTCCGTGTCGTCAATGATTATGTTCATGCCGGAAAGGCGAATCACCTCATGGAGTTGGTTCCTGCGCTCGTTCACGTTGCCGAAACGAGGCATGAAGGCACGAATTTCTTTCCCCTTCTCTTGAATCGCCTGAGGTAACTTCCTGCTGATCACCGAAATTTCCGTCTCTGGAAGATACGGCGTAATCTCTTGCGAGATGTATAAAACTTTCACACTATCCATCTTAATTTTTCAATTCTCGTAATGCAAAGGTAGGAATTTTGTGATTAAAAGCCAAATTTTCATTTCTTTCTTTTCATTTCTTCGATTTTATGCTTTCCTTTGTGGTTCAATTTGGGATTGAAAATTTTTATTTGGTAATGAAGATTTATAAGACTACAAAGGGACTTGAGAATGCGCTGGAGAAGTTGCGCTCTGAGTCCAAAAGCATTGGGTTCGTCCCTACGATGGGTGCTCTGCATGCGGGACACTTGTCATTAGTGAAGAGATGTGTCGAAGAGAATGATGTGTGTGTCGTAAGCGTGTTCGTGAACCCGACACAGTTCAATAACCAGACCGATTTGGAGAAATATCCCCGCACGTTGGAGGCGGACGCCGCTTTGTTGGCGGGTGCCAAGTGTACGATATTGTTTGCTCCGAGCGTGAAGCAGATCTATCCGAAGCCAGATACGAGGGTGTTCGATTTCGGTCAGCTGGATAAGGTGATGGAGGGCGTTTACAGACCAGGTCACTTCAACGGTGTCGGTCAGGTGGTGAGCCGCCTCTTCGAAATCGTCAAGCCGGTTAGGGCTTATTTCGGCGAGAAGGATTACCAGCAGTTGGCTATCATCCGCAAGATGGTGAAGGACTATAAGATCCCTGTCAATATCGTCGGTTGCCCGATCGTCCGCGAAAAAGACGGCATGGCGCTGAGTAGCCGTAACATGCGTCTGTCCAAGGATGAGCGTAAGAAGGCTGTCCGCATCTCCCAGGTGTTGTTGAAAAGCGTCGAGTTGGCCAAGGAGAAAAGCTTGCCTGAGGTGAAGCAATGGGTCATCGACGAAATCAACAAGGAGCCGGTATTGAACGTCGAATACTATGATATCGTCAATTCCGAGACCATGCAGAGTGTTCAGTCTTGGGACGATGCCCCTCTGATCACTGGCTGTGTCACGGTTTATTGTGGCGAGGTGAGGCTAATCGATAATGTCCAATATAAAAAGTGAAATATGCTGGTTGAGATTCTGAAATCTAAGATTCATCGCGTAAAGGTGACGGAGGCCAATCTGGATTACATTGGTAGTATTACTATCGATGAGGATCTGATGGATGCCGCTAACATGATCCAGAACGAGAAAGTCTTCGTGGTGAACAATAATAATGGCGCGCGTTTCGAAACTTATATTATTAAGGGGGAACGCGGCAGCGGCGTGATTTGCCTGAACGGTGCGGCGGCTCGCATGGCTCAGAAGGGCGACGTCGTTATCATCATGACTTTCGCCACGATGGATTTCGAAGAGGCCAAAACCTTCAAGCCTACGGTCGTTTTCCCTGACACGGAGACGAATAAGTTGGTGGATTGACGGTTCGCTCGTTTGCCTCTGATTAATAATATTCGCCGGTGGATATATATTCCATCGGCGTTTTTTCGTGCGACTCATCCCGTGACACTGCTCTTGTGTGTGGTTTTCGTCGTGTTCCCTTGGCTCGGAAGCAATATGGATAGGGCCTGTTTGACATGTTTTTCTTGAATGATGCGGACAATCGTGCGTTTGTACGGTTAAAAATATATAAAATGGCACTCCGTCGGACATATTTCTTCCCTGAAACGATTGCGGAGAATATGATTGGTTTTATCTTTGTGGTGTAGTTAGAGTCGAAAGAAGGCTTTAGTGTATGTATTTGCTATTACAGCAATATCGTTTTTTTGTATGAAGAGTTTTGGGGTTCTTATCATCGTCACGTTTGTGATAGTGGGCCTTTCCATTTTGCTGTTGGGCGTCCAGACTTTTTTCTCGAAGAGGAAAAGGTTCCCTAACACGCATGTTGGAGGAAACAAAGCTTTGGCGAAGAAGGGTGTCTTCTGTGTGCAGACACAGGATGCCATGGCTCGTAGGAATGCAAGTTCAACCTCGGTGGACGAGGAGTTGGAGGACGAGACAATTGTGGAAAGTAATGAAAAATAAATTAATTAGATATGAAGTATTTTAACTCATTATGTATCGCGGTTATCGCATTTGCCGCTCTTTCATTTTCCAGTTGTAAGGGTAAACCCGCTGCTGAGGGACAACAGCAGGTGTCCGATTCGACTTCTACCGTATCCGTCGTTGATAGCGCTAAGTCCGAATCCCCATCGGTTTTCCCTGTCGCTTATGTGAATGTGGATTCCCTCTTGCTCGGTTACGATTTCGCTAAGAAGTTGAACGAGGTCTTGCTGAAGAAGGAGGAGAAGTCCCGCAAGGAGTTGGCGAACGCTCAGATGAAGCTTCAAAAGGACTATGAGGCGTTTCAGAAGAAATACCAGGCCGGCGGCTTTTTGACGGAGGCCACTTTGCAGAGCGAACAGGCTAATCTGTACAAGCAGGATCAGGAACTCCAACTGTTGGATAAGAAATTGACCCAGGAGTTGATGATTGAACAGCAGAAGATGAACAAGCAGTTGCGCGACACGGTGGCTGCATTCTTCAAGGTGTACAATGCGGACAAAAGGTTTAAACTCATTCTGAGCAATGCGGATTACGACAATGTGTTATTCGCGGACGAAGCGTTGAACATCACCAATGATGTGATTGAACAATTGAACCTGCGCTATGCGGCTCAACAAAAGGCAAAGTAATTTTTGTTTAAATATCATTGCGAAAGGGAGGAAGTTCTTGGATTTCCTCCCTTTTTTGTGGAAGAAAGTGTGGAACTAGTGTCTATGAAATCGTATGTGGCAAATGGTAAATCGTAAACGGTAAATAGTAAATCCGTAAATCGTAAATCATAATAAAACGCCATGACGTTTCTTCCCTTTATATTTTTAAATCTTAACTCTTAATTTTATTTTTGCATACTCGAAAAGGAAATGATATGTTGAAAGTCGAAGAATTACCGAAAGAACAGATATATGTGGCCGCCCATCCTGATTATTTTCCGGAGACCGCACTGGTTTTGGCAAAGAAGTTGGCGGATGCCCATGACAAGCAGATTTGCTTGTTAGGCATATTGGGCAATCGTGAGGAACCTTCCGATTATGAGAAGGCGTTCGAATCGTGGAAAAGAGATAGGATAGGTTTCCCCGTCAATTATTATGTGTTGGACGATGACTTCACGGATTTCATGGAGTTCGTGGAGGCGGCCATCCTGATTTTCGAGGTGTCGGATGTTCCTCCTTATAATAAACCGAATAACCAGTTGAAGCTCTGCCGTGAGTTGAGGATTCCTTATTATTTCGTGAAACCGGGTCAACAGATCTCTTTCGACCGCGTGCTCGTGCCGATAGGATTTTTGGTGGAGGAGCGCGAGAAGGGTGTCTTCTGCCGTGGCATGGGCATGCACTTCCATTCCCACATCATGTTGATGGTGGCGAATGATTATGGCACGAGGGCGCAACAGAACGCGGAGGCGATCAAGTCTCTGATGGATAAGGGCTCCGTGGAGTACGAAAATGTGGAGGCGCACAAGAATAGTTTCAAGATCGAATTGGAGGCTGTGGATAGGGTGATGGAGTTGGATGCGGGCCTTTTGATGATCTCCGCGTCGCGCGAATATGGCATGGACGACATCCTCTTCGGCCCGAAGGAGTTGAAGGTGATAAAGAAATCAATCGTTCCGTTGATGATTATTAATCCAAGAAAAGACCTTTATACGTTGTGTAATTAAGGCCTTCGTCGAACGAAACGCCCGTTTCATCGATTGTTTCTGTCGATTAGTCCGTAAATAAGTGATAATCAATCAAATCGGCTTGTTTTGGCATGGTGTTTGTACTATTTTTGTTAGAAAACAAAATGTAAAACATTCTAAATTTTACGATCATGAAAACAAATAAGTTTATCGCAATTCTCATTACAGTATTGGTAATGGTTTGCACCTCAGCAACCGCCCAAAGACATGGTGGTCGTCAGGGCGGACAACAAAGAACGGAAATGAGAAGTGGTTCTCACAGTAATAACAATTTTAATCAAGCACCAACGCATAGACAAAATAACCAATCATCTTTCAATGGCAGACAATCCGCTCCTAACTCAGGTATGAATAGGGGAGGCAATAGGGGTTCGCAGCACCACGATTTCGCTCAGCGTTCCGGGAACAACGGTCCTCGCCAACAGGTAAGCGCACCGGCGGCATCCAACCCTCGTCCTCAAATGTCGCAGCCATGCGCTTCGCAATCGCCTGCGGCAAGGCCGAGCAGCCCGAGCCCTCGTCAACCTCAGACATCCTCACCTCGTGGGGGAGCTCCGTCTCACAGATCTGCTAGCCCAGCTCCAGCGCCTTACCGCGCGCCAGCTGTGTCTCACGCACCGAAGGCTCCAGCACCTCACCGTGCACCGGTTCCTAATATAGGAAGAGGCACGGCCCCTTCTCCTCACCACGCTCCGGCTCCGTCTCATCGTGCTCCAGCACCGGCTCCTCATCATGGACCAGCTCCGGCACCTCATCACAGACCGGCACTTCATCACGGACCAGCACCTCATCACGGACCTGCACCACGTGCTGCGATTCGTCCGAGGACTCTGCATCACCCTCATCCGGTGGTTGTGCCTCACGGACCGTCTCCGATCGTATACCACAATGGTAGACCTTATCGTCCGACGATGCATCCTAGAGCGTGCCACTTTATTGATTCTCACGGTGTTAGATTCTATGTCCACAACGGACACTTCTATCGTCAACATCCGACCTTCGGATTCGAGTTGGTACACCGTCCTGTCAACCTGGTTTTGACAGCCCTGCCTTTCGCTTGTGTGACTGTCAACTTGGGAGGTGTTGATTATTGGTATGGCAATGGCGTATGGTTCTCCAAGAGAGTAGGTGGATATGTGGTGATCGAAAGACCAGTGGCGGCTGCGAGTGAAGTGTACGTTCAAGCTCTTCCTGTGGGAGCTGCGGCTGTTACAGTCAATGGCGTTACCTACTACAACTATAACGAGACTTGGTTCATGCCTTCTAGCCAAGGATATGTCATCGTTAGCAGTCCTGAAGATGATGTGGTTCTTCCGAATGCGAACATTGTCACGACGTTGCCAGAGGGCAGCAAACGTGTAGTCATCAATAATCGCCTTTATTGGTTCGGTGGCGACACTTGGTTCCAACCCGTGACCGGAGGATATATGATCGTGGATGAACCATATAAATGATCGTTTTACAGTTTAGATGGATGGTCAGAGGCACTTTCCCCTTGTGGAGGAGGTGCCTCTCCCTTTTTTGACAAAATTTTCCATGTTTTTGGGATTTTTGTCCATGTGAGAATTTGGCGCAACCCATATCTTTGTGGTGTTCAATGATATTAATACTTTTAGAAAACCATGTAACTTTACCTTTACGAAGAAGAACCTTACTTTTGATTGCAGTATTTTTGGGTTATTATAGCAGAGGAGACGATGCGTTTCGGCTCCTCTGTTTTTTTTCTGGCGCAATGGCCGTTTCACTAGAATTTACTACATTTGTTACCCTAAATATCTTTATATGCAGTTTGACTCTATTATCGCCCAGACGCTGAATATCCAGCTGAAACAGGTTGCGAATACTTTGAAACTTTTGTCGGACGGGGCGACCATCCCGTTCATCAGCCGTTACCGTAAGGAGATGACGGGCGGTCTTACCGAAGTGGATATCCAGGAAATTCAGATACAGTACGAGAAGCTTGTCGAGTTGGAGAAACGCAAGACGAGCGTCCTGAAGAGCATCGAGGAGCAGGGTAAGCTCACGCCTGAGTTGAAGAAGCGTATCGAGGCGTGTGTGACCTTGACGGAGGTCGAGGACATCTATCTTCCCTATAAGCCGAAACGTCGTACCCGAGCCGAGGTGGCGAGAAGCAAGGGATTGGAGCCTTTGGCCAAGATACTCATGTGTCAGGTGAACAATGATGTGGAGGGCAAGGCGCTGCCTTTCGTGAAAGGGGACGTGCAGGATGTGGAGGATGCTTTGCAGGGCGCGCGTGACATCATCGCGGAGTGGGTGAGCGAGCAGGAAAACGCCCGAGGACGTATCCGTAGCCTCTTCTCTCATGAGGCTGTTATCCAATCGAAGGTGGTAAAGGGTAAGGAGAAGGAGGCGGAGAAATACCGCGACTATTTCGATATGAAGGAGCCAGTCCGCCGTTGTTCTTCCCACCGTTTGCTGGCGATGCGACGAGGCGAGTCGGAGGGTTTCTTGCGGGTGGACATCTCTCCGGAGGTTGATGCCGCATTGAATAGGCTGAATCCTTTGTTCGTGAAGGGCAGGACGGAGTCTTCCAAGCAGGTTGAGATGGCGGTGGCGGATGCTTATAAGCGTTTGATCAAGCCTTCCATCGAGACGGAGTTCGCCGCCACGATGAAGGAGAAGGCGGACGACGAGGCGATCAAGGTTTTCTCGGAGAACCTGCGCCAATTGTTGCTTTCCCCTCCGTTGGGAGAGAAGCGTGTGCTGGCGATCGACCCTGGCTATCGTACGGGCTGTAAGGTGGTCTGCCTGGATGCGCAAGGCAATCTGTTGCACAATGAGACGATTTACCCGCACCCGCCGCAGAACGAGCGGGCGCAGGCGATGACGAAGATAGCCAAGTTGGTGGAGGCGTACAAAATAGAGGCGATCTCCATCGGTAATGGTACGGCCGGACGTGAGACGGAGCAGTTCATCCAGAGCATACGGTTCGACCGTAAAGTGCAGGTCTTCGTGGTGAGCGAGAGCGGTGCCTCCATCTACTCCGCTTCGGCGGTGGCGAGGGAGGAGTTCCCGAACTACGATGTGACGGTGCGTGGGGCGGTCTCCATCGGCCGTCGTCTGATGGATCCCTTGGCGGAACTGGTGAAGATTGATGCTAAGTCTATCGGTGTGGGACAGTACCAGCATGACGTGGATCAGACGAAGCTGAAACGCTCCCTAGACCAAACGGTGGAGAATAGCGTGAACCTTGTGGGGGTGAACCTGAACACGGCTAGCAAGCACCTGCTGAATTATATTTCAGGACTTGGGCCGCAGTTGGCGCAGAACATCGTGGACTATCGAGCCGCCAACGGAGCCTTCTCTTCCCGCAAACAGTTGCTGGATGTGCCACGCCTAGGCGCCAAGGCTTTCGAGCAGTGTGCGGGCTTCCTACGTATCCCTGACGCGGAAAATCCGTTGGACAACACGGCGGTACATCCGGAGAGCTACGGTATCGTGGAGAAAATGGCGAAGGCGTTGAAGTGCTCCGTCGCCGAACTCATTCAAAACAAGGAGCTGAAGAAGCAGTTGAACCTGAATGATTATGTGAGCGATAAGGTGGGTCTGCCTACCTTGAACGATATCATGGAGGAGCTCGACAAGCCTGGCTTGGACAGACGCAAGGCCATCAAGGTGTTTGAGTTCGACCCGACCATCCATGTGATTGAGGATGTGAAGATCGGGCAGACCTATCCGGGTATCGTCACGAACGTCACTAACTTCGGTGCTTTTGTCGATATAGGCGTGAAGGAGAATGGCTTGGTGCATATCTCCCAGATGGCGGACCATTATGTGAGCAATCCTGCGGATGTGGTCGCCTTACACCAGCATGTGGAGGTGAAGGTGCTGGATGTGGATCTCGTCCGAAAAAGAATACAGCTGTCTATGGTCCAGTAAGTGTTCAGGGGGATCTTTTCATAAAAAAAACGTACTTGGATTCATACATTGCGTATGAGGGGTCCAAGTACGGTTGGATCTTAAATGGAGAGACGAAATGAAGTCAGTTAATAAAATATCGCTTAAAGTGCTCCGGTTATTTGGGATATTTCTTTTGTTCTAGACAAAGTTGTATAGGCCAATACCAATCGGGTATTCGTGATCGTTGTGAAGAATCTTATACTGTATATAATAGATTCAGTGGAAAAATAACTCCCGAATATTTTATAGGAAACAGATGCGTTTCAGATAAGACAGGAAGCACAAATGATACTGTTTTGTTAAGCCTTTGGATCCCTACGACCACTCTTTTTGCCGATCACTCGAAAACGTCAGCCTCCTTAAACTGTGGTTCGATGACGATTTTGCCGGTTGTGTCTATGTAGCCCCATTGCCGGTGCTCGTAGTCGCCAATCATCACGGGAGCCAAACCTTTCCCGTTGAAATGGTAGGCATCGTCAAATTGCGGGGAAATCACTAGTTTGCCCGTAGCGTCCATATAGCCCCACTTTTGGCCTATTTTTACAGGGGTGAGACCCTCTCCGTCAAACCCCATGTCATCGAATTGGGGAGCGATAACGATTTTTCCTGTTCTGTCAATAAATCCCCACTTCCCATTCGATTCCGTCTTTATGGGTGCAAGTCCGTTTCCCCTGAAACATACAGCCTGTTCAAACTGAGGAGTGATCACCATATTCCCTGACGTATTGATATAGCCGCTTTTGCGACTTTCGTCATCAAGTATCACTCTGGCAAGACCGAAGGCAAAGTCGTCAGCATAGTCGAATTGCGGTTCGACGACAATTCTTCCTGTGGTGTCCATGTATCCCCATTTGTCGCCTAATTTCACAGGTGCGAGACCATCCTTGGTAAAATACTCCGCATTGTCAAATTGCGGTTCCCCCACAAACTTTCCTGAGGCATCGATAAATCCCCACTTGTCATTCACTTCCACGCGCGCAATGCCATATTGGAAATCTTCGGCCCACTCAAACTGAGGCTCTATGACGAATTTTCCCGTGACGTCGATGTACCCCCATTTGCCGTTTCCGCCTTCACCGACATTTACTGCGGCGAGACCATTCTCTGCGAAACTGCGTGCTTCGTAAAACTGAGGCTTGATGACTATTTTCCCTGTGGTATCAATGTAGCCATATTTGCAATTCGTGTCATCCTTAATTCCCACAGGCGCGAGACCCAGCGCAAAATCGTATGGTTTGTCGTAATCATCGACGTAGGCAATGAACTTAGGCGCTATGATGAATTTCCCTGTGCAGTCTATCCATCCAGTCATTCCGTCATTTTTCACAAGCGCAAGACCATATTCGTTGAAGGCGTGGGCCTCGTCGAATTGTGGCTCCACAACAAATTTACCTGCCGTATTTATGTAGCCCCATTTTTCTCCTATTTGCGCTACCGCCAATGGTTCTGTTTTCGGGGTGATTGCCGGGCTGCAATCAACTGTTTGTTTTGGGAAATTGCACCCTGCGAATGCACATAGGTGCATTATGCTGATGAAAAAGATGCTTACGAATTTGTTCATATTCTAAAATACTCCATTAGTTTCTTATATTCGTCTTGTGCGGTCAAGCAGGTGTCACGCAAATAGCCATTTACCTGTCCCCAGCTTTGCAGACCGCGATAATAGAACATACGTAGTTCTTCCGTTATGATAAATGGCTCGATGTTGTTTTGCAGACATTGCCAAAACATAAGCAATCGTCCCACACGACCGTTCCCGTCCTGAAACGGGTGTATGCGTTCAAATTGCACGTGGAAATCAAGGATGTCGTCGAATGTGATTGTTTTGTTCGCATTGTATGCGGCAAGCAAAGCCTTCATCCGTTTGTGCACGTCTTGTGGTAACGCAGTTTCTTCTCCGCCCACTTCGTTTGGCAACCGTTTGTAATCGCCTACGGCAAACCATGATTTTAGGCTGTCGGAGGTGTTGTGCTTCAGCATCGAATGCAGTTGTTTCACATGTGGCTCCGTTATTTTTTCGGTGGCGTGGTCAATGATGTAATCGATGCAACGGAAATGGTTGACCGTCTCCAAGATATCGTCAATACGTGTGCTTTCGGTGGTTACGCCAAGTGTGTTCGTCTCAAAGATATAACGGGTCTGTTCTTTCGTCAGGCGGCTCCCCTCTATATGGTTGGAGTTATATGTCAAATCAATCTGCGTGCGGTGATAGATGCCGCCTTTCAGCCTGCACTCCTTCTCTTGGCGCAGACGTTCAAGCAAGGGAGAAATCTTCCGCTTTTTCTTTTGGGGCAATACGGCATCGGCAGGTATATTCCATGTTTTCCCCGAAAGGAAAGCTCCCTCTATTTTGCCGACAGCGCAGTAATTACGGGCTGTTCGCTCGCTGATGCCATGCTTCTCGGCAAACTGATTGACTGAAATATATTCCATACTATCGGCAAGTTTTTATGAAAAACGATGTAAATATAGTAAAAATTTGCCTGTATCGGCAAGAAATCGCAGGGTATCTTTCCCCTTCACTCTGCGCAAATGAACTCGTCAAGATGTGTTTGCTTACTACTGTCGCCATCCACACATATAGTTGTCTGATATCTCTCCAATCCTGTCCAGTGAGAGACATCGCAATAAGTCTTGCCCCCTGAAGAATAAAAATGGAGGCGTATGAGCATGCCGTACCATCCTCTGATCTTGAAAAAACCGTATGTTTCATAACATGATTCATGTTTCATGAGAAAGCGATGTTCGCCATATTCGTCACGTATCATGAAGATGGATCCATTACCGGTGTACACTTTCCGCCTCTCATATCCGCAGCACAAATCGGTTTGCTGATACAAATCGATCTTCAACTCTTTCTTTAGCGTTTCATCCCCGGTGACCCAAACAACATTGCATGGCACGAAATAGATTATGCATATCATTGATAGGGGAAGCAGGGTCGCACAAAGTGTCACTACTATGCTTTGTTTCGTATTCAATCTTGCCAAATACTTGACAGAGAATGCCACTATTGCGGAAAAGAGCAATATGCTTGTTTTATAAGGAGTATCACTATAACCAGGTAGAAGATAAAGAACAAAGATCATTAGGGAGGTGCATGAGACGATAATTGATGGTTTGAGCTTGTTACGGAAGTAACCTGCGGAGATAAAATTGCCAACAACGATAAGAAGTGAAATTAGGACGATGGAACATCTGTACATTATTCCCCAGCCTATATCTCCACTTCTAGGGAATAATCTCCCCAAAATATACAATGCGAATTCACATATCGCCACATAGGTTATGATTTGGATCACGCTCACAACCAATGTTTTTGCCGCTGAAACTATTTTTTGTTTGTCTATTTGCATCGTATTCTAAAAACCTTAGTATCCATTGTATTTGTGTATATACAATTCGCAAATATATATGTTTTTTATTATGATGGATTCAAAAAAAGGGTGCAGGCACGTTCTGTATGAACTATGCATGCACCCTCATATCGGGTAAGCGTATTGCTTATTGATTCATAAACTCTTGCGGTTTGAAGCGTTGCCCGCAGGTTAGTTGGTGAACTTCAGATGGTCTCCGTCCCTGTCCACCACGATCGGTTTGTCACGGTTCACCGATTGGGAGATGAGCGCTTTGGAGAGCTCATTCAACAACAACCTTTGGATGGTCCTCTTGATAGGCCTTGCGCCGAACTGAGGGTCGTAACCCTCTTGGGCGATCAATGCCCTCGCATCTTCCGTCACGTTCAGCTCCACATCGCTCTCCTTCAACATTTTATGGAGACTGGCGATCTGCATGTCGACAATCGCCTTGGTGTCATCCTTCGAAAGAGGGGAGAACATGATGATCTCGTCGATACGGTTCAGGAACTCAGGACGGATGGTCTCCTTCAATAGACCCAATACGTCTTCTTTCGCCTCCGCCAGTGTCTTCTCACGGTTCTCGTCCGTTATGTTCTCGAACTTCTCCGCGATGAGGGAAGAACCGAGGTTGGAGGTCATGATGATGATCGTGTTCTTGAAGTTGACGACCCTGCCTTTGTTGTCGGTCAATCGTCCGTCGTCCAGCACTTGAAGCAGTGTGTTGAATACATCCGGGTGCGCCTTCTCGATCTCATCGAACAAGACCACCGAGTATGGTTTACGACGGATGGCCTCGGTCAGTTGTCCGCCCTCCTCGTAGCCGACGTATCCCGGAGGTGAACCGATGAGTCGGGTGGAGGATATCTTCTCTTGGTATTCGGACATGTCTATACGGGTCATCATATTCTCGTCGTCGAACAGCAGTTCCGCCAAAGCCTTCGCCAGCTCGGTCTTACCCACACCTGTCGTGCCCAGGAAGATGAATGAGCCGATAGGTTTCTTAGGGTCTTGCAGACCCGCCCTGCTTCGTCTCACGGCGTCGGAGACCGCTCTGATGGCCTCGTCCTGTCCGACGATACGCTTGTGGAGTTCCTCTTCGAGGTTCATCAACTTATCCTTTTCGGTCTGCATCATCTTGGTGACAGGGATGCCCGTCCATTTGGAGACTACCTCGGCGATATCTTCCTCGTCCACCTCCTCCTTGACGAGCGGATCGGCGCATTGGATGTCGGCCAGCTTCTTCTGGGCCTCGGCGATGCGGTTCTCAGCCTCTTTCACCTTTCCGTAGCGGATCTCCGCCACACGTCCGTAGTTGCCTTCACGCTCCGCCTTCTCGGCCTCGAAGCGCAGTTGCTCGATCTCTATTTTGCTCTGTTGGATGATGTTGATCTGCTCTTTCTCAGCCGTCCATTTGGCGCCGATGTCCTGCATCTGCTCCTTCAGGTTGGCGATCTCCTTCTCCAACTTATTGAGTTTAGTCTTGTCGTCTTCCCGCTTGATGGCCTCACGCTCGATCTCCAATTGCTTGATCTCACGTGCCTTGTTATCCAACTCCTCTGGTACGGAGTCTATCTCCAGCCTTAGCTTAGCGGCCGCCTCATCGATCAGGTCGATGGCCTTGTCTGGCAAGAAACGGTCCGTGATGTATCGGTTGGAGAGACGGGTCGCCGCGATGATAGCGTTATCCTTGATACGCACCTTGTGGTGGTTCTCGTAACGCTCCTTCAATCCACGCAGGATGGAGATGGTGGTCGCCTCGTCCGGCTCGTTGACCATGACGATTTGGAACCTACGCTCCAAGGCTTTATCCTTCTCGAAATATTTCTGGTACTCGTCGAGGGTAGTCGCGCCGATGGCTCTCAGCTCACCTCTGGCGAGGGCTGGTTTCAGGATGTTGGCGGCATCCATGGCGCCGTCGCTCTTGCCTGCGCCTACCAAGGTGTGGATCTCATCGATGAAGAGGATGATCTCTCCGTCCGATTTGATCACCTCGTTGATGACCGATTTGAGTCGCTCCTCGAATTCGCCTTTGTACTTCGCGCCCGCGATGACGGCACCCATGTCCAAGGAGTATATCTTCTTGGTCTTCAGATTCTCCGGCACGTCGCCACGCATGATTCGTTGCGCCAAGCCCTCCGCGATGGCGGTCTTACCCGTACCAGGCTCACCGATGAGGATAGGGTTGTTCTTTGTCCTACGGCTAAGGATTTGCAGCACCCTACGGATCTCATCATCCCTTCCGATGACAGGGTCCAGCTTACCGGCCTGCGCCCGCTCGTTGAGGTTGATCGCGTAGTTGTTGAGGGCGTCGTAGGTCTGCTCGGCAGACTCGTCCGTCACCTTCTTCCCTTGTCTCAGTTCGGCGATGGCATCCTTCATGGCTTGGTAGTTCAAGCCCGCGTCCTTCAGCAAGGCTGCCGCAGGACTATCCACCGCGATCAGTGCAAGCAAGATATATTCCAGGGAGACAAACTGGTCACCCTCTTCCTTCGACATCTCCTCCGCCTTCTTCAACACTGCGTTCGCACTGTTGCTCAAATAGGTGTCTTCGTTGCTCCCCGTTACCTTAGGTAGACGCAAGATCATCTTGATGACGACCTCATTGAGTTGTTCGGTGTTTACGTTCAGTTTGTTGAATACGAACTTCGTGACGTTCTCGCCCACTTTCAGGATACCCTTCAGCAGGTGGACAGGCTCGATAACCTGCTGGTTACGCTTGTTGGCGTAGTTCACAGCCTCTTGTATCGCCTCCTGACTTTTGATCGTATAATTCTTAAAGTTCATAACTCTGTTGTTTTTAATGTTCACATCAAATATACATCAAATAGTTTGCCAATCATTATATTCTGACAAATTGTCTACAATGAGTTATGCGCTTCTGTCATTTTGTCCTCTCTTTGTCCGAACGAAGGGGTATGTGTCACTCCTGCTTTCCCTTTACCACCTTGCTGTACCCATGGTCTGTCTGGATGATGTAAAGGCCTGGTAGCCAGTCCGCACCCATCTCCTTCTCGTCAGACAATGTGCCATGTTCCACTGTTTGTCCCAAGGCGTTCGTGACATGGTACTGACCATTGCCCTTGATGGTGACGGTGACATTGAACGGATTAGGGTAGGCGATGTTGTCGGATTGCTTCGTCTCCTCCACCAGGGTGTAGTCCACCTTGCAGTCCGTATTGTCCACATAGCAGTTCCATTGGCTAGGTGTAGCGTTCTCCGTTCTTTCTCCATAGACGATGCCTAGGCCTACCGTGCTCATGTAGAACCTGCCGTAGGTGTTCCAGTCACCGACCACGAACTGGCCGTTGCCTGGTCCGCCGAACTGGTGTTGCTCGTCGTTGATGTGGAACCAGCTCTTTCCGTAGTCTTCCGACAGATAGAGACCCATGCCGCAGTTGTTGACGTTGCCCCAGATGTAGAGCGTGTAATCGCTTCCTTTGCCTAAGCCGGTGCCGACCGCCTCGCAGCTGTTGACGTTGGCGATCTTGGTGAAGCTCTCTCCGTAGTCGTTGGAGAAGTAGAGTCCGTTGCTACCGCCTGGCGCATAGAGTTGACCCTCCTTGCCGGGTATGATGGCTATCCTGCCATATTCGTTGTTGTTGAGGTTCTCCTTGGTGAAGGTCTCTCCGTAGTCTGTGCTACGGTAGAAGGCGTTCTTTCCGCCAGCGTAGACGTAGGCGTCGTTCTCAGGATCCACTTGGATGTGAGTGGCGGCGTCCGTTCCGCTGATCTTGGTCCACGAGGAACCATTGTTGTCCGAATAGTAGATGCCGCTGGTGCCTGGACCAGGGATGATGAAGAAACGGTAGGAGCCGTTGCGTTTCGTGATGGCGCATTTCCCCTCGTTGGAGGCTTGCGGCGCGCAGGTGTTGCAGTAAGGGTTCTGGTAGGAGAAATCGGTCTTGGCGCACTCCTTCCAACCCTTGTGACCGCTGGTGGTGTAGAAGAAGCCAGCGTTGGCCACACGCATCATCACCTTAGGGTCTTTGCTGTAGTAGTTGATACCGCCTGTCGTGCCGGGTGCCGGGTCGTGGATCGGGGCGAACTGGTGGATGTCGTCGTGGATGAAGCCCGTGTAGTCTCCGATCACAGACATCAGGTCACCGTTCGGTACGCTGACGAGGTCCAGTGCGACCGTCTCCTCCAGTCCGTTCACGTCGAAGTGGAAGGTAGGTGTGCCTTCGCACCAGATGTGCTCGCAGGTGAAGATACCGTTGCCGGAGGTGGTGGAGATGATGTTATCGTCTTGCGGGTCGAAGCATAAGCTGCCGCTCCAGTGGATAGCGTAGCCAGGGATCCATGTCACGTTGTTGCTGGTGAGTTTCATGTCGTTCTGCAGGCTGCGCCATGTCTTTCCGCCGTCGGTGGAGGTCCAGTAGATGTCTCCGTTGGCGCTGGCACCGTTGTCCCATTGCTGAGGAATCCAGGTGTTGTTGGTGGATACGACAAGCTTATTAGGGTCGGAAGGGGAGACCGCCACGTCGCCTAATCCGTAGTTCTTGCTAGGGGAGATATCCTCCGCCTTTTGGGTCTGTGGGTCATAGCGGAAGACTGCGCCCGCCGTGCCAGACACGCAGGCGTTGGAGTAGGCGATGAGCAATTTACCGTTGCCATCCATCTTCATCCTGCAAGGGATGTATTGCGTAGGCAATGCGGCGATGTCCGACCATGATGCGCCACCATCCTCCGAAACGTACAGGTTGGATGCGCCAGTGCGTGATATGCCGACGAAGATGCGTTGCGTCTTGCCGTTCTTTACGGATGAACCGTCGAACACGATGGCGGTGGTACCGTTCTCGTCAGGGGTGGTAGGGTAGCTGTTGCTGCCCCAGCTTGGCCATTTGACGCTCTTGGTGTATACGTCATTGAGTGAAGTGATTGCTTTCCACGTCTTGCCGCCATCCTCGCTCTTGATGAGCGGGTTGTTGGCGCGTCCGCCGCAGAATATGATGTCGCTATTGTTTGGGTCCACCGCGATGCGTTCGCCGCAGTTACGTCCCTGACCGTTGCCATGGGCGAAGATGAGGGAGGTCACGTCCACCGTCTCGAAGCTCTCCCCGCCATCCTTGGAGTACATGATGGCGGTCTTTTGGTTGCTGAAATATTGGCAACCGCCCAAGAGGTAGATATTCTTTTCGTTCTGCGGGTCGATGGCTAAGGCCTCGATGCTCAGCAGGCCCTTGTCCTCTTCGGAGATGAAGTTGGTGATAGGCTGCCAAGAGCAGTTGTCCGCTCTCCATTTGTAGGCGCCACCCACGTCTGTGCGGGCGTATTTGGACTTGCCGGAAGCGATGATGCCCGATACGAATCCACCGCCACCGATAGCGAGGGTTCCGTAGGTGTAAGGGATGGTCACGGTGCACTTCTCGTCCAATTTCTTCTCGGAGCATTGCACAGCGTCGCTTTGGTCGGAGGTGAAACGGATGTTGTCGATGTATATCGTGCCGCTTTCGCCACCGAGGGCAATGAGTATCTCGTCCGATGAGCTTTGATGCTTGGTGAAGTCGAAATAGAGCGTGTTCCATACGCCTCCCTTGGTGGCTTGGTACAGGTTCTCGTCATTCTTGTTCGAGTAGGCCTTGATGTTGCAGTCTACCGTGGAAAACACGTCCACCGCCAGCAGTTGTGAGCCTATCTCCGCACCGCAAGGGAAGGATACGCCACCATAGTTCGTGATCTCCATCAGGAGGCTATGGTCGCTGGTGTTACCGCACTTGTGAGGGTTCGCGACGATTGATTTCTCCGTTCCCCATCCTCCGGTAGGGATGGACCCGTCTTCGAAATCGTAGAGTGCCTCCGCCTTGAGGTTTCCTGCCAAAGCGCAGAATAGACAGAGCATGGCTGATTGTGTGAGTAATTTTCTGTTCATAATTGACAATAGATGTTGGTTTGTACCTGCAAATGTAGTTTTTCCTCCGAATGTTTCATCACCTCTTAGTCTGATTGGAAGATTATTGAATGCTTTTAGCGTAAAAATACAAATTTGGAAGGCTATGGGAAGATGTGTAAGAGGGTTTAGCGGTTGATTTTCATGCCGGTTGACTCAAATTTCGTGTCGTCAAGCGGGGGTAGGGTGCATCAATTGATCTTTCTCCTTCTGGAAGTTGAGGAAAGGATGCGTTTGGTGGAGTTCCTCCATTTCGGCAAGGATCCTCTCTTGGAATTTGCGGTGACCTTCGCTTTGCGGGTTGAATGGCCGGTGGTGTACCGCCGCGATGATCTTTTCGATGCGGGATAGGGTGTTGAGGGTCTCCTGAGAGAAAGCGTAGCTTGTGAATTTCTCCCAGATGTATTGGATGGCAAGATCGTTAGGGTGGATCATGTCTTCCGCATAGAAACGGTAGTCGCGTAGCTCGTCCATCATAATCTCATAGGCAGGGAAGTAGTGGACGGAAGGCTCTTCCTCGCGGATTTTTTCCGCAGAGAGGAGTAGGGTGGATTTGCTGATCTGGTTGTCGTGCGCCCCATCCTTCCAGTGGCGGATCGGACTGACGGTGAAGATGACGGAAGCGTTCGGGTTGACTTGGCGGATGGTCGCCACCGTGTCATGCAGGGCTTGTGAGCACTCTTCGATGCCAATTCTTCTGCGAATGAACACTTCTTGGGGTTCCTTGTGGCAATTCGCAACAATTTGGCGGGTATTGGACAGCTCATAGATCCAAGCCGTGCCTAAGGTGATGAAGATATGCGTGGCGTTCTGCAGGAAGAGATGTGCCGCTTCCACTTGTCGGTTGGCGTTCTGCAGGAAAGCCTCTTCGCTGAGTTGGGCGAATTTGCTATGGAGGTGGAAAGAGTTCCAGACACCGTCCCTGCAGAAGAGGTCGTCGGAGATGAATGGTCTCTTTTCCGCGATGCGCCTGATGCTCTCCTTGATGGAGCAGGGGTTGAAGAGGATGCCGAGCGGATTGTTCGACACGTTGAACTTCAGCTGCTCCAGGCGGTTTCCGATATTCTCAGAAAAGCAAGAGCCGAACATCATGACCCTGCTTTCGTAGGTGATGTCCGCCTCTTGTTTAATCGTTATTTCAGTGATAAGTTTCATCCTTTTTTACTCTCCGGACATAGCCTTGAGCAACTCATCCATCTTAGGGCTGAGGATGATCTCTGTACGTCTGTTCTTGGCGCGTGCCTCCGCGGTGTTCGCCTTATCGACAGGCATGTATTCCGCACGACCGGTAGCGGAGATCTGTGAAGGGTTCACGTTCTTGTTGCTGATGAGGATACGCACGATGGAAGTGGCGCGTTTTGCGCTCAAGTCCCAGTTATCCTCCACGTTGCCGTTGCCCTTGTAAGGGACGTCGTCCGTGTGGCCTTCGATGACGATATTGATGTCTTTGTTCTCTGCGATGAAGTTGGAGAGTTTCTTCAGAGCGTTCGCGCCCTTAGCGTCCACATCCCACTTGCCCGATTTGAAGAGCAGTTTCTCGTCGAGGGAGACGTACACCTTGCCGTTCTTGTTGACCACCTCGATACCGTTTCCTTCGTAGCCTTTCAGGGCGTCGGAAACCTTTTTCTTCAAAGATTTCATCATGCTGTCTTGGCGGCTGACGATGCGTTGGAGTTCGGCGAGGTTCTTCTCCTTATCTTTCAGGCTCTTCTCAGACTTGTCCAAAGCGTCTTCGCGCGCCTGAAGCTTCTCCTGTGATTTCTGCAGGTCGGCGAGGAGCTTCTTGATCTCCTTGTCGCTGTTGGCGCTGGTCTTGGTCAGACGGTCGGAGAGTTGCTGGTTGAGTGCCTTCAGGTCTTTGTTCTCCAATCCTATTTGGTGCAATGCCTTGGATTTAGCCACGGAATCCTCAGCCATCAGCCCGATCTTCTTGTGGGCGGCGGAAGAGTCCCTTTGCAGTGCGGCGACATGCTTGCGTGCTTTGTCCAGTTCTTCCGCACATACTTTATTACTTTGTTCGCTCTTGGTGAGGTCAGACAACGCTTGGTTGAGTGTCTTTTTCGAAGCGCATGATGCGAACATGGCTCCCATCAGCATAAAATAGAATATTTTTTTCATACAGTTTTCTTTATGTGTTTATGCAAATTTAAAATTTTTTTTAACTTTGTGAAAAGGACAAATCAATTATTTATGAACATTCGTGTAGGACAAGGATATGATGTACATCAGTTCGCGGAGAATCGCGAGCTATGGTTGGGAGGAATACAGATTCCGTGCGAAAAAGGGTTGTTGGGGCATTCCGATGCCGACGTGTTGATCCATGCGGTATGTGACGCGCTTTTAGGCGCCGCGCACATGCGTGACATCGGCTATCATTTCCCCGACACGTCCTCTGATTTTAAGGATGTGGATAGCAAGATATTGTTGCGGAAGGTGGTGGCTATGTTGAAGGAGAATGGTTTTGCCATCGTCAATGTGGACTCTATTATATGTGCCCAGTTCCCTAAGTTGTCACCACACATCGACCGTATGTCGGAGTGCATGGCGGAGGTGATGGGCGTGGATGCGGATTGCGTGTCGGTCAAGGCCACCACCACCGAACACCTTGGTTTTGTCGGAAGGGAAGAGGGTATCGCCGCCTATGCGACCGTTCTGATCGAGAAGGTCTGATGCCAGTTCGGGGCATTCCCACATGATTTTATCATTCAATTGTATATACAAAAACAGGGGGTTATATGCCCCCTGCTTGTTTTATTGTTTATCCTAAGATGTTTGGGGTCGTGCGAATCATCTACCATTTTGCATTCCCCTATAATTCAAAATTCTTAATTCAAAATTGACTTCGTCGAACTGACGTTTCTTAATTCACTTGTAGCTTTCCATCAAATCCTTAGCCTCATTTAAGGTCATCTTGACCTCTTTGGTCAGGGTTTGGAACTCTTTTCTGGAAATCATTTTCTTAAAGTTATCCTCCTTTTCCAAGACGGCAAGTTTCTCCACAATCCCCTTCTTTTGCAGGGAGCGGAATAGTGGGAGCATCTTATGTGCGTAGTGGTGCATCTCCTTTGTGTCGTTCAGCAACCAAGCCTTTTTCAGTTCTTTGACGTTGGAGGTGCTTTCACGGATGAACGAATCCAGGATCATCGCTTCAGACTCCTTGTCACCGCAAGCGTAGCTGAGCAGTCCGTAGAACGGTGTGTTGTCCGCGCTCGGCTGTTCCTCTTCCCCCTCCGGCATAGCGATGTTTTCCCCCTTCGTGTGCAGGCGAATCGTGTCGATTAGTTCTTGGGAGGTGAAAGGTTTGCAGATGAATCCGTCGAACCCTTGTTCCTTGATATGTTCTTCGGAGATGTCCGCTCTTGCGGAGAGCGCGATGATCGGCAGCGTGTCCGAATGACTGATGTGAGGGGACTGACGGATCAGTTTCACGAATTCGAAGCCATTGATGCTAGGCATCTGTATGTCGGTCAGTATGAGGTCGATGTTTTGGCTTTCCATCTCTTTCAAAGCGTCCTCCGGGTCTTTGTGCGGGAAGACGGTGATGTTAGCGTGCGTGAGTATTTCGGATACGAGCGTGAGTTGCGTGTCGTCGTCGTCCAGGATGAGCACATTGATAGGGGTAGAATCGGCTAAGTCGTTCAGTTCGTACTCTTCCTCCTTCTGCAGGTTGATTTTGACGGTGATAGTGGTTCCCTCGTTGAGTTTACTCTTCACGTTGATGTCTCCGTTGTAGAGATCCACCAATTTGCTGACGATGCTCAAACCTAGACCAGAACCCTCCTGAGGGGTATGGTCTTCCCTGATGATTCGTTTGTATTCGCCGAAAATACCATCTATGTCCTCCTCCCTGATTCCGATGCCCGTGTCAGAGACGCTGATGGTGAGGATGTGGAACGCATCGTCCTCCTCCACGTTGGCGGATATGCTCACTTCGCCATAATCAGTGAATTTTATCGCATTGGAAACCAAGTTGTTGCATATCTGTTGGATGCGTGTGACATCACCGGTCACTTTGTCCGGGAATCCGCTGACTTCGTGCTTCAGCAAAATATTTTTCTTTTGGGCGATTGGATCGAAGCAGGTGTACACCTCCTCGATAAGATCCTTCACGGAGAAAAGGGTAGGTTGGAGTGTCATTTTGGAGCTGTCCAACTTGTTGTTGTCCAATATGTTAGTGATGAGTTGGATTGTTTGGTTGGACGATTTCCTCATGTTGTCGAGGTAGTATTGTTGTTTCTCGGAGAGGGAAGTGTTGCCCATCAGTTCCATATAACCGATGGCGGAACCCATTGGCGCCTTCATGTCGTGGGTTAGGCTGATCATCATCCTTTCCTGCTCCAGGTTCTTTTTCTCCAGTTCCTCTCGCAGTTTGCGGCTACGGCTCACGTCGTTGAAGAGGAGCCAGCTGAAGAGGAGGATGACGATGATGGCTAATACAGTCACGTAACGTAGTTTCTCCGCTGTTTGGGCGAGTGTGGCGTTTCTTCTCGACTTCGCCTTTTGCATGTTCACCCTGTTGTCGAACTCGATCTTGCCGAGGATGGACTTCGCCTGGATCGTGATTTTGTTGTTGTTGTTGCGGAGCGTGTTGATTTGCGCCATGATAGCCCTGTCCGTCCTGTACTTCTCATTGCGTATTTTCACTTTGATGTCATCCAGGATGCTCTGGGCCGTGTCTGTCGGATTATAGTACATGGAGAGGGAATCCATCCATTGCTTTTCCGTGCCGAGCAGGCGGATGGTCGTGTCGTTGGGGCCTCCGTTCCTTGAAAAGGCTTCCGCCAGACGGTGGAAGAAATTGCCTTTTTTGGCGTGCCTTTTCTTGATGATCGTGTCTTGTTTAAGCGTTGCGTTTTTGTTTTTGGAGGCGTAGTTTTTCAGTGAATCCTCCATGAGCATGGTCCGTATGTTCGCTTTGTACAGTTCTTCAAGGTTGTCCTTGTTGGTCAGTTTGACGAGCTCGCATAGGTTTTCCTCCTTCTTTTTCAGTAGGCTTGATACGCTATCCAACGACTGGATCTGGAATGCGTCGGAGAGTAGGCTCTTGAGTGTGTCCATATGGCTTTCCGCCATGCTGATTTTCTCCTTGTAAAGGTTAAAATCGGACGTGTCTACCATCATCGGGCCAATGTAGTTCTCCGCATTGAACAGATCCGCGAGAATTGTGTTGACAAGCTCTTCCTGTTGCTGGTAGGCTGTTTGTTGGCCTATTTCCTCCGTAATAGTTTCCGTGTTACGGTAGACGAAATAGATGCTCCCGATGCCTATCGCAATGAGTATGAGATAGCTGATGGCTATCTTCGTGATGGTTGCTCTCTCCTTCTTTTTTCCCATTACTCCATGTTGTAGTGTTTCATTTTATTGTAAAGTGTCTTTCGGTCGATCTTCAGCATGATGGCAGCTTTGCTCTTGTTGTTGTTGCAAGCCTCGAGTGCCTTCATGATCTTGCGCTTTTCGTACTCCTCGTTGTGGAGTGCCGCGTTATCGCTCGTGTCGCCGGTTTCGCTGATGATCTCGTCAGGGAGGTGGTTGGCTTTGATGTACTTGTCCTCGCACAGCATGGCGGCGCGCTTGATGACGCTTTTCATCTGGCGCAGGTTGCCGGACCATTGACATTTGTTCAGGATGCGCATGCTCTCCTCGTCGAAACCGATGATTTTCTTCTCCAGCTCCTCGTTGGCCTCCTCCAAGAAACTCTCCGCGAAGAGGGCGATGTCTTCGTTCCTCTCCTTGAGACTAGGCACTTGCAGGGAGACTTCGTTCAGGAACCTGTGGAAGTCTTCCGAGAACTTGTTCTCTCGGATGAGCTTGTATATGTTCTCGCTGGAAGATGCTATTACTCGGGTGTTTATCTCCTTCTCGACATTGCTGCCGACCATCTTGATTCGTTTCATCTTGAGGCTGAACAACAGTTGGTCCTGTGTCTTGAGCGGCATTTCGTCCACGTTTTCGAAAAAGATGATACCGTTCATGGCGGCGGACAACAAACCTTGCTCCTCCTTCTGCGTCGTCATGTATCCAAAAAGCTTCTTGTCGAACTCTTCCTTCGGTATCTCTCCGCAATGCACGATGATGAATGGACGGTCTTTCCTCGCGCTCTTCTCGTGGATGAGTTTCGCCACTTGTTTCTTCCCTGTTCCGGGCTCGCCCGAAATGAAGACCGTCATCTCCGTCGCGGCCACCCTGTTGATCATCTCGTGGAGCCTTTTTATGGCAAGGCTGTTTCCCGTGATGTAGGTGGATCCCTTCTTGGCGATTTTCTTCTTCTCAGATTCCTGTTGTTTCAGCACTTCGTTCATTTTCTCGAACAGAAGCTCTGGCTTGATCGGCTTCGGAATGTAATCTTTGGCTCCAATCTTCATGCAATCAACAGCGCTCTGTATCTTTGCGTAGCTGGTAAGAATAATGAAGGGCGTTTCAATCTTTTTTTCCTTTGCCCACCTCAGTAAATTTATACCATCATCGTCAGGAAGACGTAAGTCTGACAGAATGATATCGTATGTCGTTGTGCTCATTTTTTGTTTGGCATCGCCCACTGAGGACGCACTTTCCACAGAGAATCCTTGCTTGCCAAGCCATGTCCGTAACATAAGACAAAAAGTTAAATCGTCTTCTACAATTAAAATTTTTTTCATATTCTTATCTTTTTTTCTTTTGGCTATGCAAATTTAATGAATCTAACTGAAATCTCTTGGTTAATTTTTAAAAAATGACGATATTTGCGTCTATGATTTCGATGATTCTAAAAGGTTTGATTATTGGTGTCATCGTTTCCGCTCCGGTTGGTCCCATCGGGATCCTTTGTATTCAACGTACTTTGAATGGTGGACGGGGACATGGTATTTCAACAGCACTGGGAGCGACGGCTTCGGATTTGTTGTATGCTGTTATTGCGGCCTTTAGTATGTCTATGGTGGTCGATTTTATTGATTCCCACCGTTTTTTGCTCCAAGTTGCGGGCACAATCATCGTGTTTTTCTTCGGATTATACACCTATGTGACCAACCCTGTCTCGAAATTGAAAAAGATGCGGGGAGGGACCCAAAATTACTTACAGGATTTCATCTCCTCCTTCCTGCTGACGGTGACGAACCCGTTGGTCGTATTCCTTTTCATCGCGTTGTTCGCGAAATATGCTTACATCACGGATGAGACGACCTACAGAGATACTGTTTTGGGTATCTTGTGCATCATGATGGGGGCTTGCATTTGGTGGACCTTCCTTGTCGGTGTCGTCAACCACTTTAGGGATAGATTCAATATGCGTGGCCTCTATGTGATCAATAAGGGGGCTGGCTTACTAATGATGCTTATCGCGGCGGGAAGCCTTATCTATTTCTTCCTTTCGTGATTTTTTTTTTCTAACTAATTTAGTGCGCTCATGGATGTCAAGAAAGCGGTTTTTGTCGAAAGTAATTCTGATTGGAGTCAATGTCCGAAACATCGCCTCCCCGAATTCGCGTTTATTGGCAGGTCTAACGTAGGCAAATCTTCCCTTATCAATAAACTTACTGGCCAAAAGAACTTGGCGAAGACTTCTTCTACGCCTGGTAAAACGTTGCTTATCAACCATTTTATTGTGAATGATAGTTGGTATCTGGTCGATTTGCCGGGTTATGGCTTTGCGAAAATCGGTATGGAGGGCAGGCAAAAACTTGATAGGATGATCAAGGATTATGTGCTCCATCGTGAGGAACTATTCAACCTCTTTGTCTTGATCGATTGTCGCCACGAGCCTCAAAAGAATGACATGGAGTTCATTGAGTTCTTGGGCTCCAATGGTGTCCCATTCTCCATTGTCTTCACCAAGGCGGATAAACTCTCCAAAAGTAAACTCTCCACCAATGTGCAGGCTTATAAGGATAAACTTCAGGAGTCGTGGGAGGAGTTGCCTCCTATATTCGTCACTTCTTCGGAATCGGGCGAAGGGAAAGATCCTTTGTTGGATTATATAGACTCTATCATTCAATCAATTGAGTAAGATGGCGGTTGTTTTTTATATATTCTACGCTTTTGTCTGGCTGATCTCTTTTCTGCCGCTGCAGGTCTTATACATCTTCTCGTATTTGATCTATTTCTTGGCGTATTATGTGGTGAAGTATCGCCGCAAGGTGGTTCGTGATAATCTGAAGAATTCCTTCCCGGAGATGTCCGAGGCGGAGATCGTGAAGATCGAGAAGGGGTACTATCTGCATTTTGCGGACATCGTGATGGAGACGGTCAAACTGATGCATATATCGGACGATGAGATGCGGCATAGGATGCAGTTCTCTAACCCGGAGGTGCTGGGGGATTTCTTCGAGAACGGCAAGAGCGTTGTCATCTTGCTGGGCCACTATGGTAACTGGGAGTGGATCCCTTCCATCTATATGAACTATGATGGCATTGTGGGCGGTGAGTTGTATCGTCCCTTGAACAATAAGTATTTCGACCAGTTTTTCCTGAAACTACGTTCCCGCTTCGGAACGGTCAATATTCCCAAAAACGATGCGCTTCGTGCCATTGTCAACATCCGGAGGGAGGGGAAGACTTTCGGTCTCGGCTTTATCGCTGACCAGACTCCTTCCGCAAACAACCTCCATTACTGGAAAATGTTCTTGAATCAGGACACGCCTTTCTTGAACGGACCTGAACGTATCGCCCGTTCTGGCGGTTATGCGGTGGTCTATTTTGATGTCCGCAAAATCGAACGTGGCTACTATACTTGTGACCTTATCACACTGACGGACGATGCGAAGAAGACGGCTGAGAACGAAATCACGGACAAGTATGTGGAACTCTTCGAACGGACGATCCGTCGGGATCCTACCTGCTGGCTGTGGTCCCATAGACGTTGGAAACATAAGAGAGAGGAACAGCGATGAGAAAGGTTGCGATTGTTATTTTGAACTGGAACGGGCGGTCTATGCTGGAACGTTACCTCCCTTCTGTTTGCCGATTCTCTCAACTGGAGAACGTTGTGGTTGTCGTCGCGGACAATGGCTCTACTGATGATTCCGTCGCATTTGTGCAAGAGAATTACCCTTCGGTGCAGATTGTCTTATTGGATAAGAATTATGGGTTCGCGGAGGGGTATAACCGTTCGCTGGCCCAGCTGGACGCTGAGTATTTTCTTCTGTTGAATTCTGATGTGGAGGTGACGGAAAACTGGTTGTCTCCGATGATCGCTTATATGGATGAACATCCGGATGTGGCGGCTTGCCAACCTAAAATCCGCTCTTTTGTGGCCAAGGAGAAATTCGAACATGCGGGCGCATGTGGTGGCTTTTTGGACAAGTATGCTTTCCCTTTTTGCAGGGGAAGACTTTTTGGAGAAGTGGAGAGCGACGCCGGACAATATGACTCCGTGATGGATATTTTCTGGGCGACGGGTGCCGCATTGATGATTCGCTCCGATGATTTCTCGGCGGTGGGTGGTTTGGACGGATCTTTCTTTGCCCATATGGAGGAGATTGACCTATGCTGGCGGCTTCGCTCGCGCGGACGTAGAATCGTTTGTGTGCCGGAAAGTGTGGTCTACCATCTTGGCGGGGGCACGTTGAATGTGGAGAATCCGCGTAAGACGTTCCTTAATTTCAGGAATAACTTGCTGATGATATACAAGAATGTGCCGGATGACTATCTGAAACGTGTTTTGATGGCACGCTTCTTCTTTGACCATCTCGCCGCACTCCAATACTTGCTGAAGGGAGATTGGGCGAATGCGAAGGCGATATTCAAGGCTCGCCGTGAGTTCCGCAGCATAAAAAACAATTATACGGAGACCCGAAAGGCTAATCTGGAGGCGCAATCTGTGAAGAATATTCCTGAGGTATTGAACCGTAGCCTGGTCTTCTCTTTTTACCTGTTCGGGAAAAAGAAGTTCTCTGACCTCCATTTCTGATAACGTACATATTTTCTGCGACAACTTCTCTTGGCCGGAAATGACTAAGTCACGCCGAGAGGGGGAGATGTATTGTCAGAATCATGCATAAGTCTATGGTGGGTTCGCCATCATGTGAAAAAAATGGACGCTCGGTATTTCCGAACGTCCATTTTGTTGTTTAATTAAAATGAATCGAGGAGTTCTTATTTCGCCTTCTTCATCCTGATCAGAGAGTTTTGGACCTCACTATTGCTGTAAGCGTTCAAATGCTCCTTGTCAATGATAGAACTTACGATTGATGTGCCATTGGAGTTATTGAACAACCTTCCGCCCGTCACGTAGAAGGAAGCCAAGTTCTTTCCTGTCACGTAGCTGAAGTTGTCGTCAAAGTTTTTGTCCGCCATCTCGTTGTATGGATCGGCGATGAGGGCGGTGTAGTAGTTGCCTGCGACTGCGCTGGCAGGAATGTTGTACTTCTTCTCGACCATGATGCTCTGTCCTGGCTCCAAAACCATGTTCTTTTCGTTGTTGAACAAGATTTGCTTCTTGGACAAGTTCCTTGCTTGGAAGAGCAGGTAAATGATAGAGTAATCCTTGGTGTTGAAGCTAGTCGCGCCATTGTTTGTGATGGTGTACTTCACGCTTCTATCACCATCCATGTTCAACTCGGTGTCTGAGATGACCTTCACGCTGATATTCTCAGCTGATGATTTGCGAAGGATGGATGATGCGGCAGAGGATGAACCGCTGTTGCTTGCGCCCCATATGCCGAAACAGAATTGTTTTACGAAGAAGTTGTAGTCTACCCAAATCATACCGTTGTCGCCCCAATCGTTCTTTCCCCAGGAGTTTTGGATACGGAACGCTTGCTTGTCGTCGTCGAAGCCGACCAACATCATGGCGTGGTATGCGTGTTGACCTTGATAGTCCCTGGTGTCACTCTTGATGACTGCGCTACTGTTCCAAGACATGAATTTCTCACCCAATCTTGCACCGATAACGAGCGGTCCTTTTTCCAAGTGCGCCTTGATGTTGCTTACGGTCATACCGTATGCCTTGCCGTCTGTGCTCATGTCCGCACTATAGGCGACGGTACGGTAGGCGTTGATTTTGTTGCTAGACTTACCCTTTCCGGTTTTGCCGTCGCAGGTCATTTTTTGGTTGGTGAACGATACCTCGGAGAGTGTCGCCACGCCTTTGGTCTGCATGGCTTTGAAGGCAGGGTCGAAGCTGGAACCGCCACATCCTGAACTTACCTCTGAACTATAGTTGGATCTCATGGTGTGCCACAAGTCAACTGGGCTACATTGGTATGATGCGCTGTTTTTGTTGGAGGTGCTCCATGTGCCATCGATCATGTTCATTGTGGTCTTCAGACCATAAGAGGTGGCCCATGCCACACATGTGCCGTACTGGCCCTGGTTGCCTACCGGAGGACAATACTTCTCCCAACTTACGGCGTTTGATGTCACATCCCCATCGTTCAACTCCTCGTCAGTGTCTTCCCAGTTCTCTGTTTCCGGGTCGTAACCCAACATGGAAGCGAAGATACTTACGATAGTATCTATTATTTGCGCGGCTTCCTCATCTGTGCAAGAGGCCATGAAGAGCGTTGGTATGCTCAATGCGACGATGGCGATCTTCTTTCTGAAAAATTTCATCATAATGGTTATATTTTTTAAGTTATAAATATGCTGTTTATTTGGTGTTAAATCCGTTGAATGCAGGGGTTGTGTCGTTTTCGAAGACTGCCTCCTCCGTTGTCGGGTGGAGTAGGAAGTGTGCTCCGTCGGTCTTAAGCCCCTTCTTGAAGTTTGTGCGGCCGAATTTCACCTCTCCGTAGAAGAGTGACCTCTCCATTTCGCACGTGCCGTTGAATACTGTGCCGATGATGTCAGCCCGTCCCGCGAACCTGCTAAAGGAGAGTGTCGCGTTCTCCTCGCATGTGCCGTAGTTGAAGATGAAATATCCGTTGATGGTCGAGTTGGATAGGTCCAAGCGTTTGTCTGCCGTCAAGTTGCTGATTTGAATGTTGTTGACCGTAATGCCTTGGATAGAGACGTCTTGCCTGAATTTCGCGTCCATCATGTTGAGGTCTCCACGGAAAGTGGCTCCGCACATCATGAAGGTGGAGTCGGACTCTATCTCCCACCATTGGTTTTTCTGCCCTATGCTGAGTATATTGTTGAATTGTGTCTCTCCACGGAAAACGGATTTGCTGAGGTTGACACTCGCTTGGAACTCCGCATCGCTGAAATCGACATCCTTCCTGAAGTCGCAGTCCATGAATTGCACGTCGCGGGAGAACCTCACTTTGACAGGAATCTTTTTCCCCCTGATCTCCTTGTATCCATTACCTTTCACATTGCCCAAAAACACACAGCTCTGAAAATATATGGAACTTGGCACATGGGCGACAAAGGTGTTCGGGGCTGACATGTCCACATCCTCGATGTCGGAAAAGTCCACATCACCTTTGATGATGGCGTTGGCGAAGAGAACACTCTTCCCTTTCTTGATGAGTTTGGTGATTTCTTTTGCGTCGTACTCCTTCATCGCTGGTTCCTTTTCGTTCTGTGCCTTTGAGCAAGAAACGAAACACAATCCCATGCATAATATGATCAGTAATTTTCTCATTTCCTTCGTTGAAGTACACAACCATTATACATTTCGCAAAAGTAGTAAAAATTTTTTTTATTATGGTTGATATAGCCTCTTTTTCCTGAGGATTGTTTCTCTTTCTTTTTGATAATCAATCGGTAATGATTGTTCCATGGACGGAAATGACGGGGTCGATGTCCGTATGGGCCTTTGCAATAGTTTGTTAGGAGCTGTATTTGCTCTTTTTTTCCTCTTAATAGGGGAATAAACGCTTTTGCTATTGATAAAATTAGTAACTTTACGCGTTCAAATATAGGTATTAGAATTGTTTATGGATAACATGAGACGATTGATTATAAGTTGGGCCTGTATGATGCTGGCGATACTCCCGTCATTCGCCCAAAAGGATTTCTTCGGGTTCCAAACGCTTTCGTTGGGCGACGAGTCTTATCAGCTGAAGTGGTCTGCCAAGACGAGGAATGGCCGTGTGATGGAGGAGTTCATCCGTCCGAAGGATAACTTGGCCAAGTTCGAAAAGAAGGTGGTCTTGGAATTGTCTACCAAGGGCAAGACGAATGTGGACGAGGCGAAAAACCAGATGGCTGATTTGGCTGTCATGAAGGAGCAGAGCATCGTGTTCAGTTTCGATCAATTGGAGAGTAAATACCCGGACGAGGTCTGGTTGGAGTATACGCAGGGAAACGTGCAGGGGGGAAAGCCTTTTGTCCTCGAATGGAACTTCTGCCGCTACAAGAGCGTGGGAGACCGTGTGGTTCTCTTCCGTTTCCGTCATCGCTATTATGACACGAAAGAGCAGACTTTCACGAACACGGTGGCGAAACACAGAAAAAAATGGATAGAGGAGATTCTCTCTTTCCAAATCCCGGAATTAAATGAAAAATAATTAAATATATTGATAGATAATCGGTTATGTTCGAAAGTTTAGGTGAAAGATTAGAACGTTCCTTCAAGATTTTGAAGGGTGAAGGTAAGATTACAGAGGTTAATGTGGCGGAGACGTTGAAGGATGTCCGTAAGGCTCTCTTGAACGCCGACGTGAACTATAAGGTGGCGAAGACGTTCACCGACACCGTGAAGGAGAAGGCGCTGGGACAGAATGTGCTCACTTCGGTGAAGCCGAGCCAATTGATGGTCAAGATCGTGCACGACGAGCTGGCGCAGTTGATGGGCGGTACCTCCACGGATATTAATTTGGATGGTAAGCCTTCGGTGATATTGATGTCTGGTTTGCAGGGTTCCGGTAAGACCACTTTCTCCGGGAAACTGGCGAATATGCTCAAAACGAAGAAATCCAAGAACCCGTTCTTGGTGGCTTGTGACGTCTATCGTCCCGCTGCCATCGAGCAGTTGAAGGTTTTGGGCGAGCAGATCGGTGTGCCTGTATACGCTGAACTGGAGAGCAAGGACCCTGTCTCCATCGCAAAGAACGCTATCCAGGAGGCGAAATCCAAGGGACATGACGTTGTGATCATAGATACGGCGGGACGCTTGGCGGTCGACGAACAGATGATGAGTGAGATCGCCGCTATCAAGGCTGCCATCAATCCGAACGAGATCCTCTTCGTGGTCGATTCCATGACAGGTCAGGATGCCGTGAATACCGCAAAGGAGTTCAATGACCGCCTCGACTTCGACGGTGTTGTGCTTACGAAGTTGGATGGTGATACCCGTGGTGGTGCCGCCCTTTCCATCCGTTCCGTGGTGAACAAGCCTATCAAGTTCATCGGTACGGGCGAGAAGATGGAGGCGATTGACGTCTTCCACCCTGAGCGTATGGCTGACCGTATCCTCGGTATGGGTGATATCGTCTCTTTGGTGGAGCGTGCGCAGGAACAATACGACGAGAACGAGGCGCGCAAGTTGCAGAAGAAGATTTCGAAGAACCAGTTCGATTTCAATGACTTCTTGGCGCAGATCCAGCAGGTGAAGAAGATGGGTAACCTGAAGGATTTGGCTTCCATGATCCCTGGCGTCGGCAAGGCGTTGAAGAACGTCGATATTGATGACAACGCTTTCAAGAGCGTCGAGGCGATCATCTATTCCATGACGCCCCGCGAGCGCACCAATCCTGCGATTTTGGATAGCTCCCGCCGCATGAGGATCGCGAAGGGTAGTGGTACAGACATCCAGGAGGTTAATCGCCTTATCAAACAATTCGATGAAACCCGCAAACTGATGCGCGCCATCACGCAGAATCAGGGTGGTAAAATAAAATTTGGACGTAGATAATTAATATATTGTTATGCAATTGATTGACGGAAAGGCGATTGCTGATCAAATCAAGCAGGAAATCGCGCAAGAGGTGGCTGACATTAAGGCTAGGGGAGAGAAGACTCCTCACTTGGCTGTTATCATTGTCGGTCATGACGGAGGTAGTGAAACGTACGTTGCCCACAAGGTGAAGTCTTGTGAACAGGTCGGATTCAAATCCACGAAGATCTGTTTCGAGGCGGATGTGACGGAAGAGGAACTCCTCAAACAAATTGATGTGTTGAACCATGATGACGATGTGGACGGATTCATCGTGCAGCTTCCTTTGCCTAAGCATATCTCTGAGCAGAAGGTGATTGAGGCCATCGATTACCGCAAGGACGTGGATGGCTTCCATCCAATCAATGTGGGCCGTACCTCTATCGGTCTGCCTTCGTTCGTCTCCGCTACACCGGCGGGTATCCTCGAACTGTTGAAGCGTTACGACATCGACACGAAGGGTAAACACTGCGTGGTGATCGGCCGTAGCAATATCGTCGGCAAACCAGTTGCTTCCCTGATGATGCAGAAGGCTTATCCGGGCGACGCTACCGTGACGATCTGCCATAGCCGCACGAAGAACCTGAAGGAGTTGACGCTCCAAGCTGATATCCTGATCGCCGCCATGGGTTCCCCTAAGTTCCTTACCGCAGACATGGTGAAGGAGGGTGCTGTTGTGATCGACGTGGGTACGACGCGTGTGCCTTGCGCTACCACGAAGACTGGCTTCAAACTGACGGGCGACGTCGATTTCGAGAACGTGGCTCCTAAGTGTAGCTACATCACTCCGGTTCCGGGTGGCGTAGGCCCTATGACGATCTGCTCCTTGCTGAAGAACACTTTGCTCGCAGGCAAGAAGGCGATTTATAAGTAATTAAAGTCTTAATTGAATACATTGTGGGGACATATTTCGGTGTGTCCCTACTTATTTTTAGCATATGTTTTTTTACGCACCGGATATAGCAAAATCTAATTTTCTGTCGGAGGAGGAGTCCCAACATGCCGTGAAGGTCCTTCGTCTGAAGGAGGGCGACACCGTTGAATTGGTAGATGGCTGCGGCAATTATTATACGGCTGAGATTTCCTTCGCCCACCATAAGAAGTGTGAAGTGCGTGTGTTGGAGAAGAGAGAAGCGTTTAACGTGCTTCCTTGCCATATCCATATCGCCATCGCACCTACGAAGAACATGGACCGCATGGAGTGGTTCGCCGAGAAGGTGACGGAGGTGGGGGTGAGTGAGGTCACTCCTTTGTTGTGCGACCATTCGGAACGTAAGGTGGTGAAGACCGATCGTCTGGAGAAGATCATGGTATCTGCCATGAAACAGTCAAAGAAAGCTATGCTGCCTACTCTGAACGAGATGACTCCGTTCTCTCAATTCATTAAGAAATATGCTGATTTCGAGGGTGAGAAGTATATCGCCCATTGCTATGAGCAGGACAAGAAGTCTCTCGCCAATGTCTATGGAAAATCTTCCGATGTGATTGTCTTGATCGGCCCTGAAGGTGATTTCAGCGAGGAGGAGGTCCGTCTGGCCTTGGAGAATGGGTTCGTCCCTGTCTCGCTAGGAAATAGTCGCCTGCGCACCGAAACGGCTGGTCTGATGGCTTGCCATACGATTCATGTGCTGAATGAATAGACTTTAGGCGCTAGACATTAGATGTTCTGTTGCCTATTTCGCGAAGTATCTTTTCCTGAGGAGTATAGAGCGTTGGTCACCGCCTAGGTTGACCTCCTTTTGGAGACATATGTCTGTGCTGGATGCGCCTATTTTCACGATATATTTACCTCCATTGATCGACCATCTGCCTTTGTTATAGAATCCGAATTGCTCTGCGCTGAGGACAAACTCCACTGTTTTCGTTTCGCCTGGCTTTAGCGATACACGTTTGAATCCTTGCAGTTGTATCGGTTTGATCTTAGTCGGTAATTGCATGTGTATAGGCGAAAGGTATATTTGCACGATTTCATCACCTTCGTATTTGCCTGTGTTGGTCACGTCGAAACTAAGTTCTATCTCCGGATCTGTGGTTTGGAAATTGGAGCTCATGTCTAAATTGGAGTATTCGAAAGTGGTGTAGGAGAGTCCGTAGCCGAACGGGTAGGCGATTCGCTTGTCGTTCTCAAGCCCGTAATTATAGCATATAGGCTCATGGATCTCCTCCGCAGGGTAGCTGACGCTCAGCTTGCCGGAAGGGTTGACATTGCCGTATAGGATGTCCGCCAATGCGTTTCCGCCCTCTTCGCCAGGGTACCAAGCTTGTATGATGGCGGCGCATTTATCCGCGATGTCTGAGATGATCTGTGCGCGTCCTCCGAAAAGGATGAGCACGACAGGTTTGCCTGTGGCGATGAGTTTCTTCACATATTGTTCCTGTTCACCCGGAAGGCGTAGGGTGGTACGGTCTCTGTTCTCTCCGCATAGGATGACGTTTTCTCCCATGGCGGCGATGATGACGTCGCTTTGTGCGGCCATCTTCAGTGCGGCTGCGCTATCTGCTTTCTCTCCGCTGTCGATGCGGCGGTTCTGGATGGATTTCATGTATGCGGCACGTGCGTCACCTCCCTCTTCAATGATGGTCTCCACTTTCTCGGTCCAATCGCAACCTCTGCTGTACTCCAGCGTGCATTCTTGGGGCAGTTTATTGGTCATTCCCTCTTTGAGGCTGACGATGTGCGGGTGCATGTCGTCTTCAATCTTCTGCTGCCAGAAATATCGCATGGAGTGGTAGGTGTAGTCGCCTAACATTGCCCACATGCTATGTGCGTTCGGTCCTGTCAGAAATATCTTTTCGGGACGGATGAGCGGGAGCGTTCCGTCGTTTTTCAGAAGCACGACTGATTGTGTGGCGAGTCTGTAGGCTGTCTCTCTCTCTTCCTGAGTGTCGAATTCGATGTGCCCCTCCTCGTAGAGTTTCACGTCTTTGTCCAACAGTCCTAACATGGCTTTCAGCCTCAAAACACGTTTGACAGCCCCTTCGAGAGTCTTCTCGCTGACCAACCCTTTCTGCAGTGCCTCTGGCAAGTATTTGTAGCAGTCTCCGTTCGGTAGGTCTACGTCGTTGCCGTTGTTGATGGCCTCGACTGCTTTCCTCAGCGTGTCCTCGCTTTCGTCCGACTGGTCGACGGACCAGTAGTCGCTGAAGGTGGTTCCCTCAAATTGTAGGTAGGTGCGGAGAATGTGTTGCTGTAACTGCTTGTTCCTTACGCATTTCGTTCCTTGGAACGGGTGATAGCCTGTCATGATGCACTGGCTTTTCCCTTCACGGATGATGGCTTCGTGCGGCATGATGATGTCCTCCATCAACTCTTTTTCAGGGGCATCGCATCCTCCACCATAGCCTAGGAAGTGTTTGCTACAGGCTGCGATGCCGGTCTTCAGATCATCGCCTTGTAACCCTTTTACAAAGGCTACACCCATGGCAGCGGAGAGGTAACCATCCTCTCCATACGATTCTTCCAACCGGTTGAAGGATGGGTTGCGGACTACATCAACCATAGGTGACAGCGCCATGCGACCTCCTATTTTCCTGAAATTGTTGGCTGTTTGTCGAGTCTTGGTCTCTGCCAGCTCAGGGTTGAAGGAGCAGGCGAGTCCTATTTGTTGCGGATAAACGGTCGCATCGTAGGTGGCGATGCCGCTCAGCACCTCCTCGTGGAAGATGGCGGGTATGCCGTTGGGCGTGTTGTGGATGAGCCAATCCTGCATCTTCGCCACCATGTCGCGCAGTTCGTCCGGACTCTTCCTTTGCCCGACAGCGTATTGTGAGAAATGCCCGATGCCGTTTTTCAGCTCACGTTCGCACTTTAGCGTGTCGAGTGTGCCGTCCTCGTGGAAGTAGTTTTCCACATGGATCTTTCCGCATAGCTGTGCGATGCGTTCCTCTTGGCTCATCTTGTCGTACAATTCATCCACTTGCTCGTCGATCGAATCTTTTATTATGTTTGCGCACGATGCCATTATCGTCGTTGCCCCAATTAGAATAATTGTCTTAATATTTCTTTTCATTGTGTGTCAGTCAGAATGTGATAGATTCGTTGTCGGTTAATTACTAATATCACCTTACGAAACATTCGTAGTACAAAGATAGGAATTTAGACGTTGTATATATATATATCATGTCATTTTTGATGGATGATTTTATTTTTTTTTGATGGATTGATTAACTGTTATTAACAAAAAAAAACTTGCATCGATATGCTTTCGATTGCTGGTTGCGTTTTCTTTTCTACATTTGGCGCCGAATTAAATGTTGATAGTTATGTCTTTGAAATTCGTTTTACTGTTGCCGATCCTTTGGGCATTAGTGCTGTTTTTCTCCATTCATCTGTTATGGGGTGTCTTTTGGTTGTTAGGCAAATGTCTCCATTTCTCAGTCTCCTATACGCCATGGAAATGGACCGCCATCGGTTTGGTTTTGTTGTCTTGGTCCGTTATCGCATACGGGTATTTTGTCGGACGTTTCAGGTTGGATGTCAATAGGGTAGAGTTTGCCCATACGGATGTGCCTCCCTCCTTTGACGGTTATCGTATTGTCCACATATCAGACTTGCATCTTTCCACGTTTAATGATAGACCGAAGGCGTTGGAACGTTTTGTGGATAGTGTGAACGCACAACATCCTGATTTGATATGTTTTACGGGCGATTTGGTGACGATAGGCAAAGAGGAGGCTGTGCCTTTCACGACTGTGCTGAAAAAGATGAAGGCGAAGGATGGGGTGATGGCTGTGTTGGGTAACCATGATTTCCTGATTTATCGTCGTGACTTTGCGAACAATGCCGCACGGATGCGTGCGGTTGAGGAGTTGGCGGATTATATGCGTGACGACCTAGGATGGTGTCTTTTGCGCAATGAGAATAGGCTGATTGCAAGGGAAAAGGATACGTTGTGTGTCCTAGGAGTTGACAACCATTCCTGCTCTGACCAGGGTTTCCACACGGTGGCGTACGGTGATCTATCCAAGGCGATGGCTGATGCTTCTGGTTTCAAGATCCTTTTGAGTCACGATCCCACGCATTGGAGGTCGGAAGTGTTGCCCCAAACGGATATTCCCCTTACGCTTTCAGGTCATACGCACGATGCCCAGTTGCGCCTCTTCGGATGGTCTCCGGCTTCCCGAATGTTCCCTGAACATGCGGGTCTATATTCCGCTGACGGGGAATATGGCGAGCAATTTTTGTATGTGAATGTGGGGACGGGCTGTACGTTCCCTGTCCGTGTCGGTGTGGATGCGGAGATTACGGTGATTGAACTGAAGAGAGTTAAGAGCTAAGAATTAGGCGTTGGTCGGAAGTTGAGAGTTAAGAGTTCGATTAGAGTTTTTAGTGTTAGGGTTAGGTTAGGGGGACTGATTAATTAGGTGTGAAATGAATAAGGGAGGCATCCGACGATGTCTCCCTTATTATGTGTTTAGGGTAGGTGTTGTTTATTTCCCACCTATTTTGAGTTCTTCCTCGCCCTCTTCCTCTTCGATGCTTGCGTCGTTTGTTGAAGATGCGCCTGAGTCCACAAGATCCAATTCCACGCGTCTGTTCTGCTCGCGTCCCTCCGGCGTGTCGTTGGAAGCGATAGGCTCGGTTTCTCCCTTGCTTACGCAGCCGATACGGTTACGAGGAATGTTCTTTCTCACGAGTGCGTTCTTGAACGCCTCCGCGCGGTGTTGGCCGTTCACGATATTCTTGGCAGGTGTGCCTGAATTGTCGGTGTGGCCCGTGATGATGATCTTCGCCTCCGGATTTGACTCCAGGTACTTACGTACGGTCAGGAAGTATTGATCCGCCTCTTTCGGGAAGAGTGGGGAAGCGTTGACGTTCGCGTATTTAGCCGCATTCTTGATCTCCTTCAAAGCTGCTATAGCTTCCTTCCTTAAGGATTCGTCGATTACTGTGGCTGGTTGCTCAACGTTTTTGTCCTCTTGAGGTTTTGTCTTGTTTCCTGGCTCTTGTTTGCGACCTGTACCCTCAGCCTTGGCGGCACGTTTGGCTGCTGCCGCTTCCGCTTCGCTTCTCACGCGTTCGTCCAGAACTTTGTTGACCTCGCTGATCTCCTTCTCCGTATCGTGGAATGAGATGTAAAATCCCACCTTCAAGCCAGCCTCGATAGGGGTGATCTTGGAGACTTGGTTGCTGGAATATATGCCAGCGTATTCATGTTCCTGTGCCTTGTAGAGATTGTTGTCGTTTCCCTTGCAAACATTGAGTAAACCGTAGCTACCGTAGAGACCAATGTAGAGCGCACATTCGTTTGTCAGCTTTTTAAGTATGCCAAGGTCTGCTATCGCATTCACGCCAAATTTGTATTTGATCTTTCCTTTCTCCTCATCGTCGGCCATGTGTACGCCTACATCATCATGATCCTTCAATTTGTCCATAGGATAATCCGTTTGTTCGAAAAGGATGGAGTTGTTGTAATATCCTTCGGTTGGTTTGTATTTGCCGGCGATAGGGAGGGAGAGTGATGCGCCTAATGCGGCATGGAAACTGCATGGCTTGGTGGCTCCCGTAGAGATGACAAACTGAACGGGTATCTCGATGGCCATCATGTTCTCTTTCTCATGCCAATCCTGGAATTCTGAGGTGTAGGATTGCGCTTTTTGTCCGTTACCATTCCACTCCCCTTCTTTTGATATGTAGTTGGGGGTGACCTCCTTGCATGTGCTTGTAGTGGCCGAGTTCCTCAGCGTCATTTTCAGACCTGTGCCGAAACCCACCACCTTTGGAACCACCTCGTATCTGGCCTCGAACATTCCTCCGAAACCTTTCTCCCAATGACCGTAGAGTGGGTCGCTCATCATGGTGTGCAGACCTCCTCCTATGTTGAAGTTCAGATGATGATCCAAGAAATATTGTGCGGCAGGCTCCTCAACGAATGTCTCCTCGACAGCAGTGGAGTCCGCTTTCGTCTCTTGGGCAGTGACAACCATGGCGGGTGTCAAACTCATCCAAAGTATTAATATCGCTCTTCTCATGTGCTAACTTTTTTTCTTGGTGTTATTGTTTTAATACTTTAGCCTTCACATCGTCGATGGTGATAATGAAGAGGCCGGAAACCATTCCGAAGTTATCGACTGGTATGGTCAATTCGTCACCTTCGAATGTTGTCGGTCCGTAGATGGTTGTGCCGAACTCATTGTCCACAGTTAGTGTATGCTCCGTATTCGTGAAGTTGTGCAACTTGATGGTTGCGGTGCTTCCGTTGCGGATAGGGTTCGGCATCACCGTGATGTCCCTAGCCTTGTTGAGCGGGTTGTACCAGTCGCTTCTGGTGCAGGTCCTTAATTCCTGGTCTGTTCCTCCGTTGATGATCACGTGGTAGGTGCCGGAGAGGCCGCCCATTTCTTGGTAATAAGGCAATGTGGCCCCTTCAACCTTTTCTCCGTTGTGGTACCATTGGAAGGTCTCGAATTTCCTTGTGTCATTCTTGATGACGCTGATCACATCCCTGTATATCGCAATGGTATAGTCTTGGCTGAGGTTCACGTTGATGATCACCTTGGCTGGCTTGGACAAGGCTGAATCTTCGTTCCTGAAGACTACGTTCGCCTCATATTTCCCTTCCAGACATCCTTCTGGTATTTGGATGTCGATTTGGTTATCGCTTGGCACTGAGGTCCACTCCTTGTCTGAGAAGCCTTGCGTCTTAGCGGAGTCGGAGAAGGTGAGCATGTAGTCGATGGCTACACCGTCCTTGATGGTATAGCTGATGTGACCATCCTCTCCTTGGCAATATCCGTCCTCGTTCACTGAGAATAATTGGCCGTTCGCTAAAGCCTCGAGGCTGACCAGTTTCTTCAATGCGATGTTGTTCTTTGTGTCACAACGGGTACAAGTGAAGGTTTTCACACCCTCTTCTGTCTCGGTTGGCTCTTTGGTGATGGCACCATTGTCGAAGTCATGTCCGATGGCAGGTGTTTTGACCGTGTCTTTCTTCACGTCGCATCGCTTGCAATGTATGGAGTTTATGCCTTCCTCTGTACACGTTGCTGGTTTGTCGACCGTATATGTTGTGTCGAATTCATGACCTAATGCGGCGATAGCCTCTTTCTTTGTTTTCTCGCAAATGGTGCATGCGAACGTGATGGTGCCCTCCTTTGTGCAGGTTGCCGCTAGGGTAGTGTCGCCTGCGTTCCAGCTATGGCCTTTGGCGGCGATAGTGTTCTTGCTTCTGCTCAGTTCAGCTTGGCAGACCGTGCAATAGATGGCATCCTCGTAGGAACCGCCTTCTGTACATGTGGCAGGTTGTTCATGTTCCCTGACAGGTTCTCCGCCGATGTGTCCTGGAGATTTGACAACGGTGATGTCCGTCTTCACATCGCAGCGGACGCAGTGTCTAGACTTGTTACCGTCGCTGGTGCAAGTGGCTTTTATGTCCACAGTGAACGTGTCCGCATATTGGTGACCCAATGCGCTGATTTCTCTGGTCTCAGTAACGTGGCACACTTTGCATGTGTGGCTGATGATACCCTTACCTATGCAGGTTGGCTCCACGGTGTTGATCTCCGGGTTCCATCGGTGACCCAATTCTTCGATTACAGTATGTATTCTGCTGAGTTCTGTCTTGCAGACTGCGCAGTATTCAACCGTGTCGCAGGATCCTGCTTTCGTACAGGTCGCCGCCGTGTCGTTCTCAATGACTTTTGCAGCTGCGAGGTGTCCCGTCGCACGTATCGTGTCTTCAAATCCGTGTATGTCGCAACGGATACAATGTTTGGATTGTAATCCGTCGGTGAGGCAGGTGACCGGTTTGTCGATGGTGAATGTGTCGGCGTATGTGTGGCCTAATGCGCCCACGTTCTTCGTGTCGACAGCACCACATACAGTACAAGTGAAGGTCTTGATTCCTCCTTCCGTACAGGTTGGTGCCACCACATCCGTGCCTTCGTTCCATTGATGGCCTGTGGCTGGTTCCGCCACACCAGAGGTGCGGCTAAGCTCCAAGTCGCAGAATTTACATTTGATAACCTCTGTATAGGTTCCAGGCTCAAGACAGTTGGCCGGTTTGTAGTCCTCCTTGATTGGTTCTCCTGGCTGGTGGTCGGTCGCTGGCATCATCACAGTGTCTTTGCGTACCTCGCAACGGATACAGTGCCTTGACTTCTGACCGCCGGCTTGGCAGGTCGGTTCCACATCCACTGTGAAGGTGTCTGCGAAGGCGTGGCCCAGCGCTTCTGTGATTTTATCTTCTTTCGCATGGCAACGGTCGCATACCTTGGTGATACGTCCGCCCTTGGTGCAAGTAGGTGCTTCGATCGTGTCGCTCTCGGTCCATTGGTGACCCAATGGGGAAATCTCCCTCTTGTCGAACTTGGCGTCGCAACCTGTGCGGGTGCAATGTCTTGATTCGCTACCCAATTCGAGGCATGTGGCCGGTACGTCCACCGTATACTCCTCGGCGAAGGCGTGACCCATCGCACTCACAGTGTCTTTTGCGATGTTCTTGCATATTTTGCAGGTGTAGAGGACGATTCCAGACTCCGTGCAGGTTGGTTTCACGAAATACTCCTCCGTACCCTCGTAGTCGTGTCCTTTCGCCTTGTCTATCTTGTGGCTGGTCCGCAATAGGATGCCGCATCTGTCGCAATAGAAGGATTCGTCGTGTGAACCATCTTCCGTACAAGTCGCTTCCACGATGTTCTCCCGTCTCACGGAACTCTCCAAGTGACCTGGACTAGGGATGACGGTGGTACCAGTCTTCGCGTCGCAGCGTGAGCAGTGCTTAGACTTGCTTCCTCCCTTCGTACAGGTTGGTGGCACGTCGATGGTGTAGTCATTATTCCAATCGTGTCCTAATCTGCTGATAGTGCTGTCGACGGTGGTGCCGCACACCTCGCATTTGAACTTCGTCTGTCCGTTTTCTGTGCAGGTGGCTTCTTTTACCACTTCGAAGGCCTTAAGTATGTGTGTGCCCTTCGGAAGAGTGGAAATCTCTATTTTCTCCAAGCATCCGTTGTGGATACAGTGCTTTGATTGAACACCTTCATCCATGCAAGTCGGTACTCTGTCGATGGTGAATGTATCGGCGAATTCGTGGCCAAGGGCTTCGATTACTCTTGTCTCAATATTGCCACACACTGAGCATTTGTATTTTGCTTGTCCCGCTTTCGTACAGGATGGCTGAATCTCGATGGTGTCCAGTTCCATCTTGTGACCTGTCGGAGCAATTTTTGTCACGTCGATGGTGACTGTACAGCTGTCGTGGAGACAGTGTTTGGATTTCGCGCCTTCGGTCTCGCACAATGGCTCGACGTCTATGGTGAATTCGTCGCTGAACAGGTGTCCTAACGAATCCACAGCCTCCTTCTTCGTTGTGTGGCACACTCCGCAAGTGATGCTCTTCTCGCCTGGGATAGTACACTTCGGTTGGATGGTTATGACGGTGTCGCTCCAATTATGGCCAGGGGCTTCGATGACGGTGATTTCCGTCCTCTCGGTACACCTTTGGCAATGCTTTGATTTTTCTCCGTCTTCTGTGCAAGAAGCTTGCCTGTCGATGGTGAACTCCTCAGCGAAATCGTGCCCAAGGGCTGCCGTGGTGTCGATCTTTGTCGTGTCTGCTCTAAGGCAAGTGTAGGTAGTCAGACCTGTTTCCGTACAGGTAGGCGCCAAAGTGATCACACCATCATCCCATGTGTGTCCCAAGGCTGGAATCACTTCGATTGCTTCCCTTTTCTCGCAACGGGAGCAGTGCTTGGATTGTTCGCCGGCGGTCTTGCAGGTTGCAGGGATGTCGATTGTGAATGTGTCTGCAATATCATGTCCTAATTTCTTTATCTTCACACCATCCGCGGTGGTTCCACATCTGGTGCATGTGCGGTTTACAATGCCCTCTTCCGTACAAGTCGCTGCGACGATAACGGAATCGATAGCCCAAATGTGTCCACCGTTCGCTTCGAGTTCTACGGTGTCTATGCTGACCGCACAACCTTCGTGGATACAGTGTCTGGACTTAAATCCATTGTCCACACAGTTTGGCTCAAGGTCGATTGTATATTCGTCGGAGAATTCGTGCCCGATAGCTGGGATAGGGGTTACCTCCCTCTTCTCTTCACAACGTGAACAGTGTTTGGACTTGCTTCCCTCTTCGGTGCATTTTGGTTGCACATCGACAGTGAAGGTGTCCACGAAATTATGGCCTAAAGCCATGGTGTTTTCAATTTTGAATGCGTCACAGAATAGACAAGAGATGGAGTCTGAACCTCCTGCGATGCAGGTTGGCGCAAGGATCGTAGTGGTGTCTCTTCCCCAAGTGTGAGGTTTTTTCACGATGCTTTCAATGTCAGTCTTCGCTTCACAACCTACTCGTCTACAGTGCTTGGATTGACTTCCCTCCATGCTGCATGTCGCCTCTACGTCAATGGTCGGGATTGGATTGAAGTCATGTCCGAGTGCGTCGATGGAGTCCGTTTTGGTTGCGTCACATTGTAGACATTTGATGGATTGAACACCTTTCTCCTCGCATTTAGGCTCCGTGATTGTGGTCGTGTCTCTGCCCCAAGTGTGAGGAAGCATAGCGTCTGTAATCTCCTCAGAGTAGGAGGTATATTCGCATATCGAGCATTTGTACTGGAACTTATGTGCGCCTGTATGTGTGCAGGTCGGTTGGGAAATCTCAACAACTGTCGTGTCGAATTGGTGCGCCGTGATGGTGTAGGTCGCATCCATGGTGGTCACGGCGTAGTTCGGGTTCGGGTCTTCCCCTTCTATTCTTATGTTGATGTTGTATACGCCAGCGGAGTCTCCCGGTGTGCGACTGATGGTGATGCCATTCAATGTCTCACCCGGCACTTCGCCTGTTGTGAGGTAAGTTAGTTCTATTGGATTTTGTCCTTCGTGTGTCACGACTGGGTTGGCGGAGACTGTGGCTTCTCTTTTCCCGATGTGAACGATACCGTCGATGATAGTGTCCGCAAAGCCTTTTTGGGAGGCTTTAACTCTAATTATGTATTCTCCGGCATTGATGTATGAAGGCTTTTCGGTTAAGTTGAACTCGCCGTCGCCCTCCGCATAGCTCAATGTGCAGCCGGAAGCATCGCCCTCGGTGGAGACGTTTATGGTGTGCGCCCAACTATCGTATACTGGATAAGCGTTTTCGACGCTGACGCCCGTCAATTGAGGTTTGCCTACCAACTTCACGTCGAAGCTGGATGAACTGCTTTCCCCGAACAAGAAATTAAGGGTGAGAGTTCCTCCGGAATAATTTTCCGGCGCAACGAATTTGAGGTTGTCCAAAATGACGTGTACCGTGTCGTTATCATTCAGCATGCTGTTGATCGCGATGGAGGCGCTGGAGGAGTTGACGTTGTTATCTATATCACCCACTACCGTCTTGCTGTTTTCTCCGAGAATGTATACCGCGTTTTTGTCGGAATTTTCTAACGCCATGATGATGTCAGGCAACTCCAATTCGTAGTATTCTCCAAGGCTGATTTGATTGACATCCAGGGCCAATTCGTATTTGAGCTGATACGTCTTTGACGTGTCGATTATTGCCCCGGTGGTGAGCAAATTGGTCTCGTCATTTGGCTCTGTCATGGAAACGTTTTGTCCCGTGATGATAGAGTTGAATGGCTCTGCGTATGTGCTGTTTAGCACACACCATAACGGGAAAAGAACTAATGCCGTGAGTCTAAAAAATCTTTTCATGTCGTTTTTTTTTGTTTCATTCTTCTAATATAAGAAAAAAAATTGAACCTGCTTTCTGTAGTTTCGATTATTTGTCTTTCTAATTTATACTTCAATTAGCTTCATATACATACCTAATCATCTTCCTTACTTGTTGCAGCGTCCTCTTCTTTTTCGAGTCGCAAAATTACTCTTTTTTTGATAAATTGTCGTTGGAAGAGTGGAAATTTAGTTGTGCGAAATGTTAAAGGATATGAATTTGCCCCGATATTCCGTTTGGATGATGGGCGAATTTGTCTTTGAAACAGGCGATTCGATGAAGATTGGCGAGACAAAAAAGAGGAGAACAGTAAATGCTCTCCTCTCGATTCTTATAAATAATTCTTACAAAGGTATGTTTCCGTGCTTCTTGGCTGGATTGGACCGTATCTTGGTGTGGGTCATATCCAATGCCTGGATCAGCTTCTCCCTGGTCTGGGAAGGGAGGATGATTTCGTCCACATAGCCCAATTCGGCTGCTCTGTATGGGTTGGAGAATTTCTCCTCGTACTCTTTGCGTGCCTTGGCTTTCTCTTCCTCCGTCGTCTCCTTGTAGAGGATGTTCACAGCTCCCTCTTGTCCCATCACGGCGATTTCAGCGTTAGGGTAGGCGAAGTTGACGTCCGCACCCGTATGCTTGCTGGACATGACGATGTAGGCACCTCCGTAGGCTTTACGAGTGATGACCGTGATCTTCGGTACGGTCGCCTCCACGTATGCGTAGACGATCTTTGCTCCGTGACGGATGATACCACCGTGCTCTTGCGTGCAACCTGGCAAGAATCCTGGCACGTCCACGAAGGATACGATAGGAATGCTGAAACAGTCGCAGAAACGGATGAATCGTGCGGACTTGTCGGCCGTGTCGATGTCGAGCACACCAGCGTTGTAGGCTGGTTCGTTGGCTACGATACCGATCACTTTACCCTCGATGTGGGCGAAACCGATGAGGATGTTTGGCGCGAAGTTCTCCATGATCTCGAAGAAGTATCCGCCGTCCACAACAGCCTCAATGAGTTGTTTCATGCTATATGGCTTGCTTGGATCCTCCGGAATGAAGGTGTCCAAGTCTATTCCGTTCGGATTGATCATGGAGTTGATACCAGCCCTCGGCACATCGTCCATGTTGTTGGACGGTAGGTAGCCTAGGAGCTCACGTACCATCATCAAGGTCTCTTCCTCTGTCTCGCCCATGAAGTGGCATACACCGCTCTTGGAGGCATGTGTGCTGGCACCGCCCAACTCCTCTTTGTCCACTGATTCGTGGGTGACGGTCTTTACGACCTCCGGACCCGTGACGAACATATGGCTATGCTCCTTCACCATGAAGATGAAGTCGGTGAGGGCAGGGGAGTAACATGCACCGCCGGCGCAAGGGCCGAGGATGACGGAAATTTGCGGGATGACACCCGAAGAGATGGTGTTCTGGTAGAAGATGTCGCCATAGCCTGCGAGGCTGGAAACACCCTCTTGGATTCTGGCGCCTCCCGAGTCGTTCAATGCGATGATAGGCGCACCCATCTTCAGGGCAAGCTTCTGTATCTTGACGATTTTGTTCGCATTGGTGCGGCTCAATGAACCACCCAAAACAGTGAAGTCGTATGCGTAGATGTAGACCAGACGACCGTCGATCTTACCATATCCGATGATGACGCCGTCGCCCGGCATCTGTTTGTTCTCCAATCCGAAGTTGTGGCATTGGTGTGTCACGAACTTGTCCATCTCCACGAATGTTCCTTTGTCGAGGAGCATCGCGATACGCTCGCGGGCGGTGTTCTTGCCCGCCTTATGTTGCTTTTCTATGCGTGCGGCATCTCCCGCCTCCGCTTTCTTGTCAAGTTCGATGAATTTTTTGATGGCCGATTCCATATCTTTCAACTTTCAGTTTTTGATTAATTGTTTGGTTCCGTTACCAACGGTTTTAGCTCGATGAGGGTCTGGTTGCCGGCGATGTTCTCGCCTTCCTGCACATTGATCTTCTTGATGATGCAGTCGTTGGCCACCTTGTATTCGCTTTGCATCTTCATCGCCTCTACGATGATGACAGGTGCTCCCGCCTTCACTTCGTCACCCTCTTTCACGAGGATCTTGACCACCTTGCCAGGCATTGGGGTGAATACCCTGTCTTGCTTGAAGTTGGCGTTGCTCTTCTTCGAGAAGTGTTGGTAATTGTTCAATATTTCGACATTGAATGCCTTGAATGCCACGCTGACCGTGTATTCCCTTCCGCTTTCGGACGGTTTCAGTTCGGCGTTGTAGGATCTGCCGTTCTCAGCGATGATGGAGCAGAGACCATTCTCCGCCATCACAATGTCCAAATGATAAATCTTATCGTCAACAGAGATGTCCACCTTGTTCTCGTCTTGGCTCAAGAGAGAAATCTCTTTTGTTTTGTTTCCGATCTTTATTTTCATATTGTGAATTTTAGTCTGTAATTGGTTTTTAGGAAAGTTAATCGTAGTTGCGCATGTTGTTGCGTCTGCCGAATTCTTTCCATCGGCTGATCTGCCTGTTGTCCGACGAGGTCGATGTGCTAGGCCTGTCTTGGTTCACCATGTAGTCGAAGTAAGCTGCGATGGCTGCGATGTCCTCGTCGGTGTGGATTTCCTCGTCGTCCCCGTCCACATTGTCCAGCGACACGTTCTCCATGCGTTGCTTGTTCTCCTCGAGGAAAGCGGTCGTGTAGTGTCCCTTGACGAAATCAGGCACTTCTAGGATCTTCCTCAAATAGCTGATGTTTGTCTTCACACCCGTGATCTTGTACTCGTAGAGCACGCGGCGCATACGCTCGATGGCGTAGGTTCTGTTGGCGGCCCAAACGACCAGCTTACTGATCATGGCGTCGTAGTACATTGGTATTTCGTATCCCTCGTAGCAGAAGCTGTCCACACGTACACCGATACCTTGAGGCTCCGTGATCAGTTTGATGATGCCTGGGGTAGGAGTGAAGTTGTTCTCCGCGTCCTCCGCACAGATACGGCACTCGATGGCGTGTCCGCGTTGGGACAAGTCCTCTTGCTTGAAACGGAGAGGCTTGCCGTTCGCCACGTTGATTTGCTCCTTCACCAAGTCTACGCCGAGAACCTCCTCCGTGATAGGGTGCTCCACCTGCAGACGGGTGTTCATTTCAAGGAAATAGTAGTTGAGCTTGTCGTCCACCATGAATTCGATGGTGCCCGCACCCTCGTAGTTCACTGCCTTGGCGGCCTTGACGGCGATCTCACCCATCTTCTTCCTCACTTCGTCCGTCATGATTGGGGATGGAGTCTCCTCGATGACTTTTTGGTTCTTTCGTTGGATGGAGCACTCACGCTCGAAGAGATGAACCACATTCCCGTGCTGGTCCGCCAACACCTGGAATTCGATGTGGTGAGGATGCTCAATGAGTTTCTCCATATATACGATGCCGTTCGCGAAAGACGCTTTGGCTTCCGATATGGCACTGTTGTATGCGTTCTCGAGCTCGTCTAAGGTGCGGACGATACGTATACCTTTACCTCCGCCGCCTGCGGTTGCCTTGATCATGACAGGCAATCCGATCTCCTTCGCCGCTTTCAAGGCGTCCTCGTAGGTGTCCAGGGACTCCTCGTTGCCGGGTACGATAGGCACGCCCGCCGCCTTCATGATTCTTCTGGCTGAGATTTTGTCGCCCATCGACTCGATCGCCTCGAATGGGGCTCCTATGAAAATGATCCCCTCTTCCTTGCAACGCTTCGCGAAATTCGCGTTCTCGGAGAGGAACCCATATCCTGGGTGGATGGCATCCGCTTTGGTCTTTTTCGCAGCATCGATTATTTTGTCCACGTTCAAATAACTTTCCGCTGACGGCGCAGGGCCGATACAGACGGCTTCATCCGCGAAAAATACGTGTCTCGATGTTCTGTCGGCTTCCGAGTAAACCGCCACGGTCTTGATGGACATCTCCTTGCAGGAGCGCATTACCCTCATGGCGATTTCACCTCTGTTGGCCACTAGAATTTTTGTTATCATATCTTCACAAACATTTTGGGTTACGTCGGAATGTCCCGTTTTCACCCATATTCTAATTGGTTGATTAAATAAAGTCCCTTTATATTAATAGGTGTCAACCTCCGTAAACACCCTCAATGGTCTGGTTACACTAAAATTTAAATCACTGCAAAGTTATGTTTTTTTTCTGATAGATTCAATAAAAATATGCTTATATGGGTGCAAAATGTTTGTTTTTATGTTAAATATTTCAGATTATAGTCTGTATAACATAGTTTTATAGATTTGTTCAAAAAAAAACCTTTTTTCAAGTTCCAAGTAAAATGAATTTATATACATTTGCAAGTCATTTGGGGAGGGTGACGAATTCCCCCCCATTTGTTACTCTGAAATTAATTTTTGTATGATAATTTTATGGAAACGAAAAAAATCATTGGATTTGCCGCATCAATAATCCTGACTTTGTTGGTGTGGTTGCTTCCGACTAGTGCGTTTGGCGTGGAAGGTATGACTGTCGTGGAGCAGAGGATTATCGCCATCTTTGTGTTGGCGGCTGTGATGTGGATTATGGAACCTATTCCTATTTGGGGCACTTCCGTGGTGGTGATGGTTCTGATGCTGTTGACCACTTCCAATAGCATGCTCTCCTTCTTGGACGGAGATGTGGGGGAGAAACTTTCCAATAAGGCTATTATGGCTGCGTTCGCGGACCCTACCGTGATGCTTTTCATGGGTGGTTTCGTCTTGGCGATCGCGGCGACGAAATATAAGTTGGACGCTACGTTGGCTCGGGCTATCCTGAAACCTTTCGGCACGAAGCCTAAGTTCGTTATGCTTGGTTTCTTGGTCGTTACCGCTCTTCTTTCTATGTTTATGAGCAACACGGCCACGGCCGCTATGATGATCGCCATCTTGACGCCTGTGCTGGCTACGATGCCTGATACTGACAAGAAGGGCCGCGTCGGTTTGGCGCTGGCTATCCCGGTGGCCGCTAATATCGGTGGAATCGGTTCTCCTATCGGTACCCCTCCGAACGTTGTGGCTGTGGGATGGTTGGAGAAAATCGGCGTGAACATCAGCTTCGGTACTTGGATGATGCTGATGGTTCCTGTGGCCGCATTGATCCTTTTCTGCGCATGGATGCTCCTTTGCAGGTTGTTCCCTGTAAAGCAAGAGCGCATAGAGGTGAAGCTGGAGGGCGAAGTGGACAAGAGCCCTAAGGCGATGGTGGTTTATGTTACCTTCGCGGTGACCATTTTCTTGTGGGTGTTCGGTAAGGAATTGTTCGGTGTGAACGCGAATGTCGTGGCGCTGATTCCGTTCGCGGTATTCTGCATTACGGGCGTGTTCGAGAAGAAGGACTTGGCGAAGATCGACTGGGATGTGCTCTGGCTGGTTGCCGGAGGTTTCGCTTTGGGCGTTGGCTTGGAAGGCAAAATCGGCCCTGATGGCATGACGATGTCTAAACATATCGTGGGTTCCATTCCGTTCGAAACTTGGTCTACGTTGATTCTGATTATCGGTTCCGGCATCCTTTGCTTGGTGATGTCAACCTTCATGTCCAACTCGGCTACGGCGGCGTTGTTGATCCCTATCTTCTGCGCCTTGGCACAAGATCCAACCATGGCGGAGAAATTGGAGCCTTACGGCGGTGCGACGACCTTGATCGTGGGCCTTGCGCTCTCCGCTTCGTTCGCCATGTCTTTGCCTATCTCCACTCCTCCGAACGCGATCGCTTACTCGAAGGGATTCATCAAACAGAGCGAGATGGCGTTGGTGGGTATCGTGGTCGGCATCATCAGCCTTATTATAGGTTACTTTGTATTGTTTAACTTTAGCGGATTGTTGAAGTAAAAGTAATACATGTGTTCTTCTGAAATAAAATAACAAACCATACTGCGAGTTGTGGCGCTCCTTCGCCGCGACTCGTAGTCTTTTTCTTAATTAAATTTAAAAATGAAACGTTTATTCGTCGTAGCGGCCATGCTCTTGTCTGTGAACGCAATGTTCGCGCAGGATACGATTGTCGCGCAAGTGGTATCGGAGGCTGAACTCTCCGACGAGCCAAAGAATGGTGGTAAGGTGACGTTGAAGCCTTATGGTTTCGTCCGTGATTATCTGTATTATGATTCTCGCCAGACCTACAATACCAATGCGGGTCTCTTCGAACAAATCCCGAAGGATAAATCCTACGATCCTGAGAACTCCACGTATGATTTGAACAGCGAGTCAGAGATGAACTTCCTCGCCATCACCACCCGCCTCGGATTGAACATGTCGGGCGTGCGCGCATTGAATGCGGACGTGACCGCTAAGATCGAGGCTGATTTCTGTGGATTCACGGGCAATAACTTCATGATCCGTCTCCGTCAGGCTTACTATAAGATGCAATGGAGAAACAACAAGCACTCCTTGTTGATGGGTCAGGCATGGCATCCGATGACGGGCGACCTTCCGGAGGTGTTGGCCTTGGCGTCCGGTTCTCCGTTCCAGCCTTTCAGCCGCTCTCCTCAGTTGCGCTACGACTATAAGTTGTCCAATGTGAACTTCACATATGCGGCTCTCTGGCAGTTCCAGTACAAGACCGTCGGTCCTACCGGATATGACCCTAAGTTCAACAAAATCCCTGAGATGTTCTTGGGCATCGATTATTCCAACAATGGCTTCAAGATCGGTTATGGCGTGGACATCCTTTCCATCGTGCCTCGCACCTCTGCCACTGTATCGTATGAGGTGGCGAAGGTAGGAGATGATGGCAAATATGTCTTGGATGCGGAAGGGAGAACGATTAAGGAGACCAAAGAGAAGAAGGTGCGTGTGGACGAACGTCTGACAACCTGTTCCCCTATGTTGTATGTGAACTATGCGAAGAATAAGTTCTCCGTGAAGGCCAAAGGAGTTTTGGCTGAGAATACGGCTCACTTGAGCATGTACAATGGATTCGGTGTCTCCGAGATCCACAAAAATTATTCGCAGGAATACACACCTATCCGTTCGCTCACAGGTTGGGTGGATTTGTGCTATGGCAGCAAGTTGAAGTTCAATCTCTTCGGAGGCTTCTCCAAGAATTTGGGTGCGAAGGATGAGTTGGCTAGCGGAAACCAAATCTTCGCCCGTAATTCAGTGAAGAACATCGACTACATGTGGCGCGTCTGCCCTGCAGTTTCTTACACGGTGAGCGGCGTGACATTCGGTTTGGAGTATGAGCTCACGAATGTCGGATATGGCAAGGAAGTCAACTCGTGGGCGGATGTGGAAGCTACCCGCGACGTCTACAACAATAGGCTCTGCGCCATGTTGAAATACGCTTGGTGATAGGATTTATATCTGTCGTCAAATATAAGGATGCGAAGCGTTTTCGCATCCTTTTTTTGTCTTTAAGTCTTCCTTTTTGTTTGTCCGTATATGCTCGTACGATTTCCATTTTGGGAAACTTTTTATAGTTCATAAAATATATAAAATTGCTTAATTTTCAGATTTCCAATTATTTACAAATTGATATTTTTCAATACACGGACAACTTTGCGTATAACATGTATTGTAAAGTTGTCCAAAATGGTGAAACTTAGTGGGAATCGAAGGTGTAGGCGTGTTAATAACTTTTTATGCTCGAATCTGGTCGAGATGATGTATTATTATATATTTTTGTGTGTGCAGACAAGTGAGTTGGACTGTTCTTTTTAGGTGTGTGATTTGGGCTTTGGCGGACAGAAAACCTGAATTGTCCGTGACCGTTTGTTTTCCCTGTACAATGGGATGATGGTCGGAAAAGGAATTGCGGTGGATGCATGGGTCGAGTCGACGAACCAACCTAGAAAGTGTATGATGACAATTTTGAGCAGGAAAATGTTTGGAGCGTTTGTGATTGGATTATGTTGTAAGTTTATTTCAGCCTAATGTACGGTATGTTTTTCGCTTCGCCTCCTGTCGGGTTGTCATTGAAAGAACCATTATAAACCATAATCGTGTGTATGTAATAATAAAAAAAATATATAATGAGCGGTAATATTTTCATCGTTAAGCGAGATGGCGCTGTAGAACCTTTTTCCATCGATAAAATAAAGAACGCCATATCACGCGCGTTCCTTTCAGTAGGTAGTTTCGCCACGCAGGAGATCTTGACCCAGATCCTTAGCAGGGTAAGCATCCACAACGGAATGAGCGTGGAGGAGATCCAGAACCAGGTAGAGGTGGCTTTGATGTCCGAGAAATACTACATGGTGGCGAAGTCATACATCCTCTATCGCCAGCAACACTTGGAAGACCGTGAGGTCCGCAACAAGCTGAAGTTCCTCATCGACTACTGCAACGCCACGAACTCGGCTACGGGTAGCAAATACGATGCGAACGCGAACGTGGAGAACAAAAACATCGCCACGCTGATCGGTGAGTTGCCGAAGTCCAACTTCATCCGCTTGAACCGCCGTCTCCTGACCGACCGTCTGAAGGAGATGTACGGAAAGGAGATTTCGGACAAATATTTACAGTTGTTGAACACCCACTTTATCTATAAAAACGACGAAACGAGTTTGGCGAATTACTGCGCAAGTATCACGATGTACCCTTGGCTCATCGGTGGTACGCTCTCCATCGGTGGTAACTCCAAGCAACCGTCCAACCTGAAATCCTTCTGCGGTGGTTTCGTGAACATGGTCTTCATGGTCTCCAGTATGTTGAGCGGTGCATGCGCTACGCCTGAGTTCCTGATGTACATGAACTATTTCATCGGCAAAGAGTATGGCAAGGATTATTATAAGGATCCTGAGCGTGTGGTGGATCTCTCTGTCCGCCAACGTTCCTTGGACAAGGTGATCACGGACTGCTTCGAGCAGATCGTCTACTCCATCAACCAGCCGACGGGTGCTCGTAACTTCCAGGCGGTGTTCTGGAACATCTCCTATTATGACAAATACTATTTCAACAGCTTGTTCGAGAACTTCATCTTCCCTGATGGATCCAAGCCGGAGTGGGAGTCGCTTAGCTGGTTGCAGAAGCGTTTCATGAAATGGTTCAACAAGGAGCGCACGAAGACTCCTCTGACCTTCCCTGTCGAGACGATGGCTCTGCTCACGGAGAACGGCGAGGTGAAGGACGAGGAGTGGGGCGACTTTACCGCCGAGATGTACGCCGAGGGCCATTCCTTCTTCACGTACATCAGCGACAATGCGGACTCCTTGAGTAGCTGCTGCCGTTTGAGGAACGAAATCCAAGACAACGGATTCAGCTACACGTTGGGTGCCGGTGGTGTCTCCACGGGCTCTAAGAGCGTGTTGACGGTCAACCTGAACCGCTGTATCCAATATGCGGTGAAGAACGGTGTGCCTTACCTCTCTTACCTGGAGGAGGTGATCGACCTCGTACATAAGGTGCAACTCGCCTACAACGAGAACTTGAAGGACTTCCAGAAACGTGGTCTGCTTCCGTTGTTCGACGCAGGTTACATCAACATGTCCCGCCAATACCTCACCATCGGTGTGAACGGCTTGGTGGAGGCGGCTGAGTTCCTCGGCATCGAGATCAAGGACAACCCTGATTACGTGAAGTTCGTGCAGAATGTGTTGGGCTTGGTGGAGCAATACAACAAGAAATACCGCACCAAGGAGGTGATGTTCAACTGCGAAATGATCCCTGCGGAGAACGTGGGCGTGAAGCATGCGAAGTGGGACCGCGAGGATGGCTATGTCGTGCCTCGTGACTGCTACAACAGCTACTTCTACGTGGTGGAGGATACTTCACTGAACGTGGTGGACAAGTTTAAACTCCATGGTAAGAAATACATCGAGCATCTGACGGGTGGTTCCGCATTGCACATGAACCTGGAGGAGCATCTTTCCAAGCAACAATATAGACAATTGTTGCGTGTGGCAGCGGACGAGGGTTGCAACTACTTCACGTTCAACATCCCGAACACCATCTGCAACGATTGTGGAAACATTGACAAACGTTACTTGAAGGAGTGCCCTGCTTGCCATAGCAAGAATGTGGATTACCTGACGCGCGTGATCGGTTACATGAAGCGTGTCAGCAACTTCTCGGAGCCTCGTCAGGAAGAGGCTGCTCGCCGTTTCTACGCTAAATATTGATTGGAGGAGTTATGCTGAAGTACGTCGATTACGATGTGGTGTTCCAGGAGATACCCGACGAGGTGACGCTCGCCATCAACCTCTCCAACTGCCCGAACCATTGCGAGGGCTGCCATAGTCCACAACTGATGCGCAACATCGGGAAGGACTTGACGGAGGTGGAGCTGCTCGGACTCTTGGGCGTGTATGGCAAAAACATCACTTGCGTCTGCTTCATGGGAGGCGACGCTGATCCGATGGCGGTGGCCGACATGGCTGCGTTGGTGCATGCCTACGGTGCCCATAGGCTGAAGGTGGGGTGGTATTCCGGAAGGAATAGCCTGCCGAAGGATATGCCGTTGGAACGTTTCGACTACATCAAACTGGGCCCTTACGTGCCTTCCAAGGGTTGCCTTAAGGAACGGACCACCAACCAACGTTTGTATAAGATCGGGAAAGATTTGTCGAAGGAGGATATCACTTACCGGTTCTGGAAGTGATTGAATCGATACTTTATAGAGGACGTGTTTCTTCGGAAATGCGTCCTTTTTGTTTCCCCAAAATGAATTATTTATCTGTCTGGACGTTATTGCTTGTTTTTAACAGGTAAGGCCGTTGATGCCTCTATGCTTTTTCGCACATAATTACCAACCTCTTCTCCATGTGCGTGGTGGCGAAAAGGTATATGTCGCCGCCTTCCTTGATTTTTAACCTGTTACGTAGCTCGTTGGCGCTTAGCGGGAAGTTGCGCACGGCGATGTTGGCTTTCTTGACGTTTTCCAAATGCTCTTTCACCTCTTTCTTGTTGAGCGTGAAGGTGTCGACGACACGGAATGCCCTGCCTGGAAAATCGTTGATGGGTTCGTCGGAAGTGTAGAGATGGCTGCTGACGGCTAATTTCTCCACGGGGAAATGCGTGCAGAGCGATTTGTAGGCACCCGCCTTCAAAAGGGAGCTGTAGGGCTCGTAGAGGTATTTTCCTAAGCTTCCTGCTTGGCGTATGGTGGCATTGCGCTCTTCCTCCATCGTGAAGGTGTAACGGGTTTCTCCTCTCTTGGAGAGGTTCACGCAGTGGAACAACGGGCTTCCCGCCGTCTTTTCGCTTAACAGGAAGAGCAACTCCTTGCACTCGTTCTCCACGGAGACGACATGAACGCTCTCTACACATTTCAATTCTTTGATTGCCAATGTGATATCCAGCATAGGGGAGTATTTGATCAATATCTTTTTCGCACGGGCATGGAGCGTCTCCAACACTTCCAATAGATTGGGCTCGCAATCCGCGATGGATACGGTTTTCCTGCCTTGCTGGTCTCTTCTGGCCGGGTCGATGAAGATCACGTCGACGGGCTCCATTTGGCGGAGGTGGTCCATCCCGTCACCATTCACCACCTTGGCATTGGGAAGCCCTAGGAGTGGCAGGTTGTGCATCGCTATTTCGCATAGCTCCGCATTGCGTTCCACCATGGTGGCTTGCTTGAAATTCCGTGCGATGAAGGCGAAGTCCACGCCGAATCCGCCTGTCAGGTCAGTGAATGATTCTCCCCGCACAAGCGTCGCCTTGTAGGCTGCTGTCTGCTCCGATGAGCATTGTTCCATCGAGAGGTGGGGAGGGTAGACGAGGTCGTCGATTTCGCTCCACGAAGGTATTTTCTCCTTGGCCTTCTGCCATCCGCTGATTTGGTTCAGCGCATAGTTCAGCGAGTCACCCAGTCTCTTTTGGTCGCTGAGGGCCAGGTGTCTCACGTCGTCGTCGCGGTGCGCGCGGATGTAGGCTGAAAGCTCAGGGTCTATGTTCATCGGGAATAGGGTAGTAAAAAAGAGGCGGAAGATCGTTCCGCCCCTTCTGGTTCTTTCGCTTTTTTAACTGAATACGACCGTTCTGTTCTTGTAGACCAACACTTTTCGGTCGATATGTTTCTCCACAGCCCTGGAGAGGACGATCTTCTCCAAATCCTGTCCCTTGTGGATGAATGATTGCACGGTATCCTTGTGGGTCACGCGGGCAACGTCCTGCTCGATGATCGGACCGGCATCCAGTTCGGTCGTCACATAGTGGCTGGTCGCTCCGATGATCTTCACACCACGCTCGTATGCTGCATGGTAAGGCTTCGCACCCACGAAGGCGGGAAGGAAGGAGTGGTGGATGTTGATGATCTTGTTCGGGTATTCCTTGATCATATCCTCGGAGATGATCTGCATGTAGCGGGCAAGCACGATGAAGTCCACTTGCTCCTTCTCCAGCAATTCCAACTCTTTCGCCTCCTGTTCCGCCTTGTTCTCCTTCGTGATAGGGAAGACGTGGAAAGGAATACCGAACTTTTCTCCGATCCAGGCGAGGTCCGGGTGGTTACTGATGATGAAAGGAATCTCGACGTTCAGGTCTCCGTTGAAGTAGCGGGACAGGATGTCGAAAAGGCAGTGGGACATCTTGGAGACGAAGATGGCCATCTTAGGCTTCACGTCTGAGAAATAGAGTTTGAAGTCCATCTCGTACTTATTGGCGAAAAGTGTTCTGAAATACTCCTCGATCTTCTCTCTTGGGATGATGAAGTTTGCGAGATCGAACTCGATACGCGTGAAGAATGTGTTTTGCACATAGTCCACATGCTGGTCCAAATATACGATGTTTCCTTTATTCACATTGATGAAGTTGGTCACCGCCGCCAAGATGCCTTGCTTGTCTGGACAGTGGACCAATAGAATTGCAGTCTGTTTCTGATCCATTTGTCTTATATATCTCTTTTCCGCGAATTTACTTAATTTGTTCGGCTTGTCAAATGTTTGCCTTGTTTATATGAATGATTTGATAAAATACCAGATGTATATGCCGCACACGCACATTTTCAGTCCCGTGGTCAGAATGAATCCCAGGAAGGAGCCCATCCCCGATTTGAGGGCAGTTTTCGTCCCTTCCCCGTTCATTAGTTCTCCTACGATCGCACCGAGAAATGGTCCGAGGATCAGTCCGAAGGGTTGAAAGAAGAACCCGACGATGAGTCCCACGATGCTTCCGATGGTGCCCAGCCTGCTGCCACCGACCTTCTTCGTGAGCCAAGCCGGCAGTATATAATCCAACACCTGAGCTATGATCATGATAGCCGTCAGGAATACCAACTCCTTGGTGGTGAATTGCACACGGTCTGAGAAATGAAGGACGAGGATGCCGGCGTAAGATACGGGCAGACCTGGCAAGGCGGGAAGGATACAACCTACCAAACCTCCCAGAATGAGTATCCCGCTTATTATGTACAAGGCAATTTCCATGCTCCAAAATTAATGATTTTTGTGTGATGATGGGTGCTAAAAGTCTATTTTTATCTTTTTGTTCGATTTTTATGCGATTTTGTGCGGTTTTGTTTTGTTGTGAAATAAATGTTTTCATAAATTTGCGATACGTGTCGAAGAGTTCGATGTGAAAAGTTCGATGTGAGTTGTAAGTGCCAAGCACTTCGGAAAGGGTGGCGGAGATACTTCCCCCGCCTTGGAACGGATGCTTGAATTGTAAGTTTAATCGGGGGAAGCTTGGTTGCTTCCCTAAAATTGGTAGCCATGGATGTAAATGAACAAAACGTGAAAGACGTTACTGAGAGAGTGGATTCTGTTGATGAGATCTCTACGGAGCAAGATGCGATCGAGTCCACTATTGTGGAGGAGAACCCTGAGTTTGAGGATTTCGGAAGTATGACGGAAGGTGAGTTGGTGGAGAAGGCAAAGGAACTGATGAAGAGCAATCCTGAGTCGTATTCCTCGCTAAGGAGTAAAATGGATGCCATCAAATACAACTTCTATAAGAAACTTCGTGCGAAAAATGAGGAGATGAAGCAACGTTTCATCGACGAAGGCGGACTCCCAGAAGATTTCAAGCCTGTCGAGAACCCTTTGGATACGGAGCTGAAGGAAATCCTACAAAACTATAAAGATAAGCGTACGGCTGAATTCCAGCGCGCCGAGGCGGAGAAGCAAAACAACCTCGCCGAGAAGAAGCGCATCCTCGAGGAACTGAAACAACTCTTGGAGAACGATGAGGATTTCGGCAAAAAAGTGCCTGCTTTCCAAAAACTGCAGCAGGATTGGAAAGCTGTTGGCCCTGTGCCGCAAAGCGAGGTGAACTCCCTTTGGAACGCTTACCAACTCTGTGTGGAGAGTTTCTATGACAACTTGAAGATAAACAATGAGTTGCGCGACTACGATTTCCGCAAAAACTTGGAGATGAAGGTTGCCCTTTGCGAACAGGCGGAGGCCCTTGCCGACGAGAAGGAGGTTGTTTCCGCATTCAGGAAACTGCAGGCGCTACATGATGAGTGGCGCGAAATCGGTCCGGTGTCGCGTGAGAACCGCGAGCCGATATGGAACCGCTTCAAGGAGGCTTCGACCGTCATCAACAAGCGTCACCACGACTACTTCGAGCAACTTCGCTCCAATGAGGTGGAGAACCTGGCGAAAAAAACAGCTCTCTGCGAGCAGATCGAGGCAATCGACCTTTCCGCCATCAACTCGTTCAAGGAGTGGCAGGATAAGTCTAACGAAATACTAGCCCTGCAGGAGGAGTGGAAGAAGATCGGTTTCGCCCCTAAGAAGGACAACGTGGCTATATACGAACGTTTCCGCGCCTCTTGCGATAAGTTCTTCAAGACGAAGAACGAGTATTTCCGCAACGTGAAGGACCAACTCTCCGAGAACTTGGCTAAGAAAATCGCCCTCTGCGAAAAGGCGGAGGCCAATAAGGATAGTACGGACTGGAAAGCTACGTCAGACCTCTTCGTGAAGTTGCAACAGGATTGGAAGAAGATTGGCGCAGTGCCTAAGAAACAGTCCGAGGTGGTTTGGAAAAGGTTCCTCGCCGCATGCGACTACTTCTTCGCCAAGAAGGGCGAACAGTTCAAGTCCCAGCGTGTGGAGCAGGATGATAACCTGAAGAAGAAGAAGGAGATCATCGAGAAGATCAAGAACATCGCAATCGGTGATGATCATGACGCTTCGTTCAACGAGCTGAAATCGTTGATCGCCGAGTGGAATGCGGTGGGTCACGTGCCTTTCAAGGATAAGGATAAGATTTATAACGCCTACAAGGCCGCCATCGATGATAAGTTCGACAAACTGAATGTGGACAAGTCGGCTCGCCAATTGGATGTCTTCAAGGAGAACGTCAAGGACATGGTGGGCAAGGGTGAGCAGAAGATCGTCTCCGAAAGGAAACGCTTGCTCCGTCAATACGAGGCCCTCACGGCTGACATCACCACTTACGAGAACAACATCGGCTTCTTCTCTGTCTCTTCCAAGAATGCGGAGAGCCTGATCAAGGATATGGCTAATAAGATCCAAAAGCTGAAACGTGAGCGTGAAACGATCGTCGAGAAGGTGAGACTCCTCGATGAGGCGGCGAAAAAGGAGTAATTTGTTAAGTTCATATATTTGTTGGACCGGAATTCGTCTTAGGATGGGTTCCGGTTTTTTGTGTTCCCCAAGAATACAAAATTGTAAATACTAGAATCATAAATATCTAAATAGTAAATAATTACAAATAGTTAAATAGTAAATCGTAAATAGCCAAATAGTAAATCTAAAAGGTAAATTGTAAATAGTCAAATAGTAAATCCAAGTGGTAAATCGTAAATAGCTAAATCGTAAATAAAAAAATCTATTAAATGACCGATTTATGATTTGTTGTTACTATCTTCGCGCAGTTTAAAAAGATAGAAATATTTTGTATGGCTACATTCCGTGGAATCGCATGTGTTGCGTGCTTGATTGTCTCTATGGGAAGCACATTTGCCCAGGAGGTATCGGCTACAGAAGGCATTTTGGCCGAAAATGCCAAGAACAAGAAGATTCAGGTTCTGAAAACTGACGAAGGTATTGCTTTTAAGGTCAAGAAATTCTCGTTCAAGCCTTATGGCTTCTTCAGAAATGATTTCTATTACGATTCCCGCACCAATTTCGAGACGGCGAACGGTCTGTTCTATATTATCCCGAAAGACAAAGACATTAATGAGGACGGTCAGGATATGAATGGTGAATCCTCCACCAACTTCCTCAGCATTGCTACCCGTATCGGTGTGCGTGTGACAGGTCCTGACTTCCTGAAAGCCAAGGTGCTGGGTGTTGTCGAAGGGGATTTTGCCGGATGCGGATCGAGCCCGACAATCGTTCGTTTGCGTCAGGCGCATTTTGACCTCCAATGGCAGAAATTATCCTTGATCATGGGTCAGACTTGGCACCCGATGTTCGGTGATGTGGTCCCTAATATCCAGAGTTTGGCGACGGGTAGTCCGTTCCAACCTTTTAACAGAAGCCCGCAAATCCGCCTGAATTGGCAGATGGATGCCCATAACAGACTTTTCGCTTCAGCAATTTGGCAGTTCCAATACACAACGACGGGTCCGAACGGAGGCACTTCTTCCTACATGACGAAGGGCAAGATGCCTGAGTTCTACCTCGGTTACGATTGGAAAAAAGATGGATGGACCTTGGGATTGGGTGCGGAGGTCATGCGCCTTGCAATGCCTGAAGCCGTCAAAGTGAAGGAAGACGAGTATGTTTCGGCGGAGGATCATATCTCCTCATGCGCACTCAACGCATATGTGCAATATCATTCGCCTAGCGGTAAATTGCAGGTGAAGGCGAAGAGCATCTATGGCGGCAACATGTCGCATCTTCTGCTCCTCAGCGGATTCGGATTGTCGGATTATACGGTGAAGGGCGCTCATGTTTGGACGAACGTGAAGAACTCCACTTCTTGGATGGATGTGGTCTATGGAAAGACATGGAAGGTCGGCCTCTTCTTGGGTTATATGAAGAATCTCGGCACGGAAGACAATCTGTTGAGTGAGTCCACGACGTACATCTTCGGGTTCAACAACCTCGACCACGTCTACCGCATCGCTCCGATGGTCTGCTATGATTTGAAGCACTGGTCTTTCGGTGTCGAGTATGAACGCACTACGGCAGCTTACGGCAAGCTGAGTCTGAAAGACGGTAAGGTAGACAATTCGCACGAGATCTCCAACAACAGGGTGGTGGCCATCCTGATGTATTATTTCTAAGAATACGAATCTTAAGCAGGGACGTGCCGAGTGCGTCCCTGCATTCCATAATTCATAATTGTTAATAAATAAATCTCCCATATATTTTTCATAAAGAAAAATATTCTTAATTTTGCAATATAATTGGTGGATAGATTTGATTGCTTGCAACCACAAAAAAAAATGCTAAAATGACAATTGTGAGCTATCTGTTATATCCCCTTACATACATAACTTAAAAAGTCTTAGTGTAATGGCTTATTTCTTTTCATCGGAATCCGTTTCCGAAGGACATCCAGACAAAGTCGCTGACCAGATCTCCGACGCTATTCTGGACAACATTTTGGCTCAAGACCCTGAGTCGAAAGTTGCTTGCGAAACTTTAGTTACGACCGGTCAAGTGATCCTTGCCGGCGAGTTGAAAACGACTGCACAAATCAACGAGCAGGACATCGCCCGTCGTGTCATCTGTAAAATCGGCTACACGAAGAGCGATTACAAGTTCGACAGCGAGTCTTGTGGCATCCTGAACGCCCTTCATGGACAATCTCCTGACATTAACCGTGGCGTGGAGCGATCCAACCCATTGGACCAAGGAGCCGGCGACCAAGGCATGATGTTCGGCTACGCTTGTAATGAGACGAAGAGCCTGATGCCTCTTCCGCTGGACATGGCGCATAACCTGTTGCGCGAATTGTCCCAAATCCGCCGTGAGGGGAAGGAGATGCCTTACCTTCGCCCGGACGCCAAGTCGCAGGTGACCATCGAGTATGGCGATGACAATAAACCGAAAAGGGTGGACACCATCGTCATCTCCACGCAGCATGACGAGTTCATCACGGACGAGAAGAACCAGCTGAAGGCGGACGAGGAGATGGTGAAGAAGATCGAGGAGGATGTGCGCAATATCCTGATCCCGCGCTTGGTCAGCAAACATGCCGAATACAAATCGCTCTTGCAGGACGATTATAAGCTGTTGGTGAACCCTACAGGCAAGTTCGTGATCGGTGGTCCTTACGGAGATACCGGTTTGACGGGCCGTAAGATCATCGTGGATACCTACGGAGGCAAAGGAGCCCATGGCGGTGGCGCCTTCTCGGGCAAAGACCCTTCCAAGGTGGACCGTTCCGCAGCATACGCTGCTAGACATTTGGCGAAGAACCTGGTTGCCGCTGGTGTGGCGGACGAGGTGCTGGTGCAGGTGGCCTACGCTATCGGTGTGGCCGACCCGATGAACCTCTTCGTCAATACGTATGGTACCGCAAAGGTGAATCTGAGCGACGGTGAAATCGCGCGTAAGATCGCGGAGAGCAAGATCTTCGACATGCGTCCGAAAGCCATCGAGGACCGTCTGAAGCTTCGCAACCCAATCTACGAGGAGACCGCTTCGTACGGACACATGGGTAGAACCCCACAGGTGGTGACCAAGACCTTTACGGACCGCTCAGGGAAAACCTTCACGAAGGAGGTGGAGCTATTCACTTGGGAGAAAACAGATAAGACGGACGATTTGAAAAAATTGTTTAATTTGTAAGATATTACCCCTTCACAATGTATGCGCGAAGTGATTTATTTTTTAACTTTGCGTGAAATTGTAATGCGATAAATACTTTTAAAAAACAATTATAGTATGAGTTTCTTATCTAACAAAAAATTGGTTATCGTTGGTGCCGCTGGTGCTATCGGTTCTACAATGGCTCAATTGGCCGCTGTTAAGGGTTTAACAAACAATATCACACTTTACGATCCATATTTGAAGGGTCTTGAGGGTGTTTACGAGGAAATGCGTCACTGCGGTTTCGAGGGCGTTAACTTCACATTCACTGACAATGTGGAGGAGGCTTTGACTGGCGCTTCTTTCATCATCTCTTCAGGTGGTGCTCCTCGTAAGGAGGGTATGACCCGTGAGGACCTTTTGAAGGGCAACGCTCAGATCGCTGCTGACTTCGGCGACAACGTGAAGAAATATTGTCCTAAGTGCGAGCACATCGTCGTTATCTTCAACCCAGCTGACGTGACTGGTTTGGTTGTATTGGTTAAGTCTGGTTTGAAGCCTAACCAAGTGACTACTTTGGCTGGTTTGGATTCTACTCGTCTTCAGAGCGAGTTGGCTAAGTACTTCGGTATCCCTCAGTATGCGGTTAGCGGTTGCGCTACGTTGGGTGGACACGGAGAGAAGATGGTCCCTGTAACTTCAGACGTGATGGTAATGGGCAAGCCTCTTTCTAAGTACAACATCCCAGCTGACAAGTTCGAGGAGATCAAGCAAAAGACTATCCAAGGCGGTTCTAACATCATCGCTCTTCGTGGACGTTCTTCTAACTTGAGCCCTGCATACGTGGCTATCGAGATGATCGAGGCTGCTATGGGTGGCAAGAAATTCACTTTGCCTGCAGGCTGCTTCGTAAAGGACGGCATGTACGGTTACAAGAACGTTTGCATGGCCATGAAGTCAACCATCGACGAGAACGGTGTTTCTTACACGGAGGCTAACCTCTCAGCTGACGAGAAGAAGGCTTTGGACGCTTCTTACGAACACCTTTGCAAGATGCGTGACGAGGTGATCGGCATGGGCGTTCTTCCTGCAGTCGCTGACTGGAAGAAATACAACGCAAACCTCTAATCAGGTTTTTGTG
>JAFXPK010000015.1 GCA_017527905.1 Paludibacteraceae bacterium
CGCTCAGGCAGTTGCTGTAAGGCGGCAAGAGCTGTGCGGTGAGACTGACAGGATAGGTGATGCCTGCCCATGCGGGAATCGCCGCAAGGAGTAGCAGGGCGCATAATATCGTATGTCTGATTCTGGTCTTTAGCATTGTTTTGCGAAAATATAAGTTGTAATTTATTTATCGTTATTATTTAGTCGTTCATCTGTATTCCCCTAGAAGTTCACCGAATAATTGACTGTGGCGAGGAACTCGTAGGCTTTGTTGACGGATGATGTCCGGAAGCGGTTGGTGAGGTTGAGGGAAGCGGAAACCGAGTGGTTGCCGACTTTGGATTCCTCTCCTGTGATCCGGTAGGACGCTGTGAGTGCGGAGTTCATCAAGGATGAGTTGTTCACTCCGTTCAGTCTGTTTTGGTTGTAGGCGCAAGAGAGCCCGGTGGTCAGTTTGTCGTTCACACCCACTTTTTGGAGGTTCACGCCTGGGCCATAGTATATCGACTCCATGTTTGAGGCATCCGCGTAGTTGACCGCGGTGAACAGCGCCCAAGTGAGTTTTTGCTTCACGAAACTTTCCCCGAAGGAAAGGCTCATGCTCACGATGTCGGAAATGGAGTTCTTCACGTCGCCGCTTCCCGAGCTTCCCTTCTGATATGCTGCGCTCAGGTTCAGCGCATTCACCATCGCCTCTTTGTTTTTACCGAACATGTATCCGATGTTGGTGTTGAGAGATCGTTGTATTTGATAGAAGTTGAGGCTGTCCAGGTCGTCCGTGTAGTAAGGGTAGGCGGTTTGCCTGAACTTGGTGTAGGTGGAATAGTTGGAGAAGGCGGCGGAGACCGTCCAGTTCTTTCCGTCGGCGAAGTTAGCGTTAACTGCGCCAGTGAGGCGTTTGGTGTCGTTCGCTTTTTCGTCGTTCAAGTTGTTGTATTCCCAACCTATTTTGCCGGCGAAGCCCAGTTTGCCCTTCATGAATTTTACGTAAGGTGCGAAGGAATAGTTCTCTAGGTCATTGACGAAGTAGTATCCTCCGAGGGTCTGATAGTCCGGGGCAACGCGCTCGTAGCAGAAGGAGAGACCCCACCTTTCGTCCTGATAGCCGGCGGAAGCGTTAAAGGCGTCGACGAACCTGTCGTTCCCCTTCCGCTGGAATAGTTTGTCGATGAAATTGGATGTCTTGACCTTCTCGCCCTCCGCGTTCCTGATGTCGGAGTTATAGACGGAGGCCGCATATTCCGCTTGGACGAAGAACTTTTTGAGGAAAGCCTGTCTGATGCGAAGGGAAGCGGCTGTGTTTTTCTGCGGGTGGAGGTCGATGTCCTCCGGCACATAGAACTCAAGGGAGTTCTCTTTGTCCTCGGCGGAAAAGAAGATGATGTCCGCATCCGTCCCTTTGTTCTTGTAACCCACTTTCGCACCATAACCCATCCTTTTGTAGGCGACGGTATTGGTGTTGTCGATGAGCGGATCATACTCGATGGCCTTGAGTAGTCGGCCGTACATGGCGCCCACATACCATTTGCCGGGGGTCAACTCCATGCCCACACCTGTGAAGTCATGTCCCGCCAACGTGTAAGGCGAGAAGTTCATGTTGGCGCTGGCGATGTATAGTTTCGCCCACTTGTACTTAGGGGCGATTTGGAACTTGTTGAAAGGCTGGGTATAGCTCACACCCGAGTTTGTCAGTGCGAAGGAGAACGGCAAGTCGGCGCCAAACGCATTGATGTTCAGGTTTCCACAAAGAGTATACACATACGGGTCCCTGTTGATCAGGCTGTCGCTACCGGTGTAGAACGTGTTGTTGAAGCTAAGTCCTCCAGAGAGTTTCACACCCTTTTTCAGACTATATTGTTCCAAATCCTGAGCCATGGAAGAGAAGGTCCCCGTTCCGATGGAGAGCAATGCGGCTATGCTATATTTTAGTAACTTATTCATTCTCTCAATTAATTTACGATTACCACTTTGGATGCAGCGTCCCTATCCGTTCTGACCGTGATGACTGCTGAGGAAGCAAGTTTCAAGCCCGTGATGTTGTATCGGTAGACGATGCCGTCTTCCTCAGTCACCTCTTCCGGTTCTGGGATGTTCAAAGAGTTTTGTTGTTCCTTACCGATCATGTTGTGTACCATGATGGAAGGGGTCGTTTTCCTGCTGAGCACAAGGTAAATCGAGCATTCCTCGTCTGAGCTTGCAGGGTTAGGCGACACGTCGAATTCGATGATATCCCTCTTCGCGTATTCCTTGTATGGGTTGAAGCCCTGTTCAGATACGCGGATACCGTAGAGCGATTCGGACGAGAAGTTGTAGTCTGTGCTCAGGTCGCAATTGCTTAGGTAAACCGTGTGGACGAAGTTATACCTGAAGAGGAGGCTGTCACCGTCGTAGAGCGATTCGATGTTGTGGATCGACGACTGCAGGTGGACAAAGGTCATCCTGCTGACCACGCTTTGTTCCATCAATTGCTTGAAGTGGCTCTTGATCATGCCTATGGTGCAGTTCTGACGCTCCTCCGAGCGGATGCTGTCCAAACTCAATGCGAAGGCGGTGCTGTCAGCCAGGAACTTGTCTGTCTCTGAGGCTGTAGGATTTTCCTTCTTCTTGAAGTCCTTGATGAGCTTCTCCAACCCATCGTTGAGTTTCTTTTTCCGAGCGTCGATATCAATCTTTAGTGCGGTATATTCTTCTTGCGACCTCACGCCTGCGGCAATGTCGGTAGGAACACCCCAGGATGGTCCCCATATCGTATCCTGGTTCCAAAGAAGGATGTATTCGATGGAGTCAGGGATTCCGTACGTGTAGATGGCAGGGTCAACCACTTCGAACTGTATGGAGTCGGCCGCTTTACCGTTATTGAGGACTTCGATGCCGTAAGGTTTGACGGTTGCGCTGTCATATTTGATCTTGTTCCCTGGATCGTCATAGGTGGTTACATCGATGAATGCCAGCACATCGTCGAAATCCTGCCAAGAGGATACCAACACATCCGGTTTCACGTCGCCCCAGTTGATGGAGGCGTCGACAGTGGCGGTGTTGGAGCTCTTCGCCACGCAACCATTGGCGTCTTTGACGTACATGCTTCGTTCCACACCCAGCTTGGATCCCAGGAATTGTTTGTCTGTGAATCCGGACTCTTGTTCGAGTGAGTATTCGTAAGGTGATGTTCCTCCAGCCGTCTTGTCCGCTACGATTCGGCCCTCTTCACCATCTGGGCAGACGGACGATGCGCTGATGCTCAAGGTCAGTTCCTCCGGTTGCTTAACCGTGAATTTGAGGTCTTTCTGGCAACCCAGCGAGTCGACGATTGTCAGGATATGTTCGCCGCCGAGCAGGCCCTTTATGAGGATGGAGTCGAACATGTGGAATCCTTTCTCGTCAGGTGAGCTGAAGATCGTGTCTTTCTTTTCCTCGTCGATATGCATCACTTCGTAATCCGTCTTCACCTCTCCGTCGAGAGATATGTTCCTGTAAGGAGGGTTCGCACCCATCACGTTGAAGAGGAGTGAGCCCGAAGGTTCGTTGTGGCATCTGGCGTCGGTCTGGTTGAGTGTGGAGACGTTATACTCGAAGAGGTTGTCGTTCGCCCTGACCACGATGTTGGTGTAGCCCGAGCAACCGTTCTTGTCGTAGACGAAGACGCCGATCTTGCCGGTAGGCACATCGTAAAGGGTTACGCTGTCAGTCTTTGCCGAAACCTCCTGCCGTTCGCCGAGAGAGGTGTCTTCGAACCTCAGTTGATATTCATAAGGAGAGTAGTCCGCATACCAAGACGAGTGGGTTGCCTTCACCTTGATCATGTTCGTCGAGTCGCTTCCGCATGGGTCTGCCATGGAACGGCCTCCGATCATGATGTTGGCGCGGATATCGATCTTCTGGTCGTGCTGTTTCTTGCAACCCTTCTTATCCATCACGATGATGGTGTACTTGTCTGGGTCAAGGATGTAGGAACGATAGAATCCCTTTCCGTTCTTGTACCAGGTGGAGTCTCCCGCGATATAGGTTTGGCTATCCGCTAGTCCGCTCGAATCGGCGGTCTCATGGTCTGGTTGGAAGATGTATTGATAATCACCCCATCCGCCGGACACCTCGATTTCCACGCGGCGTTTCTCCGCATTGCACATAGCTGTGTTAGCGTCGTAGGAGACATTGTCGATGGAGAGCGTTTTGTAGTTAGGAGGCAGGACGCTGAACGAGTCGATGAACACACATGCCGAATCGTCTGTCACCTTCACGTAGTAGGTTGTTCCCACCAAGGATTGTAAGCCCACCCAGTAAGTCGGGTATTGGTATTTGCCGTCCTTTTCCTTCCAGAGGCTGGTTATAGGGTCTTTCTTCGGCGCGACGCAGAGGTCGTCCACTTCCCGTTCGCAGGTGGTTACCTCCTCGTCATCGTCCCCTTCGTCATCATCTTCGTCGTAATCGAAATTGCCATTGCCTTGGTAAGAGCCATAGGAGATGGCTTCTTTCATGATGGTGTCCATTTCGAGGTCTGTGAGTCCCTTACCCGTAATCGATATGCTTGTCACGTGAGGGAAATGCTCGTCGTATTCGCCGAAGTAGATCTCATCGATGAGGTTGTTCGATAAATCCATGTTGTCATACTTCACGGTTCCCCCTCTTCTGTGAGGGATGAAGTTTATTTCTCCACTTCGGGTGTTTTCGCAGACGACAGGTTCGATCGCTTTGTCGAAGACAATCGGCTCCGGCGCCTTCACAATTACGCCCACGGCGGCAGCGTCAGGGCAGTTCTTGACCGAAGTGTAGAGATGGAAACGGAAGTCGTTCGGCTCAAGGTTGTCGAATCGAACCGTGCCGGATGGATTCATTACAGTATCTCTTGACGTGTATACATTATTCTTGACGCTGAACATGCAGAGATAGAGGCTATCCTTCACACCTCCGTTAATCTCTATTTCTGCGAATCCGTTGGTGGAGTAGCTACATTTCAGGTCGGTGTAGGTGAGTCCCTTCTTCAGTCCGAATTCGGTGATTCCTCCGTAAGCAGGTTCTTTGGAAACCGTGTTCCCGCATACGTCAGAGACTGTAATCGTGAGATCACCCCCCTTGAGGCTGTCGAGGACGAACAGAGCGGATTCCCCTTCCACCTCATAGGGTTGGTATATTGTGCGTTCCCCTGCGATGGTGAGGCTGGCCGTATCTTTGTCGCTCCATCCGTTCACAAGGAAAGAAACCTTTCCGTTTGGTTTCGTCAAGCAGGTTGGCGGTGTGACATTGATTCCCTTCACCGAGAGAGGCTCCTTGATGGCTTCGATATGAATCGTGCCGAGTAGGCGAGGGGACAAGGAACTTTCACAGCCATTGTCCGAGAGATCCACGTCGAGGTAGAGCGTATAGTCTCCTGGTGCCAGTCCTTGCGCCTCTAAGGATCCGTTGGTGCTGTTGCCGGATATGCCTGCCGAAGGTTCTCCCTTCTCGTTGTGCAATATGAGTTTCAGCGGTGATTGCGTCGTGTTGTTGGCATAAGCCACGGACACGGAACCATTATTGCCATGGTAGCAACTCTCGTCCTCCACGGTGGACTCGCCAATGCTTATGGCGTCTAGGTCAGGCATTGGCTGAAGTTTGATCGTAATCGTGTCAGAGGAGGTAGTGCAACCATTTTTGTCTGTTATTTCGCAGAAGTAGGAGTTCTTGATGGCGAGACCCCTCAGCGTGTCCTTCGATTCGGACATGTGGCTTTCCATCGGGATCCTTGATTCTCCTTCGGATTGGAACCATGCGACTGTGTATGCAGGTGTGCCGCCTTGAATGATGGCTGAGATTGAGCCTCCGTGTACTGTGTCACACACTGCGTTGTGGGCCATCAATGATACTTCCAACTCTTTTGGAGAGAACACCTTGATGGATTGCTCCGCATTGCTGTTGGTAGGGCATGTGCCCGCTGCCGCATATCGCAGGGAGATTTGGTACTCTCCGTTTGGCAAGTCTTGGAAGTCCACTGTCCCCTCCGCCTTGTCCGTGCGGATGGTGTCGGATATTCCGTCACCTTGTAGAATGACGAACAGATCGGACTGGTAGTCGTTGCCGGCGTATGTCACGCTCACCAAACCGTCTTCGCTGAGAGGACATGAAGTGCTATCCGCCTTCACGTTGGATATCTCCAGATTGTCGTCCTCCGGGTTGTAGAGGTTGGCTGGGATCTCATCCGAGGTGTATTCGCAGCCTTTTGCGTCCGTTATCGTGTAGTGGAAGACCCCTGCTCCGACTCCTTGCAGTTCGTAGGTGACACCCTGATCTTTTTTGATGAGGGTGTTCTTCTCACTGTACCAAGCGACTTCGATAGGTGTGTTTCCTCCGGTCACCTCTGCGACAATCTTACGGTCCTTACACTCTTCTCCCTCTAATAGGGTGTTGAATGATAACGGATTACGTGGTTTGACGTTGAATTGGTAGGAGGCCTCGTCCGTACAATTCTCCACTGTTGATTTGTATCGGAAGGTATATGTGCCCACACCCAGATTGGTCTTTGGAATCAGTTTGGACGATGTCAGCGTCTGTGCATTCTCTTCGTCACCCTCCATGTAGAATGTGTTTGCTTCAGGATAACCTCCTCGTACACCAAATACGATCCAAGCGTCTGTCGTGTAGTTACAATCCACCTCGTTCCTAGCCAGCAATGGAGTTATGCTATATTCGCTGACGAGTTTCTCGACCTTTTGCGGTTGGGTCTTAAAGTTGTTTCCGCAGACGTCTCTTACCCATATGCTGATGTTTTTCCCCTCAGCAGGCGCATCTATCTTGAAATATGCGGTCTGTCCTTCCACCTTAGAAGGAACCACCGATTCGGAAGGTATGCTTATCCTCATACCAAGGAGTGAGACCTCGTTCGTTGTCCAAGCCTTATGGGAGTCGCTCCATCCGTCAATCGTGAAGGCGACGTATCCATTGTTCTCGTTCAGACAGGTGCGGTCATGTTTCTCCATCGCCAATGTGCTCATTTTGTGGAGCGGTTCCACCTCGACAGTGTCGTATACGGTGACGAAGCCTGCTGAACAACCTTCCGTGCCGAAGTGAGACTTCACGATGTACGTGCCGGCCGCAAGGTCTTTGAACACGTGTGAGGCCGTTCTGTTGGTGACGATATTAACCGTTTGGAAATCCTTGTCTCCGTCCATCTTCAGACCGATGGTGACAGGGACAGAGTAGCTGAGCCGTTGGGCGATGGATGTCGTCACGCTGATTTCCGCGTCGTTGCCGTTGTAGCAACGCTCTTGTTTAGCCTTGGAGGCGATGGTGAGGTCTGGCATCTCCTCCTCCTTCGGGATGCGTATGGTTTGTTCTATCGTGTCACATCCGTTCTCGCTCCATACGATGCAGGTGATAGAGTCACCCATGTTGAGCGTGAATGGGTAGTAGCTACGGTAGGTGATCAAACTCATTTTCCCATTCTTCTTCCAATGGAACCTGTATGGTTTCTCCTCGCCTGTCACGGAGGCTGTGAGTCTCATGTTGTCGCATCCGAGACCTGAGATGGAGAACTTCGCCTCTAGCTCATCTGGCGCTTCAATCGTGAAGTCTAAGGACTCCTTGTCTGGACAGGTGTTGTCTGTAGAGCGGTATGTGACGGTGTAGTTGCCCTTGGTGAGGTTCGTGAGACTCATTGGGCCATCCTGCTCAATGATGGTCTCGTCAAGGACACCTTCGCAGGAAAGCGCCGCATTGCCATGGTTTCCTCCTGAGATGTTGAGGGTTACCTCGCCGTCGTTTGACTTGGCGCACAGCAGACTGGTCTTGACAGGGTCTATAGAGAGTTCATAAGGTTCTATCGCATTGACTTTTATGGTGATAGTCTCCTCCTTCTCTTTGCAGTCGTCGTTTACACGGAAGAGATATTCTCCCTTGCTGATATTGTTGAAGGTGAAGTGGGCGGTGCTGTCTGCGCTGACGCTCACTGGTTGTGCCTCCATGGAAGCGAATTCCGCAGTGTAGCCCTTCTCCCAGCCTGTCACGTCAAAGTCAATTTGTCCGTTCGGTTTGCTGAGACAAGTCACGTTCTTCACGGTTGGTGTGCCGATGACGAGAGGTTTGGCTTTCGCTTTGACAGTGATATCCTTGGTCACCTCGTTCAGGTCGAGGTTGCAATCCTCCGTTCCGTAGCGGAGGGAAATGGTGTAGTCGCCCGGCTGGACTCCCTTCAGGTAGAATCCGCCCCAGTAAAGCATGGAGGTGATGGATTTCACGACCTCTCCGGTGTTCTTGTTCGTCAATTTGCAGGTGACAGCCTGGTGCTCGTTGTTGTCGTAGTAAATCACAACAATCTCTGCGTTGTCTGAGCCGAAGCATGTCTCGTCTTGTGTGGCGGAGAGCAGTTTCAGCTCTGAGAGGTTCTTTATTTCGGACACGACGGCTTCCCCTTCGGCGGTAGAGCAGCCTTGGCTATCCTTCACCACGCATTTGTACTTGCCTGCGCCCACATTGGCGAGGGTGTTGGAGCTCGTCGTGATTTCTTCTCCGTCCGGTTTGATCCATGTGTAGGTGTAATCCTCGTTCTCTCCGGTGGCGTATGCTGTGATGACAGCGTCTTGGCAGACGATACCGTTGACCATGAGGTCCACGTTCAGCGGCTGAGGCTGTTTGATGGTTATCTTCTCCGTTTGACCGTCAGGACAACTCTTGTCCCCGTTGGTTATGTGCAGGGTGTACTCTCCGCCAGGGAGGTCTGCGATCGTCATGTCGGTGGCATCCTCCTCAAATGTGTAGGTCTCTTTGAATTTATCCGATGCGAGTTCGATTATATTGCCCTCGAATCCAGACCTACGCAGCGTGATGGAGCCGTAGTTGTCGCTGCACTTGAGTTGTCCGTCCATGGAGAGGATCTCAAAGGTGGAAGGCTCTGGTCCGATGACGGTGAACGTGCATATGTCGTATCTGTTCCCGCAATAGTCGCTGACGCTGATCGTGTGATTTCCCACACTCAGGGAGTCCAGTTTGAGGGTCGCCGTGTAGTTGTTGCCCATGCGTTTGCTTTCTGCCAAGATGCAGTTTGGCGTTCTTCCGTATCGTTTTATCACTTTCCCGTCCAATCTCAGTCCGAAGGATGGGTGATAGTTTTGCAATTCGATGACGGTGGAGGCGTTCGGCTTTTCCGTGCATGAGGTGTAGAGCGTGTCGACGCCTATCGCCCTCATGGAGTCTCCGTCCTTCATGACAATGTCGAATGTGGTGTCTTTGAAGCATTTGTCGGACTCGGAGGTGGTGATGCGAACTTGGTAATTGTCCGCAGGAAGTTGGGAAGCGCGTAGATAGTTGTTGCGGATGGTGCTACTTAATGCGTTACCCTTTCCGTCGTATAATGCTATGTTAATGTTTTCTGTCTCATCTTCCTGAATGACAGCGAATTCAATTTGCCCGTATCTGCCGCCCGGACAGAAAGGAGGGGTGACTTCCATCTCCTCGATGCTGACGGATGTTGTCTTGACGATCTCAAGTGTCAGTTCCTCAGCATGTTCCAAGTCTAGTTTTCTGTAGAAGGTATGGATGCCAGGTCCGTACTCAGCTGATTGGATGTTCCAACCGTCGAGGGTATAGTCAGTTCCGAGGCATATGGTGGCGGTTGTTTGTGTGGTATCTATCGCATAGGCGTACAGATCCAGTGTGAGGATGCTGTCGCAGCCCATGGCGGTCTTGATGGTGTCCGCGAAGTGGTAATTGCCTGGCACCGTGATGCTTGAGCCATAATCCACTCCGTTGAAGGTGTATTTGTCACCGATGAGGATGGTGTCTTTTGTTTGGGTAATGCTCAGATTGCACATCAGTTCGTACGCACCCATGCAGGTTGGGTCCATACGGGTCTCTCCCCTTTGGTCGGTGGTGACTGTGGTCTCTGTGAGCGGGAAGCGGATGCTGGTGCCGTCAGGGAGTTTGTCTGATTTAAGAGCAATGGTAGATGTTACACCTCCATAAGTGTCAACCACTGGGGTGAACACATTCTCTGTTGCATCATAAGTTCCATCAAACAAAGTTGATAACTGGTCAGTTGTGATAGAATAGCTTTTGTCTAGTTCATTATCATCGGACACCAAATTATTTTCCACAGAAGTGGAATTCACGGAACCGATATTCGATGCGACTATAATATTTCCGGCAACATAGCTGTTCCCTGACACATATAATGTGTTTTCATTCCCGAAGAATGTATTGTTTACGATGTGATTATTATTAGAACCTTCAGATATGGCACCGCCCTTGTTGGCCTTATTATTCACAAATGTATTATTGCTGATCTGCTTATACCCCAATGGAGTAGCTCTCAATTTAGAATATATAGCACCTCCCTCGTTGATAGACGAATTAGATTCAAAATAACATCTGTCTACCACACATGAATCAGCATCAAATATCCAGATCGCACCACCGTAAGGAGCAGAATTATTCTTAAAATCACATTCCGAAATATATGATATGCAACCTATATAAATTGCACCACCTCCTGTATACGGAGAGCCGTTTCTTGCAATGGAATTGTTGTTGAATGTACATCTGTCGATATAAGACACAGCTTTTGTTCCACTTTGGTATATTGCAGCACCTATATAACCTTTATTAGTTGACGGATATGTGATATGATTATCACTGAAATCGCTGTTACTTACTCTCAAAATCGACCTGTCAGTTCCTCTTACGTAAATTGCCGAAGATGAGGAATGTTTAAATGTACAGGAATCCACATAGAATTCCGCTTTTTCAATCAGAGAAATAGCTGTGGCACAAGAATCAAAATCGCATTTTACACAATTTAGAATTCCATATGCGCTAATAGCTGCTGAAGCATAAGCCGAATTTGCTATTACGTGTTTGAAATCAATGCCGTATACGTTCAAACCTTTCTTTGCCGTGATAATCGCATTTACATTAGCGACCCCGTCCTTATCGACATCTCCAATAAATACTGTGTGATATTTGTCCGGTTCACTAGCGACATTTGTTCCTGTAGCATCCGCAGGATAACCTCCTCGGATGGTAATGCCGTTATTGATTGCATAACACAAATCAGCCGTATTTGAAGGTACAATCATGTTTGAATCATACACCGGCTTATACGTACCCTCCGCCACATAGAATGTAGTACCATCTGGCACTAAAGGCAAGTAGGTGGCGAAGTCGATGCTGTCCATTGCGTTATCCCATGTGGAGCCGTCGCCCGTACCCCAACGTTTGGTCTTGACGTAGTATTCCTTTTTCGTAGGGTCTGGCATGACGAAGAGTGTATGCATCACCACGCTGTCGCAACCGTTCATGCTTTGTGCTGTCTCGAAGATGCTGTCGTGGCGGCCAACTTCCGAGTATACTTTGCCTAGGAACTTTTGCCCCACATCGATTGTGTCGGAGGTGCGGGTGGTGTCCTGTTTGCACATGCAGTTCTCACAGCAGAATGGGTCAGAGAGTGCACTGGTGCCTTGCGAAGAATATGTGGCGGTAGCGGTTAAACAGATATCCTTGCCATGTTTTGAAATTGTCTCTACAGGGAGTGCGAATGAGAACGCACCTGTATTATCCGTCTCCGTACTACCCAAGAACTCATGTGCAGTCTGAGGATCTCCGTTCGTGTAGAATAGCTCGATGGTGGAAATCATAGACGCATCCGTAGTTCCATTAAAACGAATGTAGTCATTGCCTTTTTGTACTTGGGTGATGGTTGGAATGGCCAACGGATTGTTTGTCCGGTGATCGCTTATGGCCTTCTCATTTGTCCCGAAGAAGAGGTTCTCCGTAATTGTCGTGTAAATGTCTGAATAATATACACCGCCCTTTCCATTGAATCCTATCAGGTTGCCTTTGATGTTTTTGCTGTGTCTGCTAGGCTCCATATAAATGCCATATTTTTCATTCGGCATCGGATCGCCTTGAGGTGTCACACCAATGTAATTGTAGGATGCGTTACAAGTCGCCAAGGTGTCTTGATTGTAGATTCCATGTCCTTTGTTGAATCCAATGTAATTGGCACTATCTAAACTGGAAGGGAAGGTGACTCCCGAACATTTGTTCCCAATATACAGTCCGTTCGAGCCGTTACCAAGGTTGTTGAAGTCTTTGTCCGTTCCGATGTAGTTGCCTTTTAGAATAAAAGCTCTGTCTGCTGTACCGTTAATGAATATACCGATGCTGTCGTTGCCGGCGACGATATTATTTTCAATTGTTGAAGTGGCAAAAGCCTGAACTATTATGCCAATGCGATTGCCTTTTACATTCTCGTTGGCATCTATACCAATGCGGTTGTTTTTTATGATACTTGATGAATTGTTGGTATAAATACCTGCGGTTCCATTGTTTGTCACAGTGCAATTGGTGACAGTTATTGTATTATACTGAGAGGAAAGTTCATAGATTCCGAATCTCTCGTTCCCTGTAATGGTGGTACTGTCAATCTCTATATATCCAGAAGCATTGATGCCGCTATTTTGGGAACCTGTTACATAGCATTTTTTGACTATCGTATGACCACCAGCGTTTATGGCCGACCAGGTGTAGGTCCCTATGAAATAGTCGTTGTATAATGTTGTTTTTGTTTTGTTATTACACCAAACACCATAATCGTTGTTCTCATTTCCCTCCACAATGCTGTTTTTCAATGTGACTGAAACTTCTTTCTCGTCTGATTTTATGTCGTATGCGCCGTTGGTGTATTCATTCACGAACTTCAGTCCGTCAAAGACAACCTCGCCATCGGTGTTGAGCCTGAAGTAGCCTGTCTTCATGAGTGTGGTATTCACCAAAGGAGTGGATGTCGCACCTGTTTCGGCGTTAGCTGGATAACCTCCGATGATGGTTACTGAGTTGTTGATGTATACGTAATCGTCTCCTCCCGACAGATCCTTCAAATCGTATGTTCCCGCCGCCACGTGTAAGGTGACACCTGCTGGGACCAATGGCAATAATTGCACGAAAGACTTTCCGCTCATCGCCGTCTTCCAATTAGATCCATTCCCTTTGCCATTCTCCTTCACATAATAATTGTCTCGATTCCCGTTGAAGTAAACGAATGGTTCGCTAAATGTACTAGTTTCGCCTGAGGAGCTTGCTGTGGCGACGATGGTGACAGAGAATGTTGTGCGTTGTGCTTTGATTGCGAAATTTCCGTCGGTATCCGTGCTGTCGGAAGCCATGAATTTGCTTGTGGTTTCCTCTCCATCTTCACAGAGATAAAGTTCGACGAAAGACTTGCCTTCGGATTCAACCTTACCGCTTATGACCAGATATCCGTTTTCATCCTCTTTGACGGATGTGATGACTGGGGCTGGCAATGGATTGTTCGTCTCAATCGCCTTGTTGGCCGCTAATTTCTTCTTCGTGTTGAGGAAGAGCGTGTTGGTGACGGAAGAGGTGACGGAACTGGATCCCTTACCTGCGTCTGGGTAGTTTGTGTATATGGCGGAACTGTCGTTCTGGTCGAACACGCAGTCGTTAATCGATAATTTATATGGAGTTGTTTCAGAGGCAAAATATACACCATAGCCATTGTTCCCGTAGATGGAACAACCCGAAAGGGACAATTCACCATATACTATCGCTTTCACTCCTGTGCCGCCATTCTTAGCGAAGGTGCTGTTTTTTAGAACCGTTTCGTGATTATACGTGTTGATATAGAGTCCACCCTTTGCATTTGGGATCGGGGTCGAGTCCGGAGCTACACCCACATAACATGATTCGATGGTGAGATGCGGGTTGTTGGCTTCCAAATTAATACCGTATCTGCCGTTGTTTCCTATGATATTGTTCTTGAATTCAGAAGGTATAGTAGAGGATTTATTGGTGAATGTAATTCCATCTTCCCCATTCCCCAAGGGCTCATATTTCGAGTTCGTACCGATATAGTTGTTGTTAAAGACTTTTAGCGTGGATTTTTGGGTGGAAATAACACCTGATGTCTTGTTGTTGACAATGGTATTTCCGCAGATAGAGTCTATTGAAGTTCTTCCAATCTCTATTCCTATGTTGTTGTCGGATATGAAGTTGTTGTATATGTGAGTACAATAGCCCCCAATGTATATTCCATGTGTTTGGTTGGACACAATGGTGTCGCCAATGATATTTGCGATCGTCAGGCTATTTGCGTTTATGCCTGTTTTGTTGTTGCCTATGTAACTATAGCAAATGGAATCTATAGCAACCCCCCGACTCGCATTGATTGCGATGCCGTTTTCAGTGAAACGACATTTGTTGATGACATTTGGGCTACCTAGTATGGCTGCCTCGGAGTTCTGAGAGAAAATACAATTGTAAAAAAATCCGGATCCCATGTAGGATGCGCTCCCGTTGTTTTTGAAAACGCAGTTGTACGCTTTGCCCGAAAAATTGTTTATGCCTTCTGGGTTCCCTGAAATGGTGCAATTGTGGAGGATGAGATTGTTGCTATTCCCAACAATTCCCATTATGCTATTGTCTAAGAATTGGCAATCGGAGACCTTTGCGGAAGATGAAGCATCTGTTACCAATCCTCTGCTGTTTTCCGAGAAAAGGCAATTGTTTATGCTGGTGACTGTTGAGTATACCAAGTTCATCGCACCATTAGAGGAAGTGTTGTCGTAGAACCTACAATTTGTGATCGTGTCAACCACAGACGATTCGATTTTCAGTGCAAACGATGACTTGTCTTTTGCAAAATCTATATTTTTCAGGACTACGTGATTGGCGCCCGAAATAGAGAAGGAGACATCATTTGCCTCAATCTTAGCAACATTCTTTCCTCCATCGATTAATGTGTATGTCTCGTTGGAGATTGCTTTCGGCACATAGGGGGTCACCTTGATGGTGTCATTTGCCTTCAGTTTGAAGATGATCGCACACGAGTCGGATGAGTATTTGTTCACTGAATCCATAGCCGCAGGTAATGATCCCGGATCCGCTACATACTTATTATTCTCGTTTAGGTAAACATAGGAAGTCTTGGTGACTTCGAAACGGCGGATGGCCGCATTACTCATGTTGGGTAGAAGCATTATCCCCAACAGAATTAGCGTTTTCTTCACAAGAGATGCGATAAACTCACCGTTCAATTGGCGCCCTGCTTGAGAGCCATCAGCGAAAGAAAAAATTCTTTTCATACTATGTGATAATCTATTAAGATTGTATTTTTTTAATCTATAACTGTTTTTTTGTGCATAATTCAACCGCCACGAAATGGTTCAACACATATACAACCGCACACTTATACCAAAATATATCTTAAATTATGACTTCGGGCATGATTTGAAATGCCAAAAAGTAATACAGAAACTCTTGCCGGAATATTGGATCCTTATCCATGGCTATGCGCAGTCCGCTGATTCACTTGTGGCTAATAGCAAAGAGGTAATCCACATTTGTGAGCCAAGAATGCCCCGTTATTCGTCTCGTCGGAATCCAATAACCTTCTTAAATCACATCCCTTTAACACAACTCGCTTCCTTGATGTAAATGATCTCCTTTCATGGTCGTACGCGAATCATAATTCTTGAAGTGGTGCAAATTTATGTAAAAATTATCGAAATCAAACAAAATAATTGATAATAAATTACGTTGTTGCAGAATTTTTGTATGATTTATTTTGCCTTTCTATGGAATTTGCCCACCTGATGTGTGCTTGAGTGAGTAAGAAGTGGTATCTTCGCGGTGAAATTTATTCACAAAAATAGTTCTAGTATGCGTCGTCAGTTTATATGCATGGCATTGGCCTTTTCGATGGCCTCTTGCGGCTCTTCGAAGAAGGTGGCACAACCTGATAATGGAGAGGTGTCCACAATCTTACCTTCCGAAGTTAAAGAAACAGTTGATACAGTAGCAGCGGTTGCGGAAAAACTTCCAGCGAACTCTGTGGAGCAGCCATCCGAACGTTCTTCCTTTTCCGTGAAGGATGTCACTTTTTCGATGGTGAAGGTGAAGGGCGGTTCCTTCGTGATGGGGGCCACGCCTGAGCAGTCTGGTGAGGCGACTCCGGAGGAGAAGCCTGCGCACAAGGTATCATTGTCTGATTACTGGATCGGCGAGACGGAGGTGACCCAAGCGCTCTGGACGGCTGTGATGGGTTCTTGCCCTTCCCAAATACAAATGAAGGGGGATAGCCTCCCTGTGGCTTGCGTTTCCTGGAACGCCTGCCAACAGTTCATCGCTAAGCTGAATGCATTGACGGACAAGACTTTCCGCCTGCCTACGGAAGCGGAGTGGGAGTTTGCGGCCCGCGGGGGTGTGGAGAGCAAAGGCTACAAGTACAGTGGTGGCAATACGCTAGCCGAGGTGGCCCGTTGTGATGTCTATGCCTCTGATTTGTACTACAATGTGGCAAGTTATCGCCCGAATGAGTTGGGCATTTATGATATGAGCGGCAATGTCGCTGAATGGTGTGAGGATTGGTATGGCGCCTATACGGAAGGCGAGCAGGCTTCTCCGAAAGGACCTAAGGCGGGCGAGGTGCGCGTCTCCCGTGGTGGAGGCGGTACGTTGGGCGCACCGTTCTTCCGTGTCTCATCCCGCGACGGTGGCGCTCCTGAACGTTGGTTCTATCATGTCGGTTTGCGCTTGGTGACCTCCGTGGATTGACTCCTGCGAATCAGTCGGTTAGCGTCTCCCATCGGATCTCTTCGTCTCGCTTGAACCAGGTGAGCTGCTTCTTCGCATAGTGGCGGCTGTTCTGCTGGATCATCTGCTTGGCGTAGTCTAAGGTCCAGTTGCCGTCGAAGTATTCGAACAATTCCTTGTACCCCACGGTGTTGAGGGCGTTGAGCTCTCTGTGGGGATAGAGTTGTCTCGCCTCTTCCACGAGGCCTTCCTCGAACATCTTGTCCACCCTTTTGTTGATGCGCTCGTAGAGTTCCTCCCTTGGGCGCACGAAGCCTATCTTCTCTATTTTGAAGGGACGTTCCTTCTTGCTTTCAGTGCGGAAGGAGGAGAAGGTTTTCCCTGTCTGTAGGCAAACCTCCAGCGCATGTTTGATGCGTTTGTGGTTCATGGGGTCCACTTGCCGGTAGTAGGTGGGGTCGAGCATCTTCAGCTCGTTGCGGAGGCTCTCCACGCCCTCTTCGGCCAACCGTTGGTCCAGTTCCTTCCGTAGCTCCTCGTCGATCTTGGGGATGTCGTCTATCCCTTTGCAGACCGCATCGATGTAGAGCATGGAGCCTCCCACCATCAGCACGGTGTCGTGCGTTTGGAAGAGTTCCTCGCACTTGGCGAGGGCGTCTATCTCGAATCTGCCGCAGCTGTAGTAGTCGAAGATGGAGAGGTTGCCCACGAAGTGGTGGGGCACACGTTTCAGTTCCGCCTCGGTGGGCGCCGCTGTGCCTATCTTCATCTCCCGGTACATCTGCCTGGAGTCGCAGGAGATGATCTCCGTGTGCAGTTCTTCCGCCATGCGTAGGCTCCGTTCCGTCTTGCCTACGCCAGTGGGGCCTAATAGGATGATCAGTTTCTTTTCCATGTGGCGAAGATACAAAAAAAGCGTGGGGGATGCCCACGCTTTTTGCATATTGTCGGGTTTGATTAGAACCAACGTACGTAGCAGAAGTCTTGGCGGTGAGCCAAGTCCTTGTTGTTCGGGAACATACGGAATGCGTATTTGAATGTTCCAGAGCGTGAAACCCTATCCTCCAACTTGAAGTAGAGCTTCGTACCCTCCTCTTTCACAAGTTTCATCTCCTTCACCTCGTCGATCTTATCGTTGTTGCTGTTGTCTTTCATCGTGGAGACGAAGTCGATGCCTAACCTGTTGTCGTTCAGTCCTTTGGTATCTACGATCACCTCAGCTACATACTTGTCGCCCACCTCTGGGTTCTCCGTCAGTTTGTCGGAAACGGTAGCGGAGACGATTTCGATCTGATCCCAATGCTCTGCGACCTTCTCCTTCCAAGCCGCGATCTCCTTCGCCTTGGCGAAGTTGTTGTCAATCAACTTGTTGAAGCGCTCGCGCAATGGGTTGTAGAACTTTCTCGTGTAATCGTCGATCATACGCTTGGTGGTGTAGTTCGGAGCGATCATGGCGATGGAGTTCTTGATGGTCTTCACCCATTCAGGAGAGTAGCCCTTGCTGTTCGTAGCGTAGAACATAGGGATGATCTCGTTCTCCAGGATGCTGTAGATTGTTGCGGCATCCAACTGGTCTTGGTGACCTTGGTACTCGTAGGTGCGTTTCTCGGTCAATGCCCAACCTGCGCCCTCGCGGTAGCCTTCCAACCACCATCCGTCTTTTACGGAGAAGTTGATGACACCGTTCATCAAGGCCTTCTCGCCGGATGTTCCGGATGCCTCGAGCGGACGGGTAGGGGTGTTCAACCAGATGTCCACGCCAGAAATCAGACGTTTCGCCAAAGCCATGTCGTAGTTCTCCAGGAAGATGATCTTGCCTTGGAACTCAGGTTGGCGGGAGATCTCCACGATTCTCTTGATTAGGCCTTGTCCCGCACCGTCTGCAGGGTGAGCCTTACCTGTGAAGATGAATTGAACCGGGCACTTAGGGTTGTTGACGATCTTAGCCAAACGCTCCAAGTCCGTGAAGAGCAGGTGCGCACGTTTGTACGTGGCGAAACGACGACCGAATCCGATGGTCAAAGCCTCTGGATTGATGCTCTCCAATATCTTGATGATGCGGGAAGGATCTCCTTGGTTCCTCAACCAGTTGTCTTGGTATTTCACCCTGATGTAATCGATGAGTTTCTTCTTCAGAGTTTTCTTGATGCTCCAGATCTTCTCGTCAGGCACGGAGTATATCTTCTCCCAAATGGCCATGTTGGACTGATCTTTGTAGAACGTCGGGTCGAATGTCTCGATGTAGAGCTTCTTCCACTCGTCCGCTGCCCAAGTAGGCATGTGCACACCGTTTGTGACGTAGTTGACGTGCGACTCCTCAGGGAAGTATCCTTTCCAGATGTTGGCGAACATCTTCTTGGAGACCTCGCCGTGCAGCCAGCTCACACCGTTCACCTCTTGGCAGGTGTTGCAAGCGAATACGCTCATGGAGAATTTCTCTCCCTTGTCGCCTGGGTTCTCGCGGCCGAGATCCATCAGCTCGTCCCATGATATGTTCAGCTTTTGAGCGTAGTGGTACATGTATTTTCCGAACAATCCCTCGTCGAACTTGTCGTGACCCGCAGGCACTGGCGTGTGCACAGTGTAGAGGGAAGAGGAACGAACCACCTCGAATGCCTCTTGGAAACTCAAACCCTTCTGGTTGATGTAGTAGTTCAATCTCTCCACGTTGATGAGCGCCGCATGACCCTCGTTGCAGTGGTAAGTGTCGTGTTGGATGCCCAATCTGTTGAGCAACAACACACCACCGATGCCGAGCATGTACTCCTGCTTCATTCTATTCTCCCAGTCACCGCCGTAGAGTTGGTGGGTGATGGAGCGGTCGTATTCGGAGTTCTTCTCGATGTCGGTATCCATCAGGTATAGGCTGATTCTTCCGACAGAGACCTTCCAAACGTTGGCGTAGATGGTACGGTCGAAGAAAGGCACTTCGTGTACGAGTGGGTTGCCGTTCTCGTCCTTTACTTGAGAGATAGGCAATGTGTTGAATATCTGAGGCTCGTAGTTGGCGATTTGCTCTCCGTTCATAGAGAGTGTTTGTGTGAAGTATCCGTATCTGTAGAGGAAGCCGATGGCGGTCATGTTGACGTTGCAGTCGCTCGCCTCCTTCAGGTAGTCACCTGCGAGCACGCCCAAACCTCCCGAGTAGATCTTGATGATGTCCGTCAAACCGTACTCCATGGAGAAGTATGCCACGGAAGGTTTTTTCGGATCCTTCGGCTCGTTCATGTACTTTTCGAACTTGTCGTATACGGAGTTGATCTTTCCTAGCAACTCGTCGTCCTTCTCGATCTTCTCCAAGGTGTCGATCTTGATTCTTTCCAGGAAGAGGACAGGGTTGTTGCCCACCTTTTCCCATAACTCTTTGTCGCACTCCTTAAAGAGTTCTTTTGCCTCGCTGTTCCATACCCACCAGAGGTTACCTGCTAACTTAGTGAGCTTCTCCAACTTTGCGGGAACTTTCGCTTTCGTGTTGATTTCCTTCCAAGTAGGATAGTTTGATTGGTTGATTTTTACTTTCATATTTTTTATTTGTTTTTAATTTTTTGTATTTCTTTTTTCCCGTTTTGAAGGGCTATTTTGAAAGCCTCTTCGTAATACTTCACGAATTTTGACCATGCGCATCCGTCGGCGATCTTTTTGGCTTTTGCTCTGATCTGGGCTACTTCCTTCTCCGACATTGACGCGAACTTCTCTATGTCGCTTTTGATGGCCTGTGCGGCCTCTTGGTAGTTGTGGTCGTTTCTGTTGACGACGGCCACGCCATGGGTGATGTCTACTTGTGAGTCGGAAACCCAGAGTCCGAATCCAGCCAAGTTGGTTGTAATGGTCGGGATCTCAAATGCCGCACTCTCCAGAGGCGTGTAGCCCCAAGGCTCGTAGTAGGAGGCGAAGATGGTCATGTCCAATCCAATGAGCAGTTCGTAGTAGCTCTTGTTGAATATGCCATCGTCTCCGTTCAGATAGCTAGGGACCAATATCACTTTGACGGTCTTTTTCTCCTCGTTGGTGAAGGAGTAGTTCTGTATGGTGCCATATAGCTGGTCGTCCGTGACATTGTATATGTCATGGGTGATGTTCCTTCTGAACAATGTGTAGATGGGGTTCCGTTCGCTCATCCGTTGCTGTAGGTCTTTGCGCGGACCGATGTTCCATCCTGGCACCAGTATGAAGGCTATCGTCTCACGCTGGTAGTTCGAATCCTCGGACAATCTCTTGAGAGCATCCAGGAAGATGTCGATGCCTTTGTTCCTGAACTCGTATCGTCCGCTCGTTCCGATGAACAATGCGTCGTCCGATATTTTCTGCCCGATAAGGTTCTCCGCCACGTTTTTGAGTGTGGCACGCGCTTCCGCCCTCGCCTTGGCATATTCTTTTCCTTGCGGGATGAATCCGCTCTCGAAACCGTTCGGGGTGACGATGGATGGTCTTTTCTCCAGCAATTGCTTGCTTTCCTTCGCGGTCAGTTCACTTACGGTGGTGAAGCAATCCGCATTGTGTGCGGCCATCTTTTCCAACGAGTGTTTGGCCTGCACGTTTAGTTCGTTGGCCATTTGGTCTCCGTTGTATTTGTCGAAGTACTCGTATAATTGTTTGCCGTTGAAGCAGATGGACCTTCCCACGGTTGTCGCGTGGGTGGTGAATACGGTGCGGAGGAACGGGCAGTGGCCTTTGCAGTATAGCAGTCCGGATGCGGTCGTCCATTCGTGGAATTGGGCGATGTTCAACCTATCTGTCAGTTTGTTGTATTGACAGAAGTGCTCTATCGTCTTGGCGGATGCTAGTCCGAACGTGACCGCCTCATTGTAGTCTCCGTAGGCTTTTAGCGAGTCTACACGGAACTTGTCCCACATCTCGTAGAGGTAACCGTTCAGTTGCGCTGAAAAAGGTTGGAAGTCTACTAGCAGGACGAGTGGGTTGCCCGGAATGTTCCACCTGCCGATTTTCACGGTGATGCCAGTCTCCTCCTTGTAGGCTTTCGCCCAATCCTTGAAGGTCTTCTTGTCTTCCTTGAAAAGGAGGTTGCTGTCGGCGCCGAAGTGCGGGCCCACGTATATGAGGTTATCCCCGTGGATGTCATGCAGTGATTTGGCTTGTGTGGACAATACCGTGTAGATTCCACCGATTTTGTTGCAAACTTCCCAGCTCGTTTGAAATATGTAGTTGTCTGTTTGGACTTTCGCCGATTTTGCCGCCATCTTTTGCTTCTTTCTTTTTTGTATACTTTTAGCAAAGATAAGAAAAATTTTTAAATTCCTATGGACGAATCAAAAGAATTACTATTGACATTTGTGTGAATTTGGGCATGTGCATTGTGCGCTTTTTATACACTTCTTGATTTTCATTGTCTCAGGCGACTGACACATGTGTTGGCAACCCTGTCCTTTTCTTAGTGGTTTTTAATACCAAGCAGGATAGTCTGTGGCGGTTGTGCGCTTCTCCCACTTCAGGTCTTGCAGCATGGAGGAGTTGACACCGATGTAGAAGTTGAATCCTTGGTTGCTTCCGAAAGGAATGAAGCTAAGCGTTGCCGACCAACAGTGTAGGTTTCTGTTGATGCTGCAGGATGTGTACGACATTTCTTTGTTGATGAAGTCGTATCCGGAGCTGAAGGCGAACCTCCAGTTTTCCGAGAAGTTGAAGCCTCCGGAGAAGTTCAGCGTTTGAGTGAGTCTTTGCTCGAATTCCAGCGTCTCCTTGTTGAATAGGTAGTCGCCGTATGCGATGGAGTAGGAGAAGTTGACGTTCCACGGCAGGTTATATTTGAAGTAGCCGTTCTCGTCGTAATTTCCGTTATCCTTCTCTTTTTTTGTCTTCTCTTCCTCTATGTTGTTGTCCAGCATGTCATCCACTGTCTCCGCATTGTAATCGATGTCCTCGTCCTTCTTCTTCGATTTGTTCCCTCGTTTGAAAGTGTTGTTGCTGAAGGAGTAGTTGAACGATGTGCGCGCGTTGGTTAACCTGGCGAGTCTTCCGTTTCGCTCCATTTCAGACATGGTGGATTTATAGTATTGCCCGTCCTCGTTGAGTTTGTAGGTGTATGGGCAGAAACTTCCGCTCACGTTCAGGTAAATATTCTTAGGGAATTTCAGACGCATTGAAGCGGAGATGTCCGACCAAGGAGTTTCGTCCTCTTCGGCGAACATGTTGTATCCTGTGGCGAGCGACAGGTTGTCGATGAGCGATATTTTCATGTATCCGGTGGAGTCCTTTTCCGTCCTGACCTTCATCTCCAGGTTGTTGGATACGCTCAAGTTGACGATGCCGCTTCCGTTGCTGGTTGGTCCTCCGTAGTAGTTGCCCGTGTAGTAGCAATATTTTGTCGTGTCGATGCTGCCGTCCCTCCGCAACTTATAGTAGTTGCTGTAATAGTTTTGGCCGAAAGCAGGGACCGGATGATCCATTTTCGGGGTGAAGGTTACGCCGGCGCTTGGTTGGAACACGTGGCGTATCATGCTGATTTTCTTTCCGATGAGTGGTTGGAAAAATCCGTACAACTGGGTGCTGAAGTTGAGGGATGCGCTCATGTCGTTGATGCGGTAGAACCCATTTTTGATGTGCTTGTCCACATCTTGCTCCGTGGCGTTCCATTCCTGCTCGGTCTTCTTGAAATACCACTTCTCGCTGTAGTTGAAGCTAGGCGTGATGATGAGGTATTTCAGGGCGGTGTAGGAGGCTCCCACGCTGGCTTGGTTCTTGATGCCGTTGTTCCAGTCCTTGATGATGTTTTGTTCGAGCAACTTGTCTTGTTTCGTCGAGATGTAGTTGTCGAAGTTCATGCTGTAGTTGAGGTATATCTTCTCGAACCATTTGTCTTTCCCTGTCTTTTTCTCCTTCTTAAAAGGGTATAGACGGTTCATGTTGAGGTAAAGCGTCGGCAGCTTCAGGGAGAGGGTGGAGTCGCTTTGCCTTTGGTTCAATGTGATGTTCGTCGTGAGGGAGAAGGGTGATTCAGGGAATCTGTACGTGTAGTTGATACTTGATGATTTGTTGTTTTCTCCATACACAGACGGGTTATAGTGTGCGCTGGTGTTGTTCTTGTTGTAGGAACTTGATGTGAAGTTCACCGATGCGGAGAAGGTCCGGAAAGGGTTCGCTTTCGGGTCCTGCGTGTGTGTCCACGTCACCTTCATGTCGTTCACTTGCGTGTAGTCCGGCATGTCTTTTTCGCTGTTTACGGTGGATTGGTAGCTCACGTATATGTTTCCGTTGAACTTGTATTTTTTCTTGTAACGGGTCGTACCGTTCACACCCCAAGATCCCTTGGTGTAGATGTCCGCGCGCAATGCCAAGTCGAAGTATTGACTGATGGCGAAGTAGTATCCTCCGTTCTTGAGGTAGAAGCCTCGGACGGATTCCTCTCCGAATGTCGGCATCAGCAATCCCGACGAGTATTTCTCGGAGAAAGGGAAGAAACCGAACGGTATCGCTAGCGGAAGTGGCACGTCCTCGATGACGAGGTATGCGGGGCCCGCCACGATGTACTCTTTCGGCTTCACCTTGGCCTGCGTCAGGTTGAGGTAGAAGTGTGGGTGCTCGTGGTTGTCGCAGGTGGTGTATTTACCATCTTTCATTAAAAAGGTGTTGTCCTCCAATTTCTTGGCGGTCTCACTGGTCACGTAGCCGTCGCCCTGTTGGGTCACCACGTTGCGGATGATACCCTTCTTCGTCTCGTAGTTGAAGTCTATGCTGTGTGATTCGTAGCTCTCGGCTCCATCCTTGAATATAGGCCGGTTGGTCTCTGCGCCAGTGGAGTCGTATCCGCAACGCGCATGCACGATGGTACTGTCTGTGTTCAGTTCAATATGGTCGGCCGTGAGCTCCATCTTCTCATAGGTGATTTTAGCGTCACCATATAAAAAGGCGTGGCCGTCCGCATAAAAAATGATGGAGTCTTTTGCCGAATAATTGACGTTGGATTTCACCGCATCTTTTGAAATTTTAACTTTTTTTATAGTGCTATCCGGAGCGTTAGCGGTGACTTTTAGGGTGTCATTCTCCGTTTTTTTCGCATGAATGTCCCCAAAATGGAGGGGGAAAAGCCCTGCGATTAATAGTAATAAATATGTTATGTATCTTTGTGCCAACAATTTACTATTTAATAATTGCGCTATAAATTTTATGCAAATCTAAGAATATTTTCCTATTTTTGCCATACAATTATTAAAAGATAGGTTTTGGAAAAAATTTCTTCATTTACGAAGCGCATTTTTCTTCTCGTGTGTCTTCAATTTTTGTGTGTCGCTTTGGCATGGTCGGGCGATAAGCCTTTTATTGTTGTGATTGATGCTGGCCATGGAGGCAAGGATCCGGGCGCATCTGGCTATGTCCTGAAATTGAAGGAGAAGGATATCAATCTGAAGACTGCGCTTAAGTTGGGCGATCTGCTTTCCAAGGAGAAAAATGTCAAGGTCATGTACACCCGTAAGAAGGATGTGTTCATCCCTTTGGACGATCGCGCGCAAATCGCCAATAAGGCGAAGGCGGATCTCTTCATCTCTATCCATGTTAATGCGGCGGAAAACCGTTCCGCGAAAGGTACGGAGTCGTACGCCGTCGGTTCGTCGTCCGCTAACTTGGAGGTGGCGAAGCGAGAGAATGCGGTTATGTTATATGAGTCTGATTACAAAACGAAGTACCGTGGTTTCGACCCTAACAGCACGGAGTCTTATATTATGTTCGATTTCCTCCAGTCCAAGTACATGGAGCAGAGCATCTCCTTCGCTTCGTCTATCGAGTCCAACTTCACGAAGGCGGGCAGGTCTAGCCGTGGTGTCAAGCAGGCTGGATTCTGGGTGCTGAAGCAAGCAGCCATGCCTGCCGTGTTGGTCGAGTTGGGGTACATCTCCAATAGGGAAGAGGAGGCGTTCCTGTCTAAGGATAAGAACTTGGACAAACTGGCGGAGTCGATAGCGAAGGCCTTCGTGCAATATAAGAAGAATAGGGACAAAAGGAATACGGATGGTTACAAGGATGCTGATTCCAACGTGAAGAAGGAGACTCTTCCTGAACCTCAGGAGACGAAAAAAGAGCAGACGAAGGAGCCTGAACCATCCGCTCCGGTCGCGCAAGACAATAAAACCCAAGGAAATAAGGAGACAGCGAACCCTGCCAACGAAAAGAGCGATTCGTCGAAGAGTCAGGGTGGGGAGAGCCAACCGAAGCAGACAGAGGCATCCACGGATGTGCAGGAGAACCAGAAGCAGGACACTAAGCAGTCTGCAACTGTCGACGTCAAAACGCCACAGATCTATTATGCTGTACAATTCTGTAGCTCTAATGTGCAGAAACCGTTGGATTGTAGGGATTTCAAGAAGTGTGTCCCCGCGCAGGAATTCGTCGAGACCGGCACTTTCAAGTATAAGTATGTGTACGGACGGGCGAACACCTTCGAGGAGGGCGTGAAGCTGCGGGATGAGGTGAAGACTATTTTCAAGGATGCTTTCCTTGTCGTGATCAAGGACGGAAAGAAATTGCCTATGGAAGAGGCTAGACAATATTTTAAGAGTAGTAAATGATAAATTAGGAGTAAAATTATAAGGACATGAACTTTAAAATCAGTAAAGAACTTCAAATCGGTTTATTGGTGATCATAACCATAGCGGTTACTTTTTTCGGGGTGAATTATTTGAAGGGAATCAACATCTTTAACCCTACTAACTTTTACTATCTTAAGTTGGAACGTATCAACGGTCTGGTTGAGACGAACGATGTGACAATCCGAGGATATAAGATCGGTTTGGTGAAGAAAATCATATATGATTACGAAAACCCTTCTTCCGACGTGCTGGTTGTGCTACAGGTGGATGACGATCTGCGTATCCCTGTCGGTTCAAAGGCTGCCTTGGTCTCTTCGTTGATTGGAGCGCCTTCCATCGAGCTGCATTTGGATACCTTCAATACGGAGATATATAAGAAGGGCGACACGATTCCTTCCTACATAGACGAGGGAATCATGAATTCGATCACGGAGGAGGTTATGCCTCGCCTACAGACCATTATCCCTCAGCTGGATTCTTTGATCGTCTCTCTGCACGCTATCGCGGAGAACAAGACCATCGAGTCCTCTTTGGCGAACATCAATACGATTACGAAGAATTTGAACCATGCCTCTGTCGGCATCAATAGGATTGTGGACAAGGATGTCCCTCTCTTGTGCAACAACATCAATGGCGTGATGGGCAATCTAAACGCGGTTAGCGCTAATTTGAAGTCTGTGGATTTCAAAAACACGTTCTCCCAATTGAACAAAACTCTTTTGGGCGTGCAGGGTGTTACGGATAAACTGAATAACGGTACCGGAACGCTCGGATTATTGCTCACGAAAAGGGATTTTTATGACAATATGAATACCACTGTCGGGAGTGCGAATGAACTCCTGGTAGACCTGAAAGCACACCCGAAACGTTACATTAACGTTTCTGTTTTTGGCAAAAAAAATGAGTGAAAATTATTCTTCTCATTAATCGTTTAGATATGAACGTCTTACTTAAGACGATGCTTTGTAAGTGACTGATTGTTAGTGTCTTAGTCTATAATTTTGAATTACAGTTACTTAAGTTTTTTTTTATTTAACAAGCGATTTTGAGTTTTTTTTTAGAAAAAATTAGACAAAATTTGTAATGCAAATTGAAATGTAAATGATTAAAGCATTTCGGGGATTTTTGAAGGATTTTTTCCCGAATGTTGTTATGTTAATATGAACGAGTATAGAGAGATGGAAGTAAAAGATCACGTCCGTTTATGGAATGAATGTCTGGCGGTAATTAAGGATAACATACCGTCTTCTGCTTTTGAGACATGGTTTAAGCCGATTGTCCCTGAAAGTTGGGAGGATAAGACAATGACCATAACTGTTCCAAGTAATTTTTATGCCGAGTTCTTGGACGAACACTACAGCGACTTGTTGAAGCAGACCTTCACGAGAGTGATGGGCAGCGGAACGAAGCTTGTCTATAGTATTATCCAGGAGGCTGCTACGCAGACTACGGTGGAGCGGAATAGCGGGCACGTGATCCCCGTCAAGGAGAATGCTTCTGGCGTAGACTCTTACAATCCATTCCCTGAACGTTCAAACAGAAAACGAATCGAACCTCAATTAAATCCTCATTACACGTTCGATACCTTCGTGGAGGGCGCTTGCAATAAGCTCGCCCGTTCTGCAGGCTTGGCCATCGCGGAGGCTCCCGGTAAAAACACGTTCAACCCAATCTTCATCTATGGTGGGTCGGGCTTGGGCAAGACGCACTTGGCCCAGGCTATCGGTTGGGCTACGTTGGAGAAACACCCGGAGAAGAAGGTTCTTTATGTTGACTCTAATAGATTCCAAGCTCAATACACGGAGGCTCACTTGCGTAATTGCGTGAATGATTTCATCGCTTTCTATCAGATGATTGATCTGTTGATCGTCGACGATATTCAGTTCTTCGCGGGCAAGACGGGCACGCAGAACATCTTCTTCCAGATATTCAACCAGTTGCAGCTGAACGGCAAACAAATCGTGTTGGTCGCTGACCAGTCGCCGAAGTTGCTCCAGGGATTGGATGACCGTATGCTGACCCGCTTCCGCTGGGGTTTGAACGCCGAGTTGGAGCAGCCTAGCATGGAGACCCGCAAGGCGATCCTGAAGTCTAAGGTGAAGACGGATGGTCTCATTATCCCAGACAATGTGTTGGACTACATCGCTGAGCATGTCTCCGATAGTGTCCGTGAGTTGGAGGGTGTCGTCAATTCGCTTCTTGCGCAGTCGACGTTGACGGACGCTGAGATCAACATGGAACTGGTCAGCAAGGTGGTCAGCTCCTTGGTCGCCGCTCCGGAAAGGACCGTCACGGTCTCTTCCATCCAGGAGATGGTCTGCAACTACTACGGTTTGGAGCCTCGTATGCTGCAGTCCAATTCCCGCAAACGTGAGGTCGTGCAAGCCCGTCAGATCGCCATGTTCCTCTCCCGCAAGTACACGAAGGTCTCTTTGTCGAGCATCGGGGAACAGATCGGTAATCGTGATCATGCGACCGTCCTTTACGCTTGTAAGGCGATCCAAAATCTGGTCGAGGTGGACAAGGAGGTTCAACGAAGCGTTGAGGCCATCGAATCCTCTTTGAAGTGATATTTTTTTTCGTATATTTGCTGAAAATATAATTCGATTAGGAAATGGTTTTTAAGTTTATCCTTTTGTCCGACGAAGTGGACGATTTTTTGAGGGAAATACACATCGACTCTGATGCGACTTTCCTGGAGTTGAACAACGCTATCCTCGATAGCGTCGGCTATTCGAAGGATCAGATGACCTCCTTCCTGATCTGCAATGACTATTGGGAGGCAGAACAGGAGATCACTTTGATGGAGATGGACACTTCATCCGAGGTGGACAGCCTGGTCATGGACCGTGTCCGTGTGGAGGAGTTCGCTTCCGAGGAGGGTCAAAAGCTTCGTTTCATCTTCGACGTGATGAACGAGCGCTCCTTCTATATGGAGCTGAAGGAGGTGAAGACGCGTGAATCTTTGCCTGCCCCGATCTGCAAACGCTCGAAGGGTAATCCTCCCGCACAAATTCTTGATGGATTGTTCATGGATATCCCGGAAGTCAAGGCGGGCGACCTCGACATGGATGGCTTGAACGATTTCGAGGGAGATGAGGATTTTAACGAAGATGAACTCGATAATCTAAGCATCAACGATAATTATTTCGAGGATCAGATGTGATTTTGTTTACTTGTTTTGTCTGCGATATAGAGAGTTTCTAAGAGTTAATTCTAATTTTGACTGAATATTTTTTTTAGTTGTCCGATAAATGCTTATTTTTGGGCATAATTTAATACCATAAAAAAATTGCGTATGAAAAGGTGTTTTTTGGCGATAATCGTTTTGCTCGTCTCTTCTCTTACTGCTTCGCTCAGCGCACAGAAGAAGGTGAACGGAAAAGTGTTGACTGAGGTGAAGGAATGGCGCATGGAGAATGGTAAGAAGAAACTGGACCACGTCACGAAATATGACGCTCAGGGCAATAAGACAGAGGAAAAGGAGTTTACGAAAGTGGGGGATCAAAAATCCCGCGTTGTGTATAAGTACAACGAAAAAGGGAAATGCATCGAGGAACAACACTTCGACGAATTTAACAAGTTGGAGAAGACGGTACAATTCCAGTACAACGAGTTTGGAAAGAAACAATCTTCCCGCACTCTCTTCCCTAATGGCAAACTGAAGTCGGAGAAGGTGTACGAGTATATCACAGAATAGGCTGAAATGGAAGACATCGTCGGTATCATAGACAAAAAACTTGCGGCGCTTGACCCAATTACGTTGGAGGAGATGAGTGGAATCCGTTTGATGAACCGGATCGACACCAAATTCCTTGTCAACGTGAACGACTTGCCAATTTTGTTGGATATGGCGAAGCAGGATTACTACGTGCAACGTATCGGCGACCTTCGTAAAGCTTTTTATCGTACCTTGTATTACGATACTCCGGAGGCTACGATGTATGTCGTGCATCATGACGGTAAACTCAACCGCCAGAAAATCCGTGTGCGTGAATATGTCGAGTCCAACCTCATGTTCTTGGAGGTCAAGACGAAGAACAACAAGGGAAGAACTTCTAAAAAACGTATCACGATCACAGACGAGAATGTGCTGCACAACGAGGAGGCCATTTCTTTCCTTGACGAGAAGTCTAAGTTCAAGATGAGTGAGATCGACTTCCGCCTGCGGAATAACTTTTTCCGTATCACGTTGGTGAACAAGGAGAAGTCTGAACGCTTGACCATCGATTTCAACATCAATTTCGAGAACTGCGTCACGGGAATAAAAAATACGATTTCAAAACTCTGCATCGTCGAGGTAAAACAGGACGGCAACGCCCATTCGCATTTCAAGGATTACCTCGCTTCCCTGCGCATTAAGCAGCGTAGCATCAGCAAATATTGCCTCGGAATGGTGCTCACGGACCCCTCCCTGAAGTATAACCGTTTTAAGGAGAAGGTCAGGTATATCAATAAATTGTAGACGGGTGTTTCCCCGTTTGCCCGAATTTTGAGAATAATAATTAAATAAACAGTTATGGCACTTTTAACAAGTATCAGTGATTTGGCGATTTTCGGAATCCCTATCGTGAACCGGGAGGGCTTTTTCGAGTTGTTGCTTCGTTTTGGACTTAACGTCATTGTCACATCTTTAATCATCGTTTGGCTTTATTACAGCAAATCGAAAAGACGTGATTATGTTTTCACCTTTACATTGATCAGTACGACCGTCTTCCTTCTGATTTTCCTCTTGGGGAGCGAGAAACTGCAGATCGGTTTGGCCTTGGGCCTCTTCGCCATCTTTGGCATCATCCGTTACCGTACGGATACGGTGCCTATCCGCGAGATGACCTACCTCTTCTTGATCATCGGACTTTCCGTCATCAATGCGTTGGCAGTCAGTGTAAGCTACGTTGAACTCTTCGCTACGAACTTCCTCTTCGTGTTCATGTCTTGGCTGATGGAGAAGACCCGCATCGTCTCGAAAAGCTCCTGCAAACTGATTAAGTACGAGAAAATTAATCTGATCACTCCTGATAAGTATGATGAGATGGTGGCCGACATCAAGCAACGTACAGGTCTGAATGTTACAAAATGTGAGGTCGGCTATATAGATTTCTTAAAGGATACGGCTCTGATTAAGGTTTATTATGAGTCTAATTCGCAGGAAATCAATACGGTGGATCAAATAACAAGGGCTAAGGATTTTAATGGATAAATTATCATTCGCTAGTTTTAGATTTCATTGCTTGGTCTTGCTTGTCACCTCTTTCGGTTGCCTTGGCGTCGCTAGGGCAGGGGGTGACAGGCAGGACTTTACCTCTTCTGTGGACTTCTCTGTCTCAAAACGGGTCTGCAAACGTCTGAATGTGGGGTTGGCGGAGTCTGTTTCTCTACGGTCCAACTCCACCAAGCTGGATAAGTTCTATACGAAGGCGGGACTCTCCTACAATGTGATCAAGGGTGTTTTGCGTGTCGGTGCGGATTATTATTTGATCGGTGCTGCGAATAAGAAGGATGACATCTACTTGAACCATCGCTGTGCGGGTTATTTGAGGGTGAAGAAGGACGTGTCACGCTTCTCTTTCGGCCTTAAATCCAAATATCAGATTACCTATCGTCCGGAGAAGGCTCAACATAAACAATACAAGGATCTCTGGAGGAACAAACTGTATGTCTCGGCGAAAATCCCGAAGACCCATTTCTTCCCGACTGTCGCTGCTGAGGCTGTTTACCGAACCAATTATTACAAGGGGAATCGTTTGGAGAAACTGAGATACGAGGCTGGCGTCAAGTACAAGTTCAACAAGAGTAATTCATTGCAGGCTCTTTTCCGTTATGACGACGGTATGAATGTGGCGAACCCGAAGGATGTATTCGGCGTCGTGTTGTCCTATAGCTTGGATTTGTGACATGGGTAAGGAGGCAGGAAATAATACGCAGGTTGTTAGTAGACGGAGGTTGCTGAAGGCTGGAGTTTGGTTCGCTTTCTTCAATGCCGTCTTTGTTTTTCTTATTTCGCTGAAGTATTTCGTGCAGATCCCCGATGTGATCTGGAGCGAACATACGGTGTACCTGCTCGCGTATATTTTAGTCCATTTCGTCTTTATATCCTTCCTTCCGATATTCTTCATCTATCTCCCCGTCACGATTCTCGCTAGGAGCAATCGGACGAGCCTGATTTGCGCCTCTTTGGTGGCGACCCTCTTCTTGATTATTCTCGCGATGGACGCGTATATATTCTCGCTCTATCGTTTCCATATTAATTCCTACGTCTTGGAACAGGTGTTCGCTCCTGGAGCGACGCAGGTCTTCGAGTTCACTGTCGCCCAATATTTCATGGTGGGCGGGGTGCTCGTCTTCCTGTTGGCGGTTGAGGTGTTGCTCTTCAAACTGGCCTTCCGCATCGCGAATAAGATACCAAACTCGGTCATCTACACGTTGATAGTCTTCTTTGGCTTGTTGATCTGCTTCGTTCAGTGCAGGCATGCTGTGGCGTTCGCCAAGAACGATCGCCAGTTGATCCTTCTGGACCGCTACTTCCCTGCGTGCGTCTCCCTCAATGCGAACTCTTTGCTCTCCGCTCTGGGACGTGAGGTGGAGCCTACCACCGTCGCTACGGATTATCGTGGCAAAAGCTATTGCTACCCGAAGACTCCATTGTCTCATACCAAGTCGGGCAAGAATGTGATTGTCATCGCCTTCGACGCTTGGCGCGCCTCGACGATGGATTCGCTCTGCTCGCCTAATATCTACGAATTCTCGAAGCGCTCCTCCCGCTTCCTCCGCCATTACAGCGGTAGCAACGGAACGCGCACGGGCGTCTTCTCTATGTTCTACGGATTGCCGGGCGTCTATTGGAAGGACTTCTGCGCTCAGTCCATCCCTCCTGTCCTCTTCACCACGATGAAGGAGAAAGGATACGATGTCCGTCTCTTCCCGAGCGCTTCCATGCTTAATCCTCCGTTGGACAAGTGCGTCTTTTCGATGTTCCCGGACCAGTGCGGTTCGGCGCCGGGTCTGAACGCTTGGCAACGTGACGTGAACGTGGCGCAGGCATTCCTTCAGTACTTGAATAGTAGGGGAGGGGATAGCGCTCCGTTCTTCTCCTTCCTCTTCTTCGATTCGCTGCATAGCATGATCAAACCGGAGGATTACACGGGTCCGTTCCAGCCTTCATGGGACTGCGCCCATTACGAGCGTCTCGGCAAGGATGTGGACCCGACGGAGTTCCTGAATCTCTACAAGAACATGGTCTATTATTTGGATTCCCTCGTGGGCGATGTTCTGAAGACGGTTGAGGCGAAGGGCTTGCTCGATAGCACCGTCATCGTCTTCACGGGCGACCATTCCCAGGAGTTCGACGACTGTCGCCATGCCTTCTGGGGACACAACGGCAACTATTCCGCGGCCCAAATGCAGGTGCCTATGGTCTACTTCAACGGAACGGATACGGTCGTTTCTGACAGATGGACGGCCCACTATGATTTGGTGCCTACGTTGATGCAGGATGTATTTGGCACGACGAACAATAGTTCGGACTACTCCATCGGACAATCTCTCTTCGACACGACCGCCCATCGCGATTTCTTGCTGGTGGATAGCTATATCGGGGTCGGCATGATCGACAGCTTGGGCACCATCACCAATGTCTACTATGACGGGGACTATTCCGTCACCGACCGCAACTTGGACGATCAGTTCGATGTGCCTTTCGACCGGGCTTTGTTCAACCGTGCGGAGGCGCAAATCAAACAGTTCTGGAAGTGACAAATCCCAAGGAACATTGAGGCGTTGGACTACATCCGTTTCGGGGCATCGGGCATTTTTTCCGCTCCCCACAATCTTAATTTTTAATTCTTAATTCTTAACTCTAAAATCGCTTGTTTTTCTCCCAAAAATTCGCTTTTTTTGTGTCCGCAAATTGTGTTTTATTTTATTATAACAATAATTAACAGATTATGATTTACACAAAAGAAGTGGAACAGATGTGTTCTGTTGCCAAGGGTCCTAACCATGGACCAGCTCCTATCCCTGAGGAAGGGAAATGGATTCAAGCAAAAGAGATCAAGGATATTTCAGGTTTGACCCATGGTATTGGTTGGTGCGCTCCTCAACAGGGTGCGTGCAAGTTGACCCTGAACGTGAAGAAGGGTGTCATCGAGGAGTGCTTGGTGGAGACCATCGGTTGCTCTGGTATGACTCACTCTGCCGCAATGGCTTCTGAGATCCTTCCTGGCAAAACTTTGTTGGAGGCGTTGAACACTGACTTGGTATGTGACGCCATCAATACCGCTATGCGTGAGTTGTTCCTCCAAATCGTTTACGGTCGTACGCAGTCTGCTTTCTCTGAGGGTGGTTTGGCTGTCGGCGCAGGTTTGGAAGACCTCGGTAAGGGCTTGATCGGTCAAATGGGTACGCTCTATGGAACGAAGGCCAAGGGTACTCGTTACCTCCAATTGACTGAGGGATATATCACGAAGATGTTCTTGGACAAGGACGACCAAGTTTGCGGATATGAGTTTGTTCACATGGGCAAGTTCATGGACGCTGTGAAGAAGGGTGTTCCTGCTGACGAGGCTCTCAAGAGCGTGACTGGCACGTACGGTCGTACGAAGAAGGAAGACGGTGCTGTAAAATCCATCGACCCACGTAAAGAATAATTAAGAATTTTGAATTAAGAATTTTTAATTAGTTTCTGTAACATAAATTTTTTATAACATTTTGAATTAGGAGTTATTCGGGTGACGCTGAAGTCAAATAACGTTGTTTTAGACAAAAGTTTTGCCTTCTCAATAAGGATTGTCAATATGTATAAACATTTGACATCTGTGGCGGACAATAAGGAGTTTATCCTTTCTAAACAAGTTTTGAGGAGTGGAACCAGTATTGGCGCCAATATTCGAGAGTCTAGAAGGGCTCAAAGCCCGAAAGATTTCGTCAATAAATTGTATATCGCTTTAAAGGAGGCTGATGAAACATCTTATTGGTTAGAGTTGCTGAATAAGACGGGATATCTTCCCGATGATGTTTTCGAGAGTATATCCTTAGACTGTGAGGAATTGGTTAAACTCTTGACATCCATTATTAAGACGACTCAAAAGAAATATGGTGAGGTAGACGAATAATTCAAAATTCATAATTCAAAATTCAAAATTATCATGATTAGAGAAGTTAAATTTGAATCACAAGATCGCCGTATCAAGCAAATCAACGACTGCTTGAAGGCGCACGGTATCAAGTCCATCGAGGAAGCTAACAAGATCTGCGACGCTGCAGGTTTGGATCCATACAAGACTTGCGAGGACACTCAGAAAATCTGTTTCGAAAACGCTAAATGGGCTTACGTGGTAGGTACTGCCATCGCTCTGAAGGAAAAGGCCAAGAACGCTGTTGAGGCGGCTAAATATATCGGTGAGGGACTCCAGTCTTTCTGCATCCCTGGTTCTGTGGCTGACGACCGTAAGGTGGGTTTGGGTCACGGTAACTTGGCTGCCCGTCTGCTCTCTCCAGACTCTAAGTGCTTCGCTTTCTTGGCTGGCCACGAGTCTTTCGCCGCAGCTGAGGGTGCCATCAAGATCGCTACCATGGCTAACAAGTCAAGACCGGCTAACAAGCCTCTCCGTTGTATCTTGAACGGTTTGGGTAAGGACGCCGCTATGATCATCTCCCGTATCAACGGTTTCACCTATGTGCAAACTAAGTTCGACTACTTCACTGGTAAGTTGAAGGTGGTGAAGAAGATCGCTTATTCTGACGGTCCTCGCGCCGCTGTGAACTGCTATGGCGCTGACGATGTTCGTGAGGGCGTTGCCATCATGTGGAAGGAGAACGTGGACGTTTCCATCACTGGTAACTCTACCAACCCAACTCGTTTCCAACACCCAGTAGCTGGTACTTACAAGAAAGAGCGCATGCTCGCTGGCAAGCCTTACTTCTCAGTGGCTTCCGGTGGTGGAACAGGTCGTACTTTGCACCCAGATAACATGGCTGCAGGTCCTGCTTCTTACGGTATGACGGATACTTTGGGTCGTATGCACTCTGACGCTCAATTCGCTGGTTCTTCTTCAGTGCCTGCTCACGTTGAGATGATGGGATTCCTCGGAATCGGTAACAACCCAATGGTGGGCTGTACTGTTGCTTGCGCCGTTGAGGTGGATTTGTTCTTGAATAAGAAATAATATTGTTTTTATACTTTCGGACTCCCGTGGACTTGTGTTCACGGGAGTTTTTTGGTTATTATAGAGGTCTAAAGACGTGTTTTCCTTGCTTCGGCCGACTTTTTTCCAACTGTTTTTGATGCGATAATATATTAAAATTCTTTCAATTATTCGTATAGAATGATTCAAAAATCCTAAAAAAAAACCTTTGTTTTTGTTTTTTTAAGAATAATACATATCTTTGTCCAACTAAGTATGTGCTTTTACTAATGCGATGAAAAACGTTTGAGAATGATGAAGATAAAGTATTGTGTCGTAGGATTGTTGGCGCTTCTAGTATCATCTTTCCGTGCATATGCGCAAGATGATATCGTTTGCGACCAATATCATTTCAACTATTATCTGGTCAATCCGGCTGTGGCGGGCGCTGAGCGTTGTAGCCACTTGATGTTGACGGGCAAGTTCCAATGGACGGGTCCGGAGTTGCAGGATAAGCCGATGACCCAGACGCTGAGTTTCCGTACCCGTGTCTTGAAGAACGTCGGTTTAGGTATCTATGCCTATAACGACAAGAATGGTTACTCTTACAGGCAGGGTGGTGAGGTGACTTTCGCCTACCATATCCCGCTCTCCGAGAATAGCCATTACATGATGAAGACGCAGTCCATCGACCGCCAGTTGTCGTTCGGCCTCTCCTTGATGTTGAACCACTACAACTTCGAGAAGTATTTGTTTGACACCTACGGATACGAGGACCCGGCGCTAGGAAACGGTGGCTCCGATAAGGGTATGTATCTCAATGCCAATGCGGGTGTTTACTTCTTGTGGGATAACTTCTTCGCGGGTTTTTCCGCCAAGGATATCGTCCCGACGGAGTTGACGGAGTTGGGCCTGGAAGAGCCGAAACGTCCGCTCACCATGTTTGGCTTTTTGGGGTATGACTTCGACCTTGTGAACGAGATCACCCTTGAGCCTGCCGCGATGATCAAGCTGAATACGGAGGAGAACAGGCAGTTAGACCTCAACCTGAAGTATATGCAGACCATCCCGGATAACAAGGATTTCTCCTATTGGCTGCAGCTCTCTTATCGCCACACGTTGGATAAAAGCGAGAACAACCCTGCGCCATTGTCATTCTATGCGATGGGAGGTATCCGCTACAAGGGCTTCCATTTAGGGTATGCTTACCAGTTGGGTCTGACAACTTTCCAACGCAAGAACGGTGGTTCGCACGAGGTGATGCTAGGTTATACTTGGTGCGTGACGAAACACTTCTGTAGATAAATTATACCATGATTATTTTTTTTCTATAAAATATGGCATGTTTCCGATTTTTTTTATTTTTGCAACCGACATACTGGTCGTTTCCGCTAAAGTTCGTTCGAAACAAGGGGGCGTACCCGTGTGTCCATTCGTTTTATGTTAAATATAATAGGGTATAAGAATATGAAAAGGATTAATTCATTAATTGGTTGCTTCACGTTCTGCGTGCTTTGCATGCTCAGTGGAGGTTCTGTTTTTGCCCAACCACAACCTTCTTTGCCTCTCGTTGCGGAGACGGATTTCTCTAGTTCGACGAAAGATCCTGATGCTGCTTTCGCATCAATGGATGAAGTGGATGGTTTTGGCAAATCTGTGATTACTCCTCACGTGTCAACGAATCTGACTTTAGCGAAAACCTTGAAAACCACCGCTACGAGGTCCGATTTCCTTAGCAAGGTTCAATACGCTGTCACACCGAATCCTATTCGATTGGACTCTATACGTTTTGATGATAACAATGATAGCGGGGAATGGGGTTTTGTTGTCTCTGGCGGTTCGACTGCGCAAGGTCAAAAAATGCTTACGCTCGATGTGACGGGCGTGAAGGACGGTGGACGATACAGAGTTGAGGTGGATTTTTGTAATCCGTTTAACTCTAGTGAAAATCCTCCAGGATATGCGGCTCAGATTCGTATTGGCGTTAACAATGGCCCTACAAGTCAGGGACAAGATGTCTCTCAGGCAAATGCCAAAATTCAGAAGGGTGGTTGTACGACTGCTACGTTAAGTGGACCGACCCAAACGCAGGAGTTGATGGATATAGCAAACAATCGTCTTACTGTGACTATTTTTATTGGACAAATGCAGGCTAATCAGGCCATTATGATTAAGAAAATCAGGGTATATGCGGAGGTGGAGCCTGCGATTGTTGGTCTTAATACTGTCTGTGCGGGAGGTGAAACTTCTCACTTGTCCGCGGACAATACTTATCTCGGATGTACGATGCAATGGTATCGTGATGGCGTAAAACTTAATGGGGAGACAGGTACTACGTATACCCATAAGTCAGCGAGTACTTTAGGCCAGGGCGAGACTAAGAAATATACATATTCCTATAAAGTGACAACTCCTAATGGGGATGTCTTTACTTCTTCGGATTTTGTGGTTACCGATAAGGTATGTTGTATCGGTGATGATGGACAAATGGTCTCTCGTAAGATGATTTGGCAGGATGACTTCGGTACGTTTACCTCAGCGAAAAACTATTGGACATGGGATTATAGTAATCTTGCGGATCCGAAGAAAGTGCAACATACGGATGGTAAGAACTGGACAACCTGTACGGAAGTGACTTTTGATGCCAATGCGGAATGTAAGGAGGCTCCGTCAGGAGAAGGTCAATATACTGTCGCCGCGAATGTGACCTGTGCTTATGACAATGTTCAAGGTGGTACCCAATGGGGATGGGAGGCTTATTTCGGAAATGGTAAGCAACCAAAACAAAATGGATGGACGTATATACCGGATCACACGTATGGTACGAGTGGCGAATATGGAGGTATGTTGTTCCTCAATTGTAATAACGAGCATGATAAGCCGATTTATGTTCGTCCAATCACGGGTTTGTGTCAAAAACATTTGACGTTGACTTGCTACGTGAATACGTTCTCTAATAGTAAAAATCCTGTGGATATTTATATCCAAGTGAAGGATTTAACTTCAGGTGTAGTCCATAAGTCAAGTCGAGTGACGAAATCTGCTACAGGTAGTAAGGAGTGGGTTGCCGCTGAGGTGGATGTCGACTTGGAGGGAACCGATTTGGAGCTTTCCATCGTTTCTTATGGTGGAGATGGTGCGACTGGACCCAATGATGAATACAATAAGTATGGTAATGACTTGGTGTTGGACGATATCCAGATTTTCGCATGTTCTCAGCCTGCGATAAATATCTTCTTCGATCCGGGATTGTCCGTTACGGAAGCATATTCCTGTGAAGGTAAGGAACTTGGTCTTTATGTGAATGAAACAGAAATGATCAAGACCAATTTGGGCGGGGAAGCATATTACGTGTACCAATTTTCGACTACTCCTGACGACAGTAAGTCTTGGCAGACAATCGCTGGTCCTGTGAAGGATATCTCATATCTTGATTTGTCTTCCACGTATGATCCTACGTGGCGTCCTGGCAAGCAAGTTTATTACAGATGTATTTTGGGAGAGAAGAAAGCATTGGAAGATGAAATCGCCAATTATGGATATTTCCGTCCGAATGCGCCATGCGGCGAGTTTTCTGTCTCCACTCCGATCATTGCCACGAAGGAGTGTATTCAATGTTACGAGTCTGCTAAACCTGTCATCTCCGCTGATGGCGGTAGAATGGTAATATTGGATGAGACGAAAAGAACCGTTCACCTTTGCCATGGCGAATCCACGACATTGACTTCGAACGATGTGATCAGCAAGGATAAAGATGGAAATCCTTATGATAACTACACGATGTCTTGGCATGCGAATGATGCTTCTTCCGCAAAGATCAAGGCAGGACAGGGTACCGTTGCCGTTCCATACGAGGTGACTTGGGATAAGGCTGATAAGAATGGTACGAAGTACATCTTGAAGGTTCATGATAACGTGAAGGACGAGAGAGGTAACGAAATAGAGTATTGTGATACTTATGACACCATCACCATCTTTGCTGATACGTTGCCTGTCGCACCAAAAGTTAAAATTCCTGAGTTCTGCGAAGGTTTGGCTTCCGAGAACGATGATGTGAAGACATACCTCAGGAACCTCGCTTCTTCGCTCACGGGTTACAATGAGACCATTGAGGATGTTGCGGGTGGAAAATTTGACTTGACGACTTTCCTTACGGAATTGGATGCCCTGAGTGCTGCGAATAGTCCTGTCACCTTCTCTATTTTCTTGGAGGATGACGAGAGCAAATGTTTGAGCGACACTTTGGACTTCGTGGTGACGATTCATGAAATACCAGTTGAACCTGTCACTGACAATAAGGATTACGTCATGGAAGAGGGCAAGACTAAGTCATTGTCGGAAACCGCCTCTCTGACGGATCAAACTTATAAGTTGCAATGGGAACCAACGACGCAGGCTGGTAGCGAGAACCTCTCCGCATATGTGGATGACGTTCCTACGATTTCTTTGAGCACTGAGGGCGAATACTACTATTTCGTCCGTCAGGTGAATGCGGCCGGTTGTGAAGGTCCTGGCAAAAAGGTTAAGGTGACTGTCAATTCCGCACAGCCTCCTAAGGGCCGTGATACTGTAGTCTGCAAGGGATCTGCAGTGGACTTGAATGATATGGTGAGCACGACGGAGTCGATATACGAATTGCACTGGTATAATAGTGCGAGTGCAACACCTGACGGTACGGGAAGCTCGACTGCGCCAAACGTATTGACGGATGCTCCTGGTGTATATGAGTTCTATGTGACGCAGCAGAGCACGGAGTCTCCTTACCCTGAGAGTAAAATCAAAACGATAACTGTGGAGGTTGTCGATGTCTACGAGCCAGACACGGTTGGCAACACCTACCACTACTGCTCGAACGACACGCCGGTGGAGCTGGTTGCGAGGTTGAACAAGGACGAGAGCAAGAGCTACTACGCGGACGCGTTGGTGTGGAGCGTGGACGGAGGCACCGAGAGCGAGACGAAGCCGACGGTCAACACGAACGTGAGCACGACGACGACCTACGAGTACAAGGTATACCAGACCGCCAAGATCATGTTGCATAACGAGCTGCGCGACGTCTGCAAGGGTAACCCAGTGACTTGGAAC
>JAFXPK010000016.1 GCA_017527905.1 Paludibacteraceae bacterium
CGCTCAGGCAGTTGCTGTAAGGCGGCAAGAGCTGTGCGGTGAGACTGACAGGATAGGTGATGCCTGCCCATGCGGGAATCGCCGCAAGGAGTAGCAGGGCGCATAATATCGTATGTCTGATTCTGGTCTTTAGCATTGTTTCGTTTCGCTTGAAATGAAACCGTCGAGTGAATCCTCCCTGGCCTTTGGAATGTTAGTACATGATCTCTTCCGTTGAAACGCTTTTGGCTGGAATGTTTGTGATCGGTCTGACGATGTACTTGTATCTGCTTCCCTTCTTTACGCTATCGTCTTTGTAGGTGCGTTCATTGCCGGGCAAGGTGATTTTCAGAAGAGGTTTCTTGTCGTCCTCCACCCTGTAGATGTAGTATTTGATGATGTTGTAGCTCATCTTGTCCCATGAAATGGACAATGCGCCATCGTCTGTACGGGTCAGTTTCATGTTATTGATCACCTCGATCGCCTCAGCCTTTCCTTTTACCGGGACGCTTTCCGAAGGTGTGGAGTTGTTTGACTTGTCGTAAGTCACGAGTCGGTATTGTATGATGCTTCCGTTGAAACCGTGGTCTTCGTAGATTTCCACCAACGAATCGCCTTCCCATGATTGGAGGAGGTCCCAATTGCTGTCGCTGATGTTTTTCCTGTAGAGCTCAACTCTCTGTACATCTGTGCTGGGGCTATTCTCCCATTTGACCCACATGGTGCGTGTGGAATCTTGCTTGACGCTTATGAAGACGGCCTTTGCGGGTGGTATGGTGTCCGGTTTCTCCAGCTTTAGGGCATGGGAGAGCTCGGATTGGTTGAAATTCTTATCCAATGCCAGCACCTTGTAGTAGATCTCGTTCGTGAGTGATCCCAGGAATATGGTGTCGGTATAGTACGGAGTGGTCAGGAAGGTGTCTGAACAACCGATGAACACGTCGTTGGAATCGTTCGCGTAGAAAACCCTATAAGCCATGATGTCGGGTTCCTCGTTCGCTTTCCAGCGAATGCGTACGACTCCGGCGGAATCGATTTCACCCGTCAAACCTGTCGGAGGTGCGGGTGGCACACTATCGATTTGGTGGGCGAACACCACGTTGGAAACCGCATATTCGGACTCCTTCTTGCCGTAGGCCACTACTCGGTAATAGTTTGTCATGTCAGTTTGAGGGTCCTTGTACGACCTGCTTTTTGGGGAGAGCAGGGATTTGTTGATTGTCGTAAAGGCTGATTTGACATCTGTCGGGTCGATATCCAGCTTGGATACTCTTTGGACATTGAATCCTGTGATTTTTTGGTTGGCTGGGTTTTTCACGCTCCATTGGATGTCCGCCACGTTTTTGTCGTTCACTTTCACGGAGTCGATGAAGACCTCCACCTGATATTCGCATTCCACGCTGACCTTCACGGGGTTGGAGGCGGGACCCGTCACGCCGAAGTTGGTTAAGCCTCGGAGTCTGTAGAGGTATTCTTTGTCGCATTCCGGAAGGGAGTCTTTGTGGCTACAAAGATCCTTGAACTTGTCATCGGCGAAGATATGCACGATAGGTTCGTTGTTCACTCTACGGAAGGTTTTTCCGTCCTCGCTTCTTTCGAGGATATAACCTGCGTAAACATCTTGTAGGGTGGTGATGTCCCATTCGAAGTAGACTTTGTTTCCGTTGGTCTCGAACTTCATGTCGCCAGGCTTCGGAAGGGTAGTCCGGTTGTTCATGTCTAACGTCACCACTCTGGCTTTAGGGTCATCCTTCTTGTTGGATGAGACGACCCTATACTCGTATGTCTTGTTGGATATGACGTTTTTGTCCATGTAGTACAGCGCTCCCATCTTGGCGAGGTTCGTGTCAAGCTCGCAGGCGATCAGCGCCATTCCGTATGTCATGGCAAGGCTCTCCGGGTTCTTGTACTCCTTGGCGGCGATGGTTCCGTCGGCCTCGGAGTCACCCTCGATCGAGTCGCCCTCCATTTGTTTCATCACTTCGTCATAGTGGGACATGAAGCCTACCATCAGGGCGTTGTCGTCCTCATTGCCCATCTTCTCGAACTCTGTATATGGCGCAGGTAACAGTTTGGAGAGGTCTGTCCATGATGTGGCTCCCTTTTCCCTCCTTTGCACGATGAATCCGTTTTCGCAACCCTTCCAGTACTCCGTATAATCCTGCGGGTACCATCGCAGCGACACGTGGTCGCCGCCATTGTATAGGTGAAGGTCGATTGAGTAGCCCGCCTCCTGAGCCGTCGCTGTGCAGGTCAGCATCATTGCGACCGCCAGCATGATTGTTTTAGCTATTATCTTAAAGTTTTTCATATTCCAAAATTAAATATTTGAACCGATCGATACGGGTTTCGGATTAACAATTTTCACCCACGGTGATTCCCACCCTGATGTTCGGGAGTTTGATGAACAATATCTTGCACTTGAATCCGAGTTTTCCGTCGAAGTAGGCTGGGGCAGGGATGGAGCCTTCGAGCAATGCCCATGACTCTCCGCTGAAGATGTTGACCTTCTTCTTCTTGATACATGGGTGCCATTTGCACCATCGTATCACAGGAATGGACGCACCTAAGTGTCCTTCCGCATAGAAGTAGGCTCGTCCACTTGCTCGCCAATCCACGCTTCTACATTGTCCCGTGCCGACGAGCACATCCACACCTGCGTCTAGCTCAAATCCTGCGAACAGGATATCCAAAGGAAGCGACACTTTCGCACCGGACTCGATTCCGACACCGAAGGCGAATCCTTTTCCTCCGTAGATCGCGCCATCCTGACCTTCCGCACTTGACTTCGTAATGCCCTGTTTTGCGGCGATGGCTGGAACCATTGGCGGCAGTGAGGTCGGTATCTTACCCAACATGAAGTATGATTTCGATTTCAGGATCTTCGCGAAATCCAGCGTGTTTGGATTGTTGCGGTCGCCCACCCAGACATACCACTCTTTCGGGTCGCTGTGGATGGTCATCTTTCCTGCTCCTTTCAATATTCCTGCGAAGTTGATGTCGATGCCAAGACCCGCATGGAATGTCTTGTTCGGTCTGTCGTAGTGGGCCGAGAGCCATGCGCCGATTACGCCTTTGCTCGTTTGGTCCGCTATAGTCATTTCCTTCAGGACGGAGGCGACACCGATTAGGCTCACATAATTGACTCCCCAGTGTGTGTTGAAGTTCATCTCAAACTCCACATTCGCTCCGCAAAGCTTCTTGTCCATGAAGTAGACTCCCATTCCGGCGATGAAACCGAAGCCCACTGTATCAGCAGGTTTATAATCGATCACTGTCGGGATCTTCACGGTCTCCGCGCTCGGGTCGGAGATGATAGGCCTGCTCACATGGTAATAGCATCCTCCTGAGAAGGATTTGATGAAGACTCCTGGAGGGAAGAGCAGCAGGTGGAAGCTTGAGACATCCGCCGTGGCCTTGGTGAACCAGTACCGGGTGTCGTCCTTCTTGCCGAAGAGGATTTCTCCCTTAACGCCGAATCCGAACTCTTTCAATGTGAGCTCCAGACTTCCCCGGAATCCGTTGCCGTAATCGCTATGATCCTCGAAGTGGCGTATGTGGCCTTCGAAGTGGAAGGCGGTGAAGTCGAGGTTCAGACCGATTTCGTCCACCTCCAGTTTCTGGAACTTCCATTTGTTTTCGTTCACGCAATGTATTTGGAAGCCTGCGTCCGCACCGATCGTACCGCTACCGGAGATCAACTCGATTGAAGCGGTGATACCCAGTTTCACCTCCTCCGGATCAGAGGTTGGCGGGATCTGCACTTCCAGACGTTTGAGGGCGATGCCGAATCCGCCGAACTTACAGCCTAGTTCGCCGTTCAGCGCCATCGATTTCACGCTCACGTGTGGTCGTGCGGTCGAGAACTTGAGCTCTTCGAAGTTCACCCCTTTCAACGACAGCTTGGACTGTATGTTCAGCGAACCGTTCATGCAGAGGGCGGCGGTGAACTCCTCCTTTTCGTTCTTGTTTCCTATGTCGAGGTGGCTTCCTTTGTTGATCTTGATGGTTGCCTTGTTGGTGAATGGCACCTTGAATTCGTTGTCTGTCTGTGTGGCGAGGGATACGTTGTACAGGAATTTGTCGGTGACTTTGTTGTAACCGACTTCTCCCCGGAAGCGCATGTTATAGCCTTCCACGCCTTCGGCGTCCTTCTTCGTGTTTTTGTCGAGGAAAGGAACATCCGCCTGTCCTGCGATGAGTCCGCCAGCCAGGTCGTTCTGCCAGAACTCCACACCGACGGTATCCACGGCGATGTTTAAGCCGCCGTTATTGTCGCCCTTGGTGTCGATGAAGTTGTTGAGCAGCACGGTGCCCGTGAACCCGAAGTCATCTATGAGCACGTTGGCCACTTTGACCTCGGCGTTTTTGTCCTTTTTCTTGTTGAGGTCCAAATCTTTCGGGAATCGGACGGCCAATTCCTTGAGGAAGAATCCCATCCATGCCTCCTCAGGCAATCCTGTTTCTTCCCAATAGCCGTCAGGCATTTTGAATCCACCGCCGTTCCTGCCCTCGCTGAAGTCCGCGATCGCGTCGATGACGTGGAATACGAAGTCGCCGCATCCCTTCACCTTGAACGAGTCGCTGAAGCAGACCTTAGCCAGCAATCCTTCGCTGTAGGTGAAGGCGAAGTGAGCCAGCACTTTGTCACCGTTTTTGCCGGGGGTTGCAGGTTCGAGGAAGGTGTTGCTGAACTCGAAGTGGCCCACGAGCCCCACGTCCTTGACACCGTTGCAGTTGAACTCCACGAAGGTGCTGTCCGAGCTTTTGCAGTCGCCTAATTCCGCTTTGGTTCCGCTCGACATGGAAGGTTTGATGACCATCTTCACCTTGTCCTTGATGATGTTGATTTCATGGGTGGAGACCAATCCGATGCGGATGTTGCCTTCACCGGCGAGCGGCAGGTTGATGCCTTTGAACTTGATGACTTTATCCCCGTTGGCGGAGACGGCGAAAGGGAGTTGGATGTCCGCCTCTGCGTTGATGTAGACGTGGTCATCCTTCACTCCGTTCACATCGTTGCCACGGATATAGCGGAGCGAGTCGATGGAGAGGCTCACGCCTTGGAACTTGGTCTCCTCCAAAAGGTTGATGGGCATGGACTTGTAGGTCCCCACCTTGGAGATGGCGTCCGAAGCCATCTGGTTCAAATCATTCTCGCCCGGTATGCCCGCATATCCGCTTTGCGACACGAAGGGCAGCAGAAACAGCAGCGGGAGCAGCCTGGATAGGGTTCTTGTTTTTAGCATATTATTTATTGTTTTTTGTTATTTCTTCGTTGATGTTATGGATATGCAAAAGGAGATTGGGTCCATCAGGGGAAATCCCCGCATCTCTCACATGATGCAATAGCTACTTTCGCACCTTTGATGTCCGAAAGAGCCTCCAAAAAATCCTCTACAACCCATACATCTTCTTCATCTCTACATTTGTAATAAGACAATCACTGAATTTGGACATCTCAAAATCGGGATTTTCTCCAAGATACTTGTCAAGGAGCGCTATCTGACGATATAAGACAGAAAATCGGCCTTTAGGATAATCCACACTAACGTCTTTCCCATAAATCATTTCCTCTTTTCTATAATTAGAAAGCCTCAAAAACTTCTCTGTTTGCTTGTCGTAAACAAAGTTCTCC
>JAFXPK010000017.1 GCA_017527905.1 Paludibacteraceae bacterium
GATGTCGAGGTGGTTCGTCGGCTCGTCCAGCAAGAGGACGTCAGGCTTGCGGAGCAATAGTTTCGCCAATTCGATACGCATGCGCCACCCGCCGCTGAATTGGCTCGTAGGCTTGTTGAAATCCTCACGGACGAAACCCAGACCGAGCAATGTTTTCTCCACATCCGCCTCGTAGTTCGTCTCCTCGATGGAGTAGAACTTCTCGCTCAAGGTAGAGACCTTTTCGATCAGTTCCATGTAGCTATCGCTCTCGTAGTCAGTACGTTCGGAGAGTTCTTGGTTCATCCGTTCGATCTCCCGTTCCATGGCGAAGAGTTCCTCGAAGGCGAGCGAAGCCTCCTCGAAGACCGTGCGGTGGTCTTCCGTCATCAGGTGCTGCGGCAGGTAAGCGATCACCGTACCTTTCGGGGCCGTCACCGAGCCACGGGTAGGGTTCTGCACGCCCGCCAGAATCTTCAGCAAGGTAGATTTACCCGCACCATTCTTGCCCATCAAGGCGATTCTATCACTCTCGTTCACCTGGAACGATATATTTTCAAAGAGCGTCGAGCCGGAAAACTCGACCGTCAAGCCATCTACTGAAATCATAATCACATATTTTCGGACCGCGAAATTACACAAAAAGAAGGAAGGTCGCAAATGCGGGAGAATTAGTCCGGACAAGCATTCCCCAACACACCGGAATAAACACTTTTTAAGCCCAAAACGCATGGAAAATAAATAAAATAGAGTATTTTTGCATTCTGGATTATAACAAATTGCATTTATGATAAAAAGACTAAACGCATTCACCATTTTTTTGTTTGGGTTTATTTTTTTCGCCTTTGCAGAGAGCATAACGATAAACAATCTGCAAAGCGTCAAAGTGGATCAGCTAAAAGACCCACAGATTGAGGATTTCGTGAAGAAATACACTGATGCGGGATATACGTTGGCAGACATAGAGCAGCTGGCAAAATCCAGGAAGATGTCATCCGCCGAATGGGAGAAATTGAAGGTCCGCATCAACCAGATTGAAGCACAGGAGTCCACCTCCGTAGAAATATCAGAAGCAAATGACAGGATCAAGGAAACCTCCGAGTTGGAAAAGAAAGCGGAACGCAGCAAACAAGACACCCGCATATTCGGCGCGACCCTCTTCAACAACAGCAAAGTATCATTCGAGCCTAGCCAAGCCGTAGCCACCCCGCGCAACTATGTCATCGGGCCAAACGACGTATTGCACATCGATGTGTTCGGCATGGCGGAAGCGACCTACGATCTGACGGTCAACAAGGAAGGAAACATCCGCATACCCAACGCAGGTGTGGCGCAAGTCAGCGGACTCACAATCGAGAACGCAGAGAAAACCATAAAGAAAAAGTTATCAAGCCTATACAGCTCCATCAACACAGGGAGGACCAGCGTGAACGTGACCATCAACAACATACGTTCCATAAAGGTCTACATCATGGGAGAAGTGATGACACCCGGCAGCTACACACTGACATCCGTTTCGTCCGTCTTCAATGCCCTGAACGCATGCGGAGGACCATCCGCCAACGGATCCATGCGTAACATAAAAGTAATCCGTAGCGGCAAGGAGATCGCGAAGGTTGACCTTTACGAATTCCTCGCGAACGGCACCATGCCTAGCAACACGACGCTCCAAGACCAAGACGTGATACAAGTTCCGACCTACGGCATAAGAGTGGACATATCCGGAGAAGTAAAGAGAGAAGGCATCTTCGAGATGAAGGAGGGGGAGACGCTCCAAAACCTGATCGACTATTGTGGAGGATTCACGGACAAAGCCTATACGGAGAGAATATCCGTCTCAAGGAACATCAACGGAGGAAAGAGTGTAGCGGACGTGACCAAAGAATTGTTCAACATATTCACCCCTCAGTCGGGAGACGTTTACCGCGTAGGCCAGATTCTGGAGAAATACAACAATAGGGTTCAAATCACCGGAAGTGTGTTCCGACCAGGCGTTTACGCATTGGATGAAAAGATGACATTGAAAGACCTGGTGAAGAAGGCCGACGGACTGACGGAAGACGCCTTCATGGGAAGCGCGACCATCGTCCGCCTGCAGGATGACCTCACGCCCGAGATCATCTCCTTCAACGTGAAGGACCTGATGGACGGGAACTTCAACATCGAGCTAAGAAAAGAGGATGTGGTCACGATCGGAGGCAAAAACGAATTCGAATACAAGAAACAGATCTATGTCATGGGAAGAGTACTCTCCCCTGGAGCCTTCCCTTACTACGAGAACGCCACACTCCGAGACATGATCTTCCTGTCCAAGGGCTTTGAAGAGAATGCGGACCCGAGCAAGATAGAGGTCGTGCGTATGATCCAAGACGTCAACGAGCTGAAGAACGGGAAGAAAAAATCCGAGGTCTTCCTACTTTCCTTGGACAACGAACTCAACGGAGCCGACGGAGACTTCAAGCTCATGCCTAACGACCAAATCACCGTCCGCATCAAGGAAGGGTATGAGAAACTGGGAACCGTACAAGTTGTCGGAGAGGCAAGGCAACCAGGTGTCTACGCCATAACAGACAAGACGGAAAAGATATCGGACATAATCGCCAGAGCAGGCGGCATTACCCAATACGCCTACCCCAAAGGAGCATTCCTCATCCGCAATTCGACGAGAACCGAGGCGGAGAAAAGAAGGGATATAAAAATCATCGAGATGCTCAACAATGCGGTAGAGGACGAGATGAAGCAAGAAATCAGGAAAGAGCTGATGGAGAGGCAAGACCTCGTAGGCATCCAACTCGACAAGATCCTAGAGCGTCCCGGAGACGAGAAAACGGATTTGAAGGTCAACAATGGTGATATCATCTTCATTCCTTTGGAGATGCAGACAATTACCATCGGCGGCTCTATCCAAGTACCGGGGAAAGAAGTGTACAACACCAAACGACTCAGGCGTTACGTCAAAGGAGCCGGAGGATTCACAAGCAACGCGAAGAAGAAATCCGTGTACGTGGCCTATCCAAGCGGAAGGATCGCCTCCACCAAGCATATCCTTTGGATGAAGAACTACCCGAAAGTAGAGCCGGGATCCCACATCTACGTTCCAGAGAAAGTGGACAAGACAACGGACGGCAGGGAGCGCACCACGTTCATCGTATCCATATCAAGTTCAATCATCACCATGGCATCCGTTGTAGTGACAGCGATATCCGTGGCTAAAGACGAGTAAGCATGAGCGAGATAAATGACATAATGAAGATCCTCAACGAAGGAGAAGAAAAAGAGAGCAAGATCTCCGTGAAAGAGATTGTCGCCTTGGTGAAAGAGTACTTTTGGAAGCTATGGAGCAAGAAATGGCTCGTCGTCGCCGCCGGAATCATCGGTGGGATCATCGGCCTCATCTACGCCTACAACAGGCAGACGACATACGCCGCACAATACACCTTCACCATAGGGGGAAGCTCCTCTTCCAGCCCTAGCATAAACGGACTCTCGTCACTGCTTAACCTCGGAGGGAACTCCATGGACGCTTTTTCAGGAGACAATGTCCTTGAGCTCATCAAATCATACGCATTAGTGGAAAAGACGTTGCTCTCGCCCGTTGAATACAACGGAGACAGCATCAATTTCATCGAATATGCCTTGATATGCGACAGCGTAAGGGCGAACTGCGAGAAGGAAAAGATGAAAGAGAAGGACCCCGACGATGTCTCCATCTGCGACATCACCTTCCCATTGGGACAAGAGCGCCAGACATTCACCCGTGCGCAGGATAGTATCCTCCACAACATGGCGGACGCATTATTGACCAAAAACATCTCGGCCGTAAGGAAGGACAAGAAGCTCTCTTTCATGATCTACACGTTTGCCCATAACAACGAGGAGTTCACCAAGGAATTTTCGGCCGCGCACCTAAGGGAAGTATCCAAGTTCTACATCGACACAAAGACATCCCTCGCGAGGAAAAACATAGAGACGTTTCAAGGGAAAGCCGATTCTGTAAGACAGAAACTCGACCAATGCTTCACACGCCGCGCAAGATTCGCGGACGAGAACAGAAACGCAAACGGTCAAATGATGTCCGTGACACAATGGAAAATCGACACAGACATACAGATCCTCAGCAACACCTACACTGAAATGCTGAAAAACCTTGAGGTGCTGAAACTGAATTTAGCGAAGGAGACTCCTTTCATCCAAGTGATCGACGAACCTAGATACCCGCTCGCGAACGATAAGATGCGCAAGTTGAAGGGAGTCATCACTGGTGGATTCCTGGGAGGATTCCTAGCCTGTCTTGCCATCATCGCCTATTGCTTCATCGGCGAGATGAAAGAGAAAATGCTTGCGGAAAAAGAGTGAAACACAGATAACTGACGTATACCATGGAAGGGAAGAATATAATAGTCGGAGTAACCGGTGGAATAGCGGCCTATAAAACCGCCTCCCTGGTAAGAGAGCTGAAGAAGCGAGGCGCCAACGTCAAAGTGGTGATGACCCCCTTGGCGAAACAATTCATCACGCCCCTCACGATGGCCACACTCTCACAGAATCCTATCATGGTGGACTTCTTCAACCCTGAGAACGGGGAATGGAACAGCCACGTATCCCTAGGCATATGGGCGGACGCCTACGTCATCGCCCCCGCCACCGCCAACTCCATCGGTAAGATGGCGAACGGAATCGCGGACAATCTGCTCCTCACCACCTACCTATCCGCCAAATGTCCGGTCTTCATCGCTCCCGCCATGGATCTGGACATGTATGCGCACCCCGCCGTGCAAAAGAACATCGCGCTGCTCAAGGAAAGGGGCAACTTCATCATCGACGCGGAGGAGGGTTTCCTCGCCAGCGGGCTCTCGGGGAAAGGCAGAATGGCGGAGCCTGAAACCATTGCGAAATATTTGGAAGATTACTTCAACAAAGGGTTGGACCTGTCCGGCAAAAAAGTGATGATCACCGCCGGCCCAACATACGAAAAGATAGACCCCGTCCGTTTTATAGGCAACTACTCCTCCGGGAAGATGGGTTACGCCCTGGCGGAGGAATGTGCGGCAAGAGGGGCGGAAGTGACCCTCATATCAGGTCCGGTCACCCTCACGCCAAAGCACCCGAACATCCATCGCATATCGGTGGAGTCCGCCCAAGAGATGTATGAAGCCGCCGTGAAAGCAGCGGAGAGCGCAGACATCGAAATCCTATGCGCCGCCGTAGCGGATTACACCCCGGCGAACAAGGAAGAGCACAAAATCAAGCGGGAGAAGAGAGGCGCCATGCAACTGGACCTCGTCCCTACCCAAGACATCGCCGCCGCATTGGGCAAGATGAAACGCGAGGGACAAATGATGATCGGATTCGCCTTGGAAACGGACAACGAAGAGACGAACGCGGTAGGCAAATGCGAGCGTAAGAACTTGGACTTCATCGTGATGAACTCCTTGAACGACAAGAACGCCTGCTTCCAACACGACACGAACAAAATAACCATATTCGACAGGAACGGAGACAAATCCGCCTACGACCTGAAGCCTAAAAAGGAGGTCGCGAAGGATATCATCGACCACGCACTGTCACTAATGAACAAGAAATGAATATGAAGAGAAAGACTATAAAGGGACTGGTCGCCATATTACTCACACTATCGTGCGCCATCACTTGCCATGCGCAGGATGTCAAGGCCTACGTCAGAGTCAATGCGGATCAAATCGGAGGAACCAGCACCAACAGAGAAATTTACGACGAAATGTCCCAAGCCTTGACGGAGTTCATCAACTCCAGGAGATGGACGGACGCCACCTTCACGGAGGAGGAGCGCATCGAATGCAACTTCGTCCTCATCCTTGAGAAGACCGCAGGAGAGAATTACTCGGGAAAACTACAGGTACAAGCGAGCCGTCCAGTCTACAACTCAGGCTACACAACCACCTTGTTCAACTTCCAGGACAATAACTTCATGTTCAACTACTCACAGTACCAGAAACTGGAATTCGACGAGAACGTGTACGAAAGCAACCTGCTCTCCACCATCGCATTTTACATGAACATCATATTGGGCCTCCACTTCGACTCCTTCAGCCGGTACGGGGGAAGCCGTTACTTCGAGAAGGCGGAACTCATCGTTTCCCTCGCACAAGGCTCCGACGACATCGGATGGAAGGCATTCGACAGCGACAGGAACCGTTACGCACTCGTCAGCAACTACCAAGACGAACGTCTGAAAAAACTGAGGGACATCATCTACGAATACCACAGATTCGGCTTGGACGAGATGGTGAACAGCGTGGAGAAAGGAAGGACGAACATCTACAACAACCTCCCCTACCTCAAGGAGATGAACAGGGCGGTTCCCTACTCCATCGCGCTGCAACTCTTCGTGGAGGCTAAACTGAACGAACTGCTCGACATGTTCAAACCAGCCACCTCCAAAGAGAAAAAAGACGTGTACGAGATCCTACAAAGCATATTGCCTACGCAAAGCAATAAATTCCAAGAGTTGCTCAACTAACATCCCCGAGCCATGCTGAAGTCCCTGACTGTAGAGAATTACGCCTTAATCGAAAAAACGGACGTGCAATGGAACCAAGGGTTCTCCGTCATCACGGGCGAGACGGGTTCGGGTAAGTCCATCCTATTGGGGGCATTAGGCCTCATACAGGGACAAAGAGCGGACACGAAGGCTCTCAAAGATCCGGAGAAGAAATGCGTGGTGGAGGCGGAATTCGACCTCTCAGCCTACGCATTGCAACCTTTCTTCGAGGAAAATGACTTGGACTATGAAGAGACTTGCATCATCCGCAGGGAAATCGCCCCTAACGGGAAGTCCCGCGCCTTCATCAACGACACACCGGTGGCACTCTCCGCACTGAAGGAGATCACCTCCCACATCATAGACATACACTCCCAACACGAGACGCTCCTGCTGAACGAAGACGCCTTCCAACTGCACGTGCTGGATGCCTACGCCAACCTGAAAGAGGATCTTTCGGCATACGGAACAATCTACGCGCAATATGCGGCCAAGAAGAAACGTCTGAAGGAGCTCCGCACCTCCTTGGAGGAAAGGAACGCCAACAGGGACTACCTGGAGTTCCAACTGAAACAACTACACGATGCGGGATTCTACGCGAACGAACAGGAGGAATTGGAGGAAGAGATCAACGTCCTCTCACACACCACAGAGATGAAAGAGGCGCTCTCCAAGGCCACTTGGCTACTCTCCGACAAAGAGGAGAACATCTGCGGTTCCCTCAAGGAGGTGACCTCCGCCCTGACGTCCATCGCACAATTTTCCGAGACCTACTCCGACATGCAAGGACGGGCGGATAGTTGCCTCATCGAACTGAAAGACTTGGCGCGAGAGATCGAGCAGAAGCTGGCGGACGTGAACGTGGACCCGCAAAGGCTGGAGCAGGTCAGCCAACGTCTGGACCTCATCTACACACTCGAGAAGAAACATCATGCGGAGTCGTTACAGGCTCTGCTGGAGATACAGGCATCCTTCGAACAACAATTGGAGGAGATGGACAATTCGGAGGAGACGACGGAACTCATGGAGCGGGAGATCGCCCAACTGGAGGCACAACTGGAAACGATGGCGAAGGCAATCAGTCTGAAACGTCAGGAGGCAAAGCCTCAACTGGAGGAGTCCGTCGAAGACATACTTCATAGTCTAGGCATGCCGAACGCTAAACTGGAGGTGAGGATTTCACCCCTGGCCCAACTGGAGGCAAGCGGAAAGGATTCGGTCCGTTTCTTCTTCGCCGCCAATAAGAACGCCACACTGCTACCGATCGCCAACGTCGCATCAGGCGGTGAACTGTCACGCATCATGCTCGCCCTCAAGTCCATCCTCTGCCGGACAGAGGAATTGCCGACGGTCATCCTAGACGAGATAGACACGGGCGTATCGGGCGAGGTAGCGGACAAGATGGGTGCGCTCATGCAAGCCATGGGCGAGAAGATGCAGGTCATCAGCATCACCCACCTTCCACAGATCGCCTCCAAAGGAGCCACCCATTACAAGGTCTACAAGGAAGACGACGATACGACCACCCACTCGCGCATCAAGCGCCTGAGCGAAGCCGAGAGGGTCACAGAGATCGCCCAGATGCTCAGCGGATCCGCCCTGTCGGAGGCAGCCGTACAGAACGCCAAAGAACTACTAAAACAATCGTGATATGCTACTGCCCTATCTGAAAGAGAACGTCATGGAGGCCGGGTGCGACGAGGCAGGAAGAGGATGCTTGGCGGGACCCGTATTCGCGGCGGCGGTCATCCTACCGACCGATTTCCAAAACGATCTTTTGAACGACTCCAAACAACTCACCGAGAAGCAACGCTACGCCCTGCGCCCCATCATCGAGGAACAGGCGGTGGCTTGGGCTGTAGGCATCGTATCCGCGAAGGAAATCGACAAGATAAACATTCTGAACGCCTCCTTCCTGGCGATGCACAGAGCGATCGACCAGTTGAAGGTCAGGCCGGAGCATCTCATCATAGACGGCAACCGATTCAGGCCCTACGAGGGCATCAAGCACCAATGCGTGGTGAAAGGGGACGGCAAATACATGTCCATCGCGGCCGCCTCGATCCTCGCCAAGACCTACCGTGACGACTACATGAACAAAATCGCGGCAGACTATCCAGCCTATCAATGGGCAAAGAACAAAGGGTACCCCACCAAGGCACACAGGCAGGCAATCGAGCAATTCGGGCCAACCGAGCACCACCGCATGAGCTTCACCCTCATCGATCCACAGTTAAAGCTGGAATTCAAAGACTAAAAATAGAAAAGCGGCCCAAACCTGAGCCGCTTCCCATTTAGCATACACTAGCCTAAAATTATTTTTTTCCGTTGTAATCCATCTTAAGATTAAGCGTTCCTGTGTTAACGTTGATGGTGAAATCCAACTTGCCATCCTTAGAGAATGTACCTTGCTCAACATTAACGTCAGCCTCAACAGCGCCGCCCTGCAAAGCAACATGCAAGTTGTCTGCAGAGAACGTCCATGTGTTTGCAGCCGCATCATACGTGCATGGCAAAGCCTTGAAATCCAAATCCTTCACCTCGATACCCATGATAGTGATAGGCTCCAGAGTCAAATCAATCGCATTCTCCGTTTCAGCATTGGCAGAAACAACAACACCCAAGTTGTCAGCAACAGGTGCACCAGAAGTAGACAACGTACCATGGTAAGTACCAGTAATAGCTGAGAACTCAAGAGAGTCAGACTTTGCGTCATCATCATCATCTCCACAAGCTGGCAACATGATCATAGAGAAACCAGCCAACAAAAGCATTAACAATTTACTTTTCATAACAATACTATAATTTAGTTAAACATAAAAATCAGATTCATTTAAACTCCATCGCAGCCGCCAACTCATCCGCGAAGGATTGTCCCTTCACCTTAGCGACCAAGGCGAGGCCGAAACGCATGGCAGTACCCGCGCCACGGCTGGTGACGAATTGGTTAGAGACCACAACCGGCTCCTTCTTCACCTCTGCGCCCGTCAGGTATTCCTCGAAGCCCGGATAGCACGTAGCCTTCTCGCCCTTCAGCAGGCCCAAGCCTCCATAGACGGACGGAGCGGCACAGATAGCGCCCAGGATCACATCCTTGCCAGCGGCGGCGGTGAGCAGTTTAGCCAAACCCTCGTGAGCGGCCAAGTTCTTGGTGCCAGGCATTCCGCCAGGAAGAACCAGCATACCCGCTGCGGAGAAGTCCGTCTGCTCGAACAATGCATCCGCCTCGACGTTGATGCCATGGGAACCCTTCACCTGTTTCCTTCCCATGATGGAAACCGTTACCACATTGAATCCTGCCCTACGCATGACGTCAATCGGAGCGATAGCCTCAGTCTCCTCGAAACCATCCGCCAAAAACACAAATGCATTCATATATCCTAATTCAAAATAAATTTATACGTAATCGAACCATACTGGTCGTTATCACTGCCATCGGTACGAGGGGAGAACTTCGTCTTCTTCGCGGCCGCCTGAGCCTCCCGCAGCAAAGCGGGGTCAGAGGTGTTCGTTCCCTTCCCGATGCTCGTGTTCACCACATTACCGTTCTTATCCACCTTGATGTCGACGACCACCGTACCCTCCTCCTGAGAGGCATAATTCGGACGAACCAGCGATCCACGGATCGAGCGTCCGCCCAAGCTCCAAGAGAGGTTGCTGCCGGAGTTAGCCGCCCCGTTGGTGGAGGTGGAGCCGTCACGGCCGAACGGGTTACCCTTCGTGCCACTGCCGGAACCGTCGCCCATACCGTTCGAGTTAGCGTCCGTGCCGTTGCCGCCGGCGCCGAAGCCCTTCAGACCCTTTGTCTTCTGGGCGATAGCGTTCTTGATACTATCCTGTTTACGTTTCTCCTCCGCCAGCTTACGTGCCTCCTCCTGTCTGCGCTTCTCTTCGGCGACACGTTTCTCACGCTCCTCACGCTCCTTGCGCAGCTGTTCCTCAGTCTTCTTAGGCTTCTTGTCAGGCATATCCAAAGACTCCTCGATGTCCTGGGTCTGGTACGACTCATTAGCGGGCGTAGGCGTCTGAGGCGTAGGAACAGGTTGGGAAGCCTCGGCAGGAGCAGGGGCTGCATCCGCCACATCGGCGCCAGAAGTCAGGGACTCTATGCCCAAAGCCACCTCCAAGCCCTCCTCCGTGTCAGGGATTTTGTGCTCAAGGTAAAGATTGAACATCAGCAATATCAACAACAGATGTAACACGATGGTCACAACCATTGCAATAGCTTTCTGTTTCTGATTATTATCCTCCATTAGCAATCAATCATTTCTGAGGTCTCGTAGCGATAACCAGTTTAAACTTATTCGTGTTGGCGATGTTCAGCACCTTCACGACTTCGCCGTACGGGATGGTCTCGTCGGCATAGAGCGCCACATACATGTCCGGCTCGTCGAGCACCTGCTGTTGCAGGAAAGGCTCGATCTCCTCGAAAGAGACCGGACGTTCCTTCTCGTTGCCGGAAGCGACATAGTAATTAAGTTCCTTATCAATCGTCACACGGGTAATCGGCTTAGCGGAAGTCTGCTGCTTGCTCTGCGGCAACATCAGCTTGATGGCGTTCGGGTGCACCACCGTAGAGGTCAGCATGAAGAATATCAACAGCAAAAAGACGATATCCGTCATGGAAGACATGTTAAAACCCGCCTCGGCCTTACTTCTTCTTTTAAGTGCCATAACTAATTACGATTAAGTCAATTAAGCAGGTTCGTTCAGGATATCCATGAATTCCATGGAACGGGCTTCCATGTTGCTCACCACCTTATCCACCAAGGAGATCAAGTAGTTATAAGCGAAGTAGGCGATGACACCGACGATCAATCCGCCGACCGTCGTCACCATAGCCGTGTAGATACCGCCCGCGAGCAAGCTGACATCCACGTTGTTACCAGCGTTAGACATGTTGAAGAAAGCTTGGATCATACCGACCACCGTACCGAGGAAACCGATCATCGGGCCTCCACCAGCGGTTGTCGCCAAAAGGGAGAGACCCTTCTCCAGCTTAGCCACCTCCAGGTTACCCACGTTCTCGATGGCCACCATGACGTCGTTCATCGGGCGACCCAAACGCATGATACCCTTCTCGATCATACGCGCGTAAGGCGTGTCATTGTTTCTGCAAAGGTTAAGTGCGGCATCGATCTTGCCCTCATTGATGTAATCCTTGATCTTATCCATGAAGGTAGGGTCCTTCACGGAAGCCTTGCGAATCACGAGCAGACGCTCGATGAAAATGTAGACAGCCAACATGCACAAGAGCAACAGCGGGATCATGATCCATCCGCCCGCCTTGGCCAATTCGAATATACTCAGACTTGCGACTTCCGGCTCAGCAGCAGCCGCCTCGGTCGTCTGCACCGCTTGTAACAACACACCTAAAACCATTTTATTTATTTTTACGTTAAACGTTAATATTAAATTCACTCAATCACAGATGCAGGTCATGCCCCATCCGTTCCTTTTTCGTCTTGATATAGAACTCGTTGTACTTGTTCGGTTTGATCTCGATCGGCACGTTCTCCACGATTTCCAGGCCGAAGCTTTCCAGACCGATACGTTTCACCGGGTTGTTGGTCATCAGACGCATCTTCGATACACCCAGTTCACGGAGTATCTGCGCACCCACGCCATAGTCGCGCTCATCAGGTTGGAAGCCGAGGTGGACATTGGCGTCCACCGTATCGTATCCCTCCTCCTGCAGTTTATACGCACGAATTTTGTTCATCAGACCAATACCACGGCCCTCCTGGTTCATATAGATGAGCACACCCTTGCCAGCCTCCTCGATACGCTTCATCGCCACCTTCAGCTGTTCGCCGCACTCGCAGCGCAGGGAGCCGAATATATCGCCTGTAGCGCAAGAGGAGTGAACCCTCACGAGGATAGGCTCGCCATGTTTCCAGGAGCCCTTGACCAGCGCCACATGCTCCAGTCCGTTGGATTTCTGACGGAAAGGCGTCAGCATGAAATCACCGTATTGGGTCGGCAAATGCACCGTCTCACCCTTCTCCACCAAAGATTCGGACTTGATGCGATAGGCGATCAGGTCACGGATGGATATGATTTTCATACCATATTGCTTGGCGCGTTCCATCAGTTGCGGAAGGCGTGCCATGGTACCGTCCTCGTTCATGATCTCGATGAGCGCGGCACACGGATGAAGACCAGCCAGTCGAGCCAAATCGACAGCCGCCTCCGTATGTCCCGCACGACGCAAGACACCCTTGTCCTGCGCATACAACGGATTCACATGGCCCGGGCGACCGAAGGTCTCAGGGACCGATTTAGGGTCAGCCAACGCACGGATCGTGGCGGCGCGGTCGGCAGCGGAAACACCCGTCGTGCAACCCTCCAGCTTATCCACCGTGATGGTGAAAGGAGTACCCAGCACAGAAGTATTGTTAAAGACCTGTTTGTCCAGTTTCAGTTCGGCGCAACGCGTCAAAGTGATAGGGGCGCAAAGGACACCACGACCCTCTTTCAGCATGAAATTAATCTTCTCCGGCGTAATCAACTCCGCAGCGGTGATGAAGTCCCCCTCATTCTCCCTATCCTCGTCATCCACCACAATCAGGAACTTTCCCTCCTTGAAATCCTCTATCGCCTCTTCGATATCATTCAATTTATATTTTTCCATTTCAAATATATATATTCAAATTCATTCAAACCGCAAAACAACGCGAAACGCAGGCGGCACCTCCGTCCATCTTCCGTTCAAGGGGAATCCATCCTGCGTCTAGTTGTCGGTGTCCTCGTCCAACTGGCTCTCTGACTTTTTCCTCCACTTCTTCATCCACTTTTTCAGGAAGGACGGCATAGAGATATTGATGGAACGGTCATGAGCCGCCTCGTAGGTGAGGAACAATCCCAAAGGCAAGAGGACAATCGTGCTAAGCCATACGCCCTGCCAAACCATCCACACGCCATCCCTCGCCATCTTATAACCCGTATTATCGATGACATAATAGAGGATGAAGAGGATGATGGAATAGACGGCCGGCAACCCGATTCCACCCTTCTTCACGATCGCGCCAAGCGGCGCACCGATCAGGAAGAAGACGATGCAGGCCAAAGACAAGGTGAACTTCCTATGTCTTTCGATGTCGAAACGGTGAGACCGCTTCACATCGGCGAACTTAGCCATATGCACAAACGGCATGTCCACCTTCAGCCGGTTCACGTTCCGTACCGCACGTTTGCTGACCTCCAGCATATCGTTCGGCGTAAATCCCGCCGATATTTTCTCAAAAGTGTATGCCCCATACTCCGGCAAAGAATCATACTGGGTGATGGACTTCAGGCTGAGCAGCCCCCTGTCGAAGTAAGTCGGCCAATAGAGTAGCCGCATCGCATTGTCCAAACTATCCGCATGATGCATCATGGAATCTATGGCGCACGTCAGCTCCGACAAGTTCTTTCCCATGTACTTGTTCGAAATGACAGACTCGTCCATCTGGCTGAAATTGGCGTCGAAGTCGATGAGCACCTCCTTGTAGGAGAAGGTTTCACGACGATACGGCACACTGCTCGCGCTTGTGTTCTGTTCCTTCAGGTTCTCGAACGACTCACCGCTGTAGAGCATGAGCACCATGCTCAGCTTATCGTCGGAGGATTTGAGTCGGCCCGAGTCGGCCGCCATCACCACCGCATTATCGAAGCCTTTCGAGAAATCATATATCTTGATGTCATACAATAATTTCGTGTTGTTATCCTTCCGCCTCACGTAGAAATTATATCCCTCGATGCCGGAATAGAACGAACCTTCCGGGATCTCCACCTCAGGCGATTTGGATTTCATGGAATAGAGCAAAGTCCACAGTTTCGTCTGGATGGCAGGAATCGCCAGCTCAGAATACAAGAAGATGCCTATACTCATGAAACACATCACGATCAGGAAAGGCCGCATAATCTTCGTCAATGAAATGCCGGCAGCCTTCATGGACAACAGCTCCAGGCGCTCACCGAAACCACCGAACGTGATCAGGGAAGCGAGCAGAATCGCAAGGGGCAGAGCCATCGGCACCAGCGACAACGCCGCGTAAGAAAAGAACTCAAACAAGACGGAGAAGGCAAGTCCCTTCCCCACCATCTCGTCCACATAACGGAAAAGGAACTCCATCAGCACGACAAACAAGCATACGAAAAACGTTGCCCCGAACGTGCCGAAGAATTCCGACAACAAAAATGAATTAAGTCTCTTTAAACGCATCACCTACTCTTCTCTATATCGAGTGCAAAGTTAGCAAAAAAATCAAGCACCCAATGCCTTTTTCAAAGAGGCTATCTGATTATTCCACAAATCGATGGCCTCCTGCTTCTCATCCGGATCGCAGAAGTCCGTCACCACTAGGACAACATCCATCGTCAGCTCGTCGCACAAGATCTTCAACTCGAAATAACCTTTCGGGTTCTCGTCGTCCAGCCAATGGTAACGGATATAGAAACCGCTTCTGTGATGCAGCACCTCCGCCTTCTGCGCCTCTGACTTTCCCCACACGAAATTCAACACACCATCCTCCTTGTAGACCTTGTCGGCAAACCAACAAGACAAGCCAGACGGCGTACTGAGACTAGTCCACAAACCCTCAGGCGAGACATGCCCGAACGAATACTCCAAAACGAATTTCTCTTTACTCATACACGATTACTCTTGCGTTACACATTTCATCCGCAATATATGCGTTTTTATTCTATATTCAAACAAGGCGCATTCTAAAATTTTCCGTTTTAACATATCTGCGCCTAATGATGGTTCAAAAACCATCGAATTCTACATAATGGTTCTCCCCCTAAAAAAGTTGGAATTCAGTGTTCTCCTCCCGCACGACCGCCAAGCATTCCATCTCGATCAGCCAAGCGGGACGACAGACGGGCGCCAAGACTATCACCTTCGGGATCATCGGGAAACGTTCCTCGAACATCTTTTCAACCACCTCATAATCAGCCATATCCATCAGGTAAACGAACATCTGAGCGACATCGTCGAACGAGGCGTTGCCCTCCTTCAAAAGCATCTCCACATTCTCCCACATACGCTCCGTCTGCTTGCGCACGTCCCCCACATGGACCACTTCGCCCTTGTTGTCGATGCTGGCGGTGCCTGAGATGTAGAGGTGCGAACGGTCTCCGTACTTCACCTTGACTCCCCGCTCGAAGGTGACACCGTACTCCGACGTGGGGTTCAGATGGGTACGGGCGTAAAGGTATTGCTGCTGTCCGGGCTTCAACTCCGCCACCGCATATGCATCCATCCGCACCAAGGCTTTCGGATCCGCGCTCCGTCCCTCGATGCCAGTGCTGGCGATGTAATGGGTATGCTCGTTCAGGCCCATGCCCAAGAAATTCTCTCGACGTCCGGTCACCACCCCGGCGTAGTTCACGTCCACGTTCTGGACGAAGAACCATGTGCGCACGCAATGGTTCGGTAGGTCGCATTCCACACGACGCAATGAGGCTTCGTATCCCTCCAGCAACGAGGTGGTCTGGTGGGCGGAATCCGCCTCCGGGCAGGTTCCATTGACCATCCAATAATGGGTATAATGAGCAGTATTCACCTTGTACAAATCATCCGAGCGGGACACCGAAGCCCCCGAGATGGAATAGACCCAAGCGGCCAGCTTCGTACCGTCCAAAGGCGGTTGCTGAATGACGGAGACGGGGCAGACAACGCCCAGCGCCTCCCATCGGCGCAACACCTCAGCCTCCTGGTTGGCGGCATCGCTCAGGAAAAAACGGGCAAAGACAACAGTCTGTCCACTCTCCCGCTTCAAGAGATAGTCCAGCAAGTCAAAAAGGGCCTCAACCTGATCCGCGAACGGAAGGTCCTTCCGCACAATGCGCAACATGGCGAACGACTCGTCAGCCCCCGGCACACGTTCGAACCGGGCACAGTCCAGGCGGACATTCTCCATGCCGGCGATCACCTTGTCCGATTCCAATCTAGTATATTTCATGACTATTCCTTCTTTTCTTTCTCCTCCAAGAACTCCTTCCATCCGCTCACCCGTTTCTCGTTCTTCGCGGCGAAGTCCTTCCAACTGTTGAAATGCTTCTCCGGGACGGCGCGGTTGATCTGGTAAAAATGGCACAATGCCACACCCAACGCATCGGAAGCGTCCAAGTGTTTCTCCATCGCATCGACGGGTATATTCAGCTGGCGCTGCAGCATGGAGGCCACCTGCTCCTTCGACGCGGCGCCGTTGCCCGTGATGGACATCTTAATCTTCAGCGGGGCATACTCCGCGATGGGAAGGTCACGCTGCAAAGCCGCCGCGATCGCCACCCCCTGCGCCCTGCCCAGCTTCAGCATGGACTGCACATTCTTCCCGAAGAACTGCGACTCGATGGCGAACTCGTCCGGCAGGAAAGTCTCCACCAACTCGATCACCTTGTCGTAGACCGCCTTCAGTTTCATGTAGGTATCCCCCACCTTGCGGATGTCCAGCACACCCATCTGCACGAACTCCGCCTTGTTCCCCACGGCGCGGATCACCCCGTAACCCATGAGGTTGGTACCCGGGTCAATCCCCAAAATGATCCTTTCCACCGTAGTTTTCTTCGCAGGACTCATATCGCACAAGACTTCAGATAGGTGGAAAAATGGAGCACTGACTCGCCAAATCTACTAAAAAGCATCTGCTCCAACTCCGCCAAGTGATGGTTTTTAAACTTAGACATATCGGCGACCGTCTCCGCATCGAACTGCAAGGAATAGGTAATACCCTCCTCCTCGCTCACCAAAACCTTGTACAACCGGGGAGCACCCAGCAGGCCAATCTTCTGGACAGCAGGCACATAGACCGCCTTCATCCACGCCAAAAAATCATTTTCCGACGATTTAGCCACCAAATATGTAGTATTAAACACGAGCATAGTGCAAAATTAACTACCTTTGTTAAAAATAAAAAATCAGAATGAAAGAATTAATCGCACTTTTCGAGAAAGCAACGGGAGAGACCCCCCTCTGCGAAAAAATAAAAGGAGAAGGATCCAACAGGAAATATTATAGGCTGAAATCCGCCCACCACACCCTCATCGGTGTGGAAGGCACCAACGAAGAAGAGGACAAAGCCTTCATCCATCTGGCGAAACATTTCACGGAGAAGGGCCTCAACACGCCAAAGCTTATCCTCGCCTCCGACGACAACCGTTTCTACCTGCAGGAGGACTTGGGCGACGACTCCCTCTTCAGCCTCATCCAAGGGGGCGTCAAGAGCGGTCACTTCAGCGAAAAGGAGGAGTCTCTCATCCTCAAAACGATAGCCCTCCTACCCGACTTGCAGTTCAAGGGGGCGCAAGGACTGGACTTCTCCGTCTGCTTCCCCATCCCCGAAATGGACCGGCGCTCCATCCTCTGGGACCTCAACTACTTCAAGTATGATTTCCTGAAACTCACAGGCATAGAGTTCTCCGAACCTAAGTTGGAGGAGGATTTCGAGAAACTGTGCGATGCGATCTTAGCTGAACCAAGCGACACCTTCCTCTACAGGGATTTCCAGTCGCGCAATATCATGATCAAGGAGGGTGCACCCTATTTCATTGATTTCCAAGGAGGACGTAAAGGCCCGATATACTACGACGTGGCCTCCTTCGCCTGGCAGGCGAAAGCCAACTTCCCCGATTCGTTGCGGGAAAAAATCGTGGAGACCTACATCCAGTCGGCCAGCCGCTACACCCCTATCGACGGAGCGAAGTTCAGGGAACGGCTCTCCATCTTCGTGCTCTTCCGCACAATCCAAGTACTAGGCGCCTACGGGTTTCGCGGGCTCTACGAGCGCAAGCCGCACTTCATAGAGAGCATTCCATTCGCCCTCAACAACCTAAAGGGCCTGCTCCAACGACACGCCTACCCGGACTTTCCATACCTCGTCCAGACCTTGCGTCAACTGACCGAACTGCCACAGTTCCAAAACAAGCCATTACCGGACAATAAAGCACTGAAAGTCAAAGTGTTCAGTTTTTCCTACAAGAAAGGAATACCGACAGACGACTCCGGTAACGGGGGAGGTTACGTGTTCGATTGCCGGGGAGTGCATAACCCGGGCAAGTACGACCAATACAAACCGCTGAACGGATTGGACAAGCCGGTGATCGACTTCCTCGAATCCAACGATGAGATCAAGAACTTCCTAGAGCATATCTATGCTTTGGCGGATGCGCACGTCCTCCGCTACATGGAGCGAGGCTTCACCTCCCTGATGTTCTCCTGCGGATGCACGGGCGGCAGGCACAGGTCGGTCTATTCGGCCCAACATTTGGCGGAGCACATCTCCCGCAAGTTCGGCGTGGAGGTACAACTAGAGCATATCGAGCAAGGAATCAGCCAAACATTCCCCGCACGGTAAGCCCCCTCATGCGCGGAGGTGAAACATGCGCCAGAAATCAGGCAGGAACAACACGGGAAGCATCTTCACGAGCGAGATGCCACATGACCAAAAAGAGAAAAATGCAACAATTTTAGAAACATTCCGACCGACAAATTTGGAATCATTAACGAAATGATTAAATTTGCCATCCGTTATTGCTAAAAGTGTTTACAGGTTCCTCTTTGCCAAGGGAAATATAAATTTTAGGGTTTTATGGTTAACATACACAGTCATTGTAGGTGGTACGCCGCATTATTATTGTCTTTTCTTTCAGTCTTCTACGGGACAGCCGCCAACTATCTTTGCCTCTCTGTCACGGACGGGTGGCCGGAAATTAGTTGTGAAAATCCAGAATCTCTGGACATCCAATATTCGTTGGATGACGGACAGACATGGGAAGTGATGACGAACAAGACAAGCATCACATTAGATAAAGAAGAAGGAGTGGAGAAAGTCCTTTTCAAGGGTCAATATGACGAGAGTCGCCCATACGGGAAATCCGAAGCCCCCCACTTCGTCATAAACGGATTTGTCGCCGCCAGCGGTAGTGTGATGAGCCTGATTGACGGGGAGGGAACTTCCACCGTGATTCCTGCGGATTATTGCTTCTATGGTCTATTCAAGGACTGCCAGTACCTCCAACAGGCGCCGGAGCTGCCCGCCACCACTTTGAAGAAGTACTGCTACGCCTCGATGTTCGAAAACTGCAGTTATATGGCGAAAGCGCCGGAGTTGCCAGCCACCACCATGGAACGGGGATGCTACCAAGACATGTTCAGGGCTACAGGCATCACCCAAGCGCCGGAATTGCCTGCCAACCAATTGGCTGAATACTGCTACTCCGGCATGTTCCGTACCTGTATATTTCTAACCGAGGCGCCAGTGTTGCCAGCCACAAAGTTGGCGATAGGATGTTACTCAAACATGTTCAACGCATGTATGGGTCTGAAGGAAGCCTCGAAACTACCCGCCCCGATATTGGCGCCCCACTGCTACGAGAACATGTTCGCGATGTGCGCGATCACCGAGGCACCTGCATTGCCGGCCACCCAGTTGGCGGAGAATTGTTATGAAAATATGTTCGAGAGCTGCGTGAAGTTGGCGGATGCGCCCGCACTACCAGCCGTCAAGTTGGCAAGATACTGTTACACAGGCATGTTCAGAGGTTGTACTGCCCTCCTGAACGCTCCGGAACTACCTGCTACCCAGATGGAGGATTTCTGTTATTCAAGCATGTTCGAGGGGTGTACGGGACTAGCCATCGCATCCAAGTTGCCAGCCACCGCACTAAAAAAGAGTTGTTACCAATGGATGTACAAGAGTTGTACCAATCTTGAGAAAGCGCCTGTTCTGCCGGCCGCCACACTGGAAACGGATTGTTACAAGGGGATGTTCCAAGGATGTACCAGCCTGAGCTATATCGAGGTGGGCACGAAAGACCTGGATGCGGATGCGGATGCGACGTCGGAATGGGTCACCAACGTGGGAAATGACGGAACCTTCGTCTTCCCTTGCGGCAGCACATACAACAAGCATGGCATATCAGCGGTGCCGGACAACTTCATGATCCGCACGCCCCAATTCATCGTCATCTTCCAGAACCCGGACAAGACGGTGCTGGAGAAGGACACCATCGACTGTGACGGAACGCCAGCGTACCATGGGGAAGGAGATCCAACCTATGGCGAAAACAGTAAGTTCTTAGGTTGGGACAAAGATCCATCCTCCCTCCAATATGATGGTGCTCCCGCCTACTATGTGACGGCGGAATACGAGCGGACGTATGACCCGAACATTGTCGACTACCTCTGTTTCACGGCGGAGGAGGCTGGGGTCCAAATCTCATATATCAACAAGGGAGGCAACAATCCTAACGTGGAATACTCCTACAACCCTGACAATGGTTGGACGCGGCTGGACGAGGGGGTAGCAGTTCCGTTGGAGAATGTGGGTGACCGGGTCTACTTCCGAGGAAACAACCCGAATGGATTCTCCAATGATACGCAAAGGACACAATTCTCCATGACTGGGAAAATCGCCGCCAGCGGTAGTGTGATGAGCCTCATCGACGGGAAGGGAGCAAGTCTGGAGATTCCTAACAGAGAATGCTTCAACCGTTTATTCGCAGGTTGCCAGACCCTCACAAAGGCGCCGGAACTGCCCGCCACGAAATTGGAAAGTAATTGCTATACAGCCATGTTCGATAGCTGCATCAGTCTGACCAAAATGCCGGAACTGCCTGCCAGGACATTGGCAGACAGCTGTTACAGAGATATGTTCGCACATTGTACGAGTCTGACGGAGATCCAAAAACTACCCGCCACCACCTTGACAGATGGCTGTTATTCAGGTATGTTCATGCAATGTACAAGCCTAACCCGAGCGATGGAACTTCCGGCGAAGGAGGTGACCCCATATTGTTACACGACCATGTTCAGCAATTGTACGAACCTTATCCAAGCACCCGAGCTGCCAGCCACCAAATTGGCGCGAAGTTGCTATTCGAACATGTTCTGCGCATGTGACAACTTGACGAAAGCACCGTCAGTATTGCCCGCTTTAAAACTCGAGAAAGACTGCTACTTCTGCATGTTCGAAAGGTGTTATAGCATAGAGACTGCGCCTTATATAGCCGCAACGACGCTGGATTCGTTGAGCTGTTTCATGATGTTCTATTCGTGCAATAAATTGAACTACATCAGAGTAGGTATCAAGACATTGGATAATACCACCAACGCCTTTTCGGGATGGGTGGCAATGGTGGACGGTCCCGGCAAGTTCATCTTCCCTTGCGGTAGCACCTACGACAAGCATGGAGCCTCCGAGGTGCCGACGAATTTCGACATCATCAGTTCTCCTATCATCGTCTTCATGAACCCGGATGGCTCGCTGCTGAGACGGGACACCATCGACTGCGGCGAGACCCCCGACTACGGGCCTGAAGTGCCATTCCTGGACGATGCGCATGTGTTTGTGAAATGGGACAAGGAAATGACGCGCCTCGACGATCCGGACATCTATTATTACGTGGCGGAATACGATAAGGCAGTTCCTCCCGCACCAGGCAATTGGCTCTGCTTCACCGCCCAAGAGGATCATGCCTTCATCTCGTGCATGAACATCGGCGGGAATACACCAGACATTCAGTATTCCATCGACGAAGGGAAAACGTGGAAAACATTGCCGGCAAACGGTTCCTTCGAACTGGAAACGGCGGGAGACAGGGCCTTCTTCAAGGGAATCAATCCGAATGGGTTCTCCACGTCGATGCAACAATACACCCAATTTGTGATGAGCGAGAAGATTGTGGCCAGCGGTAGCGTGATGAGCCTCGTCGACGGGGAGGGAACCTCTACCGAGATTCCTGGAGACTACTGTTTCAACCATCTTTTCACCAACTGCATTGGGCTTCTTGCCCCACCGGAACTGCCAGCCACCGAATTGAAGGACGGATGTTATTCCTACATGTTTGATGGATGTACGAGCCTTTTATATGCCCCAGAATTGCCGGCCACAGAAATGAAGGAGAGATGTTACAGCGTTATGTTCCAAAAATGTAGCAGTCTGAGCAAAACACCTGAATTGAAATCCACCTCATTGGCCAAGCATTGCTATGATTGTATGTTCGCGGGTTGCACGGCATTGACCCAAATCGCAGAACTGCCGGCCACCAAGATGGAGGTTTCCTGCTATGAAGGCATGTTTGCGGGTTGTTCGAGCCTAATCGAGGCCCCTAACTTGCCTGCCACTGAATTGGCGGACAGCTGCTATGCCCGTATGTTCATCGCATGTGCCAACCTGAAAAAATCTTGTGTATTGCCAGCCACTGAACTGAAATACCATTGCTATGCCTACATGTTCGCAGGCTGCTCAAGCCTGACCGACGTGCCGGATTTCCCGGAATTCACTCCGGCGGCCGAGTGTTGTTATATCATGTTCCAATCTTGCACGTCCCTAGTCAATCCGCCTGCGATTCCAGCTAAAAAAACGAGCGACTGGTGCTATCTCAACATGTTCGGCAATTGTACGAGTCTGACAAAAGCTCCCGAATTGCCCGCCACAGAGATAGCCCCATATTGCTATAACAGCATGTTCTCTCACTGCACCAGCCTGGTGGAGGCTTCCGAACTGCCTGCCACCGAGATGGCTGAAAACTGCTACTCCGGCATGTTCTCCGAATGTGCCATCACCGAAGCTCCCGAATTACCTGCCACGAATTTGGCGGAAGGCTGTTACCACGGAATGTTCTCCGGCTGCGCCAACTTGACAAAGGCTCCCGAACTGCCTGCCACCACGTTGGAGGCGAATTGCTATAACAACATGTTCTCTGGCTGCACCAGCCTAGTGGAGGCTCCCGAACTGCCTGCCAAGACACTCACTGACGGTTGTTACGAAGAGATGTTCAAGGGATGCACCAGTCTGAACTACATCAAGGTGGGAGTCAAGTCGTTGGATTACCAAGCAGCAACGTTCGATCTTAACGTGACGGACCCATTGGCGGGTGCCACGAACAAATGGGTGGAGGGCGTGAACGGAGAAGGATTGTTCATCTTCCCTTGCGGTAGCACATACGACAAACACGGCATCTCACAAGTGCCTAATAATTTCACCATCAAGGCCTCTCCTATCGTCATCTTCCAGAACGAGGACAGCACCGTGCTTTGGAGCGACACCATCAACTGCAACGAGACGCCCGTATATGGGGGTGACCCGCTGCCGTCCAACTTCATAGGATGGGACCCGGAATTGGAGACGATCGAAGAGGCGGATGTCTACTACTATACCGCCATATACGACGAGGAAGAGGAAGAAGACCCGGCGCCGGGCAAATGGCTCTGCTTCACCGCCGAAAAAGATGGTTCGAGGGTGTGGTACGAAAACATAAACAACAACCCGGACGTTCAATACTCCCTCGACGACGGACAGACATGGACGCAATGGAACGATAGCACCCCTATAACCTTAAAGAAGGTGGGTGACAAAATTTATGTCAGGGGTGTCAATCCGGACGGATTCTCCCACACAGGACTTACCGCAGCCGCAACAAGGACGTCGAAAGAATTCCGTCACACCAGTTTCAGAATGACAGGAAGTATCGCCGCCAGCGGTAGTGTGATGAGTTTGATAGACGGAGAGGGTGAAACAGATGTCATTCCTTGCGAATTCTGTTTCTCATACCTGTTCCGTGAACAAGATTCCCTCACAAAAGCACCTAGATTACCTGCCAAGACATTAAAGGATCATTGCTATTTAGGCATGTTCCGGAATTGCACAAACCTGACTCAGGCTCCTAAATTGCCTGCCACACAGTTGAGTACAGGATGCTACGCAGGCATGTTCCTGTATTGCAAAAGTTTATCCCAAGCGCCAGCGTTGCCAGCCACACAGCTGGAGCCGAATTGCTATAACACCATGTTCTATGGTTGCTATAGTTTGACCGAAACGCCGAAACTTTCCGCCACCACATTGGCGGATAGCTGCTATATCAAAATGTTCGGACGTTGTACAAGTTTGACAGAAGCTCCTAAACTTCCTGCCACCACATTAGCGACTTCATGCTATGAGAGCATGTTCACAGAATGCACCAGTTTGGTCGAAGCGCCTGATTTGATGTCCAAGACACTCGTCAATGCTTGTTACCGCGACATGTTCAAGGGATGCAGCAGCCTAAACTACATGAAGGTGGGTGTCATGACCTTGGATAATAATTTCTATGCCACGGAAGAGTGGGTCGCAGGCGTGAACGGGCCTGGTGTATTCATCTTCCCTTGCGGTAGCACTTACGACAGGCATGGCAAGTCGGAGGTGCCGGATAACTTCACCATCATCAGCTCACCGATCGTCGTCTTCCTGAACCCGGACAGCACGGAGTTGTGGAGGGACACCATTGGTTGCGACATGAAGGCGGAATACTTGGGGGATCCTGAGACACCATTCTACAAAGAGGGACTTGTCTTCACGGGTTGGGAACCTGAGTTGACCTCGCACTCGGAAATAGGCACCTACTATTACATGGCGCAATACGAGGATCCGTCCGAAAACAACTGGTTGTGCTTCACCGCCGAATCGGACAACGCCTCCTTCTTCTGCATGACCCGCGGGCAATACGGTCCTGACGTACAATACTCCGCCGACGGAGGAACCACATGGCACAGTATGGTGTATGGCGACACGGTATGGATGGGCGGAACCGGCAATAAAGTATACCTGAGGGGAAACAACCCGAACGGTTTCTCCCTGGATGCGAACAATTATGCCTACTTCGTGATGAGCACGGGAGATATCGCCGCCAGCGGTAGCGTGATGAGTTTGGTGGACAAAAGGGGAATCTCCACCACTATTCCGAACGACTATTGCTTCGCATACCTGTTCGAGGGGGCGGAATTCCTCACGAAGGCCCCCGAATTGCCAGCCACAAAATTAAGGAACAACTGCTACGAAGGAATGTTCTGGCGCTGCTCGAGATTGAAACAAGCACCGGAACTGCCAGCCACCACGTTGGCGGACAGATGCTATTTGAGCATGTTCGCGGAATGTACCTCCATGGAGAAGACTCCTGAACTGCCAGCTACCACATTGGCTCCATACTGCTATAGCTATATGTTCCAAGACTGCGAGCGACTGACGGACGCGCCGGAGCTACCTGCCGAAATAATGAAGGAGGGATGCTACAAAGGCATGTTCCAATTGTGTTCAAGCCTGATGGAACTGCCAGAACTGAGGTCAACCAATTTGGCGGAGGAATGTTATTTAGCCATGTTCGAGAAGTGCCTACTTGCGGAGAAGGCGCCGGAACTGCCAGCCAGGGAGTTGGCCAAAAGTTGTTACGCCCTTATGTTCCAAGGATGCCAGAGCTTAACCAGCGCACCGGAATTGCCGGCCAGGAATCTGGCAGAACTTTGTTATCAATCCATGTTCGTGGATTGTGTCAACCTAGACACGGCACCCGTTCTGCCAGCCACACAGTTGGTTCCCGCTTGCTACAACTCGATGTTCCAAGGTTGCTCCAGCCTGAACTATATCGAGGTGGGCGTCATGTCCTTGGACAATGACTTCCTGGCCACTTCGAATTGGGTCGATGGCGTAAACGAAGAAGGACTCTTCGTCTTCCCTTGCGGCAGCAAATATAACAAGCATGGTATCCACGAAGTGCCTGATAACTTCACCATCAAGGCTTCCCCGATCGTCATCTTCCTGAATCAGGACCAAACAGAGCTCTGGCGGGACACCATCGACTGCAAGACCGTTCCTGTATACAAAGGAGAGACACCAACCTACGGCGACGGACTTGAATTCTATGGTTGGGACAAGGAACTGACCATACTGCCAGACCCGGATGTCTACTATTATACGGCACAATACAAGAAAGCGGGCGAACCCGCTCCTGGCAATTGGCTCTGCTTCACCGCAGAGGAGACCGACACAAAGGTGTGGTACGAAAACCGGAACGGCAACTCCCCTGACGTGCAATACTCCATAGACGGTGGCAAGACATGGCAGACATTGGGGGCAGGAGAAGAGATTCAGCTGAAGAATACAGGCGACAAAGTCTATTTCAAGGGAAATAATCCGGAAGGGTTCTCCCGTGGAAACGCAGAGGGAGGAGATAATAATCCATACACTATGTTCAGAATGACGGGGTATATCGCGGCTAGCGGTAGCGTGATGAGCCTAATCGACGGAGAAGGGACCTCCTCGGAGATTCCAAACGACTATTGCTTCTCCCACCTGTTCTACAATTGCTCGTCTCTTACCCAAGCGCCTGAATTACCAGCAACCAAACTGACTGAGGGATGCTACGAAAACATGTTCTATCAATGCGCCAGCCTTGAAAAGGCTCCCGAATTGCCAGCCACACAATTGGAGGACGGATGTTATTCCCGCATGTTCATGTATTGCGAAAGCCTGACACAAGCTCCCGATCTTCCTGCCTTGGAGATGAAAGAACATTGCTATTCCAACATGTTCCTTGCTTGTCGGAAGCTGGAGAAAGCGCCTGAATTGCCTGCTACGACATTGGCTACAGGATGTTATGCCGCTATGTTCAACGATTGCCAAAAACTTGTCGTGGCTCCCGAATTGCCGGCCACCACGCTGGCGGGAGGCTGTTATACCACAATGTTCTATAAGTGTTATTCACTGACACAAGCGCCCCAATTACCGGCCACCAAGATGGAATCCAACTGCTATGCGTTCATGTTCTCGCTTTGCGAGAGTCTGGTTACCCCTCCAGACCTTCCTGCCGACGTCCTGGCGGAAGGCTGCTACCAGGAGATGTTCAGCAACTGTGTGAGCCTCTCGACTGCTCCTGAATTGCCAGCCACCACATTGGCTACATATTGCTATGCCGGAATGTTCGAGAACTGTTCCAACCTGGTACAGGCACCTGAATTGCCAGCCACCCAACTAGAAGAGTCCTCATACAACAATTTATTTAAAGGATGTACATCCCTGAACTATATAAAAGTGGGCTTGATGACTTTGGACAATGATGTGCTGGCCACCTATAACTGGGTGATGGACGTGGACGGTCCTGGCACCTTCGTCTTCCCTTGCGGAAGCACGTACGACAAGCATGGAGACTCCGAAGTTCCTACTAACTTCGAGATTAGAGGTCTCGCCTATGAACTCGATTCATTGATCGAGGCGGAAGGAAGCTTCACTTGGGGAGATATCACCTACACGGAGAACACCTCCTGGTCCGACACGCTGCAGACAAGCGAAAATTGTGACAGTATCATCAACTATCGTCTGGAGATCAAAGGCACCACGCCTATCACTGCCACCTTTGTCGACAAGGACACCGCCGCATGCGACCTGCTCGTCTTCAAGGAGATCACCTATACGGAGAACGCTACTTGGAACGATACGCTGCAAACCATCAGCGGAGGCGATAGCATCGTCACCTACCATCTGACCATCCACAAGAGCGCGACAACGGACTCCACCATCACGGCGGAGGGCAGCTACACATGGAAGGGGAACACCTTCACCGAAAGCACCTCGTGGTCCGACACGCTGCAGACCATCTTCGGGTGCGATAGCGTCGTGAACTATCGTCTGGTGATCGATGGCGTGACCCCTACCCCTATCGTCCACAAGGACACCGCCGCATGCGACCTGCTCGTCTTCAAGGAGATCACCTACACGAATGATGCTTCGTGGAACGACACATTGCAAACCGCCAGCGGTGGCGACAGCATCATCGTCTATCATCTGACCATCCACAAAAGCGCCGTGACGGAGGAAACCATCTCGGCAGAGAGCAACTACACCTGGAAGGATATCACCTTCACCGAGAGCACCTCATGGAGCGATACGTTGCAAACCATCTTCGGGTGCGATAGCGTCATCACCTATCACTTGGAAATCACGGGCAGTACGACAACCCCTGCCACCTTCACGGAGAAGGACACCTCCGCCTGCGACGTGCTCGTCTTCAGGGACATCACCTACACGGAGAGCACCACATGGAACGACACATTGCAAACCGCCAGCGGAGGCGACAGCATCATCGTCTATCACCTGAACATCCACAAGAGCGTGACGAAGGACTCCTCCATCATCGCGGAGGGCAGCTACACATGGAATGGAACCACCTACACGGAGGACGCCTCCTGGAGCGACACGCTGCAGACTGCCTTCGGGTGCGACAGCATCGTGAACTACAGCCTCACGGTGAACAAGGAGACGCCTAACCTCCAACTGACCGTCGAGGATGAACTATACCTCGTCCTGCCAGGTGGCTCCGAAACGATATCCTACGAACTCACGGGCGGCGAAGGCTCGAAGTACGAGGTGCGCTATGGCGGCCAGACCCTCAGCTCGGGCGACGTCACCAACGA
>JAFXPK010000018.1 GCA_017527905.1 Paludibacteraceae bacterium
AAGCTCCATCGCTGGAACGAAGATTAATGAGCCATACATTCAAATAGGATTGAACAGTAGTTCGTATGGAAACATTACAGAAGATGGATTGTCTGTGATAAAGAATGCATGTTATTATTTGATGGGAATGAATCAAGAAGGAACTTCTATCGAAAACATAGAATCACAGAAAGAAGTTTCGCTATATCCAAATCCGATGACTGAATATCTGATCATCTCTTATCCTTCTGAAACATCGAAAAACATTACACTTTCCATCACCGACATGGCAGGAAGAGTGGTCTTGCTTGAATCATTTGAAGTACACGCAGGCGAGAACATGTTAAGAGTTGAACGAGGCACTCTTGCTACAGGAGAATACATCTTATCGTTCGGTGATTTAAAAGAGAAAATCATTATTAAATAACAAACACGGTGGGTTCTATAATAAATTTTATTGCTGTCCGCTAAAGTATTTTAAAGGCAAAAAAGTTAGGCTGAATTCGAGGACTCGAATTCAGCCTTTTCGTTTAATTTTGTTTTCACCACAAAAATAAGATAAACGATGGGCAAAAGTATACATTTTAGCGGACAGCCGATGTACGGACAGTTGATAAATTTGCTAGACAAGCGAAAAGTTCTTGAGTTTGGCAAAACTGTAGGCAGTGAGATATACGTAAAACATTTTGACAGTTGGCAACATCTTCTGATAATGCTTTATGCTGTCATAAAACGGCTGGACTCGCTGCGTGAGATATCTGCATCCATGCTTCCTGAGGCTCGGAAACTGTCACACATAGGCATAACCAGCATGCCCCCATTTATTGCATGATGATACAAAATTAAGATGAAGTGACCATAATCGGGGAAAAGTAGGTGTTACAAATTGGTTACAATTAGCATAAATAAACGTATCGTTAAATTCCCTTCAACACATTGCCGATAATTGCCAGATGTTGTGCAGGGAGTGTAATAGGAGGAAGAGCGACAAATTTTATATAACGCATTTCTTTTTCAGTCGGTGCGTATGAGTTTCCGGTATCATGACGCGTACGACCAGATTTCCCTTTTTCTCCTGCAGGCCACTTATGATAGTGGGTTCCAAAGATTTTTTCCCTCCCCTTGACAATTTCAGTCGAATATGGTATGTATTCTCCTGATTTATTGTAAGCTAGGTCTATGGAAGACTTAATCTTGTGCGTCCTTTTATCATAGAATGCTATGGTAGTTATAACATCTGGATTATTGGGATGAGTCACATTATCCCTATAACTCTTAATTGACCACGTCGAACTAACGTTTCTTAATTCTTAATTCTCTCGCTCCTCTTTTTCCTTCTTCTCCTTCTTCCCAATCGTCAACACTTTATAGAAGAGGATGCCGAGTATGACGGTCACGGTACCCTGTACGATGAGCATGAATAGAACAGATGTTTTCATAATTTACCCTCCCTTCTTTCTTTGAGGATGCGTTGTTCCCTTGTGTAGGACGCATGCCAGATTAGTACGCAGACGAGCACCAGGAGTATGGCCATGCCGATCCTTGCCCCGTCGATGTAGGCGATGTTCGGGTCGTCTGCCGAGATGCCTTGGTGGGTCAGTTCCGCTATGATGGCGGAGTCGTCCAATGGCCATCCCTTCAGGCTGATCAGTGACCAATCGTCGTTCTTCGGCTTGAAGAGGGCTGCGAGGAAGATGGTGATCAGCATGGTCGGCGTGACATACTTCAGCACATATTTGAAGAACTTCGGTATCTGCATGTCCGCATGGTAGTTGATCAGCTTCCACCCCTTCTCGATGCCCATCACCCATGAGAAGGCGATGGCTTCTATGGTGGCGAAGAGGAAGAGGGCCACGGTGCCTCCCCAGAAATCGTATTGGTCGAACACCCCTTTCTCGAAGAAGAAGATGCACGGAAGGGCGATGATGAGAATGATCGCGCCTAGGGTGTAGGAGGTGCTTTTCTGCGACCAGTTATAGCTGTTGGACAGGAAAGCCACAAAGGGTTGCGTGGTGGAGAGCGAGGAGGTGATGGCGGCGAAGAAGAGCAGTCCGAAGAAGGCGAGCCCCGCTATGGCCGACAGGAAATCTCCCCATTGTCCGAAAAGATAAGGCATGGTGCGGAATCCCAGTCCGAATCCTCCTGTCTGCGCCAGCTCGACCACCTTGTCGATGCCGAGGTAGCCCACCGCGATCGGTATGATGATGGCGCTACCGAGGATGATCTCCGTGAATTCGTTGGTGAAGGCGGAGGTCATGGAGCTGAGGGCGATGTCCTCGTCCCGCTTCAGGTAGGAGGCGTAGGTCTGTATGGCTCCCATGCCGAGGGAGAGCGTGAAGAAGACCTGTCCCGCCGCCGCCAGCCATATCTTAGGGTTGGAGAGTGAGTTGAAGTCTGGTGTCCAAAGGAAGTCGATGGCGGTCGTCCCGTCGCAAATGGCGCCACTGTCGCCCGCCTTGAGGGAGTATGCCTTGACGACGAGGAACAGTCCGAAGAACAGCAACATCGGCATGCATATCTTAGCGACCCGCTCGATACCTTTGTTGATGCCCTTGCTGATGATGAAGATGTTCAGCCATAGGCAGAAGATGAAGCAAAGCAGGGTGTCGTAAGGGATTCCGAAGGTGGACTCCTTGAGGTTCAGGTAGGTGTCGAAGAAGGCGGAGATCTCCGTTTCCGTCATGCCTCTGAACGAACCGATCACCGAGTGTATCGCGTAGGAAAGGATCCAACTCTCTATGTAGCAGTAGTAGGAGGAGATGATGAGGCTGGAGAAGAGTCCCAGGGAACCCGTGTAGCGCCAGATCTTGCGGTGGTCCAGCCGTTGCATGATCATCGGGGGCGAGTGGTGCCCGTGCAGACCGCCGAACTTACCCGTCGACCACTCGATCATGACCAAAGGCAGACCCAGGAGGACGAACGACACGATATAGGGGATGATAAAGGCGCCGCCACCGTTCTGGATGGCTTGGATAGGAAATCTTAGGAAGTTGCCGATGCCTACGGCGCTTCCCGCCATCGCCAGGATGAGTCCGACCCGTGATCCCCAGTTTTCCTTCTTTTGATTCATAAAACCTCTATTTTGGGCAAAGATAATAAACTTTCGCGGATAATGTTAGGGGGGATGGGGGGAATGAAAAGGGGCGGATAACATTCCGCCCCTATGCTTTTATTTTCCGAAACGCATGCCGATGGAGATGTCGATTCGTGTAAGACTTTCACGTTTGTCATTCTCGAGTTTGATCACCTCTTTCACACCATCTTGCTCAAGCGTGAATTTCGACAACGAACTGCCGATTAGTGAGATTTTAAAGCCCACGGCCACATTTTGGGACATCCAATGGTCATAACCGAAGTCGACGGAGGCATACATCGTATTCCCTGTGCATTTGTAACTCGAAAAATTGACTCCCCCTTTATTTGTGTAGCCCATATATCCTAATGAGCAAGTCATCATGAAGGCGTTCCTTATGTCCCTGCTCATGAATCGTGTCGTTAACGTTGGCCCGAAGAGCGGAATCATATATCTGTCGCCTACTTCGACGGTTGTGCATCTTCCGTATTCGTTGTAGTTGCTGACCAATTTTGAGTCAGATGCGGTGAAAAACATGAATTTAGCTCCTGCACCAAATATTTCGGAGAAGAACCCGGAGGCATCGGTCCCGATATGGAACCCGTTTTTAATGCGCTTCACGTGGTCGACCAATTCTGTGGGAACATCTTTGGATATTTCCCCTATGCGACGGCTGTACCCGCCGTTGAGGGCGAATACTATCTTCTGAGGTTCAGTGGACTTTTGTACGTTTGTTTGACTGTTAGAGGAGACTGAATCCACTTCCGCCTTTGCTGAATTCATACCGTAAGAGACGTGGCTCTTTCCTCTGGTGATCTCGAACGTGTCCACAACGGGGTCGATTTCCTTGACATTGTGTGTCAGGAATTCATTCATGCCATCCTCGCCTTCCAAGAGGGAAAGAGAGGGACGAGGTGTAAGCAAATCGATCGTTATTCCACAACGTAGGAAGTAAACATGTCCTGGCTTGAGGTCGGCCGATATCTCTTCTTTCGTTTCGGAATTTATCCAAAGCGTTGATTTACTGTCTGTTTTGATTAGAACCGTTTTCTTGTAATCCTTTGGTACCCGGCATAATGTTACATCGCCGAAGTGTAGATTGTAGGCTGGGCTCAGTCCGATTTCATGCGGGCGGTATATGTTCAGCACCGCATAGCTTGAATCTTTCACCTCTAACTCTTTGGCCTTTTTCAGTTGCATTCCGAATAAATAGGAGTCCACATTGTCTATGTGTAGGATGTCCGCCGTTATCCTATGGCAGGTGCTGATCCTGTCGGGATACTTGTGCTGTGTGATTTTTATAGCGTTTCCTCCCGCCTTCCTGGCTTCCTCTTTCGCCTTTTCAATCACGGCTTCGTAGGTGCATTTGGAATTGCCGGTTAAACCGTTGTCGCCCACCTCCACTATGCCGATCACCTCGGTGTTGTCAGGGATGATGTCATTTGCCTTTACCACTTTGATCTCCTGCTTGATGTCAGTTTCCGGGTATGTCTTCGTGATTTGGGTCGAAACCTTTGCATTGCAGCCTGCCAATAAGAGGACTGCGCAGATGCCTGATAGTTGAATATGTAAATTCATCTTTTGATTATTGATATTATGCCGCAAAGGTAGATGATTTTTCCATTATAACATTGTGAAATGGTGATTTTTTGTTCAATTGGTAAGGAATGTCCTGATGCGGACAGGAAATCACTCCGATTCTTTCACCTCCTCGGGGGCAGTTGTTGGATTGTTCCCCTCCAGGGAGAAGCGGATGGGTAAGTAGTAGGGGGTATTTACGCCTTTACTGCTTGGTTTCCAGTTGGGCATCGATCGAACTATCCGTAAGGCTTCTTCGTCCAGCCGTGGGTCAACACTTTGTGTCACGTTAGCGTTGGAGATGGTGCCGTCGGGTCTGACGACAAACCGGACGCGTACTGTCCCTTCAATACGGTCATCGATGGCTGATTGAGGGTAGTGGAGATTCTCTTTCAGGAAAGCTATCAGGGAGTCTCTGCCGCCAGGGAAGGAGGGTGGTGGAGTCATGACCACCGCACCCATGATCACATCGTCGTCAGGCTGGGTGGATTCCAGTGCTTTTGGGGCGGATTGTGTTGAGTCTTCCTTGCCAGGGGATTCCGGGCTCCTTGCGACCAATCCGTCCAGCTCGGGGTAGTTGAAGGTGTCTACGGGACACGGAGGCGGAACGCATTCCCAATACATCTCCTCCCATTCAGTAAGAGTGAAACATGGAGACGAATCGCTTTTGCAATCCCTCTCCTCCGGACCTGAACTGTCATCTTGTGAGGTGGACGAGTCGGAGCACGCCGGGCGGAACTCTTCGTCCAGTAAGGCTGTGTCATTTGGGTTAGGATTCGTTTCCGAAGGGTTCGCCGGGGACGATGGGCCCGAAGAACATGCGCTTCCGGACGCCAGTGCCATGGAGAGTCCTATGGTCTTGATGGGGGCGCCCATCTTTTGTCTCGCATACAGTTGCCGTTCCAGGTATTCACGCTCCTGCTCGCAGGCGGGACATGTGCCTGCGCAGTCACCCTTATGGTGCAATGGATAGGGGAATAGTCGATGCCGTTGGCCTTCGCGATTTGCCTACGGATGCCCTTCAGGTATTCGCATACGGATTTCCCTTTTGCCATAAGCCTCGAACCTTTCCTTTGGTTTTATCTCGCCGTAATTCTACAAATCTCCGTCAGCACGTTCACTGCGGAGACCATGGATCGGATAGGGATGTACTCGTATCTGCTGTGGAAGTTCATGCCGCCCGTGAAGATGTTCGGGCAAGGCAGGCCTTTGAAGGAGAGTGTCGCGCCGTCGGTGCCGCCGCGGATAGGCGTCGGTTTAGGGATGACGTTGCATTTTAGCATGGCCTCCTTGGCGATGTCCACGATGTTCATGTATGGGAGGAGTTTTTCCTTCATGTTGTAATATTGGTCCTTGATATGGAGGTCGATACCCCCTCCGCCGTGTTGGATGTTGATGAGTTCGCAGTTCTTCCTCAGCAAATCCTTCTTGTATTCGAAGCGAGCCTTGTCGTGGTCGCGTATCAACATCTTCAGGTAGCCGCTTTCAGGGGTGCAGCGCACCTCCAGCGTATGGAAGAAGCCCTCGTAGCCCGAAGTCCTTTCCGGCACTTCCGAGAGAGGAAGAGAGTTTTGGATGGCGGCCGCTATTCTGGCGGCGTTGATCATCTTGCCCTTCGCCTCGCCAGGGTGGACGTTCTTGCCCGTGATATGGATCTCCGCCACCGCCGCGTTGAAGTTCTCGTATTGGATCTCTCCGATGGCGCCGCCGTCGACCGTGTAGGCCCATTGCGCGCCGAATTTCTGGACGTCGAAGCGGTCCGCCCCTCTGCCGATCTCCTCGTCAGGCGTGAAGGCTATTTTAATCTCCCCATGCTGGATGGTCGGGTCGGTCTGCATCAGTTCGACCATGGTCATGATTTCGGCGATGCCCGCCTTGTCGTCCGCACCGAGCAAGGTCGTTCCGTCGCTCACGATGACGTCCTGTCCTAGGAAAGCCTCCATTTCGGGGAAGTCCGCCATGGAGAGGGAGATATTCTTTTCCGTGTTGATGATGACATCCGCGCCGCTGAAACGCACGATTTTAGGCTTCACATCCTTTCCCGAGGCCTCCGGGCTCGTGTCCATATGGGCGATGAAGCCGATGACGGGCGCGGGCTTGTTGATGTTGGAGGGGATAGTGGCCATGACATATCCGTTCTCGTCCAGGGAGACATCCTTGGCTCCAAGTTTGTTCAGTTCGTCGACCAAGTAATTCGCCAAGACGAGTTGACCTTGGGTGCTCGGGCAGTTGGCGCAGGATTCGTCGGATGTGGTTTCCATCGTGACGTACTTCATGAAGCGGTTGATCAGTATGTCCATACACGTATTATATTTAAGATTAGAAACGTAAAGATAAGAAAAAGAGGGGAAGAAAACAAAATTAGGAGAAAAAAGTTTTGCCAAAACGTTTGTGGAATAAAAAAAGAATCTCTATTTTTGCGGTCGCTTTTTGAAGACTAATATAAAACATTAAAATAAATTATGATTGTAGTTCCAGTAAAAGAAGGCGAGAACATCGAGAAAGCCTTGAAGAAGTTTAAGAGAAAGTTTGAAAAAACTGGTGTCATCAAGGAGTTGCGCAAGAGACAACAATTTGAGAAGCCGTCAGTGGTAAAACGTCAGCAGATGATGCACGCTATTTACGTGCAACAACTGAGACGCACGGAGGAATAAGAGTACGACCTGTTTTACCAGGGCTCGAATTTCGGTATTCGGCTAAAAAAATACGCGCAGGTGTTGTGTATGTCAAAATAGTTTCGTATATTCGTACGAAGCTTGTAAGCAATACCTTCTTCGTATGTTGATCGATAGATTTCTGCAATATATAAAGTATGAGAAGGGCTATTCTTCTCATACTTTTGTTTCTTATCAGGCTGACCTATCGCAATTCGAGAAGTTCGTTTTGGAGCGGAGCGGGGCGGAGGAGTTCGTCCCGGACAAGGTAGATTCAAGTTTGGTTAGGGAGTGGATAGTATCCATGATGGAGGCGGGGGTCTCCGCGTCGACGGTCAACAGGAAGTTGTCGGCGTTGAAGTCGTTCTTCTCCTATCTATGCAGGATGGGGGAGGTGAGGAAGAACCCCATGAGCCAGGTAGTCTCGCCGAAACGGCAGAAACGTTTGCCGAAATTCCTTCGGGAAGAGGAGATGTCGGAGATGTTCTCCGGTCGTGCCGACATGTTCGGTGAGGGGTACGAGGCGGTTCGTGATGAGTTGATCATGGAGACCTTTTATACGTTAGGCATCCGTCTTTCCGAGTTGATAGCGTTGAAGGACACGGACGTGGACCTTCGGTCGCGGACCGTACTGGTCAATGGAAAGAGGAACAAACAGCGCTACGTGCCGTTTGGGGAGTCGTTGAAGAACTCGATGCTGGCGTATCTGTCCGTAAGGGACGAGGCGGTGCCCGAACGTTCGGGCTACTTCTTCGTGCGTCCCGGAGGGGAGCCGCTCTATCCGATGTTGGTCTACAGGATTGTTCACCGGTGCATTACGGCGGTCAGCACCCTGTCGAAAAGAAGTCCGCACGTGCTCAGGCACACGTTCGCCACGGCGATGTTGAATAACGGGGCGGACCTGGAGGCGGTGAGAGAGTTGTTGGGTCATGCGAATCTGGCAGCGACGGAGGTATACACGCATACAACGTTCGAACAGTTACAAAAGAATTACAAACAGGCTCATCCGAGAGCTTTAAATTAAGGAGGAAATGACCATGGAAGTGAATGTGAAAGCGATTCATTTTGACGCTACAGTGAAGTTGGAAGAGTTCATCCAGAAGAGGATTGTGAAGTTGGAGCAGTATTCCGACAGGATAACGTCCGCGGATGTGACGCTAGAGTTGGTTAAACCTGAGACGACTGAAAACAAGAAGGTGATGTTGAAAGTTTTGTTGCCGGGGAACGAATTGGTGGTGTCCAAGACCGCGAACTCCTTCGAGGAGGCGTTCGACAATTCGATGGATGCTATGATACGTTCGGTGCTGAAAACGAAGGAAAAACAGAATGACGCAAAAAAATAGTCCGAAAATTTTGCGGAGATAAAAATAATGTCTACATTTGCAAGCCGTTTCGAGGAACCCTCGGACGGCTTGTTTTGGGAATGCCTCTTTAGCTCAGTTGGCCAGAGCACGTGATTTGTAATCTCGGGGTCGTTGGTTCGAATCCGACAAGAGGCTCAAGGAAAACCGCCTTTATAATGTTATAAGGCGTGGCCAGTTTTCTTAAACAATCGGGTAGTTACCAGAGTGGCCAAATGGGGCAGACTGTAAATCTGCTGGCTCTTGCCTTCGGTGGTTCGAATCCATCACTACCCACAACCAACGCGGAAGTAGCTCAGTTGGTAGAGCATCAGCCTTCCAAGCTGAGGGTCGCGGGTTCGAATCCCGTCTTCCGCTCGTGTTGCCTATGTAGCTCAGTGGTAGAGCACTTCCTTGGTAAGGAAGAGGTCACGGGTTCAACTCCCGTCATCGGCTCAAATCTTATACTTGGATTTTACATTAATAAATTAAATAATTATAATTATGGCAAAAGAACAATTCGACCGTTCCAAACCGCACGTAAATATCGGTACTATTGGTCACGTTGACCACGGTAAGACTACTTTGACTGCTGCTATCTCTAAAGTTCTTCACGACAAGGGATTCGGTAAGGAAGAGATCAAATCATTCGATCAGATCGATAACGCTCCTGAGGAGAAAGAGCGTGGTATCACCATCAACACTGCTCACATCGAGTATGAGACCGCTAACCGTCACTACGCACACGTTGACTGTCCAGGTCACGCCGACTATGTGAAGAACATGGTGACTGGTGCCGCTCAGATGGATGGTGCCATCATCGTGGTTGCCGCTACTGATGGTCCGATGCCTCAAACTCGTGAGCACATCCTTTTGGCTCGTCAGGTGAACGTGCCTCGCTTGGTCGTTTTCATGAACAAGTGTGATATGGTTGACGATCCAGAGATGTTGGATTTGGTTGAGATGGAAATGCGCGAATTGTTGGGCTTCTATGAGTTCGACGCCGACAACACTCCATTCATTCGTGGTTCTGCACTTGGTGCATTGAACGGCGAGGCTCAATGGGTTGACAAGGTGATGGAATTGATGGACGCTGTTGATACTTGGATCGAGCTTCCTAAGCGTGACATCGATAAGCCATTCTTGATGCCAGTTGAGGATGTGTTCTCAATCACTGGTCGTGGTACTGTTGCTACGGGTCGTGTTGAGACTGGTGTGATCAAGGTTGGTGACGAGGTTGAGATCATCGGTTTGGGCGCTGAGAAGTTGAAGTCAACTGTAACAGGTGTCGAGATGTTCCGCAAATTGTTGGATCAAGGACAAGCTGGTGATAACGTAGGTTTGTTGCTCCGTGGTATCGACAAGGATCAAATCAAGCGTGGTATGGTGCTTTGTAAGCCAGGCGAGGTTACTCCTCACACTGAGTTCAAGGCTTCTGTATATATCTTGAAGAAGGAAGAGGGTGGACGTCACACTCCATTCCACAACCACTACCGTCCTCAATTCTACATCCGTACTTTGGATGTGACTGGTGAGATTTCTTTGCCAGAGGGAACTGAGATGGTTATGCCAGGTGACAACTTGGAGATCACGGTTAAGTTGATCTGTCCAGTTGCATGTAGCGAAGGTCTTCGTTTCGCTATCCGTGAGGGTGGTAGAACCGTTGGTTCTGGTCAAATCACTAAGATTATCGACTAATAATCTTTATAAATCAGGCCCCCTCTCCGACGGGAGGGGGTCATACACGGGAGTAGCTCAGTTGGTAGAGCACTGGTCTCCAAAACCAGGTGTCGGGAGTTCGAGCCTCTCCTTCCGTGCAAAAACAGAAAAGCAAATGGATGCTGTAATAAATTATATCAAAGAATCATACAACGAGCTTGTTTATAAAGTTTCTTGGACGAAAAAGAGCGAGTTGGTCAGTCATGCAGTAGTTGTTCTTATTGCTTCCCTACTTATTGCGCTGGTCATTTTCGCCGTGGATAAGACTTTCGAGGAATTCATGAGTAGAGTTTACAAACTTTTGTCGTAATTAAAAGGGTAAAGCATGTCTGAGTCAGGAAAGAAATGGTATGTTTTGCGTGCCATTAGTGGAAAGGAAAGCAAGGTCCGTGAATACATTGAGAGTGAAATCAAGAATACGGATCTTGGTAAGTATGTCTCACAGGTTTTGATTCCTACAGAGCGTGTTTATCAGGTTAGAAATGGCAAGAAAATCTCTAAAGAACGTAGTTACCTTCCCGGTTATGTCTTGGTCGAGGCTGAGCTGGTCGGAGAGGTTCCTCATCGTTTGTCCGAGATGCCTAATGTGATAGGTTTCCTGGGCGATGGTTCCAAGAAGATTAATGAGCCTGTACCTTTGAGACAGTCAGAGGTGAATCGTATCTTGGGTCGCGTTGATGAAATGGAAGATCCTGAGAGCGATTTGCAGACGACGTTCGCTGAGGGCGAGACCGTGAAGGTTACCTTTGGTCCTTTCAGCGGGTTCAATGGTGTGATCGAGGAGGTCAACACCGAACGGAAGAAACTCAAGGTGATGGTGAAAATCTTTGGAAGAAAGACTCCACTAGAACTGGGCTTTATGCAAGTGGAAAAGGAGTGATTCCTTTTCCCATATAATCAATTTTAATTATTAGTAAAATGGCTAAAGAAGTTGCTGGATTTATCAAATTGCAGATAAAAGGTGGCGCGGCTAATCCTTCTCCCCCGGTAGGACCGGCTTTGGGTTCCAAGGGTATCAACATCATGGATTTTTGCAAGCAATTCAATGCAAGAACCCAAGATAAGGCTGGAAAGGTTTTGCCAGTTGTCATCACTTACTATGCTGATAAATCTTTTGATTTTGTCGTTAAGACTCCTCCGGTAGCTGTTCAATTGCTGGAAATCACCAAGCAAAAGAGCGGATCCGCAGAGCCTAACCGTAAGAAAGTTGCGGAAATCACTTGGGAGCAGGTGAAGGCGATAGCAGAGGATAAGATGACCGACTTGAACTGCTTCACGGTTGAGTCCGCCATGAAGATGGTGGCAGGTACCGCAAGAAGTATGGGTATCAGTGTAAAGGGCGATTTTCCTGGTAAATAATTTTTAATACTTCAATTGAAATGGGTAAACTTACAAAAAACCAAAAGTTAGCTTTAGAGAAGATTGAAGCAGGAAAATCTTACTCTTTGAAGGAGGCTTCGGCTTTGGTGAAGGAGATCACTACCACGAAGTTCGATGCTTCCGTTGATATTGATGTACGCTTGGGCGTTGACCCAAGAAAGGCAAACCAAATGGTTCGTGGCGTCGTTTCATTGCCTGCAGGTACGGGTAAGTCCGTGAGAGTTTTGGCTCTCTGTACCCCGGATGCCGAGGCTGATGCAAAAGCTGCTGGCGCTGACTACGTTGGTCTTGATGAGTATATCGAAAAGATTAAAGGTGGTTGGACAGATGTTGATGTAATCATTACGATGCCTTCCATCATGGGTAAAATCGGTGCTTTGGGTAGAGTTTTGGGTCCTCGTGGCTTGATGCCGAACCCTAAGAGCGGTACCGTTACCAATGAGGTTGGTAAGGCTGTTAAAGAGGTTAAACAAGGAAAGATTGATTTCAAGGTGGATAAGAGCGGTATCGTTCACACGTCTATCGGTAAGGTGTCTTTCACCGCTGATCAGATTATGGAGAACGCGAAGGCTTTCATCGACACGTTGATTAAGTTGAAACCTACTACTTCTAAAGGTGTCTATATTAAGAGCATCTTCCTTTCGAGTACTATGAGTCTGGGTATTAAAATTGACCCTAAATCAGTTGATGAAATTTAATATTTAGGAACATGAAAAAGGAAGATAAAGGTGCTGTTATAGAACAGATTTTTGATAATCTCAATCAATATGCTCACTTCTACATCGCTGACGCAGCCGGCTTGACGGCCGACTTGACCAGCGATTTGAGACGTGCTTGCTTTAAGAATGACATTAAGCTTTTTGTCGTTAAGAACACTTTGCTTAAGAAGGCTTTGGAACGTAAGGGGGATTTCTCTCCGTTGTTCGCTAGCTTGGAAGGTCCTTCCGCATTGTTCCTGTGCGATACGGGCAATGCTCCTGCGAAGTTGATTAAGGAGTTCAGTAAAAAGAATCCTTTGGCTAAGCCAGCTTTGAAGGCTGCTTATGTCGAGGAGAGCTTCTACGTCGGCGCAGACCAGTTGGACGCTTTGGTCAGCATCAAGAGCAAGAACGAGCTCATTGGGGATATCATTACATTGTTGCAATCGCCTGCTAAGAACGTTATTTCCGCTCTTCAGTCCGGAGGTTCAACTATCCACGGCGTGTTGAAAACACTTTCCGAAAGATAATTTTTAATAGTTAATAGATTATAAACATTTTTAATAGATAAATAAAATGGCAGATTTGAAAGCTTTTGCAGAACAATTAGTTAACTTGACAGTTAAAGAAGTTAATGAACTTGCTGAAATTTTGAAAAACGAGTATGGTATCGAGCCTGCTGCTGCAGCTGTTGCTGTTGCTGCTCCTGCTGCTGGTGGTGCTGCTGCCGCTGAGGAGAAGTCTTCTTTCGACGTTATTTTGAAATCAGCTGGTGCTAACAAGTTGGCTATCGTTAAGTTGGTTAAGGAGTTGACTGGTCTTGGCTTGAAAGAGGCTAAGGACATGGTTGACGGCGCACCAAGTGCTATTAAGGAAGGTATCGCTAAAGCTGATGCTGAAGGTCTTAAGAAACAACTCGAGGAGGCTGGAGCTGAAGTTGAACTTAAATAGTACAGGTTCTGGCAACAGAACTTTGGTTTAGAACCTTTGCACAAGGTTCTAAACCTTTTTATGTCTATATTCTTTTTTGAGTTCACTTAATATCTTCGATAAATGTCTTCTATTGAAAATAAACAGAGAGTTAGTTTTGCCTCTGTCAAGAAACCGTTCGAGTATCCGGATTTTCTTGAAGTGCAATTAAAGTCGTTTAGGGATTTCTTCCAGTTGGACACCCCTCCTGAGCAAAGGAAAAACGAGGGCATGTACAAGGTTTTCGCCGAGAACTTCCCTATCGCGGATACGCGTAACAATTTCGTCCTTGAATTCTTGGACTACTATATCGATCCTTCTCGTTATACGATCGACGAGTGTATCGAAAGAGGCCTTACATATTGCGTGCCTTTGAAGGCTAAGTTAAAGTTGTATTGTACGGATCCTGACCATGAGGATTTTGAGACAATTATCCAAGATGTCTATCTGGGACAAATCCCTTATATGACGGACAAAGGAACCTTTGTCATCAACGGTGCCGAGCGCGTCGTCGTTTCCCAATTGCATCGTTCTCCGGGCGTTTTCTTCGGACAGAGCATGCACGCGAACGGAACGAAACTCTATTCCGCTCGTATCATCCCGTTCAAGGGTTCATGGATCGAGTTCGCTACGGACATCAACAATGTCATGTACGCCTACATCGACCGTAAGAAGAAATTACCGGTTACCACGCTGTTGCGTGCCATCGGATATGAAAGTGATAAAGATATTCTCGAAATATTCGGCTTGGCCGAGGAAATAAAGGTTTCCAAGGCTGCCTTGAAGAAGGTGGAGGGCAGAAAACTCGCCGCTCGTGTACTTAAGGCTTGGGTCGAGGATTTCGTTGATGAAGATACGGGTGAGGTCGTTTCCATCGAACGTCACGAGGTCGTTATTGACCGTGAGACCATCCTGGAAAAAGAACACCTCCAAATGATTCTCGATTCTGGCGTGCAGACGATCCTGCTCCACAAGGAGGACCAGAACCTCTCAGACTACGAGATCATTTACAATACTTTGCAGAAAGATTCCAGCAACTCCGAAAAGGAGGCTGTTTATTATATCTATCGCCAACTACGTAACGCCGAGCCTGCGGATGAGAACGCCGCCCGCGAGGTGATCCAAAGTCTGTTCTTCTCCGAGAAACGTTATGACTTGGGTGAGGTTGGCCGTTACAGAATCAACAAGAAATTGGGTCTTAAGACTGACATGAGCGTGGGTGTCCTCACTAACGAGGATATCATCGAAATCATCAAGTACTTGATCCAATTGATCAACTCTAAGGCTGACGTCGATGATATCGACCACTTGAGCAACCGTCGTGTCCGCACGGTGGGCGAGCAACTGTACAACCAGTTCGGCGTCGGTTTGGCCCGTATGGCTAGAACAATCCGCGAGCGTATGAACGTCCGCGACAATGAGGTGTTCACTCCGATCGACTTGATCAACGCGAAGACGATCTCTTCCGTCATCAACTCTTTCTTCGGAACGAACGCCCTTTCCCAATTCATGGATCAGACGAACCCGCTTGCCGAAATCACTCACAAGCGTCGTCTCTCCGCCCTCGGTCCTGGTGGTCTTTCCCGTGAGCGCGCGGGCTTCGAGGTACGTGACGTGCACTACACGCACTACGGTCGTCTTTGCCCTATCGAGACGCCTGAGGGTCCGAACATCGGTTTGATCTCCTCTTTGTGTGTCTACGCTAAGATCAACGACCTCGGTTTCATCGAGACTCCTTACCGTATCGTGAAGGACGGAAAGGCTGATATCTCTGAGAACGGTGTACAATATATGACCGCTGAGGAAGAGGAAGGTAAGATCATCGCTCAAGGTAACGCCGCACTGGACGAGAACGGTAACTTCTTGTCTGATAAGGTGAAGGCCCGTAAAGAGGGTGACTTCCCTGTCGTTCCTCCTTCCGAGTTGGATTTGATGGATGTCGCTCCGGCGCAGATCGCCTCAATCGCGGCTTCCCTCATTCCGTTCCTCGAGCATGACGATGCGAACCGTGCGTTGATGGGTTCGAACATGATGCGCCAGGCTGTTCCTTTGTTGCGTACTGAATCCCCTATCGTGGGTACCGGTATCGAGGCTCAGTTGGTGCGTGACTCTCGTACGCAGATCGCCGCTGAGGGCGACGGTGTCGTTGAATTCGTCGACGCTAGCGTCATCAAGGTACGTTACGATAGAACCGAGGATGAGGAGTTCGTTAGCTTCGACTCTTCTCTGAAGGAGTATGTTATCCCTAAATTCAGAAAGACCAACCAAAGCACTACGATCGACTTGCGCCCTGTCGTTACGCGCGGACAACGTGTCACGAAGGGTCAGATCATGACGGAGGGTTATTCTACCCAAGGTGGTGAGTTGGCTATCGGTAAGAACCTCTTGGTTGCCTTCATGCCTTGGAAGGGTTACAACTATGAGGATGCCATCGTTATCAACGAAAAGGTATGTAAATACGATATATTCACTTCTGTCCATGTCGACGAATACCAGTTGGAGGTTCGTGAGACGAAGCGTGGATTGGAGGAGTTGACGGCTGATATCCCGAACGTCAGCGAGGACGCTACCCGCAACTTGGACGAGAACGGTATCATCCGTGTGGGCGCATTCGTGGAGCCTGGCGATATCTTGATCGGTAAGATCACTCCTAAGGGTGAGTCGGATCCTTCTCCTGAGGAGAAGTTGCTCCGCGCCATCTTCGGTGACAAGGCCGGCGACGTGAAGGACGCTTCCTTGAAGGCTACCCCTTCATTGCGTGGTGTGGTTGTCGACAAGAGATTGTTCTCTAAGGCGATGAAGACCCGCAAGTCCCGTATGAGCGACAAGGCTATCCTGCCAAAAATCGAGGAGGAGTTCTTGGAGAAGGCTGCCGAGCTGAAGGGCATTCTCGTGGAGAAGCTGCAGATGTTGACCAGTGGAAAGACCTCCCAAGGCGTGAAGGATTTCTTGGGTGCTGATGTGATCGCTAAGGGAGCTAAGTTCTCCAAGAAGGCTTTGGAAGAGATCGATTATACTACTGTACAATTGAGCAAGTGGACATCCGACGCTCATAAGAACGATATGATCCATGACTTGATCATGAACTATATCAGGAAATACAAGGAGTTGGATGCTGTGAACAAGCGTAAGAAGTTCAACGTCATGATCGGTGACGAGCTTCCTGCCGGAATCGTTCAATTGGTTAAAGTTTATATTGCTAAGAAACGTAAGATCCGTGTGGGTGACAAGATGGCCGGTCGTCACGGTAACAAGGGTATCGTCTCTCGTATTGTTAGACAGGAGGATATGCCTTTCTTGCCGGACGGAACACCAGTGGACATCGTGTTGAACCCGTTGGGTGTGCCTTCCCGTATGAACTTGGGTCAGATCTTCGAGACCGTGCTTGGATGGGCAGGTATGAAGTTGGGCTGCAAGTTCGCTACTCCAATCTTCGACGGTGCCACTTTGGACGACTTGAACGAGTGGACGGACAAGGCTGGTCTCCCAAGATACGGTAAGACTTATTTGTGTGATGGTGGTACGGGAGAGCGTTTCGACCAACCTGCGACTGTCGGCGTCATCTATATGTTGAAGCTGGGTCACATGGTCGACGACAAGATGCACGCACGTTCCATCGGTCCTTACTCGTTGATTACTCAACAACCTCTTGGTGGTAAGGCGCAGTTCGGTGGACAGCGTTTCGGAGAGATGGAGGTCTGGGCTATCGAGGCATTCGGTGCGTCCCACGTCCTTCAGGAGATCTTGACCATCAAGTCAGACGACGTGACGGGTCGTGCCCGCGCGTACGAGTCGATCGTCAAGGGCGAGCCTATGCCGCCTGCAGGTATTCCAGAGTCTTTGAACGTGTTGCTGCACGAGTTGAGAGGTCTGGGCTTGAGTATAACGCTTGAATAATTAGTATAACTCTTTTCAATATAAAATATGGCTTTTAAAAAAGATAATAAGATAAAGAGTAATTTCACTAAGATTACCATTGGCTTGGCTTCTCCTGAGGAGATTCTCGAAGAGTCAAGTGGTGAGGTGTTAAAACCGGAAACCATCAATTACAGAACTTACAAGCCGGAACGTGACGGTCTGTTCTGCGAGAGGATTTTCGGTCCGGTGAAGGATTACGAGTGCCATTGCGGTAAGTACAAACGTATCCGTTACAAGGGTATCGTGTGCGACCGTTGTGGTGTGGAAGTCACCGAGAAGAAGGTGCGTCGTGAGCGTATGGGACATATCCAGCTCGTCGTTCCGGTAGCGCACATCTGGTACTTCCGCTCTTTGCCAAACAAGATCGGATATTTGTTGGGTATGCCAACAAAGAAATTGGATGCGGTTATCTATTATGAGCGTTATGTTGTCATTCAACCAGGTATCATGGAGAGTGAGGGCATCGCCGAGCAGGATCTGCTCACCGAGGAGGAGTACTTGGACATTGTGGACAAGCTCCCTAAGGAGAACCAGATGCTGGAGGATACCGATCCAAATAAATTCATCGCGAAGATGGGTGCCGAGGCTATCTACGACATGTTGCAACGTGTCGACCTCGATTCCCTCTCCTTCGAGTTGAGGAACCGCGCTGGTCAGGAGTCTTCCCAACAGCGTAAGACCGAGGCTTTGAAGCGTCTTCAGGTGGTGGAGGCTTTCCGTGCGTCTAATGGTAAGAACAAGCCTGAGTGGATGATCGTGAAGATCGTCCCTGTCATCCCGCCTGAGTTGCGTCCGTTGGTTCCATTGGATGGTGGCCGTTTCGCCACTTCCGACTTGAACGATTTGTACCGCCGTGTCATCATACGTAACAACCGTCTGAAGAGATTGATCGAGATTAAGGCTCCTGAGGTTATCCTCCGTAACGAGAAGCGTATGTTGCAGGAGGCTGTCGACTCCTTGTTCGACAACTCCCGTAAGTCTAGCGCGGTGAAGACGGATGCTAACCGTCCGTTGAAGTCTTTGTCAGACTCCCTGAAGGGTAAGCAAGGACGTTTCCGTCAGAACTTGTTGGGTAAGCGTGTTGACTACTCCGCTCGTTCCGTTATCGTCGTTGGCCCTGAGTTGAAGATGCATGAGTGCGGTTTGCCTAAGGATATGGCAGCCGAGCTATATAAGCCATTTGTGATCCGTAAGCTGATCGAGCGTGGTATCGTCAAGACGGTGAAATCCGCCAAGAAGATCGTCGATCGTAAGGATCCGGTGGTTTGGGATATCCTCGAGTACGTGATGAAAGGTCACCCTGTTCTCTTGAACCGTGCCCCGACATTGCACCGTTTGGGTATCCAGGCCTTCCAGCCTAAGATGATCGAGGGTAAGGCTATCCAATTGCACCCGTTGGCTTGTACCGCGTTCAACGCCGACTTCGACGGTGACCAGATGGCCGTTCACTTGCCTTTGGGTAACGAGGCTGTCTTGGAGGCTCAAATGTTGATGCTCGCTTCCCATAATATCTTGAACCCTGCGAACGGTTCGCCTATCACGGTGCCTTCTCAGGACATGGTGTTGGGATTGTACTATATCACTAAACCACGTGCCGGCGCTTTGGGCGAAGGCTTGACCTTCTACGGTGTGGAAGAGGCTCATATCGCCTACAACGAGAAGAAAGTGGCTCTCCACGCACCTATCAAGGTGATCGTGAAGGACTTGAACGATAAGGGCGAATTGGTGGATACGATGGTCGAGACGACTGTCGGTCGATTGATCTTCAATGAGAACGTGCCGCCTGAGGTGGGCTACGTGAACACGTTGATCACCAAGAAGTCACACCGTGACATCATCGGTAACGTGATCAAGGTTTGTGGTGTGGCTCGTACGGCTCAGTTCCTCGACGATATCAAGAACCTCGGTTACTATATGGCCTTCAGAGGTTGCTTGTCATTTAACCTCGAGAACGTGATCATCCCTAAGGAGAAAGAGGAGTTGGTACAGAAGGGTTATAGAGAGGTTGAGGAGATCATGAACAACTATAACATGGGCTTCATCACCTATAACGAGCGTTACAATCAGATCATCGACACTTGGACGCACATCAACGCCGAGTTGTCTAACATCTTGATGAAGACGATTTCTTCCGATGACCAAGGATTCAACTCAGTATACATGATGCTTGACTCCGGAGCCCGTGGTTCTAAGGAGCAGATTCGTCAGCTGTCCGGTATGCGTGGTTTGATGGCTAAGCCTCAAAAAGCGGGTGCCGAGGGCGGTCAGATCATTGAGAACCCAATTCTTTCCAACTTTAAGGAGGGTCTTTCCGTGTTGGAGTACTTCATCTCTACGCACGGTGCTCGTAAGGGTCTTGCCGATACCGCCTTGAAGACGGCCGACGCAGGTTACTTGACCCGTCGTCTTGTTGACGTCTCCCACGATGTGATCATCAACGAGGAGGATTGCGGTACGTTGCGTGGTCTGGTTTGTACGGAATTGAAGAATAATGAGGAGGTTGTTGCCTCTTTGTATGATAGAATTTTGGGTCGTGTTTCTGTTCATGACATCATCCATCCATTGACGGGCGAAGTGATTGTCCGCTCTGGTGAGGAGATCCGTGAGGATGCGGCTCAGATCATCCAAGACTCTCCGATCGAGCGTGTTGAGATTCGTTCGGTATTGACTTGTGAGTCTAAGAAGGGTGTGTGCGCGAAGTGTTACGGACGTAACCTCGCTACCGGCCGTTTGGTTCACAAGGGTGAGGCTGTCGGTGTCATCGCCGCCCAGTCTATCGGTGAGCCTGGTACTCAGTTGACACTTCGTACGTTCCACGTCGGTGGTGTCGCCGGCAACATCGCAGCTGAGTCTGGCATCGTTTCCCGCTACGAAGGTAACGTTGAGATCGATGAGCTTCGTACCGTTGATTCGGAGGACGAGAACGGTAACCCAATCAAGATCGTCGTAAGCCGTTACACGGAGATGCGTATCGTCGATCCTAACACGAAGATCGCCCTTACTACGGCCAACATCCCTTATGGTGCTAAATTGTACGTTCAGGACGGACAGAAGGTTTCCAAGGGTGACAAGGTCTGCGAGTGGGACCCATTCAACGCTGTGATCATCACGGAGGTGGCTGGTAAGATTTCCTTCGACAATGTCATCGAGAACGTTACTTACAAGACTGAGTCCGATGAAACGACCGGTTTGAAGGAGAAGATCATCATCGAGTCTAAGGATAAGACGAAGGTGCCTGAGGCACGTATCGTGGATTCCAAGGGTAATGTTGTGAAGTCTTATAGCTTGCCTGTGGGCGCCCATGTCATTGTCGATGACAAGGATAACGTTAAGACGGGTCAACTCTTGGTTAAGATCCCTCGCGCCGTCGGTAAGGCGGGCGATATCACGGGAGGTCTCCCTCGTGTCACGGAGTTGTTCGAGGCTCGTAACCCATCCAACCCGGCTGTCGTTTCTGAGATCGACGGTGAGGTGACCTTCGGTAAGATCAAACGTGGTAACCGTGAAATCACTGTCACTTCCAAGACGGGTGACGTTCATAAATACCTCGTTCCATTGTCCAAGCAGATTTTGGTACAGGAGAACGACTATGTACGTGCTGGTACCGCCCTCTCTGATGGTGCGATCACTCCTTCGGATATCTTGGCCATCAAGGGTCCTACCGCTGTTCAGGAGTATATCGTGAACGAGGTGCAGGATGTGTACCGTCTGCAAGGTGTGAAGATCAACGATAAGCACTTCGAGGTGATCGTGCGCCAAATGATGCGTAAGGTCGAGATCGAGGATGCGGGTGATACTCGCTTCTTGGAGAAGGAGATCGTGGACAAGCTCGAATTCATGGAGGAGAACGATAGAATCTACGGCAAGAAGGTCGTGACCGATGCGGGTGACTCTGAGAACCTGAAGCCTGGTCAGATCGTGACTGTCCGCAAGCTGAGGGACGAGAACAGTATGCTGAAACGCCGCGACTTGAAACCGGTTGTGACGCGTGACGCTGTTCCTGCCATCTCTTCCCAAATTCTTCAAGGTATCACACGTGCCGCTTTGCAGACTACCAGCTTCATGTCTGCGGCTTCATTCCAGGAGACCACTAAGGTCTTGAACGATGCGGCTATCCGCGGTAAGGTGGATTACTTGGAGGGTATGAAGGAGAACGTGATCTGCGGACACTTGATCCCTGCAGGTACGGGACAAAGGGACTTCGATCGTCTGATCGTGGGTTCTAAAGAGGAGATGGAGCCTCTCTATGGTCCATCCTCTGTCAATGAGGGTCCTGAGTCCTCTGATGAAGATGAGATTTAAGAATTTGTATAATTCATGTGTTGAATAGATTGAGAGGACTGACTTTCTAGTTGGTCCTCTCTTTTTTAATTAATAAAGTATCATTATGGAAGAACAAAATGGACAAAAATTGAACGTCGAAATCAGCGAGGAGGTTGCGGAGGGCGTTTATTCTAATATGGCTATTATATCACATTCCTCTTCTGAGTTTGTGGTCGATTTCCTTCGTATTTTGCCGAACACTCCGAAGGCGAAGGTCAAATCACGTGTCGTCTTGACCCCTGAGCATGCGAAAAGGCTGATGCTTGCCCTTCAGAATAATTTGCAGAAGTATGAGGAACGATATGGCACGATCAAGGGGGATGCGGATCCTCGCGGTGCTTTGCCGTTTAACTTCAACTCTTTCAATGGCGGAGGGGAAGCGTGATTTTCTTGCCTTCCCCTGGAAAGCGCTGAAAAACCTATGTGTAGATTTTGGGTGTTGATTGGGACGTCATGCAGGCGTCCCTTCTTTTTTCACATCCTGCGCGTTTCTCCACGTTTTTCCACCCTGATTGTTGCTCTTCTCGTGTGAGGTATTCGCCCATTTCCACAAGATCACTTGAAATTGTGCATATCCTGAACGTTTTTTTGTGATAACCAACAAATTCAATTAAATTTGCAATCGATAGTGAAAAACATGAATGTGAAATCCGTTGTTCGAAACGGGCAAAAAATATTAAAATGACTGAAAAGTATTGGGAAGAAGAGATTGAGACGATGAGTCGTGCCGATCTCGAAAAACTCCAGTTGGAGCGTTTGAAGAAAACGGTGGCGCATGCGTCGAACTCGCCATTCTATAAGAAATTATTCGCGGAGAAGGGTCTTTCCGCTGATTCCATTAAGACCTTGGACGACCTGAAGAAGTTCCCGTTCACCACGAAGGAGGACCTTCGTAACAACTATCCTTTCGGACTCGCCGCTGTTCCGATGGATGATATCGTGCGTCTCCACTCATCCAGCGGTACTACCGGTAATCCGACAGTGGTGCTCCACACGAAGAATGACCTCGACGCTTGGGCGAACCAGGTGGCGCGTTGCATGTACATGGTGGGCGTGCGCAAGTCGGATGTCTTCCAGAACACTTCCGGCTACGGAATGTTCACGGGCGGTCTCGGCTACCAATATGGCGCGGAGCTCTTGGGCTGCTTGACGGTTCCTGCCGCAGCCGGTAACAGCAAACGTCAGATTAAGTTCATCCGTGACTTCGGTACCACGGTTCTCCATACCATCCCAAGCTACGCTACACGCTTGGCGGAGGTCTTCCAGGAGGAGGGGTTGGACCCTCGTAAGGATTCCAAACTGAAGATTATGTGCGTGGGCGCTGAGCCTCACTCTGAGGAGCAAAGGAAACGTATCGAGGAACTCCTTGGCTTGAAGGCTTATAACTGCTTCGGCATGTCCGAGATGAACGGTCCGGGTGTCGCTTTCGAATGTCAGGAGCAGAATGGTCTGCACATCTGGGAGGATATGGTGATCGTTGAAATCATCAACCCTGAGACGCTGGAGCCAGTGAAAGATGGCGAGGTGGGCGAGATGGTGCTGACGACCCTCCGTCGTGAGGCGATGCCTTTGATCCGCTACCGTACGCGTGACCTTACCAGCTTCATGCCGGGCGAGTGCCCTTGCGGTAGAACCCACAGGAGAATCTCCCGTATCAAGGGACGTTCCGACGATATGATGATCGTGAAGGGTGTGAATATCTTCCCTATCCAAATCGAACGTATCCTGATGAACTTCAAGGAGTTGGGTATGAACTACCTCATCACCATAGACACGGTCGGCAACAACGACGAGATGCTGGTGGAGGTGGAATTGGGCGACCTGCACACGGACGACTTCACGAAGTTGCAGTCCCTCACGAAGGAGATCACCCGTCAACTCAAGGACGAGATCCTGCTGACCCCTAAGGTGAAACTGGTGGAGAAAGGTTCTTTGCCGGTGTCCGAAGGAAAAGCGGTGAGAGTGAAAGATTTAAGGAAAAACCACTAATAGAGATATACTATGACAATCAACCAGATATCAATTTTCTTGGAGAATAAGTTCGGTAGGCTGAACGAGATTCTCTCTTTTTTGAGCAAGGAGAACATCCGTGTGATCACCGCTACAGTGGCGGACACTTCCGACTATGGCATCCTGCGTCTCATCACCTCCAACCAAATCAAAGCCCTCCAATTGCTGAAGGAGAATGGTGTGAGCGCCAACCTGAACACGGTGTTGGCCATTTCGGTGGATTCCTCCATCGGTAAGTTCGCCGAGACGATCCAGTGCTTCACGAAGGCGGGCATCAGCATCGAATATATGTACTGCTTCTCCATCAACCAGAAGGCGATACTCGTCCTGCGCACCAACAACATCGATGCGGCGCACGAGGTGATCCGCAGGTATGGCATGAACAACCTCTCGGAGGCTGAACTGAACAATTTGTAATGTATTAATATAAAAGAGAAAGAATATGTTTGGCATTTCGGATCCCGGCATATGGATCGTGTATCTATTGTCGATATTGTGTGTGATCGGCTCGATCATCTTTGGTGTTAAATATTGGAATAAGGAAGACGATAACGATAAAGAATAAATAGTCATGGAGAATTTTTCAATGTATTTGATCGTGATGGTTTATTTCTTGTCCATCGCTTTTTTAGGATATTTGGGATATAAGAAAACAAAGGATTCGAAAGACTTCCTGATCGGTGGTGGTGAGATGAATCCAATCGTGATGGCGCTCTCTTACGGTGCCACGTTCATCTCGGCTTCTGCCATCGTAGGTTTCGGTGGTGTGGCGGCTACCTTCGGTATGGGTATCCAATGGTTGATGTTCCTGAACATGTTCGTGGGCGTGGTGATCGCCTTCATCGTGTTCGGACGTCCTACGCGCCGTATCGGTGCGAAGCTGAAGGTGGGTTCGTTCGCCCATTTCTTGGGTGCGTTCTATGACTCCAAGAAGATCCGTATCTTCGTGGCGGCCGTGATCTTCATCTGCATGCCGCTCTATGCCGCCGCCGTCTTGCGTGGTGGTGTCTTCTGTATGCAACAGGTCTTCGGCATCGATTTCGACTTGGCATTGTTGGTGTTCACGGTCATCGTAGCCTCTTATGTCATCGCAGGCGGTATGAAGGGCGTGATGTACACGGACGCTTTGCAGGCTGTGATCATGTTCGTATGTATGGCTTGTCTGGTGTTCGGTGTCTACAAAGCGTTGGGCATGGGCTTCTCCGAGGCGAACGCTGCGCTCGGCGCCATCTCTGACCAGGTGCCGGAGAAACTCGCCGCGGTCGGTCATAGAGGATGGACCTCCATGCCGGAAGGGGGCTCCCAGCAATGGTATACGCTGGTCACTTCCTTGATTATGGGCGTGGGAATCGGTTGTTTGGCGCAGCCTCAGTTGGTGGTTCGTTTCATGACGGTGAACAGCACGCAGAAACTGAATCAGGGCGTTGTGATCGGTTGTGTCTTCTTGATCATCACCGTGGGCGTTGTTTACCATGTGGGTGCGCTCTCCAACCTCTACTTCTGGGAAAACGACGGAGCGGTTTCCATCAACATGGTGGAGGCTTCCGATAAGATCATACCATACTTCATCAGCCGTGTCATGCCGGCTTGGTTCACGACCATCTTTATGTTGTGTATCCTCTCCGCCAGCATGTCCACGTTGAGTGCGCAGTTCCACACGATGGCTGCCGCCGCTGGTTCCGACATCTACGGTTCTTGCGTGGATGAGGAGAAGAAACGTAACAAGATGACGGTGATGATCCGTCTCGCCGTGCTGGTATCCATCCTCATCAGCTTTATCATCTGCTTCGTGTTGGGCGAGGGCAATGATTCTCCGATCATCGCTATCTCCACCTCCCTCTTCATGGGTATTTGCGCATCGGCTTTCTTGCCATCCTACTTCTGCGCATTGTACTGGAAGAAGGTGACGAAGCAAGGTGCGTACGCCAGCATGTGGGTAGGCGTGGTTGCCACCCTTTTGGCGTTGATTTTCTTGCATGCGAAGGAGGCTACCGCTTTGGGTATTTGCAAGGCAATCCTCGGAACGGATGTCTTGGTGACGGATGGTATGTTGAAGTTCGTTGACCCTATCATGTTCGCCTTCCCTCTTTCCTGCATCACCATTGTGGTTGTCAGTCTGTTGACGGGGAAAAAGCAGGAGGCGTGATGTCCGATTTCAAGTGTGAGAAGGTGCTCCCGTATGCCGACGGGGGAAGTAAGACAAAACAGATAACGGAGATGTTCGATCATATTGCGGGGCAGTATGATCGAATGAACCGTTTGATGTCCTTGGGGCAGGACAGGGTGTGGCGGCGCAAGGCGATTGATGCGCTGGAGGCCAGCCATCCCAACCGTGTCTTGGACGTCGCCACTGGCACGGGCGACTTTGCCATCGCCGTGGCGGAACGTCTGAAGCCTGAGCGGGTGTTGGGCGTGGACCTCTCCCAGGAGATGATGAACGTCGGCAAGGGAAAAGTCGCCGAACGTGGCTTGTCTGACGTGGTGGATTTCGCCCAAGGCGATTCGACCGACCTACGGTTGGAGGATGCTTCGTTCGAGGCGGTCACGGTGGCGTTCGGCGTGCGTAATTTCTCCAGCCTTGAGAAGGGACTGAAGGAGATCAATAGGGTGTTGGTCGGCGGGGGGATGCTGGCCATCTTGGAGATGACGGAGCCTAATAACGCGTTGTTGCGCCTGGGGTACAAGGCATACACCAAACTATGCCTGCCCGTTATGGCTAAGCTCTTCGCCAAGGACCTGAAGGCGTATGATTACCTACCGGCTTCCATCCAAGCCTTCCCGAAGGATGATGAGATGAGGAACCTGCTGAAGATGTGCGGATTCCAATCTGTCGAGATAAGAAAATTCACCATGCAAACATGTTCATTATATTTGGCTCGTAAATGAAGAAGGTTCTAATCACCGGTGCGAACGGATTCGTGGGTAGCTTCATGGTCGAGGAGGCTATCCGTCGTGGCTATGATGTCTATGCGGCCATGCGCGCGGAGAGCTCCAAGGCTAATTTGGAGGGTCTGTCGCCTAAGTTCATCGATCTGCCTTATGCGGATAAGAACAGGATGAAGAAGTGCTTGGCTGGCTTGCGCTCCGTCGTGGGTCAGTTCGACTTGATCATCCATACGATGGGGCTCACGAAATGTAAGCATAAATCGGACTTCGACGTCGTGAATTTTGAATATACCCGTAACTTCGTGCAGGCGCTCATGGAGAGCGGTATGACCCCGAAGCATTTCATCTACCTGAGTAGCCTCTCCGCCTTCGGTTCGGGCGACCGCAAGACGCTGAAACCGATTGAACTGACGGACGAGCCTAAACCAGACACCGCCTACGGAGCCAGCAAGCTCAAAACGGAGCGTTTTCTGGCCACTTTAGACACGAAAGTGTTCCCTTATACCATCCTGCGTCCTACAGGCATCTACGGGCCAAAGGAGAAGGATTATTTCGTCATGCTGGAGACTCTGACGCACCACCTCAATCCGGGTATCGGTTTCGAGACCCAATACATCACTTTCATCTATGTGAAGGACTTGGTGGATCTGGCCTTCCTCGCTGCGGAGAAGAAAGGCGTGGGCAAGGCTTATTTCGTGGCGGACGGGGATGTGTGGACCTCCGACAACTACGTGAAGCTCTGTAAACAGTTGCTGGGCGTGAAGTGGACGTTGAACATCAAGGTGCCTTGTTGCATCGTGAAGGTGCTGGCGTTCTTGTTCGATAAGATCGGTGGTTTGTTCGGCGTGACGCCTACGTTGAACATGGATAAATACAATATCCTTTCTGCGACGAACTGGAAATGCGACATCGAGCCGTTGAAAAAGGACTTCGATTTCAAGGCGAGGTATAATCTTGTGCGTGGATTAAAGGAGAGTATCCGTTGGTATCGGCAGAATAATTGGTTGTAGGTTTAGACGACTAATTGTCGTTTATTCGTGCTCATATTTCTCAATCAGGTACCATTGTTTGTTGATGCGGATGAAGTTGTACTCCTCTTTTATCTTTTTGTTCTTGAAAATGAGCATCTTCCTGTTGTTCCCGTCTGTATTTGTCTTGAATAGCAATATTTGTGGATATGATTCAGATAGGGAGAGATGATTCCAATCCCTTGGCATGATCAGCTTACGTTTGGTCTGTTCCTTTCCTTTTAAGGTGTTGATGGGGAAGGGGAATACCGTATGGTTGATTTGGTACTCTTTATTGCTTGAGAAGCGTAGGATAAAATCTATAAACTCATTTTGTTCGGAACGCTGTATGGGGACCGTTGCTTCCGTGGCTTGGTTCCATTTATTGTTTTTCTTTGTGAAGGTAGTCTTTGTGACATCCTTTTTCTTGAAGTTGACGAGGGCGGTCGTACCCATGTTTACCTCTCCGAACTGTAGGGAATCGATGCTTATGATCACGAAGTTCTTGTGGATGTCGGCCGGGTAGGGGCTTTTCTTTGTCCCTGACAGCAGTGAGTTGATGATATGGGACGACAACTCTTCCCCTGCCGATATTTGGAGGGGAAAGAGTAGAAGCAGTAGCGCGTATATATACTTTTTTGAAATCCCTATCATATTATCTCTGCTTTACATGTGGCAAATTTAGGTAAAAGCATTGAAAAGAAAAAATTTCGGAGTAATGCTTTTGTCTTTGGGGCAGGTACAGGGCGTTCCACAGTGCCTGCGGCTATGTGTCAACAGGTTATTCGTGGATCAGTGTGAAGTGACCATGGAATTGCCTGTCTATCTCTGGAATGTTGATGAGATACCAGTAGTCTGTTGCCTGCATGGTATGTCCGAGGTAAGTTCCGTCCCATCCTCCATCCTCACTTATACCCTCGTACAATACTTTTCCATACCTGTCGAAAATCTGTATGCTGGCTTTCCCGTATCGGTCTAGGTTTTCAACGACCCAGTTCTCTCTGCCTTGCACAAAGTATTCGGGGAAGACGAGGTCGTAGGTCGGTGTCTCAAGGACATAAGAGGCGGAGCATCCGATCTCGTTGGATACTGTGATGTCGTATGTCTTGCCGAATACGACGTTATCCAGGATGTTGGATGTCGTCACTTTCCTGCCATCTCCGTAGTCGTAATATAGAGGGGCGTCTTCCGATTCTGTCTCTATTATGTAGGAGGTGGAACCATATTCCTCGCAGGAGATGATTTTAGGCGGGAAGTGAACGCTTACGGTGGTGGAAGCTTCTCCCTGACATCTCCCGTTGCGTACTACGGCGCGGTAGTCCGTTGTGGTGTTCGGAATGGCTTTGTAGTAGGTATGCTCGCCTAAGGAATTCCCGCTATTATCGTTGGATGAGAACCATTGGATTTCCGTATATGATTCGATGTTCTCGATGTATAGATTGAGTGAGTCTCCCTGACAAATGCTTCCTCCTCCAATGATGGAGATGTTATCCACTGGTTCTGACACCTTCACGGATGTGTAGACTGGGTCTAGGTTACAGCCGTTCCCCGTGGTGGATGTTACTTTGTAGCGGGTGGTCTTGGTTGGGGAAACTTCAATCTCCGATTCTCCTGTTGCCAGTGTTTTGAATGTCTCTTCACCCTCTTCGGCGCTTTCCCATACGATGGACGACGGATAGTCGGATCTGACTGTTAGTTTCATGCTCTCTCCTTGGCAGATGGAGTCTTCTGGAGTTATATTCATCCCAGATCCCTGGTCTACGACCACTGTGAAGTGCCCATCTCCCCCTGGACAATAGTCCATGGTGAATTCCATCTCGTATTCTGCTGATTCAAAAGGAGATAATGTAAATGGCGCCGTTGAATTGGAGAATACGGAGTAGTCGTTTTCATTGATATCCTTCTTGCTCCAAGTCACGCTTTTAGGTTCTCCGGAGAAGTGTGCGTCGACGACGGTTTCTTCTTTCGGACAGATGGCTACCTTATCTGGCAAGTCGAAGGTGATCTTTTTTTCGACGGTTAGGCTCATCTCTTCGGATGTGTCGCTTGGGCAAGCTATATTGCCGGTCGAAACGATTCGGTAGATGAAGCTTTCGTCCGCCGTGATGGTTTTACTGTTGGTTAGTTCCGTGTCGAATGTGGAGAAGTCCTCATCTGCAGTCGCTTTGCGTTGCCATGCGATGTTTTGTACGTTCTCCGTCTGTGCGCTGAGTGTGACATCCGTTCCCTCGCACACACCGTTTTCTGAGATGGCTAGCGATAGGTTAGGCTTTTTCTCCAACTCTGTCTGGAACGTTTTTTTGAAGCTTGGACAATTGACTCCCTTGATGGATAGTTGGTATGTGGCGTTCTCTGTCGGTGTGTCGATGAGTTCTAGCTCACTTGTGGTGAGCGTGTCCCCGTTCTTGATCCAAGCGAAGGTGTTGTTAGGACCAAGCGTGGCTTGCGCTTTTAGGGAGACTGGTGTCCCTTCGCAGAAATAGGCAGGTATGCTATCTACGTCGACATTGATCTTTTGTTCCACGTTAACGGTAAAGATGTTGGAGTAAATCTCAGGACATATGCCGGAGGTCGATGGCGCCTTGATCCTATAATAGGTCGTGTTGGAAGGGAAGAGTGCGGATACATCCGTGTTAGGATTGAACTCGGTGAAGTTGATGCTGTCTTGCGACTTCTCCCACAAAATGTCGTCTTGGGAGAGTGATCCGCAGATAACGGTTATTGCTGCCCTTTCGCCGGCGCAGATGTCGTTGTTGTCCATGGTTAGGGCTAAAGTGCCTTGTCCTCTCTCCACTTTAACATCTTGTCTCGTTATTTCCGGAGCGCAGTATTTGCCTCCCACGGAAAACTCATACGTGGTGTTCTGGGTTGGTATGTCGGTGAGTTCCATTTCGCTTGTGGATAGGGTATCTCCGTTTTTGATCCATGCGAAGGTGTGCATGCTAGGGTCTAAGTCGGCGCTGGCTTTTAGGTCTACGCTCGTCCCCGAACATACTATGGAAGGAAGAGCCTCCACCTTAACGTTCTCCGGTTTTTCCTCGATGTTTGCGATGACGGTGAAGGAGAAGGTGGTCGGACATCTATCTGTGGCTGGCACTTTCACGCGATAGTAGGTGGTTGCGTCCGGTTTCAGGTTGGCGGTCGGTCTCACCTTCGGTACCTCGTTCGGCCTTCTAATCAATTCGGATGGCACCTCATCCGGCACGAAGTCGGTGTATGTGACTTTGTCGTAGGTGCGTTGCCATATGACTATGGCGTTGTAGTCGTACTCTGCAGTCACTCTGACGGTTTCTCCTTTGCAGACGGTATCCTTGTCGATCTCTATCTCAACGCCGTGCTCCGTGTATACCACGGTGTGGGTGGTGTCTAATACGGGTGCGCAGAGTCTACCGAACACCACGAATTTATAGGTTGTGGCGAAGAGTGGCACTTCTGATATGTCGAACTTCTGTATGTCCCAAAGGGTATCGCTGTTCACCACCCATGTGTAGGTGTTGATGGTCGAGTCGATATCCGCGCGGACGGTCAGGTTCACCTCCACACCGTCGCAGATGGTGTCCGGCAGTTGGTCGAGATCCACCTTTACCTTCCGCTCCACATTGACGGAGACGACATTGGAGTATGCCAGCGTACATACGCTTGTATCCGTCCTAAGCCTGTAGAAGGTGGTGTCGGCCGGAGAGTAGGCGCTTGAGTCTGTGGCTGGGTCGAAGCTGGTGAAGTTGATGTTGTCCGTCGACGATTCCCAGACGACAGGTATCCTTTCGTCGTAGGTGGCGGAGAGCGCTATGGTGTCTTCTTGGCACATCTCATCTTTGTCTATGCTCAATTGCAGGGCTGGCGATAGACCAATGACGGTCTGCTGTGCGGTGTCTGCCCCGCATTGATTGTAGACGATGATCCGATAGACGGATGTGTCTGTCAATGCACTGATTGACAGGGAAGTGTCACTGCTGGTGATTGCTGAGCCATCCTTCTCCCATTGGTATTGGAACGTTTCCCCTTCTGCGTTGATGATAGGGATTAATGTAGCCGAGACTCCTTCGCATAGTATGCTTGTGTCTTTCTCCAAGGAGACTGCTATCGGTTTTATTATGTTGATTTCTAGTGAATTGGAATAAGCGTTGGAACACGTTCCGCTACTAGGCCCCTTGACTCGATAGGTGGTACGCTCGGTGATGGAGTCTGTGAGGGTTGATGTTGAGGCGTTTGGAATCTCCTCAAATGCATTGTCTCCGACTGATCTTTCCCATGTTATCTGATTGGTGAGCGGTCCGAATGTGGCGTTTATATTGAATGGCAAGTCTGCGCACAGGACCGTCTTGTCTGCGGATATCCGTATGTTTGAGGTGTCTTCCATCTTGTAGTATGCCTTTGTGGATTCGTTCATCCGGCAGATGGAGGATGATATGTATGCGGTGTATTCTCCTGGCTTGTCGGCGGATAGCGTGTTGCCGGAGAGCGCATCCGCACCGTTCAATGCTTTCAGCGTATCGGTTTGTCCTTCGATGGTCCGTGTCCAGATGAGTGTGTCGAATGTGCCTTCCGGATGTATGTCCACGATGAATCCAGGGCAAACCATGGAGTCGTTCAGTGGTGTGTAATGGAAAGGTTTAAGCAATTCGATTTTCTTGGTGATGAGGTTGGAGGTGCATACCCCGTCGCTTGCGGTCAGGGTGATGGTCACATCGTTGGTCTCCCCCTGAATGGAGATTGTGCTGGAGTTCGGATTGAGTTGATCGTCATTGTTCCATGTGAAGAGGGTAGGGTTTCCTGAGAGGACGTTTGCGCTTAGTGTTGTGTTAATCGATTCGTCGCAGATGGCCGTGTCTTGCCATTCCTCCAGTTGTATGGACGGGTTCACGTTCACTTGGAACAGGATCGTGTCGGAGATGCAGTCTTGGTTCCATGCGAGGAAGATGTATTGCGTCGTGTCCTGCGGAACGGTGAATGACAACTCTTTTTGTTCTTCGCCCGAGACGATGTTCCATTGGCTTTCGTGGATGCCTTTTGTGTACCAGCGGATGCTGTCGACAGCTACATTGTCTTGCTGTTCCGTTTGCCACTTGAGCGAGGTCGTTCCCGCTTCGGTTTGGCATATCGAAGTGTCTTGGTCGCCTATTGCGGCGAATATTGGTTTTTCACAGTGCGTGTTCTTGCAGGAAATGGTGACGGGCGAAGTGATGAAGAATTTCTCGCATGGGTCGTCAGGGTATCCTTTGTCCGCCACTTGTCCGGCCACGCCTCTGGTGCTGGCCAGGATGGCTCTGTACATGATGGCTCCTTCTTTGTTTTTGTGTCTCAACGGATTGCCTCCGCCAATGGATTCCCATGTGTTCCCGTCCGTGGAGGTCTGCCATTGAATGTCTATCGATGTGGAATACTCGTCCCATTCGCTTGGGTCGAGGATTAAATCCACCGTGTGTTGTTCGTTGGGGTCCTCGCAATTGTAAATGCCGTAGTATTTCTGGTCTAGCGTTCTGTCGATTACGATATCCGCCTCCGCGTATTTCTCCATGCAGACACTGACGGAGAAGTTGTCCAAGGCGATTGGTGTGTCGGTGGATCCTGAGTTTGTTGCGCTGATTTTCAGATGAATATCGTTGCCCTGCGTCGGCTTGAAATCAAATTCTACGGGAATCCATCCTGACGTCTGTCCTGAAATAGTTTGCGTGATAGCCATGATGTTGTTGCCTCCGCTTTCGATGGAACAATCCAGATCGATAGGGGATGATGTGCTGGATGGTAAGTTGACAAGAAACCTGAATATTTCGCTCTTGCATGGGCAGAAAGCGTTGACAGGGAGTACCTTGTCGATGAGCAGCGTTTGGTTCGTTCCTTGCGGAATGATGGTGTAGAGGTAAGCGTCATTCGGCCTCCCTGTCGCACCCAACAGCTGAATTTTCTCCGTGTATTGATTCTCCGTCGTGTTGCCGGTTGTTTCTTTTGTGAAGATGGCTCGGTCTGGCGCACATGTGACGGCGTAGTCGATTCCCGCTTTGAACGGGTCGCTTTGCAGCGTATCAAACTTTCTGAAGTTGCTGCCCATCGCCCCGAATCCCCTAATGGAGATGGAGTCTATGGTTCCGAAGTCCTCCTTCCAAATAGTCATGAGATTCGACGAGTAGTCGCAGTTCATCTCCTCGTTGGAGAGTGCGAGTGTGTTGGAGATGGAGAAATAGGTGCAACCGTCTTGCGGTCCTCCGTGTTCCCCTATGTATTCGGCTTTCGCTTGGGCCTCTTGCGGGGTGCTTCCTCCCGTGGCGATGACGCGGAATGAGTTCCCTGGGGCTGACATGTCCCAATTGATGGAGGTCTTTTCTATTCCGCCCCCGTTAGCTATGTTGTCCCATTGGAATCCGTTGTCTGAGGAACTCTGCCAAAGCAGGTAGACGTAATCGTAGATGTCTTTCCATTGGTCAATGTATAGCTCAGGGTTTTTTATGGCGAAGTTGGTTACTTTCGAGCAACCCATAGAGGTCTCTCCTGATGTGGCTTTCGCACTGATGTCTGGTGACGGCACATTTTCATTCGCCAATCGATATAACACGATGTCATCTAGGGCGAAGTCGTTACCGACACCTCCTTGCACTTGATTCTCGATGATGAGTTGCAGCACATCCCCGTCTTGGACATCGAATTCCACTTCGTTGTAGTTCCATTCATCTGTTCTATCTTTGTGTGGATTTAATGCACCATCGCGTGTATCTTCCCCAATTCCCCAGATTGTGCTGGTGGATACCTCGACGGTGGCTAAAGTGTCGGGGGTTGCGGGGTCTTTTATGTTGACTACCTTCATCGTTAGGGATGGGGTTTTTAGTATACCGGCACTTGAGATATCGGCGAGATATGCTCCTAATTTATATTTGCTATTCCCACAAATGTCGAAGTCGATGGTGTGCTTGTATATGTCTACGCCTATGCAATCGTAGTTTACGTTCACAACCAACATTCCCCCCTGTTTGTTGTTGGGGTCGGTATGGTCTTTCCCCGCATAAAAATTATTGCCTCCCAATTGGGAATCGTTGCAATTTAGGCTTGTTTTGCGTTGGAAAGACCACCATGTGCTGTTCGTGATGCCGTACCATCCGTCTCCGATGGCTTTGCATTCATTGAACTGATGATCCTGCATGCTCATGGACGGGTCGGCGAAGTCTCTGATGACGGAATCCTCCACCACGCCAAAATCCTCATGCCACACTAGATTCCACGTATCTGCGTGTGCCGCAAAGGATGTAATCAATAGTAAAACCAATATTGCTAACTTATTCTTCATATCCGTCCCTGTTATGATTTAGCGTGGAATTTATTGGTGTTCATGGGTTTCCCGACGGACACAATTCCTCGACCTTTCATTTCCCTTCGTCTACAAAAATATCAAACTTGTTTGAAGTTTCAATATGTTGTGGTGAAAAATTCGTCCGATACTATTTAGCGAATTGAAATTAGATTCTTTTTTCGTGAGATTTTGTTCAATGATTGTTGCTTCCTCTAAGGTGGGCCGACTGCTTGTGCCGTTCTTTTGCTGTAAATTTATTCCAATACCTTCATTGTAAATGTAATTTTAACGCTAAATATATTGTCGCATAAAATAACTTTATTAACTTTGCACCTGAAAACCCGCCTGTTTCATGCATCGGGGTTTCTATCTGTTTAACCAATAAAAATTATCTACTTATGGCAAAGTTCATAGACCTAAAATCCGACTTCGGGTTCAAGTTCTGCATGCAGGATGAGGTCATCATGCTGTCCTTCCTCAACGCCATCCTCGAGGGGGAAGTGGACAGGATCACGCACGTCAAGTTCGAGAACGTCGAGATGCCTCCGCCCTCCCTGCACCAGCGGGGCGTCACCTTCGACCTGCTCTGCACCACCGAGAAGGGGGACAACGTGCTCATCGAGATGCAAAACTCCTCCCAACGCTACTTCAAGACGCGCGCCAACTTCTACATCTACAACCTGATGCGCAGGAAGATCCACAAGGGGCACAACTGGGCGAGTATGAAGCGCGACATCACACGCATCCTCGGCATCTTCATCATGGGCAGCCGGATGGAGGGTCTGGATAAGGTCATCACGCGGACGGGCGAGTGCGACCTCGACACCGGGAAAGAATTCTGGGACAGAGTTCGCAAATTTTTCATATCTTTGCCCATGTTCAGGTTTGACCGCTCCAACATCACGGTCAAAAACATCTGGATCAGTTTCTTTAAAAACCTCGGCAATATGGAAAACATTGACCCATCGGTATACGAGCGAGCGGACGAGGGTCTGCTCAGGCTGATAGAGAAGG
>JAFXPK010000005.1 GCA_017527905.1 Paludibacteraceae bacterium
CACCTTCAATGTATAGGTTGCGCCATCCATGGTATAAGAACCCTTGTCGCTTGCGCCCCAGTACATACCACCTCCGTTAGGAGTGAAGGAGTCGTCCACGATGTAGTACTCGATCATTGGGTTCTTCGTCCATCCGTAAACACCGATGTAAGAGTAGCTTCCACCGCCATCACCTGATTTGGTGTAGTTGTATCCTGCGACGATATCGCCAAGTTGTTTGTAGCTCTTCTTAGAAGATCCGTCATAGTAACCTACACGAGCGAGGTAGTCTCCGGAGTTGTTCCAGTTAGCCTTGAATGCGCACTCAGCGTCTCCACCGAAGCAAGTAACAGAACCGTTACCTCTCTCGTTCCACATCTCAACGTTGTAGCCGTTACCGATTTCCTGCACACCATTGTTGGTCAATTTCTTTGCGCTACCGGACTGTTTGGTCTTTTGTTGGCATGGATCAATGATTTGTCCGCCTTCACTGCCTTCGCTGCCTTCGCTGCCTTCACCGCCTTCGGATGAACCACCGCAGTTCTCAACTTTGACAGATGATTGCTTAGCCAAGACAGTACCTCTTGAGTTGGTGATGGTGATATCGCCAGTTCCGGCAGCTTTTGGCTTCCAAGTAACGTTGCCTGCAGCATTGATGCCGTCCTTGATCACATATCCAGCCACGCCAGTGAACTGCACGTAGTTGATGTTACATCCGTCACCCCCTTCTGTGGACTTGATGAAGAGTCTCATCTTTTTGGTTGAAACAGGATCGAATGTAGCCTTGAAGTCATGACCTACCTTCTTGCCGGTGTAAGCGGTCTTCCATGAACCATTCTCATCATATTGTACCTCGAAGCTTGAGATAACGTCATACTCGGTACACTCATCGATCATGATACCGCCGATGGTCTGAGTCTTGTCGAAGACGAAAGCGACCCACTCGTCAGTACCTGTGTTGGTTCCCCAACGGCTGTTGCCTCCGTGGTTTCCGTCATCGCTCAGGATCTTATCTACTGTCCAGTATGGAGTACCGTTGTTCTCCCACTCGGAAGAAGCGCTAACGTCAGAAATGGTAACCTCTGTGGAAGAGGAGCCTGAACCGAAGTTCAAAGAGTAGGTTCTGCCATCCACATCACCCTCCAACGTCCAAGAGATAGAGTAAGAAGAATCCTTGCAATATTTATCGGCAGAGGCAACGGTCAGTTTGAACTCAGGTTCTGGTACGGCTGGTTTGCCGGAGCCTACCACAATGTCACCATCACCTGGAATAGCCTTGAAGTATACATAGCCGTTCTTCTCCTCGAATTCAAGTTCCTTGTCGCTCTGTTTCACCGTCATGTTGGACCAACCGCTTTGCATAGGCACACGGACAGACAATGGGTAATTCCACTTACACAGCGTGTTGCTGGTGAGGCTTTGGTTGAGCGTCAAAGAGTAGGTATCGCTGGATGCGTCGCTCGCGATCTTCTTGAAAGAAGCGGCGTCACGCTCCTTCAAATACATGATCGCATCACGTGCCGTACATACCCAATAGTCACTCTTGTTTTGATTCAACCATTGCAGCGTACCAGTGAAGGCATCCGCACTTGTAGGAGAATAACTACCATTCGCTTGACGACCCTGGATACCGTGGATCAGGAATACCATCCATCCTCCATTGGCGCCAGAACATCTGCTGGTCATCTGGCTTTGTGAGTTGATACCCTGATCACCACAGATTTGGCAATCGAATCTTGCCAAGTTTTGTGGGGATTTGCTGTTGGTCTGTCCACCGCAGATACGTCCACCGATGTAGTAGTTGAGCGTATTGTTGATCTCGTTACAGTTCGGGTAAGCGATGGTCAAACAAGGCTGTCCGATCTGTCTTTCGATCGTACTCTTAGAAGAAGCCAACTCACCTGAGTTTCCGCTATGGGAGTCAGTATGGCTACCGATTTCATGTCCCTTTTGGGCCATCTGCTTATAAGCGCTCCAATCGTTAGTCCATCCCGTCACCACATAGAATGTGGCTTTAAACCCATACTTATTCAATTGATCAGCGGCCCAAGAATGCGAGTTAACCTCGTTAGCACCATCGTCGAAGGTGAAGGTTATCGCCGACTTGGCCCAATCTTCCCATGTGGCCACCTCCTGCGCCATCGCACCTGAGGCAAATAATGCCACACTGCCAATAAGTGTAATAATTTTCTTTTTCATATTTTCAAGTGTATAATGATTAATACTCTGTTTAATAAGACTTTTAAAACTCCATTACAAAATTCAATCGGAATGCATTCATACCGTGTTTTTCATCATATTCAACCACGCAAATTTAGTCAAAACTCTTTCACGAACAAAGATTTTTTCACTTATTCCTTAAAATTCGCATTTTCATCAGCGAAAGTAGTATATTTGTCCGTTTTTTACGAAACGTTTCCTAATAACAAACTATTAACACATTATCATTGAGTATGAAAATCACTAGCAGCCATCGCTTTTTATCGTTCATTTCCCTACTACTATTGCTACCGAGCGCTATTTCCGCAGCCACCCTTTCCGGCGTCGTGGTGGACAAAGACACCAAAGCTCCCCTTCCCTACGCGAACGTGGAGGTGCTTCTCGTCTCGGATAGCTCCGTAGTGAAGGGTGAGATGGCTGACGAGCATGGCGCATTCCTCGTGGAGGACCTCGCGCATGGCGATTACCTGCTGCTCGTATCCTACATGGGATACCTCGACCGATACCGGAAGATGAAGGTGCAGGCGGATAGCAGCACGGTCGACATGGGCAAAATCTCCCTGAAAAGGGACGAGGAACTGATGGAAGAGGTGGCTGTGCTCGCGACAGTGACTCCCCTCCAAGTGAAGGAAGACACCTTGATTTACAACGCTTCATCCTTCCGAGTGGCGGACGGCGCCATCCTGGAGGACCTCGTCAAGAAATTGCCGGGCGCAGAACTGACGACGGACGGCAAACTGGTCGTCAACGGCAAGGAGGTGAAGAAAATACTCGTGGACGGCAAGGAGTTCTTCTCCGACGACCCTAAAGTCTCCCTGAAAAACCTTCCCGCTAACATGGTGAAGGACGTGAAGGCTTACGAAAAGAAAAGCGAATCGGCCCAACTGACGGGCGTGGACGACGATGAGGATGAGATGGTGCTCGACCTGAGCGTGAAGAAGGGTATGAAGGATGGATGGATCGGCAATGTGTTCGGCGGACTGGGCTCCGACCTGCGTGTCGACGACCCGGACCTGCGCTATGAGGTGGGCGGAAACGTCAGCAAATTCACAGACAACTCCAACTTCTCCTTGGTCGCATCCTCCAATAACACCAATAAGAATGGCTATGACAGCAATAGCGACAGGGCCTCTTCGCAGGACAACGGTATCAACACCGCCAGCACCATAGGCGCCACCTTCGCCAAAGAGAAGAACGAGCGCTTCGACTATGGTGGCAACGTGCAGTACCGCCACGTCAAGAACGATGTAGAGAAGAGTTCCTACCGTGAGACCTACCGTAGAAGCGGTACCACCTACGCCAACGAGAACGAGCTCTCCCTGAAACATACGGACAACATCTCCAGCAGCTTCCGCTTCAAGTGGACACCCGACTCCATGACCAACATCATATTCAGACCGAACCTGAGCTACTCCTACAACTTCGGGAAAACGGGAAGCGACGTCACGAACTACAATAACCTGCATAAGGTCAACTACTCCAAGGAATCATTCCGCCAGAACAGCGGCGACAACCTGAACCTGAACGGCTCGTTGCGGTACACCCGCAAACTGAACGATAAGGGCAGGAACATCGGATTGAACCTGAACTCGGGCTTCACGCACAACCCATCCGATCAAAGCTCGTGGTCGCGCACGGACTTCCGATTTTACGAAGACGAGTTTGACACGGACGAGGAGGTGGACTCTATTCTGATGACTGACCGCTGGACGGATAAGAAGAGAAACAACTTCAACTACTCCGCCGAAGCATCCTATACCGAACCGCTCTTCCCGAAGCACTATCTGACGTTCAAATACCGCTTCCAGCACCGCAGTTCCGACTCCTACTCCTACGTCTACGATGCTTCCGACCTCTCCGACATGCTCGATTCGCTCAGCAGTTCGGTGAAGAACAAATACAACACTCACCGCGCCGAGGTGGGCTTCCAGGGAAAAAGCACAAAGATGAACTATAACGTCGGCTTCGCACTGCAACCACAGATCTCCTCGACGGAGAACCTCCTAGGCGCAAACAAGGGGAAGGACACGAAGCAAAGCGTACTCAACTTCTCCCCTAGCCTCCGTTATCAATATCGTTTCAGCAAACAAGAGAACCTGATGCTCCGCTACAACGGACAGAGCTCCGCCCCGAACGTGGAGGACCTGCAGATGGTCATCGACGAAAGCGACCCGCTAAACCTCCGGTATGGTAACCCTGACCTGAAACCATCGTACACCAACACGATCTCAGCAAGGTACAAGAAATACAACGGGACGAAGCAGAGCAGCATCATGACGAACATCACCTTCCGCAACGTCGTGAACGCCATCACCAACATCATCCTCTACGATGAGACCACCGGTGCGCAGGAATACCACCGCACGAACGTGAACGGCAACTGGAACCTCAACGCGCAATTCTCCAACAGCACACCTTTCCGTAAGCACAGGAACTTCCTCTTCTCCAGCAACACGAAGGTCGGCTACAGCAAAGAGGTGTCGTTCGAAAACGACGGCATGAAACGCTCCTTGGGCATGTTCGACCTCTACGGGAAGTATCAGTTGGGGTACAAACACAAGGCGTTCAATACCAACTTGTTCGTGGGCGGTCTCTACCAAAACAGCAACACGGAGAGCAAGGAATTGGAGTCCGGACTGATCCTCGACGTGAACCTACCATGGAACATGATTCTCTCCTCCGACTGCAACTACCATTACTACGACGGATATAGCGATTCGTTCGACAAGGACGCTATCTTGTGGAACGCATCCCTCTCCAAGAACTTCCTGAAAAACAACGCCGGCGCATTCAAGTTCAAGATTTACGACATCCTAGGACAACAGAGCAACCTCTCCCGAAGAATCACCGAGAGCTCCATGGTAGAAACGGAGTCCAACACGTTGGGCAACTACTTCATCTTCCAATTCACCTACAAGTTCAACACCCTAGGATCGAAGGCCTCCAAGGAAAACGAGGATTTCAACCCTGGCGAGAAACGTCCGCAGGAGGGTGGACGCCGTCCAAACGGCGAACGTGGTCCTAGACAAGGATTCGGGGGAGAAAGACCCGACGGAGGAATGGGTGGAAGACCAGGTGGCCCAGGAGACCGCTGGTAAAGGGCTCATCGCCTTTTCCTTCGCCATAGGTATACCCCTAAACAAATCGCCACGGAAAGCAACGACCCTAACGGTGCGGCCATGCCCATCGGCGTGAGGTTGTCGGGATACCAGATAGAGGCGTAGTAGGAGCCTGGGATGCGCAACAAAACAATGGAGAGAAGGTTGTGGATAAAGGAGACGATGGAGAGTCCACAAGCACAGAAATAACCGCTAAAGCAGAAATGGACGCCCGCCAAGGCGCAGTCTGTCGAGTAGGGCCGCAAGTATTGGCCTCCGAAGAGAATCACGTTCGAATCGTCCGTGAACCATGAGATGACGGAATCGGATGTCGGTTGGAGCACGGCGGAGAAGAGGAACCCATATGCCAAGCAGACGAATATGCCTAAACGCAACGTGGCGCGCGCCCTTTCCGGCTTGCCCGCTCCGATGTTCTGCGCCGCTATGGCGGATATGGCGGAAAGCATGCTGGAAGGCACAAGGAAGAGGATGCAGATGATCTTCTCCACAATGCCCACGGCGGCGGCCACCTCCACACCCCGCCGGTTGGCGATGATCGTGATGACAATAAAAGAGACTTGTATGAAACCATCCTGCAGGGAGATCGGCAAACCGATTTGAAGGATATGCCTAAGGGATTCCCCCTCCGGACGCAACATCCCTTTCGTGAAATGGAAGCTACCACTATTCCTGCGTATCGTATAAAAGGAGAAAAGCACACTGCAGAACTGCGCAATGACAGTCGCATAGGCGGCTCCCTCCGCCTTCATCCCCATCACACCGATGAAGAGGAAGTCCAACAACACGTTCAAGACACAGGCGACCGCCACAAAATACATCGGGGACCTCGAATCACCTAATCCACGGAATATGGAGGAGATGATGTTAAACGCGACAATCAACGGAACCCCCAAGAAGCAGACAATCAGGTATTGCCTTGTCTGCGCCACCGACTCCACCGGCGTGGACATCAGCGAGACAATACCGTCGACACCCAACAGCAACGCCAGGCACGCGACCACGGAGACACCCCCGAAGAGCACGATGGAATTGCCGATGGTACGCCCCACCGTATTGTAGTCTTTCCCTCCCACCGCGCGACTGATCATCACGGTCGTGCCCATGGCCAGACCGACCACCATCACCGTCAGCATATGCATCACCTGGCTACCCACCGCCACGGCGGTGATGTCAGGCGCACCCGCATATTGCCCGATGATGAAGAGATCCGCCAAACCATAGAATGTCTGGAGAAAATAAGCCAACAAAAACGGTGCGGAGAAGGAGGCCAGCGTCTTGAATACTCCTCCTTGGGTTAGGTCCTTTTGCATACAAGGGTCTTCTTGAGTGGTTAATACCTCTTCGTCAAACTGGAATGCGGATAATAGTGCGACAATATGGAACGATAGTCGATGCCTTGGCTCGCCATCACGGCCGCGCCGATCTGGCAGAGGCCCACACCGTGCCCCCATCCCGCGCCACGCAATACGAAGCGGAGGATTCCCTCCCGCTCTTCCTTATCCACGATAAAGGCGGAACTATATAAATGGCTGGCGGATAGCGCCTTGCGTATCTCCAGCTCCTTCCCGATCACCATCGTCCGCTTCTCCCCCACAATCTTCAGTTCGATGATTCGGGCGGAGGCACCCCGCCTCAACGGTACCAAGTCTATGATTTTTCCGAAGTCGATGCCCGTCTTCTCCTTCACCAGGGCGGAGAGCTCCTCCTGGGTATAGTCCACCGTCCAACGGTAGAAGTCGGGCGTCTCCTGATCGTAGTTATTGAGCACCTGCGAAAGAACCGTTTTGTCCTGCGTGTTGCAGTAGGCCTCCGGCGAAGAGAGGATCCATTCCCTCGCCACCGCCTCTTGGGTGAGGTCCGGCAGTTTGTCTTCCGCAGTATCCGCCACAGGGAGCAGATAAGGATGATGCACCTCCTCCCAGCAGTTCTCGAAGAGCTCGGTAGCGCCACCGCACGCCTTGTAGAAACGGGCGTCGCAGATTTTCCCGTCGTAGGTCAGCACCTCGCCGAAGGTGGCCTTGATAGCCTCCCTCACCGCTTGCGTACTCGCCTTGGTAATGCCTTGGTAGCGCTGGCAATGGTCGTCGGCGCAGACATCGAAAAGGGTATGGTCCTGATGGTCGTACCAGCGTATGATCCGCTCGTCCGTCACCACCATCGAGGCTGCATGGCTCTCCGTCTCCTTGTTCTCCAACTTGTTCAGCAGCCAACTGCGGGATATCACAGCATGCGCCTTCAGCAACTCCAGCGAGGAGGTGGCGCTCATCTCGGAGGAGATGACGCTCGTGAGGTAATCCTCCGTCGGAACGATATTGATCGCCTGCACCTCATCGTCGATCACAATGAACTTCAGCGAACCGTTGAAGCGTTGCGTCTCCTTCCTCTCCCAGTGGAAATGGATGCCGATGACCACATCCAAGAGGTCGAAGCTATCTGTCGTAGAGAAAGGCGAGAAGATTATCTCATCGTGTAAATCGTTGTTGTATAATATCTTACCATCTTGAACGGAAACCGTTTGGTCGCCCGTCACCACAGAGCCGTTGCCGTTGATGCGGAAATCCCCGTGGAGGGTGAAGCGGATCACTTTGCTCCGCAGAATGCCGACGCTGATGGTGGGTTGAGTCTCCTGTCTCTTCATCTCTTATGATTTTTATTCTGTGCGTTGCTGCTCCTTCTCCAATCGGTTAATGAGTTTCATGCAAAATATGAGCGGGATAATGCCGAAGACGCCGAACGAGCAATCGATGAGTGTCCAAAGAATAGGAATCTCCCGGATGGGGCCGCAGATGAAAGCCAGCGGAAGGATCGCCACGCAAGCGATCATGCCCCATTGGATGACCCACTTGTTGCGGACAGGGTCGCGGAGCGGACCGATGAACATGAGCGCGATCACCAGGTGGGCGAAGGCCAACCAATCGTAGCCATACGCCAGTTGCGGGGCGTTTTGGTTCATCTCTGTGATGCTTCCTTTTATGCTATAAACGAATCCGAACACAGAAGGGAAATTGTTTACCGTTTCTTCGTTAATACCCAGCAGGGAACACAGTATATTCAATTCGGTCTCGACAGGGAAAGCCGTCGCTCCCGCCACGACCAACGCTACCATGTAGAAGAGGATGATACCGCGTATCTTTTGTAAAGTGCTAAACTGTTTCATGCTGATTCAGTATGGTTATATGTTGAAACAAAATTAATGCATTTATTTGAAATAGAAAGCAAGTGTAGCCGTAAGATCATATTTCGGCAAACGGTCTATATTCTTCAGAAAGACAAAGGTATTATTCTGTGAACAGATATTTTTTTCAGTAATTTTTTTTGTTGTTAAGAAAACTTTTCTACTTTTGTCGCGTCCATCTGCGGAATTCGAGGGTGGGCACCATAAACTAAAAACCAGACATCTAATAACATTAACATAAATTTTTGTTATTACACTTCAATTAGGGAGAACCATTGAAAACCGCCGAAAAACGCTTTTCGGCAAAAAACCAAAAACCAAGCGGATATCCACATTTCGTTCGGGGAACAACAGAAGGGAGGAATGGAGGAAATGTATTTCCGCTATTTAGACATCAGAGGATGCTAAAAACCATTGCAACAACGCATTGACCTTACATTTAAAACACCATTAATAAGTAAAAACCATGAAGAAAGTATTCTTTTTTAAGCGAGCTTTCTCTTCATTGACTTTACTCGCGCTGGCATTAGCGGCGAACGCCGAAGTGCTGATTGTCGAGCAAAACAAAGAGAACTCACAAAAAACAGAGAAAACTTCCTATGATTTGGGCGACAAACCCGTCCTGACCTATAGTGGAGATAATCTCGTCGTGAAAACAAACAACGCAAGCGCAGAATTCCCATTGGGAACAGTCGTGAGGTATTATTTTTCCGAAACAGACCCGACCGGAGTTGCGGCAGCACAAGGGGAAATGGGTTACCTTTTCGTAACGGAAGAGGGCATCCGGATGTCCGGATTCGAGCCTTCCCTTCCAGTAAGCCTATACACTGTCAATGGACAACTCATCCAAGAGTACAAAACCACGGAAGAGGGTTCTCTGGAAATCAGCCTCAACGGGCAACCGCAAGGCATCTATCTTATTAAATTAAACACCACCACCATTAAAGTAATAAAGAAATGAAAAAGATTTTTATCCTATTAGCAGCCGGGTTATTCTCAGTTGGAGTATCCGCTCAAACAACTTACAAAATGCGTGTCCTCAAAACGGACGGTACCGAAGAGTTCTACAAGACATCTGACGTGAAACAGGTCGATTTTGTGGAGGAAGAGGAGCAACAGCAACAGGAGGAGCCGACCATCAAGGTGTTCCTCTCCGGAGACAACCCGAACTATAACGGTCAATGCCAAGTGCAGACAGACCGCTACACGGGTCCTGACGGACAATGCTTCCTGAACTATCCTTCCCAACTCTCCAATGACCCGAACGTGAAGCATGGCGTCATCATCTGGGGACCTGGTGGAGGCGAGAAGCCAGGCAACTATCCGAACATGATCAACCGTTTGGTTTCCCACGGTTTCGTCGTATTGGAGTTGAAGGAGTCTCCAGGTAGCGGAGATCCTGCAATCGCCGCGATCAACTGGTTGGAGAAGGAGAACAGCAATCCAAACAGCAAATTCTACAACAAGCTCATCATGGACCGCGTCGGCTGTGCCGGACACTCCATGGGAGGTCTGGAGTCAGAGCAAGCTTGGTTGAGGGACTCCCGCGTCTACACGGCATGTCTGAACAACAGTGGAGACTTGAACCATTCCGCTATGGGGAAGATGAAGGACGGCAAACCGATCGCCATCGTCTATGGCGAGGCCGGAATGGAGCGTCCGAATGCGGAGGGTGACTACAACAACGGCGTGTCTTGCCCTGCCTGCCTTGTCATGCTGACGGGCGGACCTGACCAGGGTGAAGGCGGATACGGACACGGTTCGGGCCCTTGGACGGGACATGCGGCCACTTGCGCATGGATGCGTTGGCACATCGGACGTGAATCGTTCAGAAAGGATGCTTTCACCACTCCAAACGGAGAATTCATGAGCGGTAACATCGTAGGAGCCCAGGGTAGATGGTCCGGTAAGTACAAGAACTGGGAAAACTGGACAGAGAAATAATAATTTGTTATTTGTTAGTTTATTTAGGTGGAATCGGTTGGTCGTCGAATGACCAGCCGATTCTTTTTCCCACCCAACCCCCGACGCGCCACCCTTCCTACCTGCCCTATTAACTACTTTTCACAACTCAACCCTCCATATGCCTCATAAAATCATTTAAAAATTTATAACTTTGCGAAAAGAAGGATTCGTTATAAACAACATAAGAAAATGAGGAAATTACTGATGGCCCAGGACCTGGGCGACTTGAACAAAGCGGTAAAAGAGGCTTTGGAGGTCAAGAAAAACAGATACGCCTACAAACACTTGGGCGAAAACAAGACGCTTTTGTGCGTCTTCTTCAACAATAGTCTGCGTACACGCCTCAGCACCCAGAAGGCGGGCATGAACCTAGGCATGAACACGATGGTGCTTGACGTGAACCAGGGCGCATGGAAACTGGAGACGGAGAGAGGTGTCGTCATGGACGGCGACAAATCAGAGCATCTGCTCGAAGCCATCCCTGTCATGGCCTCATTCTGCGACGTGATCGGCGTGCGTTCCTTCGCCCGTTTCGAGAACAAGGAATTTGATTACCAAGAGACTATACTGAATCAGTTCATCCAATACTCGGGCAAACCCGTGTTCAGCATGGAGTCCGCGACCGCCCACCCTTTGCAGGCATTCGCAGACCTCATCACCATCGAAGAGTACAAGAAAAAGGAGCGTCCGAAAGTTGTTTTGACATGGGCGCCCCATCCACGCGCACTCCCGCAGGCGGTACCTAACTCATTCGCGGATTTCATGAACGAGGCGAACGTGGACTTCGTCATCACCCACCCGAAGGGCTACGAACTGAGCGAGAAGTTTGTCCGCAACGCCAAGATCGAATATGACCAAGACAAGGCATTGGCGGGCGCCGACTTCGTCTACGCCAAGAACTGGTCAGCCTACCAAGACCCTAATTACGGACAAATCCTGAGCAAAGACATGTCTTGGACCATCAGCACGGAAAAGATGGCTCTCACCAACAACGCCTATTTCATGCACTGTCTGCCAGTGCGCCGTAACATGATCGTGACGGACGACGTGATCGAGAGCCCTCAGTCTTTGGTGATCCCGGAGGCCGCCAACCGTGAGATCTCCGCCGAGACAGTCATCAAACGTATCTTGGAAGCATTATAATAACAACAAATAAAAACAAAATTCATTTATGGAAAATTACAGCCACTTCGGAAGCGAAGATTTAAATCAGGTGGAGGTGCAATCCGCACAACGCACCCTGTTAAGGAATGTCTACTGGTGGATGGCCCTCGCCCTTGTCGTGACGGGCTTGACCTCCTTCTATGTAGCCTCTTCGGAGCGTATGGTCGAAGCCATTTTCGGATCCTCAATGGTATTCTACGGCTTAATCATCGCTGAATTCATCCTGGTAGTTGTCATCTCCGGCATGATCAACAAATTGTCATTTGCCGCCGCCGGAATCCTGTTCGTCGTCTACTCCATCATCAATGGACTGACCTTGAGCGTCATACTACTCGCCTATACAGCCGAGTCGGTGGCAACCGCCTTCTTCATCACTGCGGGAACCTTCACCGCCATGGCACTAATCGGGCACTTCACCAAAAAGGATTTAACCTCCCTCGGGCAGATCCTGATGATGGCTCTCATCGGATTGATTATCGCCACCATCGTAAACTTGTTCATCGGGAGCTCCAAATTCCAGTACATCCTCTCTTACGTGGGAGTGCTCGTGTTCGTGGGACTAACCGCTTACGATGCGCAGAAAATTAAGAACATGATCACCGTCTACGGGAATGACCTAAGTGAAACCAGCCAGAAGATAGCGCTGTTGGGCGCATTAGACCTCTATCTGGACTTCATCAACCTCCTGATTTACATCCTGAGGATTATGGGCAAAAGAAGAAGCTAATATACCACTTTCAAATTGGGCGGAGACAAAGAATCGTTGTCCCCGCCCAAATAGTTCAAACCTATATCCTCCATCAATTAGGAAGAGGAAAAATGCAATTCTTTCGATTTTTTTCGAATTTTTCGTATTTTATCCGACCAAAATTCATTATCTTTGTTCGGTTTTAATTAAATGTGGGATAAATAATAAAAAAATGATTATATGGCAGAAGATAGTTTAAACCCAGTGAAGCCAAAAGTGTTGATTGGCGGGGAAGTAATTAAATTTGAATCTTTACGGTTAGAACAACGCATGAACGACACGCACTCCTTCGAAGTGGTGTGCGAATTCATGACACAAGACGAGTTATGGCAAAAGGATCCCAACGAACTTATGGAGAAGGTGGGTGCCGATGCAGTGATTCATTTCGAGCATGTGGATAAAGGCGGTTCGCTCGACTTCAACGGCTTTGTGACCGATGTCCAATTCGATTCATGGGACACGGAGCCTAACCATGCCAACTACGGGCACCAAAGCAACCGTATACACTATGTCGGACACGGGAAGGTGGTGAAATTGGATCACATGAGGGGCTTGGACTCCTATGTGGATACGACGTTGAAAGACATCATCAACGAAAACCAGGACAAAATCACCGGTGCGGCCTCCTCAGTCGTATGCTCTCCGAAGTTCACCAACCAACTGCCCTACGTGGCGCGCTACAATGAGACCCTGTTCGCTTTCTTCAACCGACTCTCCTACACTTTCGGAGAGCTCTTCTTCTACGACGGTGAGAAGCTGAACTTCGGTACGCCGAACGACTCTGACACAACGAAACTGGTGCTAGGCAATGACCTCCTTGGTCTCCGCACTACAGCCTCCCTTACTCCTCGCAACTTCAGCCGATACGACTACATGGACGAGGACGGCAAGGAAATCATCTCAGACTCCAAACCGAAGAATCCTTCCGGACTCATGGGCAAAGCATCCCACCAAACCGATACGATCCTCGGCAGTGAGAAGGACCTCACCTACAGTGAATACCCTATCTCTCTGGAAAAGCAGATGACCGACCTGTTGGAGGCTAGACAAAAGACAGCGGACGGCTCCATCCTCAACGTGGAAGGTGTGACCCATACCTGCAAACTGAAATTGGGAGGCCTGGTCAAAATCGGATTCCCGTCCAAAATGGGTGTCTCCTCCTTGGGGAAATACCGCATCATGTATATCGAACATACGGTGGACAAGATGGGCAACTACTCCAACTATTTCGTGGGTGCCCCTGTAGGCTACGAGCCTGTACGATCCATCATGGAACCCATCAAGGCATATCCGGAGGTGGCGACCGTCACCTCAAACTCAGACCCTGAAAACATGGGACGTGTGCAGGTGCAGTTCGATTGGCAGAAGCCTGTCTCGAAGAACACGAATTGGATCCGCGTGCAAACCCCTGACGCAGGAGGTAGCGGCATGAAAAACCGAGGCATGGTCTTCATCCCTGAAGTGGGTGACCAAGTGATGGTCGGCTTCGAGTTCGGTGACCCGAACCGTCCTTACGTAATGGGAAGCATGTTCAATGGGAAAACTGGCATGGGTGGAGATTCTGACAACCAGTTCCACAGCCTCATGACAAAAAGTGGACTACGGTTTGAATTCAATGACAACAGCAGTGACTGCGGAATCACGCTGATCGACAAAAACGGCAACCAAATACATCTGAAATCAGCTGGAAACTCCATCGAGATAATCGCCAACGAGGAAATAACCCTCAAAGCCAAGAACATCAAGATGAATGCGACAGAAAACATCTCCATCATAGCGGGTAAGGATTTGGACACCACAGCCAAAGGAAATTGCTCCCACACTGTTCAAGGAGACCAAGAGACCTCCATCAAGGGGGACTTGACTCAAACCGTAAGCGGAGAAGGGGATGTCACCATCGAAAAGGCATATTCAGTTTCCGTCTCAAAAGACATGGAACTTTCCGTGGACGGAAAACTTACCGCATCAGCCAAGAAGGATTTGAAATGCGACACAAGTGGAAATGGTACTGTATCAGCCACGAAAAAACTGAACCTTACGGGAGGAAGTAACGTATATGTCGGTAAATAAAATCTGTTCGTGATATGCCAAATCAAGGATATACATACCAAAAGGATCAGCAGCAAAAGAAAAAGGAAGATCAAGTAAAAAACGTTGATCTTTACTTAGGAGTATTATTCGATGGAACAAACAACAACGAATATAATATCGATATTTATAACGATGATGTACTCCGGAAATGGATCACAGAGGAATTAGAATTACCCACACCCGACAGCGCTCTGCAGGGATATTCCAATGTCGCCCGTTTCCACCAGGTCTACAAAGAAGACAATTCGAACAAGGCAAAACTAGCCGCATCAGTCTACATACAGGGCGTCGGAACTTCATTATGGGAAGACAGCAGGAAACAAGGCCAAGGCTTTGGAAAGGGACCAATGGGTATCAACGCAAAAGTACAAGACGGGTGTGTGGCCATTGTGAAGAAGATCAACTACTTCGCCAAGAAAGTGATAAAGAAACCTTGCAAAATAACGTTGCACTTGTCTGTTATAGGATTCAGCCGAGGTGCGGCCACCGCCAGACGATTTATCACAAGCATTGACAAAACTTCAGGAGAAGTAGATTCTTCCTACAACGAATGTCTAAGCGACCATCTCAAAGAACACTTCAAAAAGAAAGGGTTGGTTCGAGACGTGAAAGTTCAGGTGCCATTCGCAGGTTTGTTCGATACAGTTTCATCTTACGGTTATCGAAAAACGATATTTTCCATTTCAGACAACGTGAAAGAGCTGGGACTTTCCCTCACTAACAGCAAAGCGAAAAACATTGTCCAACTATGTGCTGCCGATGAGTATCGTAAGCATTTCTCTTTGACGACAACCGGTAAAGGCATTGAATATATCATACCAGGAGCACACTCCGATGTGGGTGGGGGATGTAAGGAAGAGGATGAAATTTGGCAGGAGACTGAACGTCCTTCTCTTCGTAACGGATTCAAAAGGAAAATGAATGGATTCAAGACGAAAGATGAACTAAAAGCGGAAGGATGGTTCACCCAAGCCGATATCGATAAGAAGCAAAGGAAGGTGTATCCCGATTACTGTTTAATACCTTTCGATTTTATGTTGAAGTATCTGAAACAATACAACAATGGTTGTACAATCATAGACTCCGCCAAACTGTCAAACTTAAAATACAAAACAGTCCCTAGTGATTTAGCCCAGATAAAGAATCTGATCATGGCTAAAAAGGAATTCTACAAATTCGAAGGGTCAAAAAAGGACCGTCGCATTTCTGCTTTTAACGGAAATGAAGCGCAACGTGCGATAATCGCCAAAGTACGCAACAAATATTTGCATCTTTCCGCCAAGGGCGGCATGGTTAATGGTCCTGCCAAAAGCAATGTCAGAATAATTGTTGATGGCAAATAATGAACTGGCCCAAAAGAATAGGACGCTTGCTATTGCTATTCCTCATCATGGGGGGAAGTTGCGACAGCAAACCAATATCAACCGATTATACGAAGGAACAAATGGATAAGAACACACCCTGTAGTTGGAGTCCTTGCTTAAGTTCTCCCTTCTATTTCACCACAGCCGTGGAATGGTTTTACGTGAGATATGGGAAGAATAGCGCCGCAGGACTAAGCGGCATCGACAACTTTTTGTTTAATAACGGGATGACCATATCCAGCCCTATCGAATGCACAGTCAACAATCTTACCCCTAGTGGAGTCGATATTATTTGGGCTTCTTGGATGGAACGCAAATGGTATGCGGCAGCGATCGATTTCACCAATGAGGAAAAAGAGAAGATAAAGAATGCCTTAAACTCCACTTTCGCCAGCTACGACGACGAGGACATTTCTGATATAAAACCCAAAGAGGGGCAATACGACATTTTCCATGTCTGCTGTTTCCCAGGAGGCAAACTGCGCTATTTCTTGGAGTCGAGCGATTATAACCGCATCATATCGCTAGACATCACCTCCCAAGCGGCAGAAACGCACAAATTAGACGAATCTTACCTCCACGGGGGAAGATGCATGATCAAAAGGGAGGAAAAATATTGGGAGAATATGGATGACTACTTTGACGAAATGACCCTTGATGGTAAATACAAGAAAGAGTTGGACGACATCGAAGAGGAATACGACGAAGAGACCCGTGAGCGCATTGAATATTACAGGGAACACGGCGCACCGGATCCCGCCCTTTGGGACCCCTACTTCGTCCGTTACAACTACAACGTCTCCATCGTCATGGAAGACTCCGCAAGCCAATTAAGGAAGGAGTCCTGCTTCTTCACCAACGCCGAGTTGTATGAGCGTTATCCAACCGTGAATCCGGGCAATATCATCACCCGCCCTTCCGCATTGAAGAAGCTGGTTTTCGAGTGGAACTCCAAAGGTTTCATCTACTCCTGCTACATATACTTCAACGAGGAGGAGACCTTCCGCCTCTTCCAAGAGGCTTTCGGGAACAACCCGGATGCGAAGGGCGAACTGAAGGTATTCGTGAGCAAATACAACAACTACCTTGAACTATCCCTCACGGTAGGCGAGAAAACCTACGCATTCGAAAAGATGCAAATCGACATCGGCCGTCGGGAAAGATACTACGACGAAACAGACCGCGTCTACGAGAACTACGAAGGCGAACACCAGGATTTTGTGGGCAGATGATCGTTGAATCAGGGAGGGGAACACCTATAGACAAGAAACATCAAACAGGAAATGATTTGGATTTAAATAAATCGAATATATGGGGAAAAAGGAAGAATATGTTGTCAAAGGCGCAATGGCGATGTGCAACGGAAGCACAGTGCCAATGATAGCCCAGCTATCCGTCATAGCAGATAACGTTTTTAATAAAATCAATGGCAATTTGTTTGCCACGACAGGGACATTGGGGCCTTGTTTTGGGCCAGTCCCCTTCGGAACCTGCAAATTGATTCCTCCAACTCCGGCCGGACCTGTGCCATGCGCATGCATGATAGTGTCATGGAGTGGAGCATACAGTTCAATAAAAGTTAACCAGGCTTTTAATCCTTTGCTGAAAAGCAGTAAGGGCACCTGCGCTTTAGGTGGAACTATCACCTTTAAGACGTCCGGGCAACTCCCGAAACCCAGCATACCAGCCATACCGACACCTGCTATGCCGAGTATGAATGCGGCAGCACCTGCTCTTCCTGCACCTAAGCCTAAGCCTAAGCCCAAACCCAAGCCTAAGCCTAAGCCTGCGCTACCGCCTCACGAAGAGAAGCCGACCAGAGAAGAAAAACTCAAACGAAACAACGTGTCTGAGGCATTGATGAATGACCCAGAAGCATTGAGGGAATTGGATATTGACACGTTTGATCGCGCGGCATGGGACAAGGAGAATGACGGATTTTACGCTGACCTCGAAAATGGCACCATTGATTTGAAAGGGATGTCGAAAGAGGAGTTCTTAGCAACATATAAGCGAGTAAACCAGGGTGTGGCGGAAATGAAGGACGAAGATGGGAATCCGAAAAAAAGCATTGATGAGAAATCCCCTGATTATTATGGTGAACCTCTCTCCTCTGATGAGTACCAAAAGATAATAGCAATCCGCCATGAAATGTACAAAAACAACAGACCAGATGAAGACACAGTATTTCAGAAAGTGGTTTGTTGCGATAGAAACTTTAGCAAATGGTTTGAGGAAGCTAATGCCAATGCGGATAAATATGGCGGATTGTCAATAGTAAATTCTACGCTTCTAGCCAAAGATGGAAAACATCTAAAGACTCCTGCGGATTATTATGATGGGTTACAACTGAATTATGGCACTAAGGATAAAAACCCATATTTCCCACCACCGCCCAAAGCCATATATGTGGTTCGCTATACCACAACAAAGCCAGAAAATGCAAAAATCCCTGTTAATAACGCAGAGGATGTTCCTGCAGATATGCAAGATGATTTTGTATCTGTCCCAGATAACTCTTATCCATTTACCGGAAATGGATATACACCTGCTACAGGAAAAGATAAGAATGGGAAAGATCGAATAGGAACGCCAGAGGTAATTGCTAGGCCTCCTCAACCAATAAAAAAGGCTGTCATTGTTCGTATCGATGAGAATGGCAACGAGACCATTGTCGGGTATTCAAAAGTCGTAGGACTTAATGAGAAAGGAGAACCAATTCAACACTTCGTTTGTGTAGATCCGGAAGGTAAAATTTTAAGAACTTAAGATATGAATCGATTTAGAACTTCGCATTATCCTATTGTCAGAATTGAAGACAGAATGTACTGCTATGTGGAAGAACTGGGTGTTATTATTGGTAATTATCCCGATTTATCGTCTTTAGGATTTGAAGATATGGGGAATTACTTCAAACGTTCAGTAGATGAACAAGAAATAGAATCCGCATATCGAGTATATGAAAATTATACTATTTATAAAGGGACACAGGTGAGAGTTGGAGAATATAAAAAGGATACAGGTGAAATTTTCATTATGTTCGATGATGAAGTAGCGGGTAAAGAGGCTGGAATAGAACCAAGAATAGACTATAATGACAAGTGTTATCACTACTATGAGACGTATGTTCCAGAATCTGAATTAATGGATATTTATGAGGTACGTAAACCAGTGAAAGGGTTCACTTTCGTGAGCCCTGAGATTGTCTATCACAAGAAAGACGGTGTCTGGCTTCCTTGGCATGATCTCGGCACACCTCTGAAGGAGGGAGAGTGGATATAGAGAATAAAAAAACATTTGTTCAACGTGGTCAAGAGAGAAAGAACTCACGGAGATTGATGCTGAATCATCGCATCAGCACTAATTGCAAATTGTTCAATAGTAAATGTCGTATGTCTAATGCGGCAAAGGGGACTGCCGTGGGTTCTGCTCACATATAGAATTTCACAACCATTGTGCCAATATTAAAAATTTTATTATCTTTGTCAATAGGCAAGACTAGCATCACGGAAGGGGCAAACTTGCTCGTTATTAATAATATCTATGGCATACAATTTTGACAACATAGAGGTGACTTATCATTCCCTTTCCCGCACGACCTTTGTGACGGGGAAGAAATTCGAGTTTGAGAAGAAGGACAAGGTATCCGCTTCACGAGCAAAGGATGGGTTCCTTTTCACGATGTACGGCTCCTCAGACGAGGAGGTCAGAGGTAGTTCCGTCGAAGACATGTACCAACCCGTGATCGACTACGGGAAGGCCCTGTACCCGATAAAGGTGAAGGTATCCGACGAAGGGGTGATGCTTGGCGTCGACAACATCGAGGAGGTGAGGAAACAATGGAAGGAAAAGGCGAAAGAAATTGATGCCAGCTACGGCTACTCCCCCGTTACGATGACCATGTCGAGGCAATACGAGAGTGTGTTGAACGACGACACGTTCTTCACGGAAACCCTGCCCGACGACATGATGTTCCGTCTGCTGTTCTGGGACGAGAAGCGCATCGAGGATCCGATAGTGATCTCACATTTCCCACACCCCTACCGCATGACATCCTATTTCCTGGAAAGGAAAGGCGGAGAAGGGAAAACAGCCCACTACGAGGCGAAGAAGGTCACGGATGAGGGAAGCGGGAATCTCGTGAGCGGAGAGGCCCGTCTGGACTTTGTCTATGCTCCGGACGGACTGCCACAAGAGATAAAACTATGGGTGAAAATGGAGGAGAAGGACACCGGTTATTTCTTCCATGAGATGATAATAAACAGAATATAACAAATACTGAATGAATATATGGGTAAAAAGTTAGAGTATATCGTCAAAGGAGCGATGGCGCAGTGCAATCAAAGCAAGGTGCCGATGATTGCGCAGCTCAATCTGATATCGGACAACATGTTCGTGAACATAAACGGCAATCTCGTGGCCACGACCCTGACGTTGGGACCCGTCTTTGGTCCGGCACCTTTCGGCGTCTGCAACATGATACCGCCGACTCCGGCGGTCCCGACGCCTCCATGTGTCTGTGCGATCCTGTCCTGGTCGGGGGCGTACACGTCCATCAAGAGCAACATGGTATCCAGCCCGTTGACGACGGACAGCAAAGGGACATGCGCTTTGGGCGGTTCCATCTCCTTCAAAATGTCCGGACAATTCCCGAAGCCCAGCATACCGCCTATACCGACACCTGCCACGGGGAGTATGAATATGTTGAGTATTTCACAATCAAGACAGAATTCGGAGGCCGGCTATAAGTCTATGATTGGAGAACAATGCATACAGGCGGATGACGCCGCTTTGCAATATGTGGCAGGACAAAAAGGGAAGCCGAATAGTACAATTGACATTGGCGGTGTCGAACATCGCACAGATGAGAAAGGGAAGGTGATACTAAACCCGAACACCACGTATGTATGTGGCGATAGTAAATACCAGACCGACGAACAGGGTAGAGTTGTCATGGCTGTGGCAAAGGTGAACGTGACCAAGGCCAAAAGACCTACTTTGCAAAATAAAGATGTCAAAGATAGGATAACGAATAATGTGGATGAAAATGGCAAGGCTGACAATGATGACAGAGGTCATGTTATTGCCCATGTGTTGGGTGGCTCCAGTGATGAAATCAATCTGTTGGCTCAGAATTTTCATTTGAATAGAAGTGAATATCGTTCGCTGGAAAATGAGGCCCAAAAAGCCAAGGAAGAAGACGAAAATAAAGGCAAAGAAGTTTATATGATTGTGGAAATCATTTATCCAGATAATGACACAAAACGACCAGAGAGTTATATCGCCTCTGTGGAGGTACAAGGAGAAAAAAAACCAAGGGCATGTAAGAAATTCCTTAACCGGAAAAAGGATAATACGGTTGATTTGTTGAATCAATCATAACATGCTTTAGAGACTGCAACTCCTATTGCCCCACCCAAGTAAAAATTTTAATTTTGCAAAAAGCATATATGGTCTGCTGTTGGGGCTGAACATATGTGTTAACTTTTTAAAGAACATAATAGTGTGATCCATTCTTAATTTTTCAATTTTATGGCAAACCTAAAAGCAACTTTTTCGCAGTTCATAGAACTCATCAAGCAATCCATTCCCGATATGGAAAACCGCATGGCTGCTGGCGCAACCGAGGAGGAGATCAACGCGGTGCAGGAGCATGTGGGGAAGAAACTCCCAAAAGATTTTGTGGAGCTCTACCGCCTGCATAATGGCGAACGTGCCGACAATCGTGTCTTCTTCATGGCCGGACTACAGTTCGTTTCCCTCCAAGAAGTCCAAAGCCTATACGACTTGCTCCAAGAGTTTGAGGAGTCTTTTGAGCCCATGGGCACAGAAGCCATATCCACAAAAAGCAGCGACAAGAACAAATGGATTCCGTTTGCGACGGATGATGAGGATTGCTACCTCGCTGTTGACTTGACCCCGGAAAGAGGAAACGGAAAGGCAGGTCAGGTCATCGCCGTGGACCACGGATTGGGGGGAAGCTGTACTTACCTGATGGCGGAAAGCTTCTCGGAATTCATCGAAAAAATGATGGATTGGTGGAAAAATGGTGATGTCGTGGCAAAGGATATCGATGGCAAAAAATATATCGAGGAAAAGGATGGACACTTCTTCAATTCAATTGCTGGTTATGCTATTATGGACCAACCTGTACAACAGGTACCCAGCAAGATGATCGAACTGAAGGATGAGTATTGGCAATGGTATTTTGAGAAAGATCAGATATCAACGGAGAATTTGGCCAAGACATCAGGTGAGTTTCGTGCGACGGATAAGGATGTTTCGTGTGAACCTATTGCCTATATAGGGAATCCAAAGGAAGTTTATTTTGACAATTGTATAGTCCGCGATTTTCACTATTTGGGACAGAATCCTAAAGTTCGTTCATTTACAATGGATTCTCCCCAATCGGTTGATGGGGATTATTCCATTCTGAAAGGATGCGTTGATTTACAAGAACTTGGATTGCGACATGTGAAAGATTTGACGGGTATTGAATCCGTTTGTGAACTGCCTAATCTGAAGAAACTAACCATCGCAGGAGAGTTAACGGAACAAATTCGTTCTCTGATTGTCTCGTTGCCGCATCTTACCATATTGGAGTTGTGCAGTCTAGAAGCAAAAGATGTCAATCTCTCGTTCCTTTCCCAACTGCAAAATCTGAAGGAGTTGGAAATAAGATTTAAAGATGCCACAAGATTAGAGAACCTGGACTTCCTCCTTGGGCTTAAGAACCTGACGGCCTTTAGGACGAAAACTTATGCTAAGGACGAGGGAGCTCTGAAATCGGTACTTCAACTCAAGAAGTTGAAGGAATTTCGTTACCCAGTGAGCGATTTGGAGGTGTATCGAGGCAATACCAAGTTGACATATATGGGTGTGTATGGCAAAGAAAATCTTGATGTTAGCCCACTTGCTGAGACAAAATGCAAAGAGGTTTATCTTTTTGAAACAGATTCATTTGCTGACTCAAAAGCCGATTCTATTTTGTGGAAAAATTTGGGAAAAATAAGTAATATTAAATCCATAAAATACGTTCAACTATTAGAATAAAAATTTATTGGATTATATAAAATTAAATTATGAACGATATGTATAATAAAATAGCACAAGCGTTGGTACCATACCTTCCGGAAGGATGGGAACATGTGGTGATGTATGCTCACGTGAAACCGGATGTCTACGAGATATACTTCTACGTGATGGTAGACAACAAATATGTCAATTGCTTTGCGATGGAACAGGATTATGGCATTACCAGGAAAGAGGTGATGGCATGCTTCGATGAAATATACGAAATCCTTTACCCCGACTATGAGGATAAAGAGTGGTATTCCGCCACGGTGAGGTTGACCAACGAAGGCGATTTGGTAATGTACTACGATTACGATGACCATACGGAGGACGAGATCGAGTACCGTGAGGCGTGGAAGGAGAAATATCTGCAAGCGTAATTCATAAAGCACCGAATCAGACGTTCCCATTCATGTGACGAAGTCGAATTCACAAGAATGGCTCAACCGGTTGAATCATATTACAGGTTTCAAGGGCGCATCCGGCTGCCGGGTGCGCCCTTCGTGTAAGCAACCAGACATTGTAAATCCGACACCAAGAAAAAAGGGGAAAACACGCAGGGCCCTCAAGAGGAACAATCTAACGAAGATGCATTGGTGTTGGAATGGGGAGAATCTGGTGGTAACGGAATAATTAACGCAGTTGAAAATCTCATGAACGACCATAGGGAAAGACATGATCTACCACGAGATTATACGTTCAACGGCATACCATACAAAGATAAAAATCCAGATTTAAGCCAATTTTCCTTCGGAACTATTAAAACGAAATTCTACACAAATGATAGAGATGTGAATTTCAAGATGGCAGATGAACTTATGGCTGAGCAATTAAACGAGAGATATCGAGCAAACAATAATGGCAAGGATCCCGACCCACTATATACGGCCAGAAGAGTTCAAAATTGGAGAGAAGATCCAGAACATAAAATGACTTGGCACGAAGACCCTGATTGCCAAACCATAATGAAGGTACCGACAATACTACATGGCAATTTGCCACACAACGGTGGCGTGAATGCTATGAAAAAAACAGGAATCGATACCCAGACCAATGTAAATAAACAGGTAGTGAATAGGGATAGATGTTCATCTGAAGAATATGATTAATGATTAATGATGAATAATAACGACAATATAAATTACAAATAAAAATGGAGAAAGAAATAACAGATAAAGTTTTAGGTCAATTAAAATTTGACAAAAAATTAGGTTTATGGTGGAGAGACATGGATGTCGCACTCTATAACGGAGACGATAAATTAGAATTAAATGTTCAGGATGAAAACCACGAAGGTATCCTTGATGTACAAAGGGAAGCATACAAGAGATACATGGAAAACGCGGATAAGTACATTAAAGAAGCACCTCTATACATCCTCGAATATTACAAATGGCATTTTGAAGAAATTGACAAAGAGGTTGAGTTAGACGAAGAAAATAAAAAAGAAACAATTACAGCAGAGTGCTTAGTTAATGACTTAATGAGTTTTTATTATCTGTTTATTTGTCGGGATGGCAGTTATGGATGGCTTGCTTCTTGTTGTTGGGAAGATGATTACTTCGCAATCCTTCTGTCTGAATCCGAGCCTCGAATAATGACTCATGCACAGCTCCGTAACCTCCACAAAATCAACGACAACAGTTTGGGTCTCCTAGTACATGACGGGGAAAACGCATGGGTTGGGTTGGAGCAAAACGATTTCTTCGGCAAGGACGAAGACCTACGGATCGAACTGGAAGGGAGCGTGGAGGAAGGCATCACCCCAGCACAACAACAGGCTTATGAACAATATCTGGTGAAGAAAGAAAACTATTTCAACGAACTCACCAGAATGATGCTTAGCGTCTATATGGGTAGCGACGAGACGGCGGATCAGATGCTGCTAATGGGGCACAAAATCATGGTGCAGACCGCCCTTCCCAAAACACTGTTTATTGACAAAGAGGGCAATTATGGATGGATTTGCTATACGCAATGGGACGATTCATACATCGGGGTACTTCTTTCAGAAGACAAACTCTATTTCCTGACAGAGGAGAATCTACGCAACTACAGCAAGGAAGAAAAATTGGTGGACAAGGAATTAGGCGTATTGTTCCCTACATACGTGGGATACGAGGGCTTGATTGTCGTAAGATTGATGAATGATGTGCGAACTATGCCAATGGTATTAAGTCTTTATGATGACGAAAAAATAGAGAAAATACGAGAAGCATACCAAATCTATCAGAAAATGAGGCCTACATTTTGGAATGACATGAAAGAGATTATGCTCTATTATTACAAAGAATGTTATGATGAATTTGAGACCTATTTGAAAATCCCAGAAAACTTGAAACTGGAAAATGTTAATGAAGATAGCGTAATGAGCATCCTGACATTTACCTCGCTATACATAAAGGAACATAAAGGCCGTATCGCATGGCTCTGCGATAGCCCGACCGATAAAGAGACAGGCTTGGCATTTGAGTTCTCCGATGGAGAGACTAATTTGATTGGTCAGGATGAGATCATCTAACGACCTAGGGCGATCCAACCTTCGGATGCGCTTTAAACCATATAAGAATCAAACAAATAGGGGCGAAATTTCTTTCGCCCCTATTTAATTATCCCCTTACTTGATAAGCATCGGATAGGACTTACCCTCAGCATCCTTGAGGATATAGAATCCTTGTTCCAATTCACTGCTGTATGCGTCCCGGATGATAACGGTCTTGACCAGCTTACCGGATGCGTCGTATGCGAAATAAAAACCGTCTGGGAGACTATTTCCGGAAGAGACGTAATCGGTCACGTGGGATTCCTCCGAACCGACCAATTTGAAATCCATATAATCCAAATCCACCCAGTCTCCTGTGATTTCGACCTTCAACACATGAACACCCTTAGTTAGCTTGTTGAGTTTCGTCTCCACGGTGGTGAAAGTGCTCCAATCGCCTGTATTAGGCACCTTCACAAATCCGCCAGGCGTTCCATCGTCACCAGGGATGATGAATGTATTGTCCATATAGAGGGTAAAAGCGGCACCGTTATTACCGGAAGCGACTCTTGACTCTACCACGTACTCGCCATCCTTCTCCACTTCGACGGTATATTCGATCCACTCTCCGGTTTCGGTATATCCGATAGCCGTATTGTTCATGTCCACACCCTCGTTACGATCCCCTTTGTTACGGTTCTCCTCATCCATATCGTGGTATGCGTTGCCTTCACCTCCGTAATCGAACTCCTCAGCTTCGATTTTCCCAGGAATCTTGGCCGGCGTGCCGTTGAAAGGCGTTTGTGGTTTCATGATGCTTATCTTAATCTTTTTGGAGGTATACTCCTTGTTCTGACTGTCGTATCCGACAGCCCAAATAGTATGGTCGCCTTGCTCCACCTCTTCCCACACGTAAGACATTTGGTCGCTGGCTATCTTCTCGCCATCGGCATAGATATCCACCCTGTTGATCGCGTCATTTTCCTTGCTGACGGAAATCTCCACTTTTCCTGGCTCAGATTCCACTATGGCAGCGGCTGCGATAGAGAGGTCAACTTGCTGGACCGGATTGTCACCTAAGAGCTCTAACATCTTCTCAGCATATCGTTTGCCTAACAGCTTATATCCATTGACGGAGAAATGATATTGATCGCCGGCCGCTTCGCAATCCTGCGCGGAGATGACATGCGCGGTCGATATAACATTCGGCACGTTCCTTATGACGTTGTTATGGCCGCTGCAAGGGCCCGTATAACGCACTTCACCCACCAGCAAAGGCACCTCGGAGGCTTTCAGTCCAAGGTCATTCAGCATGTTCTCATAAACGCCTTTCAATCGGTTAGGCCAATTGGACTGACCTGAGTTGGTCTCTCCCTGGTGAACGAGGATGCCCTTGATGACACCCACTTCCTTCGCTATTTTTCCCATCTCGATGATTCGTCCATAAGGATTGCTTCCGTATTCCTTGGCATAATTCTGCAACCAATCCGCCGCAGAGTTAAGATAGGATTGGTAGTTGTTTTTTTCGAATAGTTGGATGTCAGCGCCACCGACACCCACCACGATCACACCCACTCTGATCGCAGGGTCCAAATTCTCGACCATGGTACGTCCGAAATAATCAATGGGACCGAATCCCATACTTTGTCCGTTCATTTGTGATCCGTGGAAACAGCGGGCCAAAGGCGGAATGGCGGTGTACCATTGCCCTTTCTTACGGTCACCTCGACCGCAATCATTCGCGGAATACAACAATTGGAATCTTTCATCCACATTCTTTTGTTCTGATTCCGGTACTGGTGCATTTCCTTCCATATTCGATTGTCCCCAACAAATATAGATGTGGAAATTAGGGTCTGGATCCGCCTTTGTTGTCGTCGCCAACCCTAAGAGGCATAACGACAGTAAAAATGCATATATGTTCTTCATGGCGTAAAAAATTATGTTGTTAATGTCACAAATATACGAATAAGCATTGATTATGGATTGAAAATTTGTATTATTCGTATGTGATATTAGCGCAAAAACAATGGATTTTCAGGTCAGAATATAATATAAATCTGTCAATTGGCAAAAAACGTCTATACGTTACGCAACACTTCCACTAACCTTTCCACGCTTTCCTCCCATGTGAATCTTTCGATGAAATCGGATATTTTCTCAGGATGGAGCGCTTCGGGCAACGTGTCGAACATCGCCGCCAAGGCATCGGAGTCGTCCACCTTCACGTAATGGGCCATGTCACCATAGACCTCACGGAAGACAGGTATGTCGGAGAGCACAACATTGCGGCAACCGCAAGCGACCGCCTCCATGGGCGGCATTCCAAAACCTTCGTACAGAGAGGGATAGACAAACAGGGATGCGTGGGCATAGTAACTACGCAACTCCTCGTCGGAAATCCTCCCCAGAAACTTGATATTATCGTTCCACGGGACTTCCAACTTCCCGAAGACAGGGTAGCGTTCCCCCACCACATACAAGGGCAACCGTTGGGCGGATTTGCCATAGGCTTCAAAGACCAGGGAGAGGTTCTTCCTCGGATCCAAGGAGGAGACTGTCAGTATGAAATTATCGGTGGAATCGTCATTTTCGGGAGTATTTCCCCGCACGTCCCCCTCTTGGCGGAAGCAACCCGACGGTGCGTTGTGGATGACGCTCACCTTGTCGGGAGATACCTTCAGCAGCCGTACAATCTCCCCTTTCGAGAACTCGCTGACCGTGATGAGTCGCCGGACATGGGAGGCCATCAGCGGCGTCATCAGACGATAGAAGAGCCTATAGGGCAAAGAGAACCACTTAGGATTCACCAGATAGGACATGTCGTGGATGGTCGCTACCTGCCGTGTCATGAAAACGGGCCCCAACCCCTTCAGGCTCAACAGCAACGAGTCCTTTTTCTTCCGCATATGCCAAGGAAGCGTCACCTGCTCCCAGAGGTGCGATTTGAACGGGCCCACCTGCTCGATGTTCAGCGACGAGAGGTCATACGAATCCTCCCGCAACGGACCATTCGGGGCAAGCACCACACACGGATAGCCACGCTTCGCCAAGCCTACGCTCAGCTCATAGGCGAATCGGTTGGTCCCCGTCATTGGTTGGGTGAGGAAACGTCCGTTGATGTAAAGGGTTTTAGCTGGCATAGGATTTCTTGTACAACTGTAGCCTGAAACGATATTTCTCTTTCTTCTCCCTCTTCCCCAACAAGGAACAGAGGAGCACGCCGACCGACAAAGCCGTTTTGTTTATCAGATTGGAGACATAGTGGTAGAAAGCGGGATGATGCTTGCGGAAATAAGCGTTTCTTCCGTTGAAAGCGTGCATTTCCCTCTCCTCGGAGAAACGGAAACTCCTTCCGTCCAGATGGATGGCCTTGGCCTGTGGCACCGAATGGACCTCATACCCGTCCTGCTTCATCCGTTGTTGCAGATCGGTCTCCTCGTAGTAGAGGAAGAAATCAGGGCTGAACCCCTCCTCTTTTTCGAAAATCTCCCTTTTCACCATCAAATCCGCCCCACAGATATAGGCGACACGCATCGGATTCTCCGTCGGATTGAACTCCGCGTCCTTAGGGTGAAGCAACTTGGAGAATACCCGTCCGCAGATAAAATCCACCTCCTGCAGGATGGACGGCATATAGAAGCTGTAAGAATGGGATGGGCGTTGGTCCTCCGTAAAGAGGTTACCGCCGCAGGCCGCCACGCCAGGATGGGTGTCCAGATAGTCCGACAGTATCTTCACCACATTATTCAACAGGATGATATCGGGGTTCATGAAGAAGAGGTTCCTGCCTTTCGCATACTGCGCGCCCTTGTTATTCGCCATGCCAAAACCGACGTTTTCATCGAGCAAAACAAGCCTTATCTCCTTCTCCTCGCAGAAGGATTTGAGTTCGGAGAGATCCTCGGTGGAGGAGCTATCGACCACAATGACCTCATACGTTCCCTCATCGACACAAGAATAGAGGGAAGAGATGGCCTGGATGGTCAGCTGCGAAGTGTTATAGTTTACGATAATGACAGAAACATCCATATCTTACAACTTAATAATCGACACCACCTTCTCCTTGCAGACCAGCAGATTGTTCTTCGTGACGTAGAACGGGATAAGCAACAGCAGTATCATCTTAACGTATATGGCAGTATTTGAGAAAAGCATGTCCGCCACATACTGGGTAAAGACAATCTGGGAGAAGACCGCATAGACCAATATATTGAAATTGCTTCCACACTGTGCCTTCTTGAATGTCCATCCGTAGATGCCTCCCAAGATGATGGCGAAGATGATGACGCCCGCGACACCGAAATCGACGTAGAAAGGATACATCCCCGTGTAAGTATTGGTCACGAGAGGCTTCTCGATCCACGGGAGGATCACATCCACAGGTTCGGTCGACGACAATCCCAATTTATAAAGAACCGCATAGAATAGGCGGAAGGTGTTTTCCCCGAAATGCTCGGCGCTGCAAGGCCTCAACGTGTCGAACGCCGACATGTTACCCAAGATATACGTCCGAATAAAATCCGATGAAACCGCAGAAAATTGTGAAGAATGGCGAACCATCTGAAGCGAGATGAACAAGATAGCCAACGGCACCATCGCCATCACAAAATGCTTCAACCGAATGACCTTCTTGAAGAAAAGGATGGAACCCGTGTAAAGAAAGATGGAGAGAAAAACCATCTTCGACATCGTGACCACGCCAAAGAGGAAATAGATCGTCAGAGGGATGGCGAACCGCCACCAAGTCTTCTTCTTGAAGCAGAGGAGTTCCAACATATAGGATACAGGCCAGATGACGATCTGCCACCCGCCATACGGCTCCTCGAAACCGCTTCCCCTTCCTAATGCCGCAAGACGTAGATCCAAGGCCCAATTACCAGACGAACCATTCACGATAGCGATCTGGGCGAACCGTATCAGGGACGGAAACGCAATGATGGCCAAGACAAGATAAACGTTACGGACAAAGAAACCCACATCGTTGTATTGGTCTTGCTTATAGGTGACAGATTGCGTCAACAAGGAAGAGATGGTGATCGAGGCAATCCAACACAATAACGTGACGCAGAATGCGGTGCTCAACGTGGGCAGACGATGGTCTACCGTCAGATAAAGCAACATACAGCACATCCACAACATCGGAGTAATCACAGAGGGAGCGAATGGATTATTTTTGGAGCAATATAATCCACCGAACACGAAGAATAAGCATACTACGATAATCACATAAACCATGCTACAAATGTAATGAATTTAATTATTGATGAAACATGGATTTCTGAAATATACTTCTCCGGAAAAATCTTCGAAACGGATTTTATCCTCTCCCAGGAAATAGATGAGGATGGTCTGCCGCCCTGTCACATCGACGGAGAGCGTCTGCCATTCTCCCTTTCGGGTAAGGTCATAGGCAATCTCTGTCGGGATGTGCGTGCCATCCGGCAGGTCCTTTTCCGCAATGAGTTTAACGGCTTGTCCGTCGAAGTCCGGCGTGCATCGGCAGGAGACGGAGAACCTTGCGCTTTCCCCCTCCTTCAGGTTACAAAAGGCGAAAGGAGTTCTATTCACACAAACTCCCTGATGGATGAAGGTGACGACATCCTGCTTGCAGACACCATAAAGACGTCCCTCACTTTTGCTGATGCAATTATTCTCCTTCACCATCTCCCTTGGAGCGAAACAGGTCGCCTTAAGCATCGAAACCATACCGACGGAGAGGGTGACGAGAAGGAAAAACGCCAATCCACCGAGATATTTTTTCCCCACACCGGGATCTTCCTCTTTCTCTTGGATCCCATGGGTCAGGAAGAGGAAGAACGCGAAGGAGAGACATCCCATGTACCTATCCAACAACGATTCCGTAAGGAAGACCACAGAGAAGGCAAGGACTACGGGACAGATGAGGATACGCTCCTTTTCCTTCGATGAAATCGCCAAAAATACAAGGATAGCGACCAAAAGGAGCACGCCGAGAATACCCATCTGTGCCCATTCTCCCAGATACTCATTGTGCGGCGCATAGGCGCAGGCAACACCCTCCTTGAAACCATGCTCGAGGTAGAGCGACACGAGCGGCGACTCTATATTATCCAACCCATAGCCAAGAATCGGTTTGTTTCGGATCAACTCCCAGACCGACGGCCAGATCTCCGCCCTCGGATCGTTCGCCAGCATCCCGCCTAATCCTCCCTCCATGAGCAGCTGATTCAAGCGTGTGGGCAAGAGGAACAGCGCCGCGACGACGAGCAGGATGACACCCCCTCCGATCAGGCACTTACGACGTGTGATCCGCGCACCGCAAAACCATAGGGAAATCCCTAACAACGGCAGGCACAAAGTGATGATACGCGAGTTGTTCAGCAAAAGGAAGGCCAGCGAAACAGCCAAGTAAAGTATCCACACGAAAGCCTCGCGCTTGGAAAGGCTGCGCCCATTCACCAGGTACGCTATCGCCGCATACGAAAGCAGGATATTCAGCCCGGAATAGGTGCGATGCGTGAAGTCGGTGCAGACCTCCGTGAAATTGGTAAAGAAATCACGATAGAGCTCGAACGCCGCACTCGACAATCCCCCCAAAACGCTATACGAAGAAGTGCAGGTCGCCATGGAAAGGGCGACGAACCCAACGGAAAATGCGATGGAAAGGGCATTTCCTGCCACGAAGCATTTCAGCATGGCACGGGTGTCGACCGCTCTCCGAAGAAGCAATGCGAAGAGAGGAAGGATGATCAACGAGAAACGTGGACCAAAGGTTTTCCGGAAGACAAAATCGGGATGCTCGGCCACCCCCGCACTGACCAGTCCCAACATGGAGAGCGCCAATAAAAGCAAGCACGGAAGGTCTTCCTTGCCCATTCCCCTAATAGGATGTTTTTTCCCGATGGAATCGTAGATAATGATGCCTAAGGTGAAAAGCCCCCAGATAGAAAAGATCCAAGTGGAAAGAGGTCTCGGAAGTGCGATGGAAAGGGCAAAAAAGCAACTCAGCCGCCGATACAGCACATCCAAATTCGTCTCTATGTCTCTCACCTTTCCCATCCGTCTATCTTATTGGTTAATCTCCTCACATTCCATATCACGATAGCTCCCGAGATGAGTATCTCGAGCACCTGCGCCACGATCCATGCGTAGGCCGCACCCGTACCCCCCAACTGCGGAATCCAGACAAGGTTCAGCGCGATGCAGGCAAGTCCGACGGCCAGTCCCACACATGGGGCATATTTCGTGAAGCCCAAGCCATAAAGCCCTTGCACGGTGAACATACTCGCGATGATGACCAACGCTGGGATGACCGAGAGGAGGCGCAACAGGGGAATCCCCGCCAGGAACTCCTCCCCCAAAAGAATCTCCACCATCAGCGGAGCGGCCAAATAGGTGCATAGACTCACGGCAAGTCCGAACAGAAAGACGTAGACCGTCATCCGCTTATAGTAAATCCAGCCCGCACGGGACGACTTGTCCATTTCCCTTGCGATGGAGGGGAATATCGCCGTATGAAGCGGCATGCTTGTCACCATCATGATGGCGCAGATGATCTTGTAGGCACCGGAGTAGATCCCCACGTCATAATCGTCTTTGAACAGTCCTAATATGGTCACGTTCGCCACCGTGTAGAGGGCGGCGAACAAGGTGTTCAGGAAGATGGGGAAACCGCTTTTCAGCTGTGCATTACGCTCTTCCCGAATCGCCTTGGCGGATGGTCGCTCGATGTCATAGTGCCGAATGGCGAAGAGGAAACCGACAATGCCCATCACGGAGCAGGCGACGGAAGGCATGGCCGCATAGATCATGTAATCGTCCGGCACAGTAACCAACAGAACGGGCAAACCCATACCGACCAACTTGATGATGAAGTTCAGAATGGCGACATATTGCATATCCTCTATGCCTTGGAAAAACCAAGAGGGGAAAAAGACGTAGCCGATGTTAATGGCAAAGATGGCGACGTAAAGCAGGAGATCCTCCCCTATCCTGCCATATCCGAGGGAAAGGAGGAAAAACAAGGCGGAGGAGATGACGAACAAGGAGAATTTCGCCGAGATAACACCCCAGAACACATTGTCGACCTTGCGTCCATCGTTTACGGAGACCGCGACCGCCTTCGTGGCGGAGTAGTCGAAGCCATAGTTGATGATTATCGTGAAATACTGCACGACGCTTTGGGCGAATGTGACCTTTCCGAACATCTCCACGCCCAGCGCGCGGACAATGAAAGGGATGGCAAGGAGGGGAATAATAGCGTTCGCCCCCTGTAATAATCCCAGGGAGAGAAAGTTCTTGACGATAGAGTCCCGCTTATCCAACAGATGCTGCGCCATGCCCGATATGTTTACCGACGCGAATGTACAAAATTAACGGAAGAAAGCGATGGGCCACCTCCATGCGGTCCCATCCCTCGCGCATCACACGTATCTCGCCCGTTCGCCCCCCACAAGCTTTGGTCGGCAATAGGCGGCGACCACGTGGGCGGCGCCGATTTGGTTAGGCGTAAGATGGACAGGGACAGCCACATCCTTGAGGTGCATGCCGATCAAGGTGTCGCCGATGTCCAATCCGGCGGAGGCTTTGATATGCTCCACCACGACAGGGTGACGGAAGCCATGGTATGCCGCCATGGCGAAAGAACCGCCGCCATGCAGCCATGGAACGACGCAAACAGGCTCGTAGCCGTACTTGTCGGCACACTCCTCCTCGATCACCAGCGAGCGGTTCAGATGTTCGCAGCATTGGCATGCGAGAAATATGCCCCGTTCGGACAAAAGGTTGTAGGCCACCTCGAAGATGGTCTTGCCGATCGCCTCGCTCGAGTTCTTGCCGATGGTACCACCCGCCACTTCACTCGACGAACAACCGATCACGAAAATAGACCCCGCCTTCATGGGGTGTTCATCCAACAGAGCCGTGATAATCCTTTTGGTCTGTTCCTCAATTTGCTTTAAATCATCATACGATTCCATAACCATTGGTCTAATAAAATCATTCAAAGTTACTATATAATGGCCAATCGTGTGAATAAAAATGGCAAAAATGTTCACCCGTTCCCTTAGGAACCCTTGTGAGGGTTGCCGCCCGCTTCGATGGGTATGTGGGCGGTCATCGCCAAGTTACGCCGCCAGTATGTAGCTTGGGGACCTCAGTGTTGCGTCTGTCATCTGCGCAAACAGTCGTTTTTGACGATAATATACACAATATAAGCGGTTGAATATAAAGACCATATACCCCAAAAAACGATTTCCCTCAAATTGTGAACGTATAAATTTGTTCCTAAAAATAGAAATTTATTAATTTTGCATTATTGTGTTGTACAGAGTAATTGACCTTCCGATTTGGATTAATGGGTTCCTCCAACACGGAAGTATGATATATAGAACCCTTATATTTACATGAAAGTTTCAGCTAACCAGCCATATTTCATTCCTTACATCGGATATTGGCAATTAATCAAGTGTAGCGATGTTTTTCTGGTTTGTGATGATTACAACTACATTAAGGGGGGGTGGATTAACCGCAATAGGATATTGAATGGTAAAGAGCCTGCATATTGTAATTTGACGCTAGACAAAGCCAGTCAAAACAAAATGATCAATGAGACCTTTATCAAAGACATCGACATCGAGAAGCAGTTGAGGTCTCTTGAATGCACATATCGCAAAAGTCCTAACTTTAAGGATGGATATGAACTTATGAACAAGATTCTGTCTTGTCCGGAACGTAACCTTTCGCTCTTCCTGGAGAATTCAATCAAGGTGATGGCGGAGTATTTGGACATCGACACAAAGATCATGAGAACTTCCGATTTTGAAGGGAATAACTTGTTAAAGCGAGAGTTCCGCATCTACGATTTTTGTGAACGTTTGGGCGCCGATACTTATATCAACGCTGTCGGGGGCATGGAGTTGTATGATTTCGAGGAGTTTGAAAAACATGGGCTTCAACTTGAGTTCCTGAAGACAAACGATATCAGATACAAACAATTTGACAACGATTTCGTCGAAAGCCTCTCCATCATAGATGTTATCATGTTCAACTCACGGGAAGAGGTTTTGAAGATGATGGAGGAATATACGCTTGTAAAAAAAGAACAATGATATGGAGAAGCCGATCGGTGGATACTACGAAATAGAGAAACTCAGCACGGGCCGGGGATTTCCCCATCCCGAGGGTGTTTTCCTGAATACGGGTCGAAACTGCCTAGAGTATATCCTGCTGTCCATTGGGAACGTGAAGAAGGCCTACATCCCCTATTACACGTGTATCGTCGTGCTTGAGCCTTTCGAGAAATTGGGGATCCCGTATGAATTTTATTCGCTGGATGAGCACATGCACATCAGGGAGGATATCGAGGTAAAGGAAGGCGAGTGTATTGTCTATAACAACTATTTCGGCGTGATGGATGATTATGTGGCCCTTCTCTTCGAGAAGTATGGCAAACGATTGATCATTGACGCCGCACAGGCCTTGTACGCTAAACGTTTGAATGGACTTAATATCTTTTATAGCCCGAGGAAGTTCGTAGGGTTGTCCGATAGCGGTGTGGCTTTCGTCGAGAACGGATTGGATGTGTCGCAATACCCTTTGGATGATTCGAGCGAGCGTATGAGCCATCTTTTCCTCCGCAAGGAGAAAGGCGCTTCTGCCGGCTACGAACTCTTCAAGGAGAATACGGACAAGCTGATTATGAATCCTATCCGACGCCTTTCCGTCATATCAAGAGATTTGATGAGCCATATAGATTTTGACGAGGTCAAGGAGAAACGCAATGCGAACTTCGCTTATTTGCATGAACGACTGAGGACGTCCAACAAGCTCTGTTTGCCCTCTATGGATTCATTCGCCTCTCCAATGGTTTACCCCTATTGGACGGATAACAAACAGTTAAAGTCTTTCCTGATTTCGCACGCTATCTTCGTGGCTACCTACTGGCCGAATGTGTATGATTGGACTACGCCTGACATGCTGGAGCATGAGTTCGCGGATAATCTTTTAGCGATTCCGTGCGACCAACGCTACGACTGTGTCGATATGGAAAGAATTGTACGGCTGATTCAAGACCAGATCGGAGGATAATATCCTTTGATTTGCGATCAAATATTATTTTATCATGTGTGGGGTGGGAGTCGTCGAATTCCTACCCTTTTTTCACGATGTTTTTCACTCTCTTCACCGCGACGTGTCCCAAGTGGATGATTTTAGCGAGTGGCAGTCCGAATCGCTTAATCAACCTGAAGTTTTGTTGCGCTATTTCCATCGTTTCAGGTGATCTGTAGTCGAACTCGTTCATCTTTTGGCGATTGATCTCGAGGTGCCCAGGATCCTCGTCCATGACTAGGTCGAAGCTCTCCGCAGTGTCGATGGGTTGTGTCCCATAGTTGTAGTTGCTAGCGGTGATCGTCTTCCCTCCTTCAGTTTTTTGACAGTATTCTCCAGAGCCATCAAATCCGTAATTCCTTGATTTTGAAATGGCTGGTGTGATGCAATACATGTTGTGATGGGCGATATAGGTTCGCATGGAGATGTCCGTCTCTTGTCTCATCAAGTTGGGTTTGCTCGGGTCTGCCGATAGTGTGGCGAAGAAATAGTCGTAGAAGCAGGCGTCGATCATCTTTTTGTACGACTCGGTTTTGATGATCTCCGGTGCGGCCTTGATCAGTTTTCCGGAGGTCACGTATTGAAAGAAGGCTTCCTCCTTCTCTCTCATGAACCCAAGACCCCATGAGCAGACATTAAAGTCTTGTTTAAAGCAAGTGGATCCCTCGGAGAGTGTCCAATCCACCGGGTATGAGTAGCCTGTCACGGCGTAGACCCGTGGATCGTCGTAGTATTTCATCATACATTTGTTCATGTATTCCAGAAAGTTCGGGGCATACTCGATGTCATCATCCGAATAAATCCATCGGTCATAGTTCATCTCCTTAATATCGCGGATGAGGTCGACGGAATTTTCGTAAGAACCCATGTTTTGTTCCCGCTTGTATACCACGAACTTATTGAAGACCGAGAAATCACCTGTCTCCAGGTAGTCACAAATCTCTTCCCAGCCCTTCCTGTACTTCTCGGCGGAAGGGAAGTCCAAGCCAATGTATACATCCGTATACTTCGCCCAGCCATTTTGTTTCAGACTTTCCACCGTTCTCTTAAAGTGCGTGCTACGACATAAAGTGGGAATGACTATCGGAGCATAAACCATTTTCTCTTCAGCGATGTTCATAAGGATCCTCTTCTTTTTCGCAAATTTCGCCTATTTTGTTGACTCATACAACAGATGACCCAGTTTTATGGCAATTTTTATTGGATGCAGAAAAAAAATTGGGAGCCGGCATATATCCTTCACCGTAAGCAAACGAAGGACGATGCGGTACACTCCCAATTCGCGCCTGCGGGGTACAGGCTGGTCATGCAAATACAAACAGACAGATTACGTTCCCGAACAATCCATTCCATCAGAAGGGAAAGTTCTCGTTATATCATGTCATTGTAAATGTTTCCATCTTCATGCAACCAATACAGGCAGACTTCTCATAGTTAAAGATTAAACTAATCTACCATAGTTTGTAAGCGTATATGAAAATTTAATGCAACGTGTATTATAATAGTTATTTTCAACGTTAAAGATAATGCGCCTAACTATAACGCATTACGCAAGTTCTTGAGACGAAGGCGGAACTCCCCGTCCACCTCCTTCAGCGAGTCTTCGATATCCTCGATTACCTTGTCGTGCTTGGACAACTGCTTCTTTTTGGCTTTTTTATCCAATGTGTCGTCCGCCTCAACACGAGCCCGTTCTTTCTTCTCTTTTTTTAGTTTATGGAGCTTTTGGGATAAAGGTTGGGTATTGGACCTCTCCCCTAGTCCGTTCACCGTTTCGCCGAATTGGATATTATCGAACCTAAGAATCACACGATTTTCTTCTATGGAAAGATGCCCGTTGAACGTGACAAAGTCGGCATAGGATGTCTTAATGAGGGGATTGTAGCGGAATTTGGTCATCATGCTCGCATCAAAGTCAAAGCCTTCGCTCATCACATCGTTCGTGGTTTTAACGGTCCATTTCTGCTCCATGAGCCATGACTTCACATCCTGATACGCATCCAATTTCTCTCCCTGGTAGTAAATAGTGTCGGAAACGCTTGTGTTAAGATTCCCATCTACCGAAAATACATAATCCTCCGCCATGAGTCCTGTAGGAAGGATTGAAATCAATAATAATTTTAGTGCCTTCATAAGAATATTAGTTTTTCTTCCATTATTTCGTGTTATCTATACGCAAAGTAAATACGTTTTTACATAACTACAAAATATTTTATGTATTTTTTACGATATAATATTTGATTTTACAATTAATTAATTGATTCACAGGTAGAAAAATTTATATAAAATTCAATATATCATGCAACGATAAGACAAAAACAGAGATTTATACCGAATTAATTCGACGAAATGCGTATTATATTTCGATAAAACATACACAAGTGAAATGGAGGACCATTCCGACCATAAGACTTTTACGCAAATAGCCGACGGACATCCTTCGGGAGGCGTTTCCGGACACATCCAAAACGGACCTGAGGAACAGTTCATTTGCAACAATCATACTTTTTATGTAATTTCGCGCTGATTTTTAGAAGGAAGGGGGACCTTTTTCCCCCACTTAACGCCGCATGAGAGCGGATATATTTATTTTATGGCAACATTTAGAGAACTGGGATTGAGCGAAGAAATCCTACGCGGAATTGAAGATTTGGGCTTTGTGGAACCAATGCCGATTCAGGAAAAGGTAACACCCTATCTTCTCGGGGAAGGAACAGAGGATTTAGTCGCATTGGCCCAAACAGGAACAGGAAAGACGGCGGGATTCGGTCTGCCGCTCCTACAGCTGACGGACAGCAGTGTGAACAAAATCCAAGCATTGGTACTATCTCCTACGCGCGAACTTTGCATCCAAATTTCCAACGACCTTAAGAAATTTGCGAAGTACATCCAGGGAATGAAGATCGTACCTGTTTACGGAGGAGAGAGCATCGTCACCCAATTTAGGCAGTTGGACGTGCCTCCACAGATTTTGGTGGCTACACCTGGCCGACTCATTGATCTTATCGAACGTAAGAAAGTGGATTTATCGGGCATCAAACACCTCGTGTTGGACGAGGCGGACGAGATGCTGAACATGGGTTTCCAAGAGGATATCGAACGAATCCTTGAGGAGACACCGGAGGAGCGCCGTACGTTGCTCTTCTCCGCTACCATGCCAAAGGAGATCGCCAACATCGCGAAGAAGTACATGAAGAATAGCGTGGAGATCGCTATCGGTCGCAAAAATTCGGGCACTGAGAACGTGGAGCACATCTACTACATGGTGCAGGCGAAGGACCGCTACAACTGTCTGAAACGCTTGGTGGACATTAACCCGGACATCTACGCCATCATCTTCTGCCGCACGCGCCAGGAGACGAAGGAGGTGGCCGACAAGCTGATGGAGGATGGTTATAACGCGGACGCGCTCCACGGAGACCTCTCCCAGGCGCAACGTGACACGGTCATGCAACGCTTCCGCATCAAGAACCTGCAGATACTTGTAGCGACGGATGTGGCCGCCAGAGGTCTGGACGTCAGCAACTTGACGCACGTCATCAACTACAACTTGCCGGATGATATCGAGAGCTATACCCACCGAAGCGGACGTACGGGCCGTGCCGGTAAGAAGGGTGTCTCCATCGCCATCATCCATGTGAAGGAAAAGCATAAGATCAGAGCGATCGAGAAGGAGATCAACCGTACCTTCGTCCAAGGACGCGTGCCAAGCGGATTGGAGGTGTGCCAAAGCCAGCTCTTCGCCCTCGTGAACAAAATCAAGGAGTCCGGCGAGAACGTCGACAAGAAGCAGATCGACCCTTACCTGCCGATGATCATGGACCAGCTGAAGGACATGACCCGCGAGGAGCTGATCGTCAACTTTGTCTCCCAAGAGTTCAACCGATTCCTCGAATACTACAAGGACGCGGTGGATCTGAATATCCCTGACAAGAAGGATAAGCCAAGCAGGGAGCGTGGAGAGAAGGGTGAAAGGGGCGAAAGGGGCGAAAGACGCTCACGGAAGCGCAGCAGCGGCGAGACAATGCGCTTGAAAATCAACTTGGGACAGCGCGACGGCTTCACTCCTAAACGCGTGCTGGGTCTCATCAACGACACCACCAATAACAAGGACATCGACGTGCACGACATCGAAATCACTCCAAGGTATTCCTTCTTCGACGTGGACAAGAGTGTCGTGAAGGAAATGATGGTTGCCTTCGAGCGTAGAAGAAACGAAGGCATCGAACTCTTGGAAGTGCTCAAGGACCGCAAGAACAAGCGTGAACGTGAGGAGTTGAGGCGTGGCATGGAAGGTGGCCGCTCCAGCCGTGGCAAGGAGTGGGAGTCCGACAAGAAGGGCAAACCCGCATTCTGGGAGGGCGCGAAGAACGCCACCAAGAGGGAACGCTCCTACGAGAGGGAGAGCAGACACCGTGACGACGACTCGAAGAGCTTCAGAAGGAACAAGGATAGTTTCAGAAGAAAACGCTAAGATATAGGATGGATACTTATCTGACACTGGCAAAGACCTCGGAGGGCCTCTACAAAGAGAAGGGGAGTAAATTCCTCGCCTTCGCCATTCCAGTGTCCGATGTGGAGGAAGTCAAGGAAATACTGAAGGATAAGCGGAAGGAGTACCACGACGCGCGGCACGTCTGCTTCGCCTATGTGATGGGCGAAAAAGGGGAGGAGACCCGTGCGAACGACGACGGAGAGCCCTCCGGAACGGCGGGCAAACCGATGCTGGGAACGCTCGTCTCGAAGGGGGTGACCAACGTGCTGCTGGTGGTGGTCCGTTACTTCGGCGGAACGAAGCTGGGCACCAGCGGCCTGATCAACGCCTATCGGGAGGCCTGCCTCGATGCCTTGGAGCAGAACGAGGTGGTGGAGAAGATCGTGGAGAGCAGGTGCGACATCCAGTTCGAGTATCCTTTCCTCAACGACGTGATGCGCATCGTGAAGGAGGAGAATGCAACTATCATTAGCCAGAACTTCGACAACGATTGCACCATGCGGATCTCCATCCGGAAACGAGACGAAGAGAAGCTCCGAAGCCGGTTATCCAAGGTCGAACGGCTGATATTCCCGGACGAAGCGGAATGAAACAGAAGCGGCGGGTGGTTCACAGACCACTCGCCGCTTTCATTTTGAATTACTTCTATCTGCCTATTTACATCACCTCACCACTACTTTCGCAGCCTTTCCACCGGCCCTGACGACGTATACACCCGTTTGAGGAACTGGGATACGCACCTCCTCGACTCGGCCAGTACCCACCAGCGCACCCAAGAGGTCATACACGAAGAGAGGCTCCTCCGCTCCGTCGACGCAGATGGTCTTGTCCATGACATAGAGGCTCACCTGATCGCCTAGGAAATCGTTGACACCATCCATTGGGCGGAAATGAATTCTGTATTCGACTGTTACAGAGGTGTCTTTGGGCGCATGACGAACCGGCAAAGCCATGTTTTGAGAAGAAGCTGGTGCAGGTTGGGTAGTGCTCTCTGTCGTAAAGCGGACAGAAATAGTGAGAATGTTAGTCGAGTCGTCAAAAGACTCTGTCGCGACAACACCCTTCGGCAGGTTGTACGAAACCAGATCCGGGGTATATTCCCTGTCGAGCCAATAGTCATGGATGTCCGAAGAGAATGAATCCACCGGCTCTCCGTCTATGGAGAGGGAGGATATGGACGGAAGATTGGATTTAGGATCCATGAAACGGAAGGTATAGACGTGCATGTTGGTCGTATCCGACTCGAAATCTGACCCCACCACCGTTATGGTTAATATATTCGTTGTGTTGTCGAATTTCTTTGTGATTTTAGCGTTTATAGAATTATTGATATTGATGCCATCTTCTTTGTATAGGATTGAATCCGAGAAATCGTATTGATATCTATTGGGCGAGAAAGAATCGACAGGTATATTGTTGATTTCCAATGATGTCAAATATGATTCCGGTTTTCTGAAATTGATATGATATCTAACCGTATCGTATCCAGGCAAGGAAACAACAACAGTACATGTAAATGTTGAATCAGATTTGTAATCCGCAATCCAACCATTTATGTATGCATCTTCCGTATTAAAGAAATCTGGAGTATAGGAAAAATGACATGCGCTTGAATAATCGCCATATACATCATAGTCATATTTGCCGTTTTCAATGGCAACACCTCCTCCACTCCTATTAGTCTCACAATTTTCCCATCCAATGTGAAACAAGGAATCACCACGTTTCTTTGTGAGGAAAATATATGTATGGGAATTCTTTGAATCATTCCGATCTGAAATTTTAACAGAGACTATGCCAGATGTGGGGTCATAAGATTTATCAACAACATCACCCAAATAAGTCCACTGGACAAAATAGTCATCCATGTTTGCACTGTAATCTGCGTTTGGAACCAAATACATTCCCATTTTTTTATTCTCTGAAAATTTATGGAAGTAGTAATCTGAGAAATCATAGATATACTTTTGGGGTGAGAATGTGTCAACTTTTGATTTGCCGAATGATAAGGAAGTCATCCAAGTTGGTTTTTTAAACGTAAAACTATAAGTGTGTTGATTATCTTTTTTTGAGTTTTCAACACGATTTGAATAATCACATCCTTTCACGAGAATATCCAACACCGCATTACTTTTGTTATAATTCATCTCTATAGTCGCACCGGCTGAAACCTGACATGAAAAGTTAGTCTCATCATAATAGATGTCCGACAAATCATACTGAAATTTGTCATAAGAGAAACCATCGATAAGAACTCCGTTTGTGTCAATTGAAATCAGATAGGATTCCGGTTTTTTACAAAGGATGGAATAAGTATGCATGTTTGTCGAGTCATATGCATAATCCGTTCCATATACGTTTAAGGTCAACAGCCTCGATTCTGCGTCGTATTTTTTTTCTACCGTCGTACCACCTAGTGCATGATAGCGTATTTGCTCAAATACATAATCGGCTGAACAATTGTACTCAAATTTGTCGAATGAGAAGGAATCCAAAGGAACGTTATCGACCAGTATATTTTCCAAATAGGACATCGGTTTTTTGCATGCAATCGTGTAATTTGTGTCTAAGGTTTGTATTGTCAGAACAGATGATTCCGCATCATACGTTTTTGTCACGCCATCTCCTATAATTGTTATATCGCTGAAAAAATAAGAGTCCGTGAAATCATACTCATATTTATCTTTGTTTATGGAATCTCCATTTATAAAACCGTCTTTCGTTAAAACAAGGAAAGGGGAAGGTTGACAGTATATGTATATAACACTATCTGTTTTATATATGGTTGTTGTATCAAATAAAGTACTAAAAAAGGTTGTCTCATTAATGACTTTTATAAGACGATTAAGCGAGTCATATTTTTTTGTAGTACTTATTATAAAATCTTCGAGAATTACGTTGTTGGGGTCAGTCTTTATTCCTTTTTTCTCGACGAATATGTTATTGCCATTATCATCATATCTGTTTGTGTAGGTTGAATTCTCTCCCACCGAATTAGAGCCATATACATCGTATTGGGTGATATTGCCCCATTTATCATATTGCGCTTTTTCCTCATAAACAGATGGGGGAGTCCTTGGACCTTGATCAAAATATTTATAATAATACGTTTTGATATAGCCTTGATCAGAGAATTTATTATAATTCCCATATCCATGGCAATGCATGTCTGCAGGATTCGCAGAGGTCTGACCGCAGTTGGATGTGTAATCGGAACCTATTTGGCGGACCAACCTGTTATTGCCAAAAGTTAATTCACCCGTTTGATCTAATTGCACCCATTGTTTTGTCACCCTGTCACATGCGTATAAAAGAGTTTCCACCCCGTTCCCTTTTTCGTTGGTCACATATCCGGTGTTAATTCGAAAATGGCTTGTATGATCAAAATCACTGGGTGAAACGTATCGTCCATACCCGGTGACACTCCCGTATGTATCATATTTCACATAATAGCATGGCGTAGTATCAACCACCATGTCCAGCACGAAGGTGGTGTCCAGTTTCTCCGCCGAAAGCGACAGTGGGCAGCAAAGCCCCCAAAACCCTAAAATGGTGGCGACGCACTTCTTCCCGAGAAGGCGACCGTCTAAATGTTTCAATTGTTCCATAAGCGATTGCATTTAATTTCAATATATAACTAACCAATAAATAAAACTGACCGCGCAACCACGATGATGAGAGCGCGGAACATCTTTGACAGAACAACCCTAAGATACGGAAAATAAATCAGATAAACAAACAATCCCGAAAAAATGTGTATAAGGAATCGAAAAAACCTTCTGAACAAAGAGAATGATAAGACATTCCACAATTCTAGAATAGTAAATGGTTAAATAGTAAATAGTTAAATAATAAAAACCATGAGGCGATCGGAAGTTTAAACATCCGATCGCCCCATATGATTGGTCAGCGATGATTAAACGATCATTTCACCACCACCTTCGCGGCTTTCTCGCCAGCCTTCACCACATAGACGCCCGCCTGACGCACAGGGATGCGGACCTCCTCGCCACGACCAGTGCCGACAAAAGTACCTCGGAGGTCATAGACGAAGATTGGCTCCGTCGCACCATCGACACAGATGGCCTTGTCCATGACGTAGAGGCTCACCTGGTCGCCCAAGAAATCATCGACACCGTCAACTGGACGGAAATGGAGCCTGTATGCAACCGTCCCAATAGCGTCGCTTGATGCGAGACGAACCGTGAGGATGTTGGTCGAATCGTCGAAGGACTCCATAGCGGCAACACCGTCAGGCAGTGTATACGAAACCACATCAGGATTATACTCCGTGTCGAACCAGTAGTCAAAATTGCCTGCGTCGAAGGATGACACAGATTCTTCATTTATCGTTAGGGAAGAAATATACGGGAATGTGAGAGGTGTTACATCGTCGTACACAAAGTCGTCGTCATCGTCTGCCGGGCGGAAGTGGAGCTTGTATTCAACCATTCCAATAGCGTCGCTTGATGCGAGACGAACCGTGAGGACGTTGGTCGAATTGTCGAAGGACTCCGTTGCGGTAACACCGGCAGGCAGCTCGTATGAGACTATGCCCAAATTATATTCCATGTCAAACCAATAATCATAAACATCCGAGACGAAGGATGTCACAGTATCTCCGTTTACCATCAGGGAAGAAATGTACGGGAAATTAAGAGGCGCAGTTCCATACATATAGACCGTACTATCTTGGAGTTTCCATTCTATCGAATCAGGATAAGGGTTCACAGGCAGATACCGTACTTCCTTAACCCGACGGTTATACTCATCGTAGGCATAAGTCACTTTCTCTACGAAAGATTTCTGGTTGTCGAGGAAAGCACGTTCTATGATATACGAAACCAAATTGTGGTTGTTGTCATATTCATTCTTATATGTATCGTGTTGTTCGGGAGGATAATATGGGTATAACCTCTTAAAAGTGTCTTCTACATATGAATACAGATTACCATACGAATCATACCGATAGCCTTTATATATATCTGTGTAAGAGACATATGTTCCACGGGGATCAGCGATTTGTTCGTATAATAAACGATTTTCCTCATAGTAACCAGACATGGAATAGGAAAAATACCTTTCGGATGATTTATAAGTTTCTCTTCCTACCGAATCGGGCTTCAAATACGGATGTACGGTATAATATGATACGCTGTAATCCCTAAACCAGAGCATTCCGTTCTTATAAAAGGAATCTTTACGTGCGATTTCAATCTCATTCCATTGTTTCGTCACCCTGTCACAGGCATAGACGAGCGTGTCGATTTTCTTCCCATCTTCATCAGTGACATATCCAACATTGATACGAAAGTAATCCGAGGGGATGTAACGCCCAACGTCTATAATATTCCCTATGCTATCATACCTCGTATAATAGCACGACGTACAATCTTTTTCTTTCGACATGTCTATGTCCAACACAAAAGTGGTGTCCAACTTCTCCGCCCAAAGCGAAGACGGGCAACAAAGCCCCAATAACCCTAAAATGACCGCGACGCGCTTCTTCCCGAGAAGGCGACCGCCTAATTGTTTCAATTGTTCCATAAGCGAACGATTTTAATTTCAATATATAACTAACCAATAAATAAAACTAACGGCCCACCACGATGTGAGGGGCCATATCGTCAATGAAAGAATATCCCTAAGTTACAGAAAACAAATCAGATAAGCAAATGATTTCGAGAAAATGTATATGAAAAGAACGAAAAATCATTCTGAAGATGGGACGACCTCCAACTCCGGAACAGTAAATAGTAAATGGCTAAATAGTAAATCGTTAAACGATAAAAACCAAGGGGCGACCGGGAGCTTAAACACCCAATCGCCCCATATGTTTGGTCAGCGATGATTAAACGATCATTTCACCACCACCTTCGCGGCTTTCTCGCCAGCCTTCACCACATAGACGCCCGCCTGACGCACAGGGATGCGGACCTCCTCGCCACGACCGGTGCCGACCATAGTGCAGAGCAGGTCATAGACGTAGATCGGTTCCGTCGCGCCATCGACGCAGATGGTCTTGTCCGTGGCATAGAGGCTCACATGGTCGCCCAGGAAGTCGGCGACACCATCTACCGGGCGGAAGTGGAACTTGTATTCAACTGTCTTAATAGCGTCTCTTAATGCGAGACGAACCATGAGGACGTTGGTCGAATCGTCGAAGGACTCCGTTGCGGTAACACCGTCAGGCAGTGTGTACGAAACCATATCAGGAATATACTCCGCATTGAACCAGTAGTCATGAATGTCTGCGGAGAAGGTATCCAGCGGTTCCCCGTTGATGGTAAGGGAGGAGATACTCTTTAGACTCGGTTGGAAGTGGAAACGATAGGTGTTGTAAATGTATTTTGTATGAGCAACATAATTATAGATGGAGCAAATCAATGTATGCGTCGAATCGTCGTACGATTTATCTACGGAAAGGAATCCTGGGTATACGGAGAAGTCGAAATCACTAGATTCAACGGAGAATGGAGAATCGTCACTCCCCATGCCATCCCATATGTAATTGAAAGGCATCTCATAATCATTCTTATCTGGAGAGAACCCGCTCAAATCATTCCCTTTGATTCGCACAGAAGAGATATATGCTTCATCAACCTTTCGGGTTGTAAAGGTGTATGTGTGCGTATTGGTCGGATTCACGGCATAATCACCCCCCTTGATTATTATGGTAACAATGCCGGTTTGCGCATCATAGGAATTTTCAACTTCCGCATCTTCCGACACTCTATAATGCAAATACATTGTTGTGTCATTTCTGTATAATGCCACATACTCATCATGTAAATAATACATGTAATAATCCTCAGATATGTCATACGAATATTTCTCCGAAGAAAAATCTTCGACGGGTCCGTCATAAATGGCACCAAACATCTTGTTGTTGAAAGACATTGCGGTTATGTATGACTCCATCTTTTTCAGGACGAACGTGTAGGTGTTCGCATCTGTCGAATCATAATCATAATTTGCGCCCTTGACTTTGATGGACAATGTGTTTGTCTCCACATCGAATGATTCCTCTGTGGTGGTTTTGTATGGCGTAATATATTTAAATCTCGTGTATATGGTGGCATCCGATAAATCGTAGTGGAATTGTTCAGACGAAAATCCATCTATTAGACTGTTTTTGTCGAACACGGAAAGGATGCATGGTTCTCCCTCCTTCAACGAATTTCCATACGTATATATGATGCTATCTTTTATGACGAAACCAGCCTTCGTAGAATCATATCGCACGGTTTTTATTCTTCGGTCAAGGCTGTCATAAGAGTGTTCTTCTAACATATCAGAATAATTACCTTTAGCGCGGGATGAAACCAGATTATGTCTGTCATCGTAGGTATTGGCAATATCGTAGTATTCATGCAAATTTGATTTATAATATGCATTTCCAAGACTGTCATATTTAATATGTTCCTTAGCATACTCCTCTTCCAAATAATGACTTCCATAGGACACGTCCACATCCACATAATCCAAGGATAGGCGATACCCATCCGGTCTAAATTTGTTTTCCAATGTATGATCAGGCACGGTCCTTTCTACTAGATCCGATTGAATACGTGCCACCACAGTGGTGGAATCAATGTATTTAGCGCCACTAAGAATACCATTGTCATGATATTCAAACCATTTGCCTATAATATTGTTGGGGAACCATTGCTTCGTCACATTATCACATGTATAATAGAGTATATTCAACGTGTCACCTTTCTCATTGGTGACATAGCCTGTATTAATGCGGTAATAGTCGTTTTTGACTTTCCCAAAATCATAAGACCTGACAGTACCTCCATTCCTGTAAAGTCCGTGTTCAACAATCTGCCCCGCATTATTGTACTTCGTATAATAGCACGGTGTACTATCAATCACCATGTCCAACACAAAAGTGGTGTCCAACTTCTCCGCCCAAAGCGAAGAGGGGCTGCAAAGCCCCAATAACCCTAAAATGACCGCAACGCTCTTCTTCCCGAGAAGGCGACCGCCTAAATGTTTCAATTGTTCCATAAGCGAATGTTTTTAATTTCAATATATAACCAACCAATAAATAAAACTAACGGCCAACCACGATGTAAGGGGGCCACATTGTCAATGGAAAAATATCCCTAAGTTACAGAAAAGAAATCAAATAAGCAAATGATTCCGAAAAATGTGTATAAGGGAACGAAAAAACTCCTGAACAAAAAAACGATGGACGTTCTACAACTCCGAAACAGTAAATAGTAAATAGTAAATAGCTAAATAGTAAATCGTTAAATAATAAACCATGGGGCGATCGGATATTTAAACACCCGATCGCCCCATGTGCTTGGTCAGCGATGACTAAACGATCATTTCACCACCACCTTCGCAGCCTTTCCGCCAGCCTTGACGACGTAGACGCCCGTTTGAGGCACTGGGATGCGCACCTCCTCGCCACGGCCGGTACCCACCAACGCACCTCGGAGGTCATACACGAAGAGAGGTTCCTCCGCGCCATCGATGCAGATGGTCTTGTCCATGACATAGAGATTTACATGGTCGCCCAGGAAGTCGTCGACACCGTCTAGAGGGCGGAAGTGGAACTTGTATTCAACCGTTTCTGAAATGTTGTCTGTCGCAAGACGAATTGAGAGGACATTGGTCGAATCGTCGAAGGACTCCGTTGCGGTAACACCGTCAGGCAGTGTGTACGAAACCACATCAGGATTATACTCCGTGTCGAACCAATAGTAATAATTGTCTGCGGAGAAGGATGACACAAGTTCTTCATCTATCGTTAGGGAAGAAATGTACGGAAGAGTGAGAGGTGTTACATCGTCGTCCAGGGAGTCGTCATCATCTTCCACCGGGCGGAAATGGAGCTTGTATTCAACCGTTCCATCAGTGCCACTTGATGTGAGACGAACCGTGAGGATGTTGGTCGAATCGTCGAAGGACTCCGTTGCGGTAACACCGTCAGGCAGCTCGTATGAGACTATGTCCGAATTATATTCCATGTCGAAACAGTAGACAAGGAGGTCTCCCTCGAAGTCGCTCACAGGATCTTCATCTACCATTAAGGAAGAAATGTGTGGGTGAGTGAGAGGTACACTTTCATACACATAGACCGTACTATCATGGAACATCCATTCTATCGAATCAGAATAGGGGTTCACAGGTAAATACCGTATTTCCTTAACCCGACGGTTATATTCATCATAGACATAAGACACTTTCTCTTCGGAGCTCCATGTACTGTTTTCATTACGTACTAAGATATACGAAACCAAATTGTTGTTGTCGTCATATTCGTTATTATAGGTGTCGTATACAGCAGGATACAATTGGGTTGGCATGATGTTTTCAGTGTTGTCGTGTATTCTCAGATTGCCATACGAGTCATACTCATAGATAATACTTCTGGTCGTGTAATCGACATGTGACCCATGCGCATCAGCTTCTGTGCGGTAAAATAAACGGTTTTCCTTATAGTAGCCAGACATGGAATAAGAAAAAAATGTTTCGGATGATTTATAATGTTGAATTCCTAACGAATCGGGCATATAATATGGATGTGCGCTAGAGTATGATACCTTGTAATCTTTGAACCAGAGCATTCCGTTCACGTAAAAGGAATCTTTATGTGCGATTTCAATTTTATTCCATTGTCTCGTCACCTTGTCGCAGGCATAGACGAGCGTGTCGATTATCCTCCCCTCTCCGTCAGTGACGTAACCAGTATTGATACGAAAGTAATCCGAGGGGGTGTACCGCCCAGTGGCCGTAATATTCCCTATGCTGTCATACTTCGTATAATAGCAAGGTGTATTATCAATCACCATGTCCAGTACGAAGGTGGTGTCCAACTTCTCCGCCCAAAGCGAAGAGGGGCAACAAAGCCCCAATAACCCTAAAATGATTGCGACGCTCTTCTTCCCGAGAAGGCGACCGCCTAAGCACGTTAACTGTTTCATATATATAACATTTACATATACACAAAAAAAGAAAAACACTCTCCTCACCAATATGATGAGACACACAATTATGATAAAGTTCGAGTAAGATACGGAAAATTTCTGGAATACACAAATCTGAAAGCGTTTTTTTGACAATCTACGCTTATTTGTCTGATTCGTGCACATTTGAGTAATGCCGAAAATATTTTTTCCTTATTCTGTTTTTCAAATCAATATTTTGTATAACTTTGCACCGCAATTGCCGCTATAGCTCAGTTGGTAGAGCAACGCATTCGTAATGCGTAGGTCGCGAGTTCGAGTCTCGCTATCGGCTCGGAAAGAAGGTGGACGCAAGGTTGTGTTCACCTTTTTTTATGTCGCTTCTCTTGCTTAACACCAATAGTTTCATTAGTTTTGTTGTGGAAACGGGAAAAATCAGTCATGAAAAATAGATTCATCCACCATATAGCTCTATTGTCGATTCTCACCTTGTACTCCTGCAAGGATGAAGTGAAACGCTATGAGGTGGACCCCGTACTGGACCCTTACCTCCAACTCTTCCTTCAGGAGGGCAGCAAAAGAGGCGTAGAGATAGACGTGAAAGGGAATGGACTACTGATGGAATTCACCAAACTGGAAGGACTGACCATCGGACTTTGCACCTACCAAGACCCTCTGCTGGTGCAGATTGACAGGGATTACTGGACCGAAACCACACACTACGAAGACCAAGAGAACTTACGGCAAAACGTGGTGTTCCACGAATTGGGACACGGACTGCTCAACAGATCGCACAACAACAACATCCTCGAAAACTACGAATGGAAAACCATCATGTGCGGCGGCGACGATGTGGATGGTAGAGACTGGGCGGTGAACTTCAACGGATACCGAAAGGAATACTATCTGGACGAATTATTCAACATACGGACTCCCGCACCAGCGTGGAGCAAGAAGGCTACCTTCGACGGAGAGAAGGGCACGCTGACCGGGAACCTGGACATGAACCGTTCCTACAACGGGAAGGACGAGATGGGGAACACATACCTGATGAGAAACAATATCTATTCCATCACCTCCGTCAACAAGAATAACAACAGCATCATTCCGCTGGTGTCGGAACAGATAAACGGAGACTTCTACTTCGAGGTGGTTCTGAAAGCCACCCTGACGGAGAACATCAGCACAACGGGCATATGCGCCCTTTATGATTACGACAACAACCAAAAATACAACCCACGTACCCGAGACAAACAATACCCCATCAACGACGGGTGCAACTATCTCGCGATCAAGGAGGAATCCATCGGCGACCAGTTCTATCTGATCAACTCGAACTGCTACCTCCCCATCGCGGAAGTCCTGATAAAGGATCTCTACAAGCACGACGATTACAACAAATACGCCATATCCAAGCACGATGGAGAGGTCTTTTTCTACATCAACGACCAACTGGTTTTCAGAAACGACTACCAAGCGGATGTGCCTTACATCTCGTTTGGCGTAATCCTGCCCGCCATGGGGAAACTGGACATCACGTCCGCCGAACTCTATGAGCTAGGGACAACATTACGCACCAAGAAAAGTGCACGGGCAATCGGGCCAAGAGAGGGTTCGTTTACCTCCCCGATAAAAATTTCGTCAAAGAAACTGAAGGATTATCGCAAATAATTTTTGTAGGTTCACAACATCACTTATATTTGTAATTCGTATAACAAAAAGATTGCAGAATGGAAAACGAAAACAACCAGGAGATGAATATCTTCACCATGACATCACGCTTGGGTCGCGCCATTTACGGAGTAATAAAATGGATTCTTTCCATTTTGGGCTATATTCTTAGAGCCGCCTACCAATACAAACTCTTATTCCTCGGGTTCGCCCTAGTGGCGATAGGTTTCAGCCTGTACGAGTCCAGAGAAGACAACCACACGTATGAAGGATTTTTACACTTGAAGCTCAATGACGGGGAATCGGTTCTTTACCAGACCTTGGTGCATGACCTGAACGAGTATTCGAAGGAAGAAGATGTGGCAGGCCTCGCCAAAGAACTGGAGGTTTCAGAGGATTTAGCCGCAAGAATCGTCAAATTGGATGCGCACCATGTCATAGACAAATACCGCGACACAACGGTGGACTATGTGGACTATGACAACAGTGTTCCGTTGGGTGACACGATCGACTTCGCAGTACCTGACCAACTCGTGATTTCCGCAAGGGTGAAGGGAATCGAGGAATTCGCGAAATTGGAGGAGGCCTTGAAGAAGTATTTCTCCAAAAACGACTATCTCGTTTCGCTGAACATCGCCAGAATAAAACTGCAGGAGGAGAAGGAATGGATGTACCACAATGCACTCCTGAACATCGACAGTCTGCAGAAGATAGAGTTTTTCAAAAGCAATGGCGGCAACTACCTGGAGTTCTCCTCCATCAACGAGAAGAAAGCAAGCGTTCCATTCATCAAGGCGAAAAAGCAAATGTTCTATGATGACATGCAAAAATTGTTCGAGCTCACAGGAAAAATCGAGGAGGACATGTCGGCTAATTTGGATGTTGTGACCGTCCTTTCCAGTTTCCATCCAGCGAAAGCTCCTGTCAATTCCTTCGCAAAATTAATGTGCCGCAACGGATTGGTCGCTTTGTTGTTGTTCCTGATCATCGCAATGATTTGGAGACACAAGAAAGACATCCGTAAATACCTCGACAAGGGCATATGATAGAGATGTGACATCTTGTACATTGAAAAATATAAGCGGGAGGAGAAAGTTCTTCCCGCTTTTTTTGTGGCATAAAAAAGGGGAATACCACCGTACTCCCCTCTTCGTTTAATCAGTTGTATTTAACTTTATATTTTCAGCATCTCGTTAGCGATTTCCCTCACACGGTCAATCTCCTTCTGCAAGGCCATCTTCTCTTGTTTAAGCGCCTCCAAGTTAGCCTCCTGCTCCTTTGCGCGATGCTTGAGTTGAAGGTTCTGCTCAGTGAGTTTCTTGTTCACCGTCCTCAGCTCCTCGATGGTCATCTCATGATCCTTGATGGCGGCTTTCAGCCTATCAAATGCAATCTCTGTTTCTTTTCCACCTTCCAGGATTTGGTCCATCATGGCTTTGTTCTTACCTAATAGCGCCACGATGTTGGAGTTGGACTCCTCGATCGCCTTCACGTTGGCGGATTTCTGAGCGGAGCGTGCTGCCTGCAACTCTGCGATGGCGGCGATTTCCGCCTTGTATTCGTTCTCTTTTTCGATGTCGAAGGCTGGCTCGATCACTTCAGCCGCGATGGATGAGAATGCCGGTTCTTCTTTTTTCTCCTGTTGAACTGGGGCTTGTGCGGCTGGTTTAGGAGCCGGTGCGGCTGGTTGGGAAACAAATGCCGCGCGGATAGGTTCCTCCCTCACCCTGACAGGCTCCGGCTCCGGAATCTTTGCCGTGATAGGCTCCGGTGCTGGTGCAGGTTGTGGTGCAGGTGCAGGCTCTGGCGCCTTTGCGGAAATGGCATTGTGCAGTGCGTCGATGACTGGGGCAATGATGCCGCGGAGAGTCAACACGTCGCAGGTCTGCTCCACATTACAGAAAGCTCCGCCGGTCATGTCGGCCACCTTCTTCGCTGTCCTTTGGTTAGCCTCGGACATGCAGATACCAATGATATTCACTTGAATTGGATAATCCTTTGTCGCCTTCTCCACTTCGTAGTCCAACACGCCGGCATCAGTGTCCTCTCCGTTCGTCACAAAAACGATGCGGCGGGTCACTTCTCCATTCGTTTTCTCGAATTTCTTGAAACCGGCGCAAGATTCCTTGAATGCCTCCGCAATCGGCGCCCCACCATTAGGGAACGGCAGGTTCTGGATCTTCTTGACGAAGTCCTCACGCATGTTGGAACCCATATCCAACGAATTGATGATGATAGGAGACTTAACGATTGAAAGGAAGGTTCGCATACCAAATGGTTCCGAGAAATCCACGTTCGGAACGATGCCGTCTATAACCACATTTTGGACAATAGGCACTTTCTTGTCCATCTTATCGGAGATGTCGATAAGAAAATCAATTGCATTTTTCATGATATCATTAATATGTTTTCTAATATGTTTTGCTCGCTAAAATACAAATTGTATCAATATATAGCAAAAATAACACAATAAAAATGATTGAGCGGACTCAATGCAGGTTCCATAACTTGCATTTTGTCTCATTATATTTGCCTTATTGGCGCCAGAGATTAGAATCGCTCCCAAGACGCAGACCACCGATGCCCAAGAGAATATCGAACCTCAAAGTGGGGAAGAGGCCCAGTAGGTATAAAGACGATGGAACAGAAGGATGACAACGAATCTTTGTCGGAATTTGTTTGGCGGTACCGCATATTTTTGTTACGTTTGTTAAGAAGGGTTCTGAAAAATCATTTTCCACTAATTCTGTGGTTTTCAGGAGCCGTCACAAAATAACAAAAGAGGATATGTGCGCGGAGATTAGTCATAACCAAGAGAAGAAAGACAAGCGTGAATGGGCGATCATCCAGATGTTCCGCTCTTCTTGTCCCACCTTCCCGATAGGCGAACTGGAGAAATCGGAGTCGCCCGACTTCCTTTTGCAGACGGACAAGCGGCTGTATGGGATCGAGCTCACCGAGCTGAAGTACGAGCGGGAGGACCGGGAGTTCAATCTGCGGGCGCATGAGGATTTCCTCTCCGTGCTCATGCAGGACGCGCAGGCCATCTTCGAACGCAAACACAACTTCAAGCTGATCGTCGACGTCCATTTCTCCAATGAGCTCAACGAGACGGTCTCGTCGATGGACGATGATTTACGCTCCATCATCCGCCAGGATTTCGCGGAGACCATCGTCAAGCTGGTGGAGGATAACCTGCCGGAGGCGACGGGCATCCAGTACAAGATAGACCGCACCTCCAAGTACGGGTTCCAAAACCTTCCAAAGAAAATCGAGTGCATCAATATCAAGAACGTGACCGGCCGGTGGTACGACGGATTGTGGTACGCCGCCATCTCAGCGAAGGTCAAACCGCTCTCCATCGCCAGCGTTTCCCAACGGTTGATCGCAAAGGAGTGGAAGCTGAAGAAATACAATCCGATATGCGACGAGCAGTGGTTGATCATCATACAAAACAGCTTCCTGATGTCCAGCTCCTATAACCCGCTCACGGCGAGCGAGGCATTGGCCCATAAATACAAGAGCACTTTCGACAAGGTCTATGTGTTCGAGCGCAGTGCGGGCAGCGTTTCTCTTTTAAAAACAGAAAAATATGATTAGATTCGCGGTGCATTGATTACGATACGGAATGACTACAATGACGAAACGAATAGCGACGATTTTACCTGTCGCATGCCTGCTCACCGCATGTATCCAAGAGGAACCTTTGAATGCGGAGGCGGACATTCTCTCGTGTAACCTCTCATCGGACAAGGATATCCTAATGGTTCCGGCAGACACGGCGATGCCTGTCACCAGCACCACCGAAAACATAGACATACCCGTCCGCGCAGGTGCGGATCTTCATGCCAGGACGCCCCGATTCATCATCACGGAGGGTGCCACCATCTCTCCGGCCAGCGGATCACGCCAAGATTTCTCGGGGGGAAAAGCCGTGCGGTATGTAGTGACCTCGCAGGATGGGAAGTGGAACCGTAAGTATCATGTCTCTTACGTCTCCTTCGAACTGACTACCCAATACGCTTTCGAGGATTACGAACTCAACTCCACAGGGAAATACCAAATGATCAGCGAGGTGGTGGACGGACGTACCATGCTCAACTGGTGGGGAACCGGAAACCCGGGATATTGTCTCGCCAACTCATTGGCCACGCCAACCGAGTACCCTACCGCCATCGTGCCTGGGGGAAGGTCGGGCAATTGCCTCCAACTCGTCACCCGTTCCGCCGGAGTATTCGGCAAAATGGCGGGCATGCCTATCGCGCCGGGGAACCTGTTCTTAGGCACATTCGACGTAGCCAGCGCACTGAGAGCGCCGTTGCAGGCCACCCATTTCGGAATCCCTTTCCGCCAGACACCAAAGACCGTCAAAGGGTACTATAAGTTCAAGTCCGGCGAGCAGATGACGGATGGGGAAGGGAATGAGATATCCGGGAAGGACAACTTCAACATCTATGCGATGCTCTATGAGAATACGGACGAGAACGGCAACCAGGTGGTCCTCGACGGCACCAACTCCAACGACAGTCCGCACCTCGTCCTCTACGGAAAGATTGAGGGGCAAGGGGAAACTGACGAATGGACTCCGTTCTCCTTCGACATGAAGGCGGTGAACGGGAAGGAACTGGACCCGGAGAAGCTCGCCAGATTCGGATATAATTTCTCCATCGTATTCTCCTCCAGCCTGAAGGGTGATATCTTCACGGGTGCCGTGGGTAGTACCCTGATGATTGATGATGTGGAGGTCGAATGCAGGTAATGAAAGGGTTTGAGATGAAAAAGAGATGCTTAATAACCATAGGATTCCTTCTGATGACAAGCCTTTGGGGCGCTGTTTCGGCGGATGAGCAGGAGAAACAGACTCCTTGCGCATCGTATTTCAACGCCAAACTGGGGTACAGCCTAGGGGGCACGACTCCGTTCCCCATCCCTGCCGAGATCAGGGAGATTAAGGGGTTCAAGCCCCTTTGCAACCTGTCGGTCCAGGCGCTCTATCGGATCGGGATGTCCGAACGCTGGGCCATTCAGCCCGGCTTGCGTGTCGAGCGCAAGGGGATGACCTCCGACGCCAACGTGAAGAACTACGGCATGACCATCGACGATGGGGAGGGCGGCACCGTTTCGGGAAGGTGGACAGGCGACGTCCGCATGACTTCCGACATGCTGCAGATGACCTTGCCTTTCTCCGCCGTCTTCTGTTGCTCTTCCCGGTGGGACCTCCATGCGGGGTTGTACATGGGTTTCCTGTTGAGGCATAAGTTCTACGGGGAGGTCTCCAACGGTTACTTGCGGGAAGGAGACCCGACGGGGGCGAAGATAGAAATAGACGACCAACCGCAGACATTCGACTTCTCGGAGGAGATGCGCAACCTGCAATGGGGGGCGACGTTGGGCGGGGAGTACCATATTTGTCCGAAAATCGGTATATTCGCGGATCTGAACTGGGGTTTCAACGATATCTTCGTGAAGGATTTCACGACCATCACGTTCGGCCTCTATCCGGTCTATGCGACGTTGGGCGTTTCCTACTCGCTGAAATAGATGATATTATATAATAATTAAAGAGAAAATACGTTTTAAACCATACATAGGTTAGATTCATATCATGATGAGAAAGATTATTTTTAGCATACTCTTCGTAGGAGCCCTCCTGTCCGGTTATTCGACGGCCAAGGCCGAATATGCGCATGGCAGAACGCTAAATCTTATCAATGCCGATAATAGGCTATACCACTTCGGTTTCATATTGGGCCTCAACTCCATGGACTTTAACGTAACCAATTCCGGTATTCCATGCACTCCGGACGGGGAGATATGGACGGAAGAGAGCGAAAAGGAACCCGAGATATGGTATGGTGAGGACACCAAGATGTCGCCGGGATTCTCCGTCGGAATCATCTCTGACCTGCGTATCTTCTCATGGTTGGACCTGCGTTTCACACCTACCCTTTTCTTCAACTCACGCCAACTATGCTTCAAGACCGCACAGGGTGTGGAGAGGGAGGATGGCAAGATAACCGTCCAGTCCAACATGATGGAGTTCCCGTTCACGCTTAAGTTCCGCGGACAGAGGAAGAACAACTATCGTCCATACCTGTTGGCGGGTGGTGCGTTCACGGTCGACATGGGCCGTTCGAGCGAAGACCCTATCATGCTGAAACAGATCGACTACGGTGTGGAGGTAGGCTTGGGCATCGATTTCTATCTGCCTTATTTCAAGCTGGCTCCTGAACTGAAATTCTACTTCGGACTGGGTGACGTGTTGGAACGTGACAGGCCCGAGATCGCAAGCATGGAAGACATGAAATTCACCCATACCATGTCTCGATTGACATCAAGGCTGATCATATTGAACTTTAACTTCGAATAGGAGTTAAGGTATAGTCTATTATATATTATTGATTAACCCCCAAGTGGCTTAAATCCTGTCACTGGCAACAGTGAAACTTTGCCGAGCCGCAAGAAATATTTAACAGAAATGAAAGCCAATAATAAAGTATCGTTTAATGTGCTTTGTGCATTGGCACTTTGTGTCATATGTGTTTATTTGGGGTATTTCTTCCGCTCTATACAAAATAACTGTATACTAGAGGATCAGTCCTGTTTAATCAGCCACACCCAATCTCTTATTTATGACGAGAACTATGAATATTATACTGTCCTCAACAGATTCCTAGGATCAATAAATCCCGAAAATCTCATAGATAGTAGATGCGTTTCGTGCAAGACAGGAAGAACTGATAATACTATTTTGGCAGATTGGTTTGAAAAAGCCATCATGCGTTTGAATGTCCGCGAAATAAACATATGGGAACATACATGGAGTATACGGGGAGATGATACTGCGAAACTTTATCGCATTGAAAATCTGCGTGATAGTTTGTGGCTGTCGTCGACTAAGGATACTGTTTGCATTCCCTCTTCTTGGTGGACTTCCTTGGCGAATGAGGTGAAACACACCCCGACAGACTCAATCTCATTAGACCGTATGAACATTCAGGAGGAAGATATACAACGGTTCGATTCGTTGTTAAATTCAAATAAACTTCCTGGGCCCTTTTTCCTAAGTAAACCCTTATCTGCCACAGATGTGATAGAAAAAATGAGAAAGGAGTCACTTCCAGCAGGAAATGCGCCAATGTGGAATCTCCTTGAAATCCAATTCGTGGACGCTTGGGGAGGGATTTTTACAGCGGTTAATAATTCCGACATTGACCCGAATGGCTATATTTGGACAATTTCTTATTATGGGTTCTATTTCAGATATCATGGATTAGCTTTCCAAGAGCTGATACGGAATTGCATCTCGCCCGATTCTCCGCTTTATCATAAGCTTGGGAAAGAAATGATGTTGTTAAATCTGAACGCAACATGTTGGGGGGAAGATGTGTGTATATACGAGTTGGATTAGTGAATAGCGGGAATAGATTTCGAGGGAGTTAAGAGTTAAGAAACGTCGTTCGACGAAGCCAATTAAGCGTTTAGGGTAAAATATTGTCGAAATTTAGAACCATTTGCCAGATTAAGAAAAAAAACTTACTTTGGCATCCATGAAGAAAAACATACCCCGCGACGCCATGGGCCAGCGCATCGCCAAGACGGTGATCAACAAGAATTAACAAAATAAAGGAAAGCAATGGAAGAGAGTAAGAATGATAAAGTAAGTGTTCGATTCTATTGGGATAATCCGATGACGATTGACCAGATGTCGAATTTTGTTTACGATTTCTTGGTAGATTTTGAAACAATTTCTCCAGTCTTGAAGGGTTGGTGTAATTTAGGGAAAAGAAGAAAGGATGCTCTAAGTAGGAAATTCGAAAATTCCCCAACGTACATAAAAAAGTTATTGTTACGTTTTTATAAAAGAGACATGGATGAAAGAGAGTATAGTAACATAGGGTATACTATTTATCTTTATAAAGACAGAGAGGAAAAACCGATGAATTTAGAGATCTCTTCTAATGATTTAGAAGGATATTTTACCGCACTATGTATATTTGAATATGTTGCCACAGATTTATTTGACACAGACACTTTATTGTCTATTTTGAGGTGTATGTTAAAACATTTTGAGCCAGACTATGGGTGTGTTCAAACATATAACTTAAGAAAAATGAAGGATGAAATAGGTAACTATTTCGGATGGATATCCTACACACATAAAAAAGATTTGAAGTTAGGTGATGAATTTATTGTGGAGAAAGATGAGACAGGCGGTAGTTTGATATATTTGAATCATACAGAGAAGTTTTATGATTACGATAAAGTGAATCAAATATTTGCACTTGGTGAGATTTTAACAAAATAATTATAATAGAATCCTCCCCGCTTTTTTTCATTCCATCCTCACATACTTCATGTACTCGTCGTAGGGGATGTATCGTCCGCCCATGCTCTTGAGGTGGGGGGTCTCCAGTTGGCAATCGATCATCACACCGCCGTTTTGCTCAAACACTTTAGCCAGGAAGATCAGCGCCAGTTTGGATGCGCTTGGCACGAGGGAGAACATGCTCTCTCCGAAGAAACACCTTCCGATGGTCACACCGTAGAGCCCGCCGACCAGCTTCTCCTCTTGGTCCCACACCTCGACGCTCGCCGCGAACCCCTGTTCGTGCAGCGCCGTGTATGCTTTCGTCATGTCATCGCCTAGCCATGCCCCCTCCATCTCCTTGCGGAGGTCTCCGCAGTTCTTGATCACGGAGGCGAAGTCCTGATTGATCGTGACATGGTAGAGACCCTTGTTCATCAATGTCCGCATGGAGTGCGACACGTGGATCTCGTCGGGGAAGATGACGAAGCGGTTCATCGGGCAGAACCATAGGATGTCCGAGTCGCGGAACGAGTACCATGGGAAGATACCATTCGAGTAGGCCAATAAGAGACGGTCGATGGAGAGGTCTCCGCCGATGGCGAAAAGTCCGTCCTCCTCTCCGTTCCGTGGGTCGGGGAACGCTATCTGTTCCGTCAGTTGGTAGATCATGCGCCTTGGACTAATTTTATGGATTCATTCTCCAGCACCACCTCGGCGGTGCCGCCCGACTTCAGGAAGCCGAAGAGGATCTCACGCATCAGGGAGGTGCTCAGTTGGTTACGGAGCACACGGTCCATCTCCCTTGCCCCGTAGGTCTTGGAGTAGCCCTGTTTCAGGAGATGGGCATGCGCCTCGTCCGATATCTTCAGCGTCACATTCTTAGCCTGCAGCTTCACCCTAAGCTCGTCCACCTTCTTGTCCAGCACGGCCGCCGCCATTGTCTCGTCCATATCGTTGAAGGTCACCATACCATTCAGGCGGTTGATGAACTCCGGCTTGAAGGTCTTCTTCACCTGGTCCAGCATGGCTGTGCCGGCGGACTTGCCGCCACCGAAGCCGATGGAGGAGAGGTGAGCGTACTGCGCGCCCGCGTTGGAGGTCATCACCAGGATGACGTGGCGGAAATCCGCCTTGCGTCCCTTATTGTCCGTCAGGCGCGCGTAGTCCATCACCTGCAGGAGGATGTTGTAGATATCCGCATGCGCCTTCTCGATCTCGTCGAGGAGCAGCACGCAGTTAGGCGTCTTGCGGATCGCGTCGGTGAGCAGACCGCCATCCTCGTAGCCCACATAGCCCGCAGGGGAACCGATCAGTTTCGCCACCGTATGTTTCTCCGTGTATTCGCTCATGTCGAAACGTACCAGACTGATGCCCAGTTCCGCCGCCAGCACCTTGCAGAGCTCCGTCTTGCCCACGCCCGTCGGTCCGACGAACAGGAGGCTTGCGATCGGCTTGTCGTCGTCCAGCAGGCCCGCCTTGGACATCTGCACCGCCTCGACCACCTGACGGATCGCCTCGTCCTGGCCGTAGATCTTCTTCCTGATGTTCGGTTCGAGGCTTTCCAGCGTGTCGTTTCCCTCCTCCTTCAGGGCGGCGGCGTCTATCTTGCAGACCAGAGACAACACATCCGAGAGGAGCGACTGATCCACCGTCTGCGCCTTGGTCTTCAGCGGATGGAGTTCACGGAAGGCGCCCGCCTCGTCGATCAGGTCGATCGCCTTGTCCGGCAGGAAACGGTCCGCGATGAACTTCGCGCTGTTCTCCACCGCATACTCCACCGCACCCTTGGCGTAGACCACATGGTGGTACTCCTCGTATTTCTTCTTCAATCCGTTGATGATGCGGATGGCCTCCTCGACTGAAGGCTCCGGTATGTCTATTTGTTGGAAGCGGCGCACGAGCGCCTTGTCCTGCGAGAAGAATCGGTTGTATTCCTCGTAGGTGGTGGAGCCGATGAAGCGGATGTTATCCCCCTCCAGGTAAGGCTTCAGCAGGTTGCTGGCATCCATGGAGCCGTCGCCCGTCCTGCCCGCACCGACCAGGTTATGGATCTCGTCGATGTAGACGATCGATTTCCCCTCGTTGGCGATACCATCCATGATCGCCTTCAAGCGTTTCTCGAAGTCGCCGCGGAACTGCGTGCCTGCCAGGAGCGAGCCTAGGTTCAGCTCATAGATCCTGTATCCCTTCAGTCGTTCAGGCACCTTCCCCTTGCGAAGCAGGTCCGCCAGACCATAAACGAGGGCCGTCTTACCGACACCCGGTTCACCCACATGCAATGGGTTGTTCTTATCCTTGCGGCACAAGACCTGTATGGTACGTTCCAGCTCCTTCTCCCTGCCGATCAGCGGGTTATGGTCGTCGATATGGTCGCTGACGCAGTACACCATGCTACGCCATGACTTTTCGCCCATGCCTGGGGTGGTACCGTTGGAGAGGATTTCCTCCCCGTCCTCATCACCCTCCTCCTCGTCCTCCGGACCGTTAAAGGCGTCATAGCTAGAAATGAAATCACTTAGGAGGACACTCATATCCACCAAAGCATATTTCTTCAGGAGGTAGGAAGCCATGGAGTCCGGCAAGTCTGTGATCGCTTTGAGCACATGCGTGAAATTGATGTCATGCTGGCCAGCGTATTGTGCGATATGGGAAGCCATCAGTAGCACATGCGAAGTGTATTCGGAGAACTCGACCTCATATTCCACGTCGTTCGGCACATGTTCCACATTGTCCGTAAGGTAGCGAACCAAGTCGCTCCTCAATTCGGGAACCTGCACATCCTCGATGGCGATGAAATCGAAGCATGGTTCATCCAACAAGACAAGCAGGAGATGCTCCGGCATCAGAAACTCGTGACGGAACTGTTCCGCACAAATCCGGGCCTTTTCAAAGATACTTTTTGTACAATCATCATAATCTAACTCTTCCATACCCATTTCAATCTAAAGGTTCACATGTAATTCTCAGGGGGAAACCTTCCGCCCTCGCCATCTTGGTGGCCTTCTCCATTTTTGTGACAGCCACGTCGCGTGAATAGACGCCAACTGTCGCGAGTTTCTTACGGTCCACCTCTATCGTCAGTCTTTCCGCCTCTGCTTTAGATTTGAAGAAAACAGTCATCAGGACCTTCACGACAAACTCGAAGGTCGTGAAATCATCGTTATGGAAAATCACCTTGAACTGTCGAGGCTCATCCATGTCAGTCCTCTGACGTTCCTTGACGGAAGATTCTTGTTTTGCCATAAGAAACCATTAAAATTAATTGCCATATATACTTACCATCGCATGGGAGATAATCGATCACAGAGCATCTAAGCGGGCAAATCCGCTATTCCATCAGCACCTCATACGCTTCGCTGATCCTTTGGAACTTCTCCGTAGAGATTCTCAGCTCCTCGTCGGAAGCCTCGATCTGTTTATCCGGGTGGTATTGCATGGAGAGCTTGCGGAAAGCATTTTTGATCTCCTTCTCGGACGCATCACGGGGAACCCCCAAAACGTCATATGCCCAGTCCTTTGTAGTGGAGGTCTTACCGCCGGACGGAGTGTCGGACGAGCTAGTCTTTTGCTTGCCCGTATTCTCCCAAGTGAAACCGTATGCGAAATATCCACGTTGCCGGTCGAAGTCCACCTGCCTGATACAAGCGAAGCGGGCATACATCTCGATGACTTTCGCCTCCTCCTTTTCGATGCGCGAATCAACGACAGCGATCTCGAATAGCGTGGTGAGCAAAGCGAGTCGTTGTTTGTACGACATATTTTGGTTCAATTGGAGGCAGAAGGGCCTCAAGTCCTGCGGCATAGGCTTCTTTAGGCATTGGGACATCATCTGCAGAATCGTATGCGCATCACCCTCATCGAAGTTGCGGGAAAGATATTTCTTGACCACATTCAATTCCGTCTTCGTCGTCTTTCTATCCGCAGCCATCACAATGCACAGCAATTGCGCCACGCTTTTCAGGAAGGAAGCACGCTGTGAGCCACCTGCGCCTACCCCATCGTCTTCGAATATGCCTGACGCATCCTCTTCATCGTCGGTCAGGATGCTTCTCAGCATAATGCCAACAATAAGAAGTAATATGAATAAGAAGAAGGGCATCGTTTACTAGAAATATAATGATAAACCAGCCAAGAAATTGAATCCGTGGACATCGTATCCGTACCAGCTTTGGTAGGGTTGATTGAACACATTATCGAATTTCACGAAGAAGTCCAGCCAATTCAAGAACTTATAGTCGGCACCCAGATTGATGTTATGGGCGTTCTTCATATCGACGGCTTTCTTATTCACGTAGGCATGTCTTCCGCCCTCGAACTGGTAGCCCAAGTTGAAACGCAACGACTTAGTGAAGCGGTAGTTAGCATGGTACGACAACATCCAGTCTGGTCTTTGCCAAGCATATTCGATTTTGTCCAACGACCATTTGTTGACCACGGCGTCGAAGCCCATATCCAACCGCTCCTTGTAGTGGTAACCTAGGGAGACACCCGCATTGAACACACCAGCGTTCTTCTCGTACACCACATCGAACTGACGGGTCATGTAAGATGTCGTGTCGCCATTCACGATGGATTTGCGCATCTTGTTCACGAAGAAGTACGGGTTATTGATGATCTTATAACCGCCATACACATCCATATCGACCCGTTTAGCAATTTTCACGCGCACACCCGCATAGACATCGATAGGAGTGTAGGTATCCTCCAAGCGGACATCCGGAGCAATATATTTATTCTCCTTCGTCACAGTGTGGAAATTGTTCACCGAATAGTCACCCGTCACGCAGGCATAAAGATATGCGATGTCCTCCTTCAGTTTCACGGTTCCGAAAATGTCCGGGCAAACAATACCCTTCTTGCCTTGTCCGATACCGAATGCAGCCTTCACACCGATGTTGATCTTTCCTATATCACCGCTGAACACCACATGAGGCTTCAGTTTCAGCATAGTGTAGTTGTTCATGTTCGCCGCATTCGCGAAGTCATAGTAATCATCCTCTTCCGGTAATCCCATGAAGATGTTGTACATATCGAAGTCCAGTCCGATCGTATAATTCTCCATACGGTAGCCCCCGCGCAAATTAGTGAGGATGGTATGTTCAGAGAGGCCATCGTTGTTGCTGAAGAGCTGGTAGTTCGTTTGGAAGTCATAGCGCCATTTGCCGATGAACTCCTTCGTCTTGAAACGCACGTTAGCGTCCAGATTGAGGAAATGCTGCTTAAACTCGATGTTGTCCGCCTCCGAGTAGCCCCTATTGAACCAGGATTGCATCTCATCATCGTATCCATAGTAACGGAAAGCGTCGTAGTCCGCCACAAAGAACGAACTCAACTCCTTGGAATGGCGGATGGTGGAGTTGAAGCGGAGCTTAGCCCTCGTGTCGCAATCCACCGCCTTAGACTTCATATCGCTGAACAAAGGCTCGTAGTTGTCGGCTGAAAGTTTCACGTTCCCGAAGCAAGACCTGTGTTTCAAGTCCAGATCCATCGCATAGCTTTGTTTCTGGAAGATAGGTGTGTAAAACTCCCCCAATAGGGAAGAGTAGTTACCCCCGCCAAAGCGGGCGAAGTGCTGCTTGTCCGTCCGTTTCCTTATGGGTTGTGCGGTTGCGTAATCCAAAGGATACAACTCGCTTGGTTTCACGTCATAGGGGGTGGTCCAAACGGAGTATGTGGACTCTCTCTTCTTCGTCTCGATCGGTTTCAGCTCCGGCATGGTACTGATCTTTCCCGCATCCTTGATGATAGGGTTATATTCCTTCACCACATCGACGTTGCGTTCAATGGTCGTGTCCGCGCTTTCCTGGGCGGAGGCTGCGGCGCAGAATGCGGTGAGTCCAGTTATTAAAAACAAACGTTTCATATCGTAGTTACCCATTAATTCTCATTAACAATCTTTTCGTTTTCACTCTGTTCGATGCGGCTCAGCCTGAGTCTGATCTCAGAGGCGATGTCATCGTTTCCGTTATAGTTTTCGCGGACGCTCAACAGATACTGCTTCGCCTCGAACATCTTCCCCTGCTTCATGTAGATGTCGGAGAGGAGGATGAAACTCTTGGCCAGCCAATACTGGTGAGGCGTATTTTTGTCGATGAACGCGAAGATTTCCTTCTCCGTGCCATCCAAGTCGCCAGCCCGGAAGGAGTACTCTTGCTTGATGAACTGCGATTCCGCACCGTATGCGTCCATGCAATTATCCGAGAGGACCTTGTAGTCCGCGAGCGCCAAGGAGGAGTCTCCCAATAGTTCGTACGTGCGGGCCCTAGTGAAGAGTGCCTCGCGGTAGACCGCAGGATCCAGCTTGTCGCTGTTGGTGAGCAACGTGGCGGCGTCCACGGTTTGCTCCAAGTTGCCCAAGAGATTATGGCAACGCATGATGCCCAAGCGAGCAGCCAGTTTGTTCTCCGGATTTTGGACTATGCTGTCCAATGTCTCCATGCTGGCGATAGCCTCCTTGTACTCCTTGTTGTCATATTGGATCTTAGAGAGGAGCACCAGCGCATTCTCGCGGTCAGGACAACCGACCTGCGAAGCGACGATGGAGAATTGCTCCTTCGCATTTTCCTTGTCACCCGTTCTGTAATAACAATCACCGAGGTTGAAATGCGCCTTGTTGGTAAATACGCTCTCCGGAAACTTCTCCAAGAAGTTGCTGAAGCTTTTCGCGGCGCGCGCATATTCCCCTTTCTCGTAGAGGTTCTCAGCGGCGAGGTAAGTGAGCGAATCCTGCTCGGAACGTTGGAACTTGACGAATCCGCCCAAGGTCCCCACATAATCCGCATATCCCTGGATGTTATCCTGCTCGAAATAGATACGCTTCAAGTTGTCCAAAGCAGTATGTGCCTCCACACTGGTCGGGAAGTAATCCACAATTTCCTTGTAGGTAGCGATGGACTTATTCGTATTGTTCATCTCATCATAAAGCATGGCGGTCTGCAGGCGGCCCTTCCTGCTGAGCGGGCTGTGAGGGTAATCCTTGTTCAGCGCCTCATAGGTCTTGATGGCCTTATCGTTTTGCTTCAACATGATGTAGGCGCGACCGATCTCATACTTGGCATCCGCCAGGTACTCAGACTGCGGGAAGGTCTTCTGCAGTTTGTTCAGCGTGGCGATCTTGCCGTTATAATCTTTCTGCAAACCTTGGATGAAGGCTTGTTGGAAACAAGCGTAATCCGCACCCGGTCCGCGCATCGAATAGACTTGCGAATAGCTCTTCACAGCATTACCGAAGTCACGTTGATAGAAGTAGCAGTCGCCTATACGGTTGGTGGCGTCGGCGATCAACGTTTTGTTCTTTTCCTCCATGTTGACGTACTTCCTGAACCATGACAACGCGTCCGAGTAACGTTTGTCCGTGAAGCGGCTGTACCCCATGTTGTAGTGGGCGAGCGTGAACTCCTCGCAGCTCCTAGCGCCTGGCGAATTGACAAACGTCTCGAAGTCGCTGGCGGAATGGCAGAAATCCTTCAATTTGTAGTAGGCCTCGCCCCTCCAGAAGATGGTGGAAGCCTCCAGTGTGCGGTTGTATTGCCCGTCCTTCAGGGAAGTATTGAAATGCTCGATGGCCTTCGCGTAGTTACCGTTCGTGAAGTTCTCGATACCCATGCTGTAGGCGATGCGTTGGCGCGCCTCATAGATTTGGATGTTCTTCTCCTTGATCTTCTCGATGGAAGCGTAGGCCTCCGCATAGTTCTTCGTCGTGAGGTAGAGGTTGGTCATGTAGTTGTAGACCCTATCCCTGTAGCGGGAGTTCGGGAAGGTCTCCAGGAAACGCTCGAAGGCGGTGATCGACTCGTTGAATGGGGAGTACGACTGCTCGTAGATGGTCAACGCATAATTGTAGAACGCCTCCTCCTTCACGTTCGGGTCGAAGTCCATTCGGCTCGCCGATTCGAAGCAGAACCTTGCGTTGGTGATATTCTTTTGTTTGACGTAGCAAGAGCCGAGGTAAAGGTAGGCGTTCTGTCCCATCGCGTCCTCAACGGCGGTCACCGTCTGAAGGCACGTGATCGCGTTCTGGTAGTCGCCCGTCTGGTAATACGAGTTACCCAACATGTACATATTCTCGCGCACCACCTGCTCCGCCTCCTTTTGGTAGAGCGAGAGGTACTTGATCGTGTTCGCGTAGTCCCTCTTCGTATAGTAGCATTCGCCCAAGAGTCTATGGATTTCCTTGCTGTTTTTGTTGTTCGGGTCAGCCTTCAGTAGCGCCTCACCACTCTCCAGCACCTCATCGTAACGCTTTTGCGCGTAATAAATCTGGAAGATGTAGTAAGGAACGATGCGCGCATATTCCGGCAGTTGCTGCAGCTCCTCGAAGACCGGCAGGGCAGACTCATAATCCTTGGACAGGTAATCCGTATAGGCTTTGTAATACTTAGCCGCCACGTTGTATTTGGATTGTTGGTTCAACAAGATCGAGAAGACGTTCCTAGCCCTTTCCACCTCCTTGCATTGCAGCAACGAGTATCCCTGCTTGAAGAGGTAGTCGGCCGATTCCGCCTGGGAGAGGAACAACCTGTCGCATTGGCTGAACTCCTCGACAGCCTCCTTGTAGAGTTGTTTGTCGTATTTATGGGAGGCGGAGAGGAAATGGATCCTGTTCGCCAAGGTGGACTGCGGGTTGTCGGACGTGAATGCGTCCATCTTCCTGCCGGCATCCTTCCGCTGCAACTCATAGCTGCAGCAAGCGATGTAATACTCTGTCTCGATGTAACGTGGCGAACGGTCCTTCGAATCCAACGTCAGGGAATACTCGTTCAAACGTTCGTACGCCGCCTTGAAATGGCCTTGGTCATACAAGGCCTTCCCTTCGTGGAATAGTTTGTCCGCCTGTGTGTAATCCTTTGATTGCTGCGCACATAACAACTGCGCCGAAACCAGCAAGGATGCTAAAATGAGTTTTTTTCTCATTGGTGTCTATAATTATACATTTTCGCAAAGATACAGAAACTAAGCGACAAAAAGCGGAAGTGAAAAGTAAAATTTAATACCCATTTCTGCCAAGAAGATTTTCTCCTAAAAATTTGCAAGGAATGTTATCACTTTGCGAACAGATAGACACTCCTGTCTAACTTCTGTATTGCTATAGCGTTGTTAAGATTAACATTACGTATGACTTAAACAACAGATCACCAATAGTAAAAACCCCTGTTTGGTTTTTCTTCATTTTGACATTCTCGAAAAAAGGATATCATTCTTTCAAGTATGTCACGGATTTACAGCCTTTAAATGCATAATTTCCAATTGTTATATTATCTTTCGAATTGTCAATCACAATATCAAGTTTATTACAGTCTTCAAATGCGTAGTCACCAATGCTTGTGACACTTGATGGTATTTTAATGCTCGTCAATCCACTACAATTGTAAAATGCACCGCCTTCTATGCCTCTTACTCCTAATGGTATCTCTATGCTCGTCAATCCACTACAACCACTAAATGCACTACTTCCAATGCTTGTTACACTTTCTGGTATTTTAATGCTCGTCAAACCACTACAATCCCTAAATGCACTACTTTCTATGCTTGTGACACTTGATGGTATCTCTATGTTCGTCAAACTACTACAGCCCACAAATGCACTATTTCCAATGTTTGTGACACCTGATGGAATCTCTATGCTCTTCAAGCCACTACATTTATAAAATGCATATTTTTCAATGTTTGTGACACCTGATGGGATCTCTATGCTTGTCAACCCACTACAGCCTGCAAATGCACTATTTCCAATACTTGTGACACTTGATGGTATTTCAATGCTTGTCAACCCACTACAGCCTTCAAATGCACTATTTCCAATATTTGTGACACTTGATGGTATCTTTATGCTCCCTTTCTTCCCCATCGGAACAGTAATAATTACCTTTACTTCTTTATCATATAATATTCCCGCTTTTGATGAATAGTTAAGATTTTCTAAAGCTACATTAATGCTTGTCAAACCACTACATTTATAAAATGCATCGTTTCCAATGTTTGTAACGCTTGATGGTATCTCTATGCTCGTCAAGCCACTACAGTTCTTAAATGCATCATCTCCAATGCTTGTGACACCTGATGGTATTTCTATGCTTGTCAAACTGCTACAGCCATTAAATGCGTGATCTCCAATGCTTGTGACACCTGATGGTATTTCAATGCTTGTCAAACCACTACAACCACCAAATGCACAACTTTCTATGCTTGTGACACTTGATGGTATTTCTATGCTCGTCAACCCACTACAGCCCCTAAATACCTGGTTTTCAATGCTTGTGATGCGTGATGGTATCTTTATGCTCGTCAACCCACTACAACCTGCAAATGCGAGACCTCCAATGCAAGTGACACTTTCTGGTATCACTATGCTCGTCAATCCACTACAGCCTTCAAATGCTTGGCTTTCAATGCTTGTGATGCTTGATGGTATCTTTATGCTTGTTAACCCACTACAACCTGCAAATGCATTACTTCTAATACAAGTGACAGGATATACCTTGCCTTCAATTCGCACTTTAGATGGAATGACAATTGTTGTGTCAACATCTGAACATGGATACGAAATTACAGTGATAATAGAATCAAATGTGGGACTGAATGCGATGTCAAATTGCAAAGGTGTAGCAGATGTGTCTATTGCTGTGGTATCTTCGGAAATAATGCTGCCGATTTCTTCGTAGAACACTTCTGCTATATCATCCACGTTATATCTTAAAATTTTTCCATCATAAAATTTGACACACATGTTGGTGGCCGCAATTATCGACAGACTGGAAACGAATGTTGCTAAAAAAAAGAGTAGTACTTTTTTCATGATTTCATAAAATTAATGTTTACGTGTGATTTTGAATGATTGTTTGTCAACGGATAGCACATAGACTCCTGCCTTGCTTGGCATTCTAACTGTCGAAATCCCGTCAGTGGCAGTTCTTGTTTGTGATACCACGACACCGCTTACTGCAGTAATGGCGATAATGGAGTTTGGTTGCGCATTTTGCACGCCGATAGTCTCGTCATCTATCCATACAATTCTTAATTCGTTTGTAGGAAGAGCATTGACTCCAGTCGCAAACGATTCGGTGAAGTGGTAATTCTTCACATCCTCAAAAGAGTATGTTGTTTTTATGTCATTGTTGACCACAAGACTCTCATTGTTGTATGTGATGACGGGATTGTCCGCCAATAAGAACGAGATTGTGGTTCCCGTTTTCATCTCGATTGTCATATACTTAGCTTCTGCATGCGAGCCTAATACTAGACAGAGTAAAAAGAATGAGATAAATAATCGTTTTGCCATAAATATCTTTAAGCTTAATTTCTATAATTAATTATAGGGTTTTATAATTTCTTTTTTTAGTAATTAATAGAACCCATTGTCTTGTATGAAAAATCAATTTACAAAAATACTTTTCAAAGATAGTGCAAGTACTTTGAAAAACAATATTTCAAGAGCGTGCATTTTACGTCTGTTATACATTATTAGTAAAAATCAATAAATAATCTATGATTGTAGAGGTTGCATGAATAACAAATACTTTTTGTTAAGCTGATACTTGCAAGGTGGATTCATGCAATAGTAAATATGGTTAACTAACATTTCCTGATTTTTTATTTAGCACTCCCGTCTTGCATATTTCCTGGATTTTTACGAATTTTACATCTATCGCATGAAGTTTAAAATCAAAAGCGAAGGATGCCCTCTTTCTAAGGAAACGGTCCTTCGCCGTACAAGAAACAATAAATTTATTTTTATGAAACATGTTATTTATTCAGCCGTCGCATTCGCTACCCTAACCTTTGCGGCATGTGACCAACCGAACGGAGGCGGACAGTCTGCATCATCCAACAACACGAATGAAGTCACCTCCATCGCTGAAATCCCTTCCGCAGGAGATGGCGTACAATCGGAGGCGAATCATGTGGCGAACAACGCACAACCCATCACAGTGACAACCAAGGGAGGCATTGATCCGCAAAACTGGAAGCCAGGCGAGACAGCGACCCTCACGTTCAACAGATTCCCCAAGAACGCGGCGGAGTGGCAAGCCGTCCAAGAGCAATACGGCAACAAACCCGAGGCAGCGGTGCTTCTCGAACTCATGGCCTTCGAGATCTACAACCATGACAAAGAGGAGGGAAGCAAATGCCTCGACATGGGCAATGTGACCAACAACATTCCCGACGTGACCAGGATTCTGAAGGACAGATATAACCCGCAGTACGGGGACTACTACACGCCCCAACTCGTGGCGACCTACATGGAGGGTGCCACACCTGAGAACGCTTACAAGGCGAATCAGCCTTTCACGATTCAAGTGCGTTCCCATAAGGTGAATAAATACCAGGATTCCAATGCCCTCAAGGGGACTGTGCTCTACCTAGAGGTGTACAGTTCAGGCTATGATACCCCATGGAGGGGAATCAGCGTGACCAAACAAAAAGGTTGCCCTTACTACAAAGTAGTGAATTGCCCTTCGCTCTACACCCAGTGCAAGCCCGTCTCCTTCAAAATCGACGACGAGTATACGGATATCTGGGCGCAATAAAAGGGCGTGAAATAGGCTGCGGGAAGGCCAGCATGGGCCATTCCGCAGGTGAAAAGTAGAGAGAGGACTATCCTTCAGCGGGTTAGTCCTCTTTTTCTGCCTTCGTGATGGTTATTTCCACATTGTTTCCAAGACCATTCATCGTGCGTAACGCATTGATGGCCTGGGCTTCCGTGTATTGTCCGATGATCGGCACCCGCATGTAGTGGTCGCCGTCCCAGTCGCCGGACCCCTTCACCTTGAAGTTCACGAGGTAGTTGGTCGAATTGTTCAGGGTGGAACCTACCTCACCGAATGCCCTGAAAATCTTCATTAAATGGTTCAATATTCCCATGATGCTCCGTGTTTTTATTCACGCAAAGATATACAATCGGCTGAAATATTGTACAAGGGTAGCATCTGGTTTGACGAGCGGAAGGAGGAATTAATTCATAGAATTTGAACAAAAAGCAGAGGCTGTTCCTGGAGAATAGAACAGCCTCTTAAACAATCGTCCAAGGAGAGGGACAATTGCTTATTACTATTTAACGATGATATATTTAGTGAACACGTCTTTCTCATTCGTGACATGCACCACATAGATGCCTGTCGGCCGGTCAGAGAGGTCTATTTGCACCTCCTTATCCGAAGATCTTCCCTCAAATACGACAACGCCTCTCATGTCGGCGATGGTGATCCGGTTATCCCCCTCCTCGCTGAATCGCACATTAAGCACGTCTTCCGTCGGGATAGGATAGAGCTCGACATTCCACGCCCCATCTTCAAGTTGCTCGTTGAGTTCCGTCACAACATACTCCATGCTGTTGATGTCACCGACATGGTCTAGACTATCCTCGCAGGATATGAACTCCGTCCTGAAGTTGGCGTTTTTCGTCTTGAATCCGTCGCGGAGGTGGATGTATTTACCGCTCCTGAAGACGACATTGCAGTTTTCCAATGCGCTTCTCCCGATGATGTCGTACATAGCCTCTAACTCGATGTCGCTCCTTTTGTCATACTTCACGTCCACTCTTCCTTCCAGGTCGAAACGGCAGTAGATGAAATCGCTTTCGCTCGAGTAGAACTGAGGCGCCTCGAAATCTTCAGGTTTTTTCTCCCTCGTTTCCAATTTCGAACACGTATCATGGTCTTTTGCATATATATATGCTTCCTCGAATGACACCGTGTTGTCACCATTCGCATCGATGAATTCCGAATTCTCTGGCTTCTTGCCGTCGTATGTGGTACCAGTCAGAGCGTCGAAAAATTTCACAAAGAAGGTATTGAATTCGCCAATGGTTCCCCAAGAGTATTTGCTTGCAGAGGTGGATGTGATGATGGTCCTGTTTTCACCCTTTAGCTCCCTAAGGAAACCACCGCTGTAGCACTGCAACAAGAAAATGTTGGCATGCTTATAGGTTATATTGCCCAAGAGCCTACTCATGTCATACGGATTCACGTTGTAAGGACTGAGCGCCCTCCACAAACAAATCTCATTTGGAGATTTACCGCCATGATCCGAGACAAAAACCCATAACCTGTCAATATCCTTGATGCCTGCAAGGGAATCGAATGTGTTTTGTACATGTTCCCATGTGGCCGCGTTGTCGATGTCGGTCTCCCCATCTCCATCCAAATCCGCCGGAGCATTGATCCTGTAGTAACGGAGTTCGCCGATTTCTTCTATAAGAACATCATTCGGCATGGTAGGAGCGGTAGGAACATACTTGATACTATCTGTCCTGATCAAAGTCTCCTTGCCAGTGTCTAGTCCATCCGCCATCAATACGGTGATGTTGGAGGCGGGGATTCCCTCAATATTCGTGAAATACTGGTAAGCAAGCGAGCAATCGTTCCAATAATGAACGTGGTTGCAATAAGGGTCGATTCCTCCGTTGATGATGACCACATGGTCATTGGGAGCATACTTCCCTGTCTTTTCATATACGTTCGGGGAAAGAAGATGGTATGTCTGATGCAAACTTCCACTCCGCAACGTATTGCCTCCGCTAAGGGCGGTCTCTTCCTGCGCCACCGAATGGCCCGTGGCTAAGAGAGAGATAGCGGCTAGGAGTAAAATATATCTTGGCGTCTTCATACTCAATTACTTATCTAATGATTCAACTTTCGCTTTCAACGCTTCGTTCTCTTTCTCCAATTGGATCAAGTGCAAGGTGAGCTCCTCCACCTTCTCAAGCAACAGGTTGCTCATCTCCGATACGCTCATGCCGTTTTGGGAGATCTCAGCGGCGGACGGAATGCCTGGGAGGTGTTTGTTTTCCTTCACGTAGCTCTCCACCTCCTTCAATGACTTGAGGTTGTAGTTGTCCTCGAACACGTAGTCGGCCGCATTGTTGAGATCCACACGGATATCCTTGGCTTTGAGCTGGTTGACGTTCATGTTGTCTGACGTGAGCTTGGAAACCTCTATCTCGTCATGGCAGGTGATCTTGCCGTTCACCGTGAGGTCTTTATCCATGAGGACTGATCCAATGTAGAAACGGTAGCTGTTGCCGCGGAAGTTGAGCGGTGAGTAACCTCCTATCTCGTCGGACGTGATGGTGTTGGTCGGAACCTCTCCCTCGTTGTTGACCACTCTGTCGAAGTGAATGCTAGTGCCTGGGGAAGTGAGCAGAAGCAACATCTCGTCCGAAACATCCAATACGGTTCTACCTTTCACATATAGCTTGTTGTTATCGCTGCCTTGCGCGCCGATTGACACGTTGCCCTTGAAGTATGCGTTACCATAGCGGAATTTATAGTCGGATGCGTTGAAGTGGAGAGAGGTGAGGTTGCCTTGCACCTTTGACTCAATCGTGTTGACGGACTTCTCCAGATCCCTGTCGTTTGAGTGCAGAATCGCTATGCCGGAATTACCGGTGGTCTGTACATGGAAGGAATTGTTGGTGACATTGAAGTTGATATTGCCCTCGAACCAAGTATCTCCCTTGACGTACAACTTCTTCGTGTCGAGCGGCTCGGTACCGATTCCCACGTTACCATCCCTGAACGCGAACTTGGAAGCCTCGAAGCTGAGACCGAATTTCGAGTCGTTGTAACCAGTCGTGTGGATGACACTTCCGCTTCCATCCGCTTCGTCCTTGAAATCAAGCTGATGATAAAGCGCTGTTCTGACCGAGAGACCACCATACAAGGCTGATTTCCCACTAACACTCAATGTTTCAAACGATTCGGCGTTCGCCGTAGACACTGATAGAGCAATACCCATTGCTGCTACCCCAAATTTTTTTAAATTCATAACGTTAAATTTTAATATATAGTAAATAAATAATGATGCATGTTCACACCTTACATGCAAATACAGATTGGCTATGAATGCTGACGGATTCCTATATTCATGGTTTTAAAGTACGCAATAACACTTTCCCCATTCCGCTATGGCATTGCCTTGTTGTTCCATTTGGCATATATATAACACTGAAAAATACACACGTGCCAATAAATGGTTTCCATATTCGAAAACGAAGGTAATAATTCTATTGTGCATTGGATGAGGATAAATTACCCAACATTGGAGAAATGACCATTCAACAGCCTGCTTTTTAGAGATATAGGTTACTTATTCCGTTTGATGCAACGTAAAAATGAATCCGTTTTATTACCAATCATCTATTGTGCGGAAAGAGAAGTTTCATCCAAAACACCCATTTGAAAAAGCAAAAATCGTGCCAAAGCACATTATTCCATTGGCTAACGCATTTTTTCTTGATATATATATACAAAATAGCCCATATAAGATATACACGGAAGAAAAAACTCAAAACGAAGCCTATGAGGAACCATTAAATCGTTCCGACGTATTCAAAATCGTTTTCTATCATGCATACGCCAAACGCATTGGAACGGAATCTCCCAGATGCCGGATTTCATCGATAAGATCAATTCCTCCATGGCGTCGAATCGCCCTCGGAATGGGTAAGTAGGCTTAAATCAATCGGATACATTTTCAAGGGAAAAGTAAAAATGTGTCCGACTTCGGTAAACTTATCCAATGGTTCCGACCATGTTCTCCATAAATTTTAGTACATTTGCATCGTAAAACATATTTTGTGTATGGGTATATTCAGTAGCATTTTTTCAAGGGAGAAAAAAGAGACGCTCGACAAGGGTCTCGAAAAAACCAAGCAGAACCTTTTCAGCAAGATTGCGCGCGCCGTCGTCGGAAAGTCTAAGGTGGACGATGAAGTGCTGGACAACCTGGAAGAGGTGTTGATCACCTCTGACGTGGGTGTGGACACGACCTTGAAAATCATAGAGAGAATAGAGCAACGCGTGGAACGTGACAAATACGTCAGCACGGACGAGTTGAACAATATCCTCAAGGACGAAATAGCCTCCCTGCTGGAGGAAAACAATACCACGGACGAGAAGGATTTCTCCATCCCGCAGACCGACGGACCATACGTCATCATGGTGGTCGGCGTGAACGGAGTGGGTAAGACCACCACCATCGGAAAGCTGGCCTACCAGTTCCAGAAAATGGGCAAGAAGGTCTACTTGGGCGCGGCGGACACTTTCCGTGCGGCGGCGGTGGACCAGCTATGCATCTGGGGCGAGAGAGTGGGTTGCCCAGTCATCAAGCAGCAGATGGGCTCTGACCCGGCTTCCGTAGCGTTCGATACGCTATCGTCCGCCAAGGCGAACAACGCTGATGTCGTAATCATCGATACCGCAGGAAGGCTTCATAATAAGATCAACCTGATGAACGAGCTCTCCAAGATCAAGCAAGTGATGCGCAAGATCATACCGAACGCTCCGCACGATGTGCTTCTGGTTTTGGACGGTTCCACCGGACAGAATGCCTTCGAGCAGGCGAAGCAATTCACCAAGGCGACGGAGGTGAGCTCGCTGGCCATCACGAAGCTGGACGGTACAGCGAAGGGTGGCGTCGTCATCGGCATATCCGACCAGTTCAAGATTCCTGTCAAATACATCGGTGTAGGCGAAGGAATAGACCACCTGCAGGTATTCAACAAGAGAGAATTCGTCGATTCCTTGTTCAAATAAACCAAGAGAAATGCAAAAGAAGTCGATCGACATCATCTGCATGGGGTGCTCGAAGAACCTCGTGGATGCGGAGCTATTGGCCAACCAGCTGGAGGCGAACGGATACGAGACGCACTTCGACCCGAGCCCATCCAAGGCGAAGATCGTCATCATCAACACCTGCGGATTCATCGGCGACGCGAAGGAGGAATCCATTAACCAGATCCTCAGTTTCGCGAAGAAACGCAAACGTGGCAGTCTGGAGAAGCTCCTGGTGATGGGATGTCTGTCGGAACGCTACCTGAAAGAGCTCACCACGGAGATCCCTGAAGTGGACAAGTTCTATGGCAAATTCGCTTGGAAGGATATCATAGCGGACCTCAAGGGAGAGTACCGCTCGGATTGTACCAACATCCATAAATTGTCGACCCCCTCCCACTACGCCTACGTGAAGATCTCGGAGGGATGCGACCGCCGCTGCGCATATTGCGCCATCCCTATCATCACAGGCAAATACAAGTCTCGTCCGATTGAGGAGATCGTCTCCGAAGTCGAATCGCTCGTGGCGCAAGGCGTGAAGGAGTTCCAGATCATCGCACAAGACTTGACCTACTACGGGAAGGACCTATACGGGAAGTTCGCCATCGCGGAACTGGTCGAGAAAATATCCGACGTGAAAGGTGTGGAGTGGATCCGCCTGCACTACGCCTACCCTACCCAATTCCCATACGACCTGCTGAAGGTAATGAGGGAGCGCGACAACGTCTGCAAATACCTCGACATCGCCCTGCAACACATAGACAACGATATCCTCAAGGCCATGCGCCGTCCTATCACGGAAGAGGAGACCAACAGCCTGCTCCAACGCATCCGCGAGGAGGTGCCGGGCATCCATATCCGCACCACCCTGATGGTCGGATTCCCTAACGAGACGGAAGAGCAGTTCAACAAGCTGATGGAGTTCACCCGAAAAGCCAAATTCGAGCGCATGGGAGCCTTCACATACTGCGAAGAGGAGGGAACATATGCGGGAGACCACCTCAAGGACAATATCGACGAAAAAACCAAGGGAAAACGCCTCGGACTGTTGATGGACCTCCAGGAGGGCATCGCCGAGGAGTTGAACAAGGCTAAGGTGGGCAAGACATTCAAGGTTATCATCGACCGCAAAGAGGGGGATTACTACTACGGAAGGACGGAGTTCGACTCCCCTGAGGTCGATCCGGAAGTGCTGATACCAACCGCCAACGGAGAATTAACCATCGGAGAGTTTTACCAAGTCAGAATCACAGACTACGAATATTTCGACTTGATAGGGGAAGTTGCCCTTTAAGATCCGCTGAGGGAATTTGTAAATCGTTAAATAGTAAATGCCATTGTCTAACGCGGTAAATGAAACCGCCATAGGCCACTATTCAATCCGCTTTGAAAGATAGCTGCTAAGCAATGAATCATAGTCCTCACTCCATGGTTCAACAACAACATCGACATCGCCAAGAGAAAAAACAGATTCTATCTCACTTCCGTTCACGACATTCACATACACTTTATCCTCTATACAGGGACACGCCTCATCATGTGTTATATAAAACACACGTTTTTCCCGCCCTGTCTTTTTAAAATAACGCTCATCGGGGTCAATATAGCACATATGCCCCGCCAACACACAGCAGGCTTTGACTCGATACTGCAAACTATCCTCATAATAGCCGTAATACCAATAATGATGGGAATCAATCTCAAGATTATACGTTGCGATGTCAGAACCATTAACCAATAGTCCGACATGATTTATAAAATAAAGATCAAGTGGGACATCGGACTCATCCTTAAATTGTTCCTCAACAACCGATTCGATATTCTTCTTTAGTTCTTGGTCGATAAACGCATATTCGTCGAGCTTGAAACTTATAAGATGTCCACTACTATGATGTCCACTACAAGCAGTCAATGCCACACCGAGCATCACCCCAAGAACCCAATGGAAGGCTCGGAGCTTCCCTGCAATATTTATACCCAATTGATTTCCCATTCCTTATCTTTCTTAAAATCAGGAGATATAATAAAGATACTTCACATCAAATATAAACAATATGGATTACAAATACAAAACCATGTTTCAGGGAAGGCATCATCGCAGAGATTGGACAATCTGTACTTCGTTATGGTTTACTATGTTCAGAAACACCTCGTCTTCCGAACAAGCACACATCGCATTATCATCGTGTGAGAACGATACCTTCTGTTGTTGACCTGTCTTCCTTAGATACCGGTCGTCCGGGTAAACATAGCATATATGATTCCCCAACACGCAACAAGCCCTGAGTCGTTCCTGCAAACCATCCTCAGACCGTCCATAGTATTCATGATGATGGGTGAAAATCTGAATATCGTATTTTGTCTCCCTGGAATATTTCGCCTTCCCGCCATAATCATAAGGAGAAACCTCCATTCCGTTCGGATCCCTGAAATAGATATCAAGCGGCACGTCGGGTTCCTTGCCGAACTCCACAGCAACAACCGATTCGATATTCTTCTTTAGTTCTTGGTCTATAAATTCATATTCGTCGAGCTTGAAACTTATATGATGTCTACTACAAGCAGTCAATGCCACACCGAGCATCACCAGAAGAACCCAATGGAAGGCTCGGAGCTTCCCTGCAATATTCATATTCGATTTATTTTCCATCCCTTATCTTTCTTAAAATTAGGAGATATAATAAAGATATCCCACAACAAATCTAATCAATATGGATTACAAACGCAAACACCCATTTTATCTAAAAGGTCACTAAAAAACTCCAGCACATTGACTTGCAATATGTTGGAGTATTGATTTTGTGGAGATGCAGGGGTTCGAACCCTGGTCCAAACGGGGAAATCATAAGCTTTCTACATGCTTATTCCTGACTTCGATTTTCGAGCGACGGCAAGACCAGGACCACCAACCATCGCCTTATCCTCTAAAGTTTCATTCAGGCATCGAGGCCTACCTGAACTATTCCCGATTTATCTGCTCCTCCGTATCCGACCGCTTCGGGACGATAGCATCGGGGAGAAGTCTTGTCCGGACACCCGTGTCCGGATTAAGCCAAAATCTACTATGCTTCGATTAGGCAGCAAGAGCAAAGTTATTCTCGCCAGTTAAATTTTTGGTCTCCAGATTATAGTGCTAGCCACCAGCGCACTGCATGCTTACCTACCACCTCTGCCCGCTGTCAAATCCAGTCATCCCCATAGAATGTACTGCTTCTGCGCAGGTTAAAGGACGCTTCTCTAAGCGATTGTACAAATATAAAACGGATTTGCGGGAATAGACACCTATTACCCGTTAAAAAAATCTAACAAAATCATAGAGAATTGACAACCAATATCTTACTAGCCGAAATACTCCATCCTGCTTGCGTCAAGCCTCAAGAAGATGAACAATAATATCGTGAATCCCCACAGGGAAGAACCTCCGTAACTGAAGAACGGAAGCGGGATACCGATGACAGGCGTCAGACCAATCACCATGCCGATATTAATGAAGAGATGGAAGAAGAAGATGGAGGCCACACAATAGCCATAGATACGGCTGAACAGAGAGCGTTGCCGTTCCGCCAGCATGATCAAACGTATCAGAAGGAAGAGGAACAACCCCAGCACGAGCGCCGCACCGAGGAATCCATGCTCCTCGCCAACGGTACAGAAGATGAAGTCGGTATCCTGCTCCGGCACATATTTCAGTTTCGTCTGCGTACCATTCAAGAAGCCTTTGCCCGTCAGGCCGCCGGAACCGATGGCGATCATGGATTGGTTCACATTATAACCCGCCTTCTTAGGGTCGTTCTCCATACCCAACGTCACCTTGATACGCGTCTGTTGGTGAGGCATCAGGCTGTCGAACGCCTTGTCCGCCATGCTGGAGATGCCAATGCACGCCAAACCGAAGAGGCCGATGAGAAGATAGCCCCGCATACGCTCCTTGATCCTCATGACGAGGCAAAAAACAAAGGAGCCGATGACAGCCGCATAACCGATATAGGTGAAAGGAACCGGATAACCAAACGTCTTGTAGACGATGTAGCCTATCAGGAACAACACAATCGTCGCACCCATAAGGATGGAAGCCGATTTCTTATCATGCATGAAAATGATCAGGAAGGCGAACTGCACGATCAAGGCAATACCCATCACAATCAGCAACCCGTACGATTCGTCAGGCAATTCAGGGATGACACAGACCGAGCCAAAGCGTATGGAGACGATGAATATCACCACGAGAAGGAAACCCAGGAAGAGAAAGATTCCGTTCATGCCCTCCCTGTATAACACCAGCAACAAACAACTGTATACCAAAGCGGAACCGGTCTCCTGCTGGAAGACGATCAGAAGCATCGGCATAAGGATGATGAGAGCGGTCATGATCCAATGCCTTGGGCGAAAAATGGAATAGCCCGGTTCACTCATGAACTTCGCCAATGCGAGGCAGGTGGCCGTCTTGGCGAACTCGGCAGGCTGTATACTGACAGGACCCAACACCAGCCACGATCGGGAACCCTTGATCTCCGGCGCCACGAAAATAGTCAATAGCAACAGAAATAACATCGCCACGAACAAAGCATAGGCCAACATATTATAGAGACGGCTATCCAGCATCAGAAGGACAGCACCAATCACCAAAGCGCAGCCAATCCAGACCAGCTGCTTGCCATAACGGAAAGAGAAGTCCCAGAACGGAGCCTCCTCGAAGTTATAGACCGCCCCATAGATGCTGAACCAGCCCATGATGACAAGGAATAGGTAAATACCGATGGTCACCCAATCCAGATTCTTCACTATGTTAATTCTACGTGACGGCATTACTTAGGCAACAAATTAGCGTTCAACATTCTTTCCTCCAAATAGAGACGCCGCTTAGGGATGTAACCCTTCAGGTACTTCTCCATCATCAGCGTGGCGATCGGCGCGGCCCATGTGGCACCGAAACCACTGTTCTCGACCACGACGCAGATAGCGATCTTAGGGTCCTTCTTCGGGGCGAAAGCCATGAAGAGGGAGTGGTCCTCACCATGCGGGTTTTGGGCCGTACCCGTCTTACCGCACACCTCGATGCTATCGATGCGCGCAGCCCAGCCGGTACCGTTCTTCATCACCAAGTCCATACCCTCCACCACGGTCTCGAAGTAGACGGAATCGATGGTGGAGACCTTCTTCTGGAGGTAACAGGAGTCAATGGACCTCCCCTCAATATGTTTCACGAGATGAGGAACGATGTAATAACCTCTATTTGCTATCGTAGCCGCCAAATTGGCTATTTGGAGCGGCGTAGCGAGGATTTCTCCCTGCCCGATGGAGTTGGATACGATCATGAGGGATTTCCATCGTCCTTCGCCATATATGCGGTCATACACGCCCGAGTTAGGGATGTAGCCACGTTTCTCGTTAGGCACATCCGCACCCAATTTATAGCCGAAGCCCAGCGAGACCACATGGTTCTTCCACACCTCGAACGCATTCGATATGGTCTTGTACTTCCTATGGTCCATCATGTTACGGAAACCCGCGCAGTAATAGGCGTTACAAGAGTGTTGGATGGACTGTATCAGATTGAGCGGGGAGAAATGGGCATGGCAACCCACCTTGAAGCTACCCACATGGTATCCCTCCGAACAAGGGAAGGCCGTCCATTGCGAAATGATCTTCTCCTGCTGGAGAACCAGCGCATTCACCGTCTTGAAGGTCGATCCCGGAGGGTAACAAGCCATCATCGGGCGGTCGAACAACGGTTTCAGCGGGTCGTTCACCAAAACATCATAATTCTCCGAACGCTTACGTCCCACCAAGAGGGAAGGGTCATATGTAGGGCTGGAGACCAATGCGAGGATCTCACCCGTGGAAGGGTCAATCGCCGCGATACTACCCACCTTGTTCTGCATCAGACGTTCCCCGTAGGCCTGCAGGTCAATATCGATGGAGAGCTGCAAGTCCTTGCCGGGCTTGGACTCCTTGTCATACAATCCGTCCTCCAACTTGCCTTGGATCCTACCATGTGCGTCACGCAGGAAAATCTCCTCGCCCTTCTCGCCTCGAAGGTCCTTCTCGTAAGTCAGCTCGACGCCATTCTGCCCGGCATAGTCGCCCGGCACGTAGAAATGGTCGATCGTGTCGGCTTTCAGCGTATTACGGCCCACTTCACCGATACTGCCCAGGAGCAATGCGGCGTTAGGGTAATTATACTCACGCAAGGTACGTTTCTGCAGATACATGCCCGGATAGAGGAAGCCCTTCTCATGCAACACACCGTAGTCGTGCGCATCCAATTGGGCGATCAGCAGTTGCGGCGTATACCGGGAATACCCCACACGGTTGCGCATTTCCCTTACCTTCTCGATGAAATCCTTCTTCGTGATGTTGACGGAACGGCAGAACTCCAAAGTATCAAAACCGATCATCTCACGAGGGACGACCATCACGTCGTATGACAATTTATTGAACACCAAGACCTTATCATTCCTATCACGGATGATTCCACGCGCAGGGAACTGCACTTTACGCAGATAAGCGTTGCTATCAGCCTTGTCTTGGTAAGTCTGATCGACCAGCTGGAGATTGATTAGTCTGGCGATATAGATAAGCACCACGGACAACATCAATGCGGCGATCACAAATCTTCGGTTCGCATAGATATCGTTCGTCATCGGCGCCTGGCTTTAAAGTACTCAAAACTTAAGATGAGAAGCAATGTGAACACGGAACAACAGACCGCCTTCAACAAAGCGAACCAAAAGACAGAGAATGTGAACGCCTCGATCAGGAAGAACGTCAAATGGTGGATCAAGACCAGATAGGCGACATATTGCACGAACATATTGAACCCAAACCTCTCGATGGAGGGTTTCATATCATCGAAATCATCCTTCGGTCCGAAGAAGTTCTGGAAATAGGGTTTCAGGAAAGCGACGAAAGTGGTGGCAAAGGCATTGCAACCCAACGTATCACAAAAGATATCCAGCACCAGACCCAGCAGGAATCCCCACACCAGCGTCATCTCCTTGGAGACGGAAGATGGGAGCAGCAGGATGAAGTATACATACAGATAGGGAGTGATAAAGCCCAGGAACTTGATGTTGTTCAGGAGCAATATCTGGAGCAGCAGGAATCCTACGCACGAAAGCAATCTTTTCAGTGTAATATCAATCATCGCTACGACCCTTTCTCTTCTCTAAAGCCGACCTTTCATCGGCATACTGACACCTGATGACATCCACGTACGACAGTTTGTCGAAGTTCACCGCCAATTCCACCCTGATATCGTAAAAGTTATCATTACGTTCCGAGAAGGAGATCACCTTCCCGACCATGAATCCCTCCGGGAATGTGGAGGAGTAACCGCTGGTCACGACTGAATCGCCCAAGGCGACAGGGATATACAACGGCACCTCTTGCAAAGTGGCGTAACGGAAATCCTTTCCCTTCCACGAAAGTTGACCCAAATGCGTCTTCCCCTTGATAGTGGCGCTTGTCCACGAAGAGGCATTCACAATCGGAACAACCGAGGCGAAATGGCTCGACGTGCTATTGACGATACCGACGACACCCTTTTCGTTCACCACACCCATACCAACACGCACGTCGTCATTCTCACCCTTGTTGATGGTGAAATAGTTCTTCTGATTGCCTGCGGAAAAATGGATGACCTTCGCCGTAACGAAGGAATAATTATTCTGAACAGAATGGTACCGCCTGCCGGCGTACGAAGCGTCCTGACGATAGAAGGCCAACTGCTCACGTAGCTGAACCAGCTCCGTGTTCAAAGACTCGTTCTCCTTCGCGAGGGAAGCGTTCACCGAGGCGAGGCTGAAGTACTTGTAGATTTTGTCCGATAAATTATAGACGCTGCCCACCACCACGTTGCTCGAACTCAGGAAATGATTACGCTGGAACTGGTTGTTGTTCACAATCAGCCAAAACGATATCAGTTCCAATCCCAAGAACAGGAAAAGAGTCTTAAAACGAAGAAGGAAGAGAATCAGCGTTCTCATGAATATCTAAGTTCAATGGGTTTAAAAACACAAAGCGCACTGTGCGGAAATCGCCCAGTGGCCTTGCATATTTCTCACGGAAGCCAGTTCCTGTTATCTCATCAGGAATGGCAACTTGTCCGCATTCTTAAGTGCGGTACCCGTACCACGCGCGACAGCGTGCAACGGATCCTCAGCCACATGGAACGGAATGCCAATCTTAGCCGTCAGACGCTTGTTCAAGCCACGGAGCAACGCACCACCACCCGTCAACCAGATACCATTGTTCACGATATCCGCATAGAGCTCAGGAGGCGTCTGTTCCAAAGCGTTCAACACAGCGGCCTCGATCTTGGAGATGGACTTCTCCATGCAGTGGGCGATCTCCTGGTAGGAAACCGGCACCTCCATCGGCAAAGCCGTCATTTGGTTAGGACCTCTCACGATGTAGTCCTCAGGCGGCTCGTCCAAGTTCGTCAATGCGGAACCCACATTGATTTTGATCTGCTCGGCCGTAGGCTCGCCGACCTTGATGTTATGCTGACGACGCATATAATCGATCACATCCTCGGTGAGGTCATCACCTGCGATACGGATGGATTTGTTCGTGACGATACCGCCCAATGAGATGACCGCGATCTCGGTGGTACCACCACCTATGTCGACAATCATGTTACCCTCCGGCGCCTCTACGTCGATACCGATACCGATCGCGGCAGCCATAGGCTCGTAGATCATATAGACCTCACGTCCCTGCGCATGCTCCGAAGAGTCACGCACCGCACGCATCTCCACCTCGGTACTACCCGAAGGGATGCAGACCACCATCTTCAAAGACGGGTTAAACAAACGGTTGTTCGGGAACGCCATCTTGATCATACCACGGATCATCTGCTCCGCAGCGTTAAAGTTAGCGATCACACCATCACGCAAAGGGCGGACTGTGTAAATGTTCTCATGAGTCTTCCCATGCATCTGGCGCGCTTTTTCCCCAATCGCCATCAATCGGTCTGTCTTACGATCCAACGCCACGATGGAAGGCTCATCCACGACAATCTTCCCGTTATGGATGATGATCGTGTTCGCCGTTCCTAGGTCGATCGCAATTTCCTGTGTGAAAGAAAACAATCCCATGTTTCTTTATATTTTTATTTTAGTGTTTAAAATGTCTAAAACCAGTCATCACCATGGCCACGCCATTGTTGTCGCAGTAGTCGACGGACTCTTGGTCCTTGATGGAACCACCCGGCTGAACCACCGCCGTAACACCTGCGTTCTTGGCGATTTCGACGCAGTCAGGGAACGGGAAGAAGGCATCGGAAGCCATCACTGCCCCGTTCAAGTCGAATTGGAAGTTACCCGCCTTCTCGACAGCCTGTTTCAACGCATCGACACGGGAAGTTTGTCCCACGCCGCTCGCGCAGAGTTGTTTGTTCTTAGCCAAGACGATAGAGTTGGACTTAGAGTGCTTCACGATTTTGTTCGCGAAGATCATATCCTCAATCTCGGACGCTGTAGGCGACTTCTTCGTCACGGTCTTCATATCTTCCGCACCTTCCACCTTCAGGTCCTTGTCTTGCACCAAGACACCGTTCAGGACGGAACGTACTTGTCTCGTCGGAAGCTTCGCATTCTTCTGAACCAAGATGATGCGGTTCTTCTTCTGGGTAAGGATCTCCAATGCGTCCGTATCGTAGTCAGGAGCGATAATCACCTCGAAGAAGATCTTGTTAATCTCTTCCGCAGTCGCCCTATCCAACACGGCATTGGTGATCAGCACACCGCCGAACGCGGAGACCGGATCACCCGCAAGGGCATCCTTCCAAGCCTCCAAAACCGTAGGACGGGAAGCCACGCCACAAGCGTTGTTATGTTTCAGGATGGCGAACGTGACATCATCGAAGTCAGCCATCAGGTTAACAGCCGCATCGATGTCAAGCAAGTTGTTGTATGAAATTTCCTTTCCTTGCAATTGCTCGAAAAGGCTATTGAAATCTCCGAAGAAAACACCCTTCTGGTGCGGATTCTCGCCGTAGCGAAGCATCTTCGAATTGTTCGCCGTATAGCGGAAAGCCGAAGCCGATTCCCCATCGAAGTAGTTGAAAATAGCCGAATCATAGTGGGAAGATACGGCGAACGCCTCCTTGGCGAACCAACGGCGCGTGTCGAGGGTCGTAGTGGCGCCCTGCTCCTTCAGGAGGTTCAGGAACGGCTCGTACTGCGCTTGGGAAGCCACGATGACAACGTCCTTGTAGTTCTTCGCGGCGGCGCGGATCAACGAGATACCTCCGATGTCGATCTTCTCGATAATGGCTGGTTCCTCAGCACCCGATGCGACCGTATCCTCGAACGGATAGAGATCAACGATCACCAAATCGATTTCAGGGATCTCGTACTGCTCCATCTGCGCCAAATCCTCAGGCAAAGCGCGGCGAGCCAAGATTCCTCCGAAAATCTTCGGGTGCAACGTCTTCACGCGGCCTCCCAGGATGGAAGGGTACGTGGTGAGGGACTCTACAGCTTGGCAAGGGATACCGAGAGACTCGATGAAAGACTGGGTTCCACCCGTCGAAATGAATTGAACACCATCCGCATGCAGGGCACGTATAATCTCATCCAGTTTATCCTTGTGGTAAACCGAGACCAAAGCCGTCTTAATTTTTTTACTATCAGCCATTTATGAAAAATATTTTTATATCTTTTGCAAAATTAGAAAATTTAGTTCTTATTCTAAAAGATTTTTGATATAAAAATAACGGGTAAACGAGCTTTTTTTCTAAAAATTTCACAAAAAAACTCGCAAAGTGTCGTTACCAGATCTCGATCCGCTCTTCCGGACGGACAAACATCCTGTCATTTTCGTCGATTCCGAAGGCCGAATAGAAGAAGTCCAACATCGGCAACTGCACGTTTACACGGTACTTTCCGTTGGCATGAGGGTCAGTGATGACCTGGTTGCGAAGATACTCATCCCGATAGTTGCCAGCCCATATTCTCGAATATGCGAGCAGGAAGCGCTGATCGACTGTCTGACCATCTACCAGCACATCTTTCGTATTGTCTGTCAACGTATTAAGGAACGCTTGGTGGGCAATATTCAAGCCTCCGAGGTCCGCAATGTTCTCTCCGAGGGTCAATTCGCCATTGCACCTCATGGAATCGATCACCACAACATTGGAAAAACGATCCCTCATTTTCATGGAGACAGCCCTGAATCGCTCGGCATCCTGCGATGTCCACCAATCCGTCAGGTTACCATCCTTGTCGAACTGTCTGCCTTGGTCGTCGAAGCCATGGGTCATCTCATGCCCGATGACCACACCGATGGCGCCGTAATTCACCGCATCGTCTCCGTCCGCATAGAAGAAAGGAGGTTGCAGGATGCCCGCAGGGAAAACAATCTCGTTCGTCAACGGACTGTAATAAGCGTTCACGGTCTGCGGGGTCATATACCACTTCTCCTTGTCAACTGGCTGGCCCACCTCACGCATCTCCTTCAGGCTGTGGAAGTTGGTCAAGCCAAGGAAGTTCTCGACCAAACTGAGGGATGGGTCCACAACCGCCTCGGAATAATCTTCCCATTTGTCAGGGTAACCTACCTTGACACCAATCGCCGCCAACTTGACCTTTGCGGCTTTCTTAGTGCTATCCCCCATCCATGTCAACGCATCAATCCGTTGACCGAAAGCAATGCGAAGATGTTCCACGAGATCCACGGTGCGATTCTTCGCAGATTCCGGGAAGTGTTTTTCGACAAAAAGTTGTCCCAGAGGCTGACCCAAACGACCTTGAACCATATCCAAAGAACGTTTCCACAATGGCTTCAATTCCTCAATGCCACTCAGCTGTTTGCTATAGAAATTAAACTTGGTCATCATAAAGTCGTCGGAGAGGTACGAAGCGACATAATTAATAGTGGTGACCGACACATAATCGTTCAAAGTAGCGGAATCCGTCTCGGCAATCAATTTAAATATGTTAGAGAAGTAGCGGGGCTGGCCGACGGTCAACTCTGTCGGTTTCACAGGGAAGGCGTCGAAATAGGTGTCCCAATCAAAACCCGGGTATGATTTCTTCAGTTCTTCGAACGACACCTTGTTATATGTCGCCTGCGGGTCACGGTTCTGCACCTTCGTGTTCATCAGGTTCGCCATCTTTTTCTCGAACGCATAGATGGCTTCCGCCCTCGCCTCCGTGCTGTCGGCGCCTAGCAGTTCCAGATAATTAGCCAACATACGTTTATATCCGCGGATGATTTCCTGACCCTTCTCGGATTCGTCGAAATAGTAATCACGGTTAGGCAAGCCTATGCCATCCTGCCACAACTCGGCGATGTTCATCGAACTGTTCTTCGAATCAGGCGTGCATCCCACAGTGAAGAAAGGATTGCCCGCATTCAGGTGGAAATAGGCCACGTCAGCCGCAAAAGAAGAATCCTTCACACGAAAACTCATGGAGTTGATCCGATCAAGGATATACCGTATAGGTGAAATCCCTTCCTGCTGACGCCTGAGCGAGTCCATCGCCAAAGCATAATAATCACCGATCTTCTGCTCGTTGCTACCCTGAGGCGCATGTTTGTCGCGCGCATTCTCCACAATCACCCTTAAACGTTCCAGATTCTCGTCATTCAAGACATCGAAGGTGTTCAGACGGCTCTTTTCCCCCGGAATAGGATGACTCTTCAACCATCCACCGTTCGAATACTGGTAAAAATCATCGCCTTGGGCGACCGTAGTGTCGAAATCAGGCGAAAAATGAGCAAGCCCATCAACCTTCGCGCCGTCGCGGACACACGAAGCTAGCAATAGGGAAGAAACACATCCCATCATAAAAACACGTTTAATCATAATATCTATAGCAATACAATATACTTAATATTCCAAATGAGTCTCACATCAACACTCACAGTCCTTTAAGAAAAATGGTCATATATCATATATATATAAATCACCCATCCTAAGATTAGGACATGGACGCAAAACAAAATCAAACGTAAAGTTAGCAATAATTCTTCGGAAGAAAAGCAGATGAAAAGTAAAAAATACTATTAACTATTCTGAAACGCAGAACGCCTAAGCAAAAGAACCGTATAAAAACTATACATTTTCATTTGTACGATAACCATTGTTTCTTTAAATTTGCTATCGGTAAACAAACTTACTTCAGACCTATATGTTACAACAGAAACTGCAGCTCAAACTGCTGACAAAGCTTTCGCCACAGCAAATACAAACCATCAAGCTGTTGGAGATACCTACGCTCGAACTCGAAGAACGTATTAGGCAAGAAGTAGAGGAGAATCCGGCGTTGGAAATCATTGACGACCCCATCACCTCCAGCAACAACGAGTCTAACGAAAAGAACGAGGAGAGAGAAGATAACGACGACGATTTCGATAGCACAGACTTTGAGAGAGACAGCTACATAAACGACTACACGACAGAGGATGACGTCCCGGAATATGCCCTGGAAGAACGTTCCAGGAAAGAGGCGGAAAGGGAAGGCGTCTCCTTCCTCAACGGAGAGAGCCTGCAAGAACATCTCCTCAACCAACTCGGGTTCCGCACACTAAAGAAAGAGCTAAAGGAGGTGACGGAATATGTCATCGGGAACATAGATGAGAATGGCTATCTGCGGAGGTCCGCCGAATCGATGGTGGACGACTACTCGTTCCAGACAGGGAAGATCATCGGAGAATCAGTTGTCGAGCATGCCATCGAACTCATCAAATCCTTTGATCCGGCAGGCGTAGGAGCAAGCTCGCTCGAAGAGTGCCTCCTCCTCCAATTGGAACGCAAAAACTCCACGCCGGCTATCGAGACCGCCAAACTGATCATCAGCAAATCGTTCATGGATCTTTCCCAAAAACGCTACGACCGAATCATCAAGGATTTGGGCATCGAAGAGAAAGACATCAAGAGCGCCATATCCGAGATCATCAAATTGAATCCTAAGCCGGGCAACTCATGGGACAGCTCCATCAGCGGGAACAACACCCAAATCACCCCCGACTTCATCGTCGAGAACGAAAACGGGGAGTTGAACATCACCCTGAACCAAGAGTCCATACCGGAATTGAGCATCAACAAGAACTTCGCCGAAATGCTCGACGAATATACCAACAACAAAAGCAACCAATCCAAGGAGATGAAGGAGGCGGCGGTATTCGTCAAGCAGAAACTGGACTCCGCAAAATGGTTCATCAGCGCTGTGAGACAACGCCACGAAACTCTCCAAAGCGTCATCAACGCACTGGTGGAAGTGCAAAAAGAGTTTTTCCTCTCCGGAGATGAAACGAAACTGAAACCTCTCATACTAAAAGACATAGCGGACAAGACAGGATATGACGTGTCCACCATCTCGCGCGTCAGCAACAGCAAATACGTGCAAACTGAATTCGGCATATTCCCCATCAAGTATCTTTTCACGGATGCCCTCCAGACCAACGACGGAGACATGATCTCGACCAAGGGTATCAAAACCGTGCTGGAGGAATGCATCAACAACGAAGACAAAAAGAACCCGTTGACGGACGATCGACTCATGGAGATTCTGGCCGAGAAAGGCTACACAATAGCCAGACGTACCGTGGCGAAGTACAGGGAACAATTAAACTTCCCTGTCGCAAGACTTCGTAAGGAATTATAACAAACCAAACTATAGAATATGATGGAAACAGACAACAAAAACGAACAGGAGAATCCTATCCCGACGGGAAATAATGGCCTCAACGAGGAGGGAGTATTCACCCTGGAGAAGAATCAGCCTCAAAAGGATTCGTCGAACACAAATTCATCGAAGAAGAAGCGTAAAAAGATATTCAAGAACATTGCGAAAGCGATATCATTCATCTTCTTCCCGTTGCTCATGCCTGTCTACGGGACCTTCATGTTATTCAACATGAAACTCTTCACCTACTACCCTATCCAATACGTGGATACGGCAAAGAAAACCATCTACATTTTCGGCATCATATTGCCTTGCCTATCCTTCATCATCCTGAAGCTTTTCAAGGCCATATCAGACGTGAGGGTGCCAAGGAAAGAGGAGCGTCTCATACCCTATATCTGCATCGCATGTTGCTACCTTTACTGCGCATACCTATTATACCGCAACGCGATGCCCATGTGGGTCATCAACCTCGTGCTTTGCGTATCTTTCGTCATCTTCGTGGAGTCCATTATATCCCAATTCTGGAGAATCAGCGGACATGCCACCAGCATGGGCTTGATGGCGGGTGCGATCATCGTGACAGGTTACTGCACATACACAAACGTATGCGTAACGCTCTGCGTGTTCGTATTCATCGCCGGGATTGTGGGCAGCGCTAGGCTCTACTTGAAGCGCCACACGGATGCGCAACTCATTGCGGGATTCTTTTTCGGACTCCTCAGCGTATTATTTATCGCTTATGTGAATCCTGGCCAGATATTCAGGGTGATGTAGCAGTTGCCGAAAAATATGATGGCTTCGATTTAGTCTTCCTTCATCAATCCTTCCCCGGATTTTTCTTGCCCCTACAAATCTCAACATAAGGGCAATGGCCACAGTTGTCGAGATTGCTCGTCTGCACGAACGGCGCATTCGGGTCGAACATTCTCCGCAACACTTCCGTCAAGGTCCGTTCAATCTCCTCGCAGCAGGATGAGGAAATCGACGTTATTTCTTCCTTCTCCTTCCCATCCCCCATAAAGAGGTTCTTCAGGCCATCCTTATGACGCACGAAGAAAAGCGACGGGACGGTCTTCCATCCCTTCTCCACCGAGCACAGATAGGCATACAACATCACCTGCAGCGCATACTGCTTGAGCTTGTCCCGTTTCGGGTTCGTGCCGTCAAACAATGAAGGGATGTCCGTAAAGGAGATTTTGGAGATATTTCCCACCCCCTTAGACTTATAATCCACCACTCGGTAGGACTCTCCATGGCCCTCTTCCTGTAGGCGGTCGATAATACCCCCCAACGTGAAGCGCATGCCATCCACCACGATATCATGGGTGATACGATCCGTCTCCACTCCAATAACCTTAAAAGGAACGCAGTTCTGCAAATCAACGAGGAGAACATTCTTCACAAACGCAAGCACTGCCATCTTGAGCAACAATTGCTGTCCGGAATATTGGATAGGGACATTGTCCTCCGACTTGAAATATTCACGTCTGAACGCATTTTCGACAAACTCACTCAATTTATCATCTTCCCCCAACAACTGTCGCAGATCCTCCGCCTCCACATATTTATCCAGAAACCGGCCATAGATCTCCTCCATCGCCGCATGAACCACCAGTCCCAACAACCTATCGTCAACCTCATCCTCCAACTCCTCCGGTTCCTTTATGCCCATGACATAGGAAAAGTAAAACTTTAACTGACAGGTTATATAAGTATTCAGCATAGAAGGCGAAAGGATAGAAGCGGATGGATTATACGTTTTATCATATTTCTGACGCAGCTTCTCGATCATCGCATCGGTCTTGGCCACCTCAGCCACAATCTTCGGAGAGGCCTCGATATCCGACCGAAGGTCATACATATCCACCTCTATGTCTGTCTCCGCCAACAACTGCATCAGGAAGCGGCTCATTTGACCTTTGGAGCCCCCCGTAGTTGCCGTGCTATAGAGGAATGTGGCGTTCTCCACCCGTTGGAGAAGGCGGTAGAAATAGTATGCGTATAATGAATTCTTATGCTCGATGGTAGTCATGCCGAAAGCGCGACGCAGACTATGCGGGATGAAAGAGGACTCCCCTCCGCCCTTAGGCAAAATCCCCTCATTGACTGAGAGCATCACGACGTTTTTGAAATCAAGGTTTCGGGTCTCAAGGAAACCCATCACCTGCATACCCTTCACAGGCTCACCCGAGAAAGGCACCGAAACGGAGGACAACAACCGCTCCAACAGTTTCCCCATCATCTGGAGATCAACCTTCAAATCACCGCTTTCCGACAACACCATTAGCCTATTCACAATCGTATAGGTACGGAACAACGCCTCCCTATATAGCGCATCATAAATAGCAGGCTCCGAATCGGCAGCGAATCCGCCACTCTCGCCAGATGCGTCCTCACGATAATAGGTGGCTACATGCTTCAGGATAGCGGACAACCATCTCAGCAAAGAAAGCGACGGGGCTTCCTTCTCTTGTCCAACAAAAGAAAACAGAAGATCCAACGATTCACTCTTTTCCTTCAGATAGGCAACGTTGAGGTAATACCTGCGTTCACTGACAATCTGACGCTGAAGCTCCGTCGCCCCCTCGAACGCGATCTGGACATACGGGTTACCCAACACCTCCCTGACAAAGCGGAACGGAACGGAACGCAGGTTATTCCCCGCTCTCAACGCAACTGAACACTGCATCTCAATCAATACCTTCATCAAGGCATAGATAGGGGTCTGTATCAACGGCAAACCCATCGTGATGTTCAGGTCATCCACACAAGGAGGGATGGAGTGTAAGACAGGCAAAAGGAGAGACTCGTCACATAAAACAACGGCCGTATCAGAGTCGGAAGAACCATCTTCCTTGCACTTCACCAGGAAGTCGTTCAGATACCTAGCCTGAGCATTTTCCGTGGAAGAACTGATGAAGGAGAACCGTTTCGGCGTATTACGGAAGACGTTCAACTCCGATTGCGGCAACTCGTTCGGGAACTTTTCCAGGTTCTGTAACATGAACGTGGCCGCCTCATGCCGCACACCGGGCATATTCATATAGAACTCATCCGTGTCCCAATAGAAAAGCGCCTTACCCGCCTTCCGGAGACGAGAAAAGAGCTCTATCTCACACTTGTTGAGCACATTGAATCCGACGAACACATATTTCTTCGAAGGGAAGGGCTCCACTCCCTTTTCCTTGAGCACCTCATCCACCACGATACGATGCAGCATGCCTCCATAGGCAAGACCCTGGGCGCGCAAATTATCCCGAAAATCAGTATACATGGGCAAAAGCGCATTCCACAACGCCATGAACTTACGCTTCAACAGAGACTTCCGCTCCACCGAGAAGTTATGAAAGAAACGCTGTAACGAGGAGATTTGATCCTCGGACAAGAAACTGAAGTCATCCTCCATCTTTGCCAAATCCACCATGTTCTTGAAGAGCATGGAGGCAGGCACAAGGTTGTTGTCCACATCCTCGAAATCGCTTAGAATGACCTCGCCCCAGAAATAGAAAGTATCCATTGTCTCTGGCTCAATGTCCAGCTCCTTCCAATCGATATGCGCCGAATAGGCTTTGAAAAGGTCGCAGATGAGTTTCGGCTCATCCGCCACCTTCAGATTCGTGCACGAGGCGAACATGTCTTGTATAGTCAAGTATGAGGGAGACCAAATCGGCTTGTCGACGCTTTTCACCAAATAATTATTGAAGAAAAGCCTAGCGCGGTTGTTCGGGAAAACAACCGTCAAGTCGGACAACTCACCACCATACTTGGCAGTGAGGTCTTCCGCGACAAGCTGTAAAAACGGCGCTGCTCCCATAAGCGGACAGATTAGCTCCTCACCTGACCATTACCTTTGATGATCCATTTATAGGTGGTAAGTTCCTCCAAGGCCATAGGTCCGCGGGCGTGCATCTTCTGCGTAGAGATACCAATCTCCGCACCTAGACCGAACTGGGCGCCATCGGTCCATGCCGTGGACGTGTTCGTGTAGACGCAGGCGGCGTCCACCATGCGGTCGAACTTCTCAATGGAGGCTTCATCCTTGCTAATGATCGCCTCGCTGTGCTTGGAACTATATTTGGCGATGTGTTCCAAAGCCTCGTCCAGGTTCTTGACCGTTTTGATGGACATCTTATAGTCCAGGAACTCCGTACCGTAGGAATCGGCGGTCGCTGGTTCCAGATATGGGTATTTGCCCTTCAGCGCATCGTAGGAAGGCTGGTCGGCATATATGATCACGTTCTTCTCCGCCATGCGCTCGCAGATGGCAGGAAGATCTTGGAGTCTCTTCTCGTTGATGATCAGGCAGTCCAATGAGTTGCATACGCTGACGCGGCGTGTCTTGCCGTTGAAGACCGCATCCTGTCCGATCTTCAGGTCTCCGCTCTCGTCGAAGTAGATGTGGCACACGCCAGCACCCGTCTCGATGACAGGAATCCTCGCATGTTCGCGCACGAAGTTGATCAGGCCCGAACTGCCTCGTGGGATGATCATATCCACATAGCCGATAGCGTTCAGCAGTTCACCCGTGGATTCACGACCGGCAGGCAACAAAGCCACGACGTTTTCGTTCACGTTCATCCTGCGCAATACGGAATGGATGACGTTGACAATCGCCGTGTTGGAGCAATGCGCATCCGAACCACCCTTCAGCACACAGGCATTGCCCGATTTGAAGCAGATGGAGAATACGTCGAAGCTCACGTTAGGGCGAGCCTCATAAATCACACCGATCACACCGAAAGGTACGCTGATGCGCTTCAGTTTCAATCCGTTCGGACGTTCGATATCTTTCAGCACCTTACCCAATGGAGAGGGCAAACCCGCCACGTTCCTGATGTCCGAAGCGATGCCCGCAATGCGTTCCTTCGTCAACATCAGACGGTCATACATAGGGTTGGACTTGTCCATCTTGTCTAAATCCTTCTGGTTCTCGGACAGAATGTAGTCGGTTTGCTTCTCAGCCTCGTCGGCCACCGCCAGCAGCACTTCGCGAACTTTCGCATCATCAAGGCCTACCAAAGTCTTGGAGGCGTCACGCACTGCGGCAAATAATTCATTCGTTTCCATTGTGGTATAAGTTTATGATAACATCAGTAATACGCAAATTTACGATTTTAGCGTGAAATAAAAAAACATGGCACGGTACATTATCATGCACATGGGAATGGGTTATCGTGGAAATTACAAAATAGTAAATAGTAAATCGTCAAATAGTAAATGCCCGAATATCCAATGCCCGAATATAAACCTCCGTATTGTTATTCCACGTTCTCTTCGAGAGCTCTATCCCTCAAGGATAATAGGACGTGACAGGCGATGAAGTTGCCGAAGGTGGCGGGCATGTATGAGATCGTACCGACGGTGGAGACCTTGTTTTGCTCCTCCACCATCATGACCGCCTTTTCATCGGGCAGTTCGGAACTGAAGACCACCTTGAAGCCTTTTCGGATACCCATTTTGCCTAAACGCTTGCGGACAGCCTTCGCCAAGGTGCAATTGTAGGATTTGGAGATATCGGCGATCTGGATCTTCGTGATGTCGCTCTTGGCCCCCGCACCCATCGAGGAGATAAGCGGAAGATGACGTTCCAAGGCACATTGTATCAGGAAAACCTTTGGACTTAACGTGTCGATGGCATCCACCACAAAATCATAGTGTGCCTCATCCAACAGCTGCGAAGTGAGCTCATCTTTCAGGAAGATGGTGTGGACATGCAATTTCAGTTCAGGGTTGATGTCCAGCAGGCGTTTCGCCAGGACTTCCGTCTTATCCATCCCCAATGTGGAATGCAAAGCCACCAATTGACGGTTGATATTACTATCATTTACCTTGTCCGCATCCACGATGGTGAGTTCACCGACGCCACCCCGCACAATCATCTCGGCGGCATAAGCACCGACACCACCGACACCAACCACCAGCACATGCTTTTTCTCCAACGAGGCCATAACCTGCTCTCCCAAGAGCAGCCTCGTCCGTTCTTTCCAATCCTTTTCCATCCTCAAAAACGTTTAGGGACAAAGGTAGCAAATAATCATCTCATCAACGTCACGTGACCCACAAAAGAGCGATCCAAATCGAAGAAGAAGAGATAGAACCAATAATCATCCGAAGGTAATTTTTCTCCTCCGCTCGTGCCGTCCCAAGGGACATAATCGTTCAAATAGGAACGGACCAGCTTCCCATATCTGTCGAATATATTCAGTTTATAGCTTCCCATCGTATCCAGCGAGGCGATTTCCCATACATCATTGATGCCATCCCCGTTCGGAGAAAAGAATTCAGCCGCCTGCAGACGTGTCTCAGGCAAAGGTTCATTCTCCACCTCCTCCGGGCAATACTTGTGGAAACGGATGGATGCGACCGCCGTGTCCGAAGTGACGCCGATATTGTTCCGCAAATAGTATTTCACATCATAAACACCCTCATCCCCGTCGGACGGCATATTCACCAGCAGGCCACCCCTAGTGACGGAAACAAACGAAGGAGCCTCAACCAAATGGATCGCCACCAAGCTATCCACAATCTCAGCAGGATGTTCCGCATTGAATGTCGTGACATAGTCATTGTCTAATATATCGAAGAAATACGGAGTGAACGGAGTCGAGTCGCAGGGAAGCTCCAACGTGACGGCGTCATCAACCACCACGATCCTCATATTCATCACCACGATGACCCGGCACCGCACGTTACTGTTCCGATAGATGTAATTTCCCTCCGGGACACGATAAAAAATCTGTTCCCTTGTCGAACACACGAAGTAGATGTTCTCGTTCTCCTCATGCGTCAAGTCTGTCCCAATTTCACCCTCGTAGCGATGATATGGATCCAGATTGATTGTCGCCGTCAATGACGCGGGATCAGTCGAGACCATATACTCCATGCACCCATCCAACGCGAACGACGGCGTCACGCCAAGGAGATGGAGAAAGAGAAATATGTAAATCCAAAGATATATATGCTTCATACGCCGCAAATATATATATTTTTTTACACATATTCCTCTCCCCCATTATCTATTTTCCTCAAACAATAACCTTTAGGCTGGCTATTCCTTGATGACACTCTCACGGTACACTTCCGTATCCGTGAATATCTCTAGATAATAAACTCCGGAGGAATATTTCTTGAAGTCAACAGAGATGGAAGAACCCATATGCTCGTAAACATCCAGCAATCGTCCCAAGTTATCGTATAAGAAGAGGGTGACGGATCCCGTATTGTTCACCTTCACATTCAAGTAGTCGACAACCGGATTCGGGTAAACGGAGAGCGCCATCGGCTCATCCTGCTCGACCTCCTCCACGTCGGTGTAAATCTCGGTACAATCATCAGAGCCACAGAAACGAGAACTATTCGCGAGACCAGGAGTCGGATAGAACACCTGTCCGCCCGAACATTCACCAAAGGTAACCCATTCGTCGCCACCATCCTTCAAAAGTCCATAGGACATGTTCTCGCTCACATAATCGTACTCAACCTCGTCAACGCTGAAGGTCTCACCGCCACACTTCATATTGATGGCGACATAAGAGTTTTGCTCGTTCTTCAGCTTGAACCCGGCGTGCAATGGACCACGGTATGAATAATTGTCCGCCCAAATAAGCACCCTGCCCTTCGGAGCCACCTTCGTCTCCTCATATCCGAAAGGAATCATGTACTTTTCCATATTCCTGATCTGGTCGGTCAGGTACAACCCCGCGAGATTGACCGTATCAGCGCCATCGTTATAAATCTCGAACCAATCGGAGCGATTGCCGAATTCATCGACAGCACCTGCGTTCTCCCCACTAGTGGCGCATATTTCGTTGATTCGGATGTTAGGTTGCTCACAATCATTTAATTGCTCGAATACCGCAGTCAACGTCAAATCGTCACCGACATTCAAATAACAAATCGGATTGGTGGAGATATATTCGCTGGACGAAACATTACCGGCGCTTGGCGTTCCATAAACGATAGACTCCTCGAAGAAGAGCTTCAAATCGGAACTTCCGGCCTCATGTTGATGCACCTCCACAGCGAGGATGTTTTCCCCTTTGTTCAGGAAGCTGGATGGAATGACAACAATTTCAGTGGAATCGTTCGCCCAAGTGTTGGCAAAAGTATTTCCCCCCACCCATGCATCTATATTGCTGGCTTTCACCACCTTGCCATTCACATAGAGGACAAAGGAATCATCATACGTGATGCGGGCTACAATCGCCTGAATATTGTCCACACTCTCCAAGTTGAGAAGGCTTCTGAAATAAACGGCAGCATAATGATTTCCAGCCTTACCGCTTTCGATCACAGTGTTGAATGAGGAGTTGTCATTATCGTTGTAACCCATCACACCAGAACCTGGCAACCAAGAGGAATCGTTATAATCCACCTTACGCCATTCACTGGAGGAATCCTTTCCATCCTTAGAAGTGAAGTACTTCCACATCCTTGTGTGCGTATACTCCAACCCAACGGTATCGATTGGATCCTCCTCCACTACAGGAGCAGCGGAAGCTTTGCCGTTGTTTTTCCAGCCAAGGAACCTATACCCGAACGGAGCCACCGCCTCAAGTTTCAGCGTCTTCTTGGTAAAGTACTTACCGGACATGGACGATGCGGGGATAAGCTCCCCGTTCATAAGGATTCGTCCTGCGGACTTGTTAGAGGACAATTTCAAGTTAACCAAACTGGACCCTTCCAACTCAGGGAAATTCTTCGCTTGCAACATTTGCTCGTAAATGTAGCTCGGTCTTTTCTTAGCGAAGCTCACCATACCTCCATCATTCAATGAGGACCCGAAAGTGGCGCAATATTCTTTGGAGACCATATTGGATATTTTATTCCAGATACCGGAGATCTTAGCGGTGTCCAAAGATGTGCCCAGATGAATCAGGTACTTCGTCAGGAACTTCTCCCTGAAAGTATTGTTTTTCATAAGGCTGGAGAAAATGACGGTTTTCCACTTCGTACTATCCGGGAAACCCACATTAGCGACACCATTTCCCCAATTATAGCAGGAGCCTTCCCCCTTGCACCATTTGAACATATCCATATCTGCCCTGCAATAATTAGGAGCATCGCCACCATAAAGGCCCAAACCGAAATCCGTGTCAAAAGAGATCCAGCGGAAACGTCCATTGTTACGCTCCCTCCAAATCTTACAGTTGTTCGCCGGCCAGTCGGTGTTCACAATGAACTGCTCGAAGATCTGATAGTTCATATACTCGTCCATATCCATCATTTGGGAAGCCCTCTCGTAGTAATCGCTAGCGTTAGGATCACTCGTGGAAAGGAAATTAACCAGATTGTTGTATGCCTCCAAATCGCCGCAAGTCGCCACAACACCATTTTTGTTGGTAATCTCTATCACATCGATATCCTTGCTATCCAACCCGAAATTAGTCTCCACAAACGCTTTGTTCGTACGCTCACGCAGGCCCATCAATCCTCTGTACTTACCATTCAGGTAGAATGCCACCGGCTGATAAGCCTGGTAGTCGATGCCCATGTTCTTCGCTATGTTCTGCATGAACCCATCCCGGCAACGGATGTATTGCTCTTCATGACCATTTCCGCCATTCCTCAATTGCAAGGATTTATACTCCTCACACTCCTTGTCCTCAAAGAATTTATATTTCAATTTCGCATTTTTGTAACCCATTCTGTCACCAGCCTTGATTTTCAACGACTTCGTGCCATACTGACGGGAACAACCGCCCATCACGGCGATGTCCACCTCATGCGACAAAACCCGCTTGTCCTCCACGAAATATTCGAAGTTAGCCGGACGGGCCCAATCCATCACATAATTCAGTTTCCTATCAGGCAAGCAAGAAGTATGCGGGTTCTTGCTATACTGATTGTCCGAAGCGCCTTCCGTGTAGATGCCATATTCCGGATCATACAGATTCAGCGTGTCAGTCACAATGGACACGATAGGCAAACTGGAACTGCCGCATCTATATCTTTCCCCCAAACCAGCGGAGGAGATGAATGTACCTGTCAGAATCTCGCTAGGGAGCATTCCTGCCTTATATGCCCTTGCGCGAATGATGACATTATCCTTCATGTTACTGATAATATTCGATACGATAATACCGTCGGAGTGATACCTATTGCTTTTCCTGGTAGGTTCACTTCCATTCGTCGTGTAGTAGATAGTATCGCCCTCGGTGTTGTTTTTTATCTTGATGACGGAATTATTAAATGAAACGACGCCAGGCATCATTCCATCGAAGGATAACGATGAACAATGCGAGGAGGAATAATTCGGATATGATTGGGTATTCTTGCCTCCGGCTGTAGGTTCCATATAACCTTTTTGCCCGTTATAGATGCCATAGGAGATATGGGTATAGGATTGCTGGTATCTGAACGAATCCACCACCACGCCATTCTTGTCCATCAACACAATGGCACCACCATCGGCATCCAATTTTCGTTCCGTCTTACTATCTGTCTCAGATCCATCGAAAGGGATAACCTTATAATTTCCACAGCCAATCTCCTTCGAATCACTTATGCTCCATACCCACTCCCATTCCAAGGAACCATCCTTCAACGCTTTATAGTGTACGATTTTATATCCCTTCAAATCAACGCTATGATTAGCATCGTTAAAGAGTTCAACCCAACCATTGTAATTCTGGTTTTTCTTATAGGTTGAAATGTTGCATGGCATTACTTCATTCACCTTCACATCCGCATTCGCCGCAAACCCTATAGACAATCCAGCTAGCATGAGCGCTATCCTTGTCAGTCCGAATCGAATTAGTGTTTTCATAAGCAATTCGTTTTAAATTAACACCATTAGGGGCGAAAAACCCTATCAGGGAAGCGTAGCCCCCTGCCTACTCTGTTTCATCCTTCTTAATTCAGGTTTTTCCCTTTCCTTTGTAAACTCGATTACGAATATAATAAATTTTTCTTAATAACAAAAAAAAATCGCACTATCTACATTGACTTACGACAATATATACATCCATATATTGACTGCGTAAAAATCCTTTTTTGAAAAAAAATCTTAAAGAAGGGAAATAATACTTTGTTGTATGCAAAAAATAAGATTTCTTTGCGAAACAAATAGATGAAAGCATATTTTGGATATGGCTGAGATGAAAAACCTTGCTAAACAGACCGCTATCTACGGCGTTAGCAGCATATTAGGGAAATTCCTGAATTGGTGTCTCGTTCCTCTCTACACGTATGTGCTCACCAATTCCGCCGAATACGGAATCGTGACCAACCTATACGCATGGACAGCCCTATTGTTAGTACTCCTCACATACGGCATGGAGACGGGTTTCTTCCGCTATGCGAACAAGGACAAAGAGAACTCGAACAATGTATATAGCAGCGTGCTCTGTTGCGTCGGCGCCACCTCCACGCTATTCGCCATCCTCGGCACGGCCTTCAGCCCCGCCATCGCGAATTTGTTGGGCTACTCCCAACATCCCGAGTTCATCTCGATGCTCTGCGTCATCGTCGCCATGGATGCGTTCGGATGCATCCCGTTCGCCTACCTGAGGTTCCAAAACAGGCCAATCCGCTTCGCCATACTCAAACTGGCGATGATCTTGGTGAACATAGGCGCCAACCTTTTCTTCCTGATCGTATGCCCGAAGATTCACGCGACACACCCCGAATGGATCTCATGGTTCTATAACGCGGATTATGGCGTCGGATATGTGTTCATCGCCAATTTAATCTCCACACTATTCGTCACCTGCATGCTGTTGCCACAGATCCTCAAAGCGAAACTAAAAGTGGACATGCCGTTGCTGAAGTCCATCCTCAAATACGCCTTCCCGCTCCTCATCCTAGGAGTGGCGGGCATCATGAACCAAAGCTTGGACAAGATCATCTTCCCATACCTTATGCCTGACAGGGCGGTCGCCGACGCACAACTCGGCATCTACGGAGCCTGCTTCAAGATCGCGATGGTGATGATGATGTTCACCCAGGCTTTCCGCTATGCGTACGAGCCCTTCATCTTTGCGCAGAACAAAGGGGGAGACAAGAAAAACGAGTATGCGGACGCGATGAAATTCTTCATCATATTCTCCTTACTTATTTTCTTAGGCATGGTCTTTTATATAGACATCCTGAAACATCTGATCAGGAGCGACTACTGGGAAGGACTTCGTGTAGTACCGATCATCCTCGTCTCCTACCTCTTCCAAGGCATTTTCTTCAACCTGTCACTATGGTATAAACTGACGGACAAAACCCAATATGGCGCATATTTCTCCATCATCGGACTCATCATCACCCTGCTGGTGAATATCCTATTCGTGCCGCGATACGGATACATGGCCTCCGCCTCCGCCTCGCTCTGCTGTTTCTTCGTCATCACGGTCATCTCCTACTACTTCGGGCAGAAATACTATCCGATCAAGTACGATTTCAAGTCCATACTCATCTATACGGCCGTGGCGACGCTTTTCTACGTCATCCACTCCTTCTCCCCCGCCACGGGAGCGTTGCGCTATGCGCAGGACACGGCCCTCCTGCTACTATTCATCGCGCTCATCATCAAACGGGACCTCCCGCTGAAGGCGATACCATTCATAGGCAAGTTCATCCGATAGGGAGGAATTTTTCGTTTCCCTTAAATCCTAAAAAAACACAAAAAATGGTGAATGTAGCGAATATTTTATAATTTCGCGACGATTAAAAGTATTGTGTTTTTTTATCATTTAATTTTATGTCCAATAGTAACACCATCGTTGGATCCAAAATCAAGGGGATTAGGGAATCCAAGAACATCTCCATCGAGGAGATCTCCGAACGCAGTGGTCTTTCCACAGACCAAATCATCTCAATCGAGAATGATCAATACTTGCCCTCTTTGGGGCCGTTGATCAAGATTGCGAGAGCGTTGGGTGTGCGATTGGGTACTTTCTTGGACGATAATGACGAACTAGGACCTGTAGTTTGCCGCGCTGAGGAGCGTAACAGCAGCATCAGTTTTTCCAACGGCGCTACTGACGCAAGGAAGCACATGGAGTATCACTCCCTCGCCAAGCAGAAGGCGGGAAGGCACATGGAGCCTTTCATCATCGACATCCAACCTTCCGAGGAGAAAAACTTCAAACTCTCCGCGCATGAGGGCGAGGAATTCATCTACGTCATGGAGGGTGAGGTAGAAATCGAGTATGGCAAGGAAAAGTATAACCTGAAGGTGGGCGACAGCATTTTCTACGATTCCATCGTGGAACACCACGTTCATGGCGCATTTGGAAAGTCCGCCAAGATCCTCGCTGTCGTATATACTCCATTCTAATTCTTTACAGCTATGCAGCAATTATCAGAAAGGACATTGGGGCAATGGCTCGAGTATTGGGCGGAGAAAACCCCAGATAAGGAATATATCGTCTATTCGGACCGTGACCTCCGTTTCACATGGAAGGTCTTCAACGAACGTGTGGACAACTTGGCGAAAGGCCTGATCTCCATCGGTGTGAAGAAGGGCAGTAACGTGGGTATTTGGGCGACGAACGTGCCGGATTGGCTCACCTTCCTCTACGCCACCGCGAAGATCGGTGCGGTACTCGTCACCGTGAACACCAACTACAAGCAAAACGAGTTGGAGTATCTCTGCGAGAACTCCGATATGCATACGCTCTGCATCACGAACGGAACATGGGAGTGCGACTACGTCGACATGACCTACAAGATGTTGCCGGAGTTGAAGAACTGCGAGCGCGGCCACCTGAACAGCAAGCGTTTCCCTTACATGAAGAACGTCGTGTACATCGGCCAGGAGAAGTATAGGGGAATGTACAACACGGCTGAGTTGCTGTTGCTCGGAAAGAACATCGACGACGAGCAGCTCAACGAAATGAAGAAGAACGTCACTTGCCACGATGTGGTGAACATGCAATATACCTCCGGCACGACGGGTTTCCCGAAGGGTGTCATGCTGACGCACTATAACATCTCCAACGATGGTTTCTTCACGGGAGAGAATATGCGCTTCACGCAGGATGACAAGCTTTGCGTCTGCGTGCCTTTGTTCCACTGCTTCGGTGTGGTGTTGGCCACGATGAACTGCCTCACGCACGGTTGTACCCAGGTGATGGTGGAGAAGTTCGACCCGTTGGTGGTGCTGGCATCCGTCCACAAAGAGCGTTGTACGGCTTTGTACGGTGTGCCGACCATGTTCATCGCCGAATTGAACCACGCGATGTTCAGCATGTTCGACATGAGTTCGTTGCGTACGGGTATCATGGCGGGCTCGCTCTGCCCTGTGGAGCTGATGAAGCAGGTGAGCGAGAAGATGTTCATGACCATCACGAGCGTCTACGGTTTGACGGAGAGCTCCCCAGGCATGACGCAGACCAATCTCGACGACAGCTTCGAGCTGCGTTGCACGACGGTGGGTCGAGACTATCCGTTCGTCGAGGTGAAGGTGATCGACCCTGAGACGGGCGAGGAGTGCCCTGTAGGCGTACAAGGTGAGATGTGCTGCAAGGGATTCAACGTCATGAAAGGCTACTACAAGAACCCTGAGGCCACGGCCGAGGTGATCGATAAGAACGGATTCCTCCACTCCGGAGATTTGGGCGTGAAGGACGAGAACGGCTACTACCGCATCACGGGACGTATCAAGGATATGATCATCCGTGGCGGAGAGAACGTTTATCCGCGTGAAATCGAGGAGTTCCTCTACCACATGCCAGGCATCAAGGATGTGCAGGTGGCTGCCGTACCGTCGAAGAAATACGGAGAGGAAGTGGGCGCCTTCATCATCCTGCAGGAGGGCGCGAAGATGGATTCGGAGGATGTGCGCGACTTCTGCAAAGGGAAGATCGCCCGCTACAAGATCCCTAAATATGTCTTCTTCATCGACCAGTTCCCGCTGACGGGCTCCGGCAAGATACAGAAGTTCAAACTGAAGGAAATGAGCTTACAGCTATGCGAGAAAATGGGCATAGAGGTAATTTAACCAATTACCAGAAGCAATTAGACCAAATCATAGAGGCATGCGTCCGAGAAGGGCGCGTGCCTTCGTTGTTGTTGCACAGTTGCTGCGCGCCTTGCAGCAGCTACACGATCGAGTATCTCTCCCAATACTTCGAAATCACCGTTTTCTACTACAATCCGAACATCTACCCTGAAGAGGAGTTCTCCAAGCGCGTGGAGGAGCAGAAAAGGCTCATCAGCCAAATGCCTACCCGCTACCCCGTCTCCTTCATCGAAGGGACGTACGACCCGAAGGAATTCTACGCCGTGACGAAAGGCTTGGAGCAGGAACCCGAGGGGGGCTTGCGTTGTACGGAGTGTTTCCGGCTCAGATTGCAAAAAACCGCCATTCTATCGAAAGAAAAGGGGCTCGACTACTTCACCACCACCTTGACGATCAGTCCCCTCAAGGATGCTGCGAGACTGAACGAAATCGGCGATGAAATGGGCGAAAAATACGGAGTCAGCTTCCTCCCGTCCGACTTCAAGAAGCGGGGAGGCTACCAACGGTCCATCCAATTGTCCAGAGAGTACGACCTCTACCGTCAAAATTATTGCGGCTGCATCTTCTCGCAAAGAGAAACGAAGAACGAGACAAGTCTATAGAACCACAAACTATTTTCCGATGGAATGGCTTCTTACCTCCCAAACGACCATTCCAACGTTCCTAACCAATTGAGATAATGGAGAATTTGTGCAACATTTTGACACAAAATTCAATGCTATGTTCCTCTGCTCCACCTATCTTTGTGGTGTCGGTTGTTAATTAATGAGCAGATTTGTATCAAAGCTATGGTAAAAGCTACCTGATTTGTCTTTGCACCCATTCCTGATTTTTTTTTTTGACGATGCATTCTCGGAAATCAGTTCCGTTGTCAGTTCCCTGCTTTGCGGTGATTCCCCATTTGTTTATATTTGTGTTGTTTATCACTGCTAATTATTTTTCCAAGCTGATGTCAGAAGTAATAATATCAATCGTCTTTTTATTCACACCTTTCTTATTCGTGATTTTGGAGGCAATTATCTCTAAGAAGAAGGGATGGAACGATAATACTTATTATAACTATACAGAACCTGTTCCTCCTTCAATCAACCCAACCGTACGCAAAAACAGGGAGAAAAAGATTTTTAGTAATAAGAATTATTATGAATCGTATATGACCAGTGAAATTTATTATGCGGCGACACTTTCCGTTATTGCCCTATTTTCCTTGGTGATCAAAAGGGACGGTGTGGTGGACGAACGTGAATTGAAGGTGGCGAATCTCTACTTGAACACACATAAGCGATATAATATATTATTTTCGTACTATAACCAGAGAAAGGAGGATCCCATCGCCGGTCAGCCCCACGACACACGCCGCCGCTGTGAGGAGATGCTGAAATACTACAACTCATGCGCCAATCTGTCGCACTACAAGCAATGCTGCGAAAACATCATAAAGGCCGGCATTTATTACGAGGCGGCGCTGGACCTGCTGAATGCGTTGTTCCAGGTGGCCTATTCCAGCGATGGTGTGATCAACACCGAGAGGGAGATCCTCTATGGGATCGCCCTTGAATTGAAAATCAGGCGGGAGGATTGGAACGAATTGTCGGAGAAGTATGGCTTCTATCGCGCGGATTCCGAAGAGAGAGATTGGAGGGATTCAGCAAGGAATACAAACCAGACAAAATACAGCCAATATAGTTATTCCTCGAAAGGGAAGGAGTCTTCTTCCCATACATACAAAAACACCGATGGATTCGGGGAAAAATACCAAAAAGAGGAGAAGAAGCAACAACAGGAGGAGCCGAAGAAATCCGCCAGCTACGGCTATAAGTTGACGCAAGCCTACAACCAGTTGGGCCTTCTCACCACCGCCTCCGAAGCGGAGATCAAGAGCGCCTACCGCAAACTGGTCAAGAGGTACCACCCCGACCGCCTCTCGCCTGACGCTACCGACATGGAACGCAAGATCTCGGCTGACCAGTTCCGGCAGATCAAGGAGGCGTACGACCTTATTCGGCTGGAAAAAGGAAGCAGATAATTATGAATTTTGAATTTTGAGACGTTAGTTCGACGTAGTCAATTATAAGTTGATGAAGGCATCTCACTACACGTTGTTATAACCTAAGCCCCGAAGGGGCGCCACCCTCCAGGCAGGGGTGTAAACCCCTGTACAATAGGCGAATGGTGCGGTGGGAACCCTGAAAGGGTGACACATTATAATTATGAATTATGAAACGTCAGTTCGACGTAGTCAATTTTGAATTAAGAGTTGACGGGATGTGATTCACGTTGCCGAACGTGCCGACATTTCCCATTTGCTCATTCCCACGGCCTGAAAGGCCAACACATTATATAGCCCAGGGCATCGCCCTGGGGCAATTATGAAACGTTAGTTCGACGTAGTCAATTTTGAATGGGGGGCGTCTCATTGATTAAACGATTTACGTTGCTGAACGTGCCTACATCCCACATTTGCGTATCCCCACGGATTGCCATTTTCATCGATGGAAACGGTGGTTTTTGCATGATCGATTTTACGAAATGGATGTGGCCAACAAATGCATGTGTGCCTTTGGGAATGCGCTGTTGTTTGCTTAACTTTGTGACAACAATGGTGTTATGACAATTTGAGTTGACATGTCGGAAACAATTCTTCTATTGATTTACATCCTGATATTCTTTGCGATCACCTTCGCAATAGCTTTCGCTCTTCTCTTTTTGTACAATAAGAGGGGGGACAACCAGGAAGCGGAATTTTCGGAAACATCTAAATCGCAAGATCCCTCCTCTGATAATCATACAGGCAAATCCAATAAACATAAAAAAACTTCCAAACGCACTTATGAATATACTTCCAAACACACTTACAGGCCATGGGAAGAGGAGAAAAAGAATGTCTTCAAAAAAAAGACAGATGCGTTTATATCAATGGATTTAACCCTTTACAAAGCCACGCTCTCTGTCATCGCCCTTTTTTCTTGGGTAATCCGGAAAGACGGATCCATAGGCGACCAGGAGATGAAGGTGGCTCGTGCCTATTTCGATAAACACCCCATCTTCAATGATATCTTGTTTTATTCGCCCAAAGACAAGGGGAATGATCCCATATCGAATTCCCCACGCACTAACATGGGCGATTGTATGGAACTGCTTGAATATTACAACTCCTGCCCGATATTGTTGCGGTATGAGAAGTGTTGCCAATATATCAAGGAGGCTAATATCTACTACACGGCGGCTTTGGACCTTGTCAAAGCTCTTTGCCAGGTGGCTTTCTCCAGCGATGGCGTGATCGACTCTGAGGCTAAAATACTCTCTGGCATCGCACAAAAACTGGATATCCGACGTGAGGGGTGGCTCAATCTCATGCGGATGTATGGGATAGGCAAGAATACAAACCAAAAGGGAAAAGACGAATCTTCCAAGCAAAACGACGGTAGGAAGAGTGATAATGCCCACAACCAGGAGAGGGAACGGTCGGAGGAACAACAGAGGAAATCCTCCACCTTCGGCTATAAACTAACGCGGGCCTACAACCAATTGGGTCTCCTCACCACCGCCACCGAACCGGAAATCAAGGCTGCCTTCCGCCTTTTGGCCAAGAAGTACCACCCCGACCGCCTGCCAAACGACGCGACCGACATGGACCGAAAAATCTCGGCGGACCAGTTCCGGCAAATCATGGAGGCGTACGACCTTATCCGGTTGGAGAAGGGGATGTAGAGAATTATGAATTATGAATTTTGAATTAAGAAACGTCAGTTCGACGAAATTAATTAAGAGTTAAGAATTAGATAATAAATTGAGCCAATATGCACACGACAGCGATAGACTTCATATTTTGCGTCATAGTATATGTAATCATTTTCCTATGCATAATGTATAAAAGAAGGGATATGAATCAGTCGGGCAAGAAGAATTCATATTCTTCCTCGCAAAATAGCAGGAAACATCAACAATCCATTGAGGATAGGGATTACTACCTAATGGCATGTTCCACTGTGGCCCTCTTCTCATGGGTCATCAGAAGAGACGGGAACATAGATAGTCGGGAGATGGAGACGGCCCGACTGTATTTCAAAAAGAATCCGGACCTAAGCACTTTTTTGATGCATCCGCCACTAAATGAGAAAGAAGATCCTGTGCTAGGAATTGAGCGGCCCGCTTTTACTAATTGCATGGACCTACTGGAATACTACAATCAATGTACCAACCTATTACGTTACGATTTGTGTTGCGACAATATTATTCGAATCTATCCATCCAACATGGCCTTTTCGCACAAACGCAACTACGAATCTATCAGTGAATTGATGAAGGCTCTCTACCAAGTGGCATTCTCCAGCGATGGAGTGATTGGCTCAGAGCTGGAAATCCTCCATGAAATCGCCAAACATCTTCAGATACCTGAGTATGAATGGCACAACCTAGAAGAAAAGTTCGGACAATATCAGGCTGGCGGCAAGAAATCCAAGCGTAATAGAAATAAACGGGAAAAACAAAAGGACGATTCATCGCAACAGAGGAAAAGCGGGTCGGAGGAACAAGAGCAGACCCCAAAATCCTCCACCTTCGGATATAAGCTGACGCAGGCCTACAACCAATTGGGCCTCCTCACCACCGCCTCAGAAACGGAGATCAAAAGCACCTACCGTAAACTGGTCAAGAAGTACCACCCTGACCGCCTCTCGCCTGATGCCACCGACCTCGACCGTAAGATCTCGGCCGACCAGTTCCGGCAAATCAAGGAGGCGTACGACCTTATCCGGATGGAGAAGGGAATGTAGAGAATTATGAATTATGAATTTTGAATTTTGAAACGTTAGTTCGACGTAGTCAATTATAAGTTGATGAAGGCATCTCACTACACGTTGTTATAACCTAAGCCCCGTAGGGGCGTCACCCTCCAGGCAGGGGTGTAAACCCCTGTACAACAAACGAATGGTTCGGTGGGAACCCTGAAAGGGTGACACGTTGATAATTATGAATTTTGAATTTTGAATTTTGAAACGTTAGTTCGACGTCTCTAAACGATTTACATTGCGAACATGCTACATGCTACATTTTATCATAAATGCCGTTTCCATCGAAAAAATGCCCTCCTTGCCTGCCCAATGGATTATGGATTTAAACGGAATTATATATTTTTGTGGAAATAAATGTCTTATATGAACTCCAATACTAAAATCTTTTTACTGATTATGTTAGGAATTATACTCTCATTCCTAACAAAGGCTTTAACTTCCATCATTCTTGTCGTGATAATAATAGCTTTTATTATTGGGATTTTATCACATGAAGATGGGAAAAAAGAAAAAGACTCGGCACAATCGTCAAATAACTCTAATAATCAGGATGACACGAAGAATGCATACCAATCGTCGCAAACCAACCATAATTCAAGCCAATGGACTATAAACGAACCCATAAAGTCGGGAGGCGGCAAACGTGCGAGGAACAAGATTTTCCAAGCGAATACCATCCTACAGGGTGGCACCATACATAACCAATCTGACAAAGAGAGGCTGTACACATCCGCCATGTCCATCATAGCTCTCTTCTCTTGGGTGATGCGGAAGGATGGCGGTGCGAATGAAGAGGAGTTGGACGTGGTGCGACTATATTTCGAGAAACATCCCGCATTTAATCGAATCCTGCGGCTCTACCCTAATGGACTGGAAAAGGATCCCATTACGGGTGCCGAACATATCTCGGTCGATAATTGCATGCAGATGCTCAAATTCTATAACACTTATCCGAAAATGTTACGGTACGGCATGTGTTGCCGCAATATCCTGGCGTCCGGCATCTACTACATGGCTGCCCTAGACTTGATAAAGGCGCTCCTGCAGGTGGCCTACACCACCGATGGCGTGATTGAGCCTGAATGGGAGATTCTTCGGGGAATCGCAAAGGAACTGAAGATCCTGAAGGCGGATTGGAAGGACATGGAGAAGAGGTATACGCAGATGGGAAGGGGCCACTCTTCCTCCAAAAAGAAATCGTCCAAAGACAAGAAGAACTCCGAGAAGGGGAAATCAGACTGGGAACAGCAATCGAAACGGCAGGAGAAAAATCGCTCACAAGAACAACAGCAGAAACAACAGCAAGAGCAAACCAAGAAATCTTCCACCTTCGGCTATAAACTGACGCAGGCCTACAACCAGTTGGGCCTCCTCACCACCGCCACTGAACCGGAAATCAAGGCTGCCTTCCGCCAACTGGCCAAGAAGTACCACCCCGACCGCCTGCCGAACGACGCGACCGACATGGACCGCAAAATATCGACGGACCAGTTCCGACAGGTCATGGAGGCGTATGATCTTATACGGCTGGAAAAGGGAATGTAGAGAATTATGAATTAAGAATTATGAAACGTCAGTTCGACGTAGTCAATTTGGAGGGCGTGCGTATTCCCACACGATGCGCACAACCTAAGCCCCGTAGGGGCGTCACCCTCCAGGCAGGGGTGTAAACCACTGTACAACAGACAAATGGTGCGGTGGGAACCCTGAAAGGGTGACACGTTGATAATTATGAATTATGAAACGTCAGTTCGACGTAGTCAATTTTTGAATTATTTGGTGGTGTATCATTGATTAAATAATCTACGTTGTCGAACGTGCCGACATTCTACATTTTATCACAAATACCCGTTTCCATCGGAGAAACGCTATCCTTATGTATCCAATGGGTTATGAACTTAAAATAGAATTATATATTTTTGTGGAAACAAATGTCTTATATGAACTCTACTACTAAAATCTTTATATTAATTCTGTTAGGGATTTTGTTCGCGTTCCTGACAAAGACTTTAATACCCATTTTTTGTGTCGCGATAATAGTAGGTATTATTATTGCGATTTTGTCATATGTAGACGATGATAAAGATGGAGAAGACTCGGCTCAAACATCAAGCAACTACAATAATCAGAATAAAACCGATCAGGATTACACAAGATATAAACGGAAGGAGGACACCTCCTATAACTACAGTAATCAAGACAATACCGATCAGGATGACACGAGATATAAACAGAAGGAGGATACCTCGTATGACAGTGACAATTCCAATGAGAATACATACCAATCGTCGCAAGCCAACCGCAAATCAGACCAGTTCGATGAACCAATCAGGGCGGGAGGCGGCAAACGCGCAAGGAACAGGATTTTCCAAAACAATACCCTCCTACAAGGAGGTGTTATACATGACGAATCTGACAAAAGGAAGTTATACACGTCCGCCATGTCCGTCATTGCCCTCTTCTCTTGGGTGATGCGGAAAGATGGCGGGGCGGATGAAGAGGAGCTGGACGTGGCGCAACTATATTTCGAAAAGCACCCCGCATTTAACCGAATCCAGAGGCTCTTCCCTAATGGACTGGAAAAGGATCCCATTACGGGTGCCGAACATATCTCGGTCAATAATTGCATGCAGATGCTCAAATTCTATAACGCATGTCCGAGAATGCTACGTTATGGTAAGTGTTGCAGCAATATCCTAGCGTCCGGCCTCTACTACTCGTCTGCCTTGGACTTGATGAAGGCGCTCCTGCAGGTGGCCTACACCATCGATGGCGTGATTGAGCCGGAATGGGAGATCCTTCGGGGTATCGCGCAGGAGCTGAAGATCCTAAAGGTGGATTGGATGAACCTGGAGCAGAAGTATACGCAGATGGGGAAGGGCCACGCTTCCTCCAAAAAGAAATCGTCCAGTGGTAACAACAACTCCGAGAAGGCGAAATCAGACTGGAAACAATCGAAGCAGCAGGAGAATAATCGTTCACAAGGTCAACAGCAAAAACAACAACAGGATCAGACCAAGAAATCGTCTACCTTCGGCTACAAACTGACGCAGGCCTACAACCAGTTGGGCCTCCTCACCACCGCCACTGAACCGGAGATCAAGGCTGCCTTCCGCCTATTGGCCAAGAAGTACCACCCTGACCGCCTGCCGAACGACGCAACCGATATGGACCGCAAAATCTCGGCTGACCAGTTCCGACAGGTCATGGAGGCGTATGACCTTATTCGGCTGGAAAAGGGAATGTAGAGAATTATGAATTAAGAATTTTGAAACGTTAGTTCGACGTAGTCAATTAAGAATTGATGGGCGGCGTGCCATTGATTAAATGATTTACGTTGCCGAACGTGCTAACATCCTATATTTTCATATCCCCACGGCCTGAAAGGCCATAACATATATAGCCCAGGGCATCGCCCTGGGTTCGCACGGATGGGTCCGCATAGATTGCCATTTCATCGGTGAAAACGGTATTTTTTGCATAATCGATTTTTGTCATAGTAGATGTGTCCAATAAAACAAACGACGCTGTTGGGGATGCTTTTTTGTTTTTATAATTTTGTGGTGGTATTGATACTGTCCTAACCTTAGGATTTGTGTTTATAAAAAGAATTCTCTTATCACATGATTGCGATTTTAATTGCCTTTGTACTTCCCTTTCTGCTTCTCATCCTTACGCTAATACTGAAACGTGATGGGGAACCATCGGAGACGGACCATGCAAGCGATTCCTGGAAAAGCAATTCGGCAAATAATACGAACAACAAGAGGACAAAGCAAAAAACTTCATCCCATCATAGGAAATCAAGGGATAAAAGGAAGTTCATCTTTGATTGGGACGCTAATGAGTTCAAGTCGGAGAATGAGACACTCTACACCGCCGCACTCTCTGTCGTGGCTCTCTTTTCGTGGGTGATGAGGAAGGATGGGAACGTGGGTTCGCAGGAAATGGATGTGGCGCGTTACTATTTCTCGCTACACTCCACCACGTACTATAGGGTTTTATCGCATCCTCCCCATAGCATGACAAATGACCCTGTGACGGGAATCCCCCGTTTCGCCACGAAAGATTATATGAAGTTGCTCGAATACTATAACACCCTTCCGAAGTTGCTGCGGCATGGCAAGTGTTGCGGCAAGATTCTGGAAGCCGGCATCTACTATGAGGCGGCATTGGACCTGCTGAAGGCGCTCTTCCAGGTGGCCTACTCCAGCGACGGGGTGATCAAGTCAGAGATGGATATCCTCCAAAGCATCGCACAAGAACTGAAAATCCGTTATGAGGATTGGAACAACCTGCGACAGAAGTATGAAACATATCGGGAACCACACAAAAACAGGGCGGACTCCTCATCCGAATCTTCCGATGAAATGGGCAAAAATTCCAAGAAGAAAAAGAAGAAGAATCGGAGGAACAAACAGGCGTGGAATGAATCGGAAAACTCTTCCGGTCAATATGAAGAGCGTAAGGAACAACAACAAAAGCAGGAGCAACAACAGGGGAAAGAGCAGAAGAAATCTTCTACCTTCGGCTACAAACTGACGCAGGCCTACAACCAATTGGGCCTCCTCACCACCGCCACCGAACCGGAGATCAAAGCGGCCTTCCGCCTATTGGCCAAGAAGTACCACCCCGACCGCCTACCGAGCGACGCGACCGACATGGACCGCAAAATCTCGGCCGACCAGTTCCGGCAGGTCATGGAGGCGTATGACCTTATTCGGCTGGAAAAGGGAATGTAGAGAATTATGAATTAAGAATTTTGAAACGTCAGTTCGACGTAGTCAATTAAGAATTGATGGGCGGCGTGCCATTGATTAAATGATTTACGTTGCCGAACGGGCTAACATCCTATATTTTCATATCCTCACGGCCTGAAAGGCCATAACATATATAGCCTAGGGCAACGCCCTGGGGTAATTAAGAGTTGACAGGATGTGATTTACGTTACCGAATGTACCGACATTCTATGTTTGCATCCCCACGGCCTGAAGGGCCAATACATTATCTAGCCCAGGGCAACGCCCTGGGTCCGCATGGGTTCACACGGGCAACGTCATGGGGCCGCACGGTTTGCCATTTCATCGGTGGAAACGGTATTTTTTTTGCACAATCGGTTTTATTATAGCAGGTATGGGCAATAAAAACATGCGCATCATTGGGAATGCCTTCCCCTTTATTTATCTTTGTGATAGAATGATTTTACCTACCAAGCTTATTCTATGTTGAGGGACTGGTTTATATATCTTTTGGTCGGCGTTTTGGCTGTTGCGATTCGGTATGCTCTCGAGCGGCTGAAACGTCCTATCGAAAAGGTGGGTGATATGATCCGTGATCAAAATCCGCCCACATCCGATGTCCCGAACTATGAGCCTATTCCTCCCCTGACGGGCACCGGTCGCGCGAATGCCAGAAGGAAGAAGGTTTTTCAGGCGGATCATCCGCATGGGACGGAGGATGAGGATGTCTACACGTCCGCCCTCTCCGTCATCGCCTTGTTTTCCTGGGTGATCCGCAAAGATGGTGAGGTGGACCATCGGGAGATGTCCGTCGCGCGGCTCTATTTCAAGAACCACCCGATATACAGGAATATGCTGTGGTGCCGCCCTAGGGAGTTGCGCACCGACCCCATATCGGGCGACAAGTGTCTCTTCTCAAGTGAGTGTATGGAGTTGCTGCGGCACTACAACGCTTCCCGAGAACTTCTCCGATACAATTTATGTTGCCGTAACATCCTGAAATCCGGCATCTTCTATGAGGCCGCCTTGGACTTGCTGAATGCGCTTTTCCAAGTGGCTTTCTCCAGCGATGGGGTGGTCGGCTCTGAGATGGAAATCCTCTACGGAATCTCTATGGAGCTGAAAATCAAGCAAGAGGACTGGAAGATTCTGAAGCAAAAGTATGAAACGCCTAAGTCGGAAGAAACTGCGGAAAAGAAAAATAACGACTCCTCGACTTCGTCAAAGGAAAAGAAGAATTCCTCCTATGGCTACAAGCTGACACAGGCCTACAACCAATTGGGGATCCTCACCACTGCTTCCGAGACGGAGATCAAGAACGCCTACCGTGATTTGGTCAAGAAATACCACCCCGACCGCCTGCCGAGCGATGCGACCGATATGGACCGCAAAATCTCGGCTGACCAGTTCCGGCAGGTCATGGAGGCGTATGACCTTATTCGGCTGGAAAGGGGAAAATAGTGGGAGGAAGAGCAGTTGCACAGGAAATATGGGCTGGCAGAGGAGGAGATGAAGTTTGTGGAGGGATGGAGTGACGGGGGGGGGAATGTTCGGTTGTTTTACCGCAATAACGTGATTACGAGATAAACGAAATTGCGTTATTGCGTAAATAATTTGACATTAACGATAAAAGCACTACCTTAGCACCAAATTAAAATGAAAAAACTATGCTGATTAGAAATTTTGGCTTTTATTGGCTTGATACCTGGGTGATGGGCAATGTTATCCAACTTGCCACTCAAGATTTTTGCAGACGCTACCTGAATCGCTCAAATGACCCTTGTGGCAGACAGTATGATCAGATGACGCAGGCCGCTCGTTCTGTGCCAGCTAACATCGCTGAGGGGAATTCCCGACATTCTACCTCCAAAGAAACAGAAATGAAACTCACTGACGTGGCTCGCGCAAGTCTTGCAGAACTGGCGAATGACTACTTGAACTGGTTGTTGCAACATGAGCAATTACCATGGTCTATTAATTCAGGTGAGCATAAGCAGGTTAGTGCCGTTTTACTTGATAAACCAACTTACAAAGATGATGTGCAACATTCAAGCAGCATTCATATATTACTTCAGAAACATAAATTTGACAAGTGGCTTACATCAAATGATTCGATGACAGAAGCTCGATGTTTGTTGATATTGTGCAACCGACTCATTTTAATGCTTAATAAACTGATAACGAACCTCCTCACCACCTTTCGTGAAGAAGGGGGCTTCTCCGAAGGATTGACCGCCGAAAGACTCGCCTACCGTGCGGAACAGAGCATCCAATCCAATGCGCCAACCTGCCCTAAGTGTGGCAAGCCGATGATCAAGCGGATGGCCAAGAAGGGGGTGAATGCCGGCAAGGAGTTCTGGAGCTGCTCGGGGTATCCGGAATGTAACGGGTCGAGGAGAGGGTAAAAAAGGGATGGGTTCGACAGCATAATCTCCCCGTTTTCACCGATGGAATCGCCCATTATTTGCAAACGCCGCAGCTATTGCAGTGGGAGAGTTCGCCACGGAAGCGTTGCTCCACGAGCAGGCGTATCTTGTCCTTCACGGCCTCGATCCGTATGTTGTCCAACACGTCGCTCACGAAGGCAAACATGAGAAGCATGCGGGCCTCCTCCTCGGGAATTCCTCTCGAACGAAGGTAAAAAAGCGCCGTTTCATCGATTCTTCCGGTCGATGCGCCGTGGCTACACTTCACGTCGTCCGCATAGATCTCCAAATGAGGCTTCGTGTACATCCTGGCGTTCGGAGACATGCAGACGTTGCGGTCTGTTTGGTAAGCCTCCGTCTTGAATGCGCCCTCGGCCACCATGATCTTGCCGGAGAATGCACCGGTCGCTTCGTCGTTTAAAACATATTTATAGAGCTCACGGCTCTTGCAGTTCGGTTTGTGGTGGTTGATCAGCGTCGTGTTGTCGATGTGCTGTTTCGCGTCTCCGATCGCCATGCCGCTTAAGGTGGTTTGGCAATGCTCCCCGTCGATGTCGATCTGGATCCTGTTCCTGGTCAGTCCGTTGTGCAACGTGAGGTCGTTCACGATGATCTCCGAACCGCTCTGTTGGCGGATGTTCAGGTTCGCCACGCTGATCGATTTGGAGTGTGTGTTCTCCAGCTTGTAATGGTCATAAATAGCGTTTTCACCGACAAAAACCTCCGTCACCCTGTTGGAGAGTTGCTCCCATTCGCCACGTGTATGGGCGCAGAGCAGGAGCTTGGCCTGTGCGGACCGCTCCAAGACGATAAGGTTCCTTTGCGTGCCCAACATAGGCACTTTCCCTGTCATCACGCATATCAGCTGTATAGGCTTGTCGATGACCACGTTCTCCGGCACATGAAGGAAGAAACCGTCCTGCGCAAAAGCCGTGTTGAAGTCTATGATCGCATCCGTTCCGCTGACCGCCGCCTTGCCGTAATACTTCGCGACAAGCTCCGGATCAGTCTCTGAGTATTCACGTAAACTACCGATGGAAACGCCCTTTTTTCGTAGCTCAATCAGACAATTCTCGCTTTCGGGCGGACAGAAGAAAGTGTCGTTCACCACATAGAAGAGATAGGCGTTGATGCCTGGCACTTCGCAGCGGAAATCCTCCGTGAGGGCGATCCGGTTGAGGTTCATACCATAATCCACCGCAAAGGCCTCCTTCATGTCGGTGTATTGGTATGCCTCCATGCGTCGGGTAGGGAATCCCCTCCGTTGGAACGACTCGAAGGCGGCATCCCTCAATGCGTCCATGGGTGCGCCGCTATTCCTCTTCAGCACGTCACGGTACTGCTTGAAAATATCTATGTATGATTGCTCTATCGACATATTTGCCATGAATTATTCACCCAACTCCTTTTTTATCCAATCGTAGCCTTTCTCCTCCAGCTCCAAAGCCAGTTCCTTGCCAGCCGTCTTCACAATCTGACCCTTGTAGAGGACGTGGACGATGTCCGGAACGATATAATCCAAAAGACGTTGGTAGTGTGTGATCACTATGCTCGCGTTGTCGGCCTTTTTCAGCTTGTTCACGCCATTGGCCACGATGCGCAAGGCATCGATGTCCAATCCGCTGTCCGTCTCGTCCAGGATGGACAATTTAGGCTCCAGCATGGCCATCTGGAAGATCTCGTTGCGCTTCTTCTCGCCGCCGGAGAATCCTTCGTTGACGGATCGGTTCGCCAATTTATTGTCCAACTCCACCAACTCCTTCTTCTCACGCATCAGCTTCAGGAAATCGGAGGCGGACAAGGGGTCCAACCCTTTGTATTTGCGGTGCTCGTTCGTGGCGGTGCGCATGAAGTTCACCATGCTGACACCAGGGATCTCCACAGGATACTGGAAACTGAGGAAGAGACCCTCCCTTGAGCGGTCCTCCGGGGAGAGCTCCAAAAGATTCTTTCCCTTGAAATAAACCTCACCTTCCGTCACCGTGAAGGTCGGGTCACCCGCCAACACGGATGAGAGCGTGCTCTTTCCTGAACCGTTCGGGCCCATGATGGCGTGCACTTCCCCTTCGTTCACCGTCAGATTTATACCCCGCAAAATCTCTTTGCCATTGACATTGGCATGTAAATTCTTAATTTCTAATAGCATATATAATAATTATCTATTAACCTACTGATCCTTCCAACGAAACCTGCAGCAGCTTCTGCGCCTCCACCGCAAACTCCATCGGTAATTTGTTGAGCACCTCTTTGGCGTATCCGTTGACGATGAGTCCGACCGCGTCCTCGGTGCTGATACCTCGCTGGTTGCAGTAAAAAATCTGGTCCTCGTTGATCTTCGAGGTGGTAGCCTCATGCTCGACGATGGCCGATTCGTTATGGATGTCCATGTACGGGAAGGTATGCGCGCCACACTTGTCTCCCAGGAGCAAGCTGTCGCATTGGGAGAAGTTGCGGGCACCGTCCGCATTCTTCGAAACCTTCACTAATCCCCGGTAGCTATTCTGGCTGAGTCCCGCCGAAATACCTTTGGAGACGATATGGCTTTTCGTGTTCTTACCGAGATGGATCATCTTCGTACCCGTGTCCGCCTGCTGGTAGTTGTTCGTGACCGCCACGGAGTAGAACTCCCCGACGGAATTATCGCCCAGCAATACGCAGCTCGGATATTTCCATGTGATGGCGGAACCCGTCTCTACCTGCGTCCAGGAAACTTTCGAAGAGATTCCCTTGCAGAGGGCGCGTTTGGTGACGAAGTTATAGATACCACCCTTCCCCTCTTTATCTCCTGGGTACCAGTTCTGTACGGTCGAGTATTTGATCTCTGCCCTATCGTGCGCCACCAGTTCGACGATGGCCGCGTGCAATTGGCTCTCGTCGCGCATCGGTGCGGTGCAGCCCTCCAAGTAGGAGACGTAGCTGTCGTCGTCCGCCACGATCAGGGTGCGTTCGAATTGGCCCGTTTGGGCGGCGTTGATTCTGAAGTAGGTGGAGAGCTCCATCGGGCAACGTACGCCCTTCGGGATGTAGACGAAGGAGCCGTCGCTGAAGACCGCCGAGTTCAATGCGGCGAAAAAGTTGTCCGTATAAGGCACCACCGTACCGAGGTATTTCTTGACAAGGTCCGGGTAGTTCTTCACCGCTTCGTTGAACGAGCAGAAGATAATGCCCAATTCAGCGAGGTTTTCCCTATAAGTCGTCTTGACGGATATGCTGTCCATGACCGCGTCCACCGCCATGCCCGCAAGGTGTTTCTGCTCCTCCAACGGAATGCCCAGCTTGTCGAAAGTCTTCAGCAATTCAGGGTCGATATCCTTTTCGCTCTTAGGCGAGTTCTTCTTCGGAGCCGCATAGTAGTAGATGTCCTGATAGTCGATTTCGGGGATGCTGAGGTGCGCCCAGTTCGGCTCCTTCAGCGTGAGCCAATGCCGGTAGGCCTTCAGGCGGTATTCGAGCAACCATTCCGGTTCCCCCTTCTTTTCGGAGATGAGGCGCACAACATCCTCGTTCAACCCTTTCGGGATGACCTCGGTCTCAATGTCCGTGACAAATCCGTACTTATAATCCCCTTTGGTAATGGTATCTACTATGTTATCATTCATAATGCGAATCAACTATTCATTGCGCGAAAGTACGAAAGAATTGGCTAAACTAAGGAATGAAAAAAGAAAAACTCTCCGTCATCGTGATTTTTAGTGAAAACATCTTAGAAAAACAGGCAAACAGGGCCTTAAATAGATATATATTCTCTCTTTTCCCAAAAAAAAGGGGATATAATGCCATGCCCCAAAAAAATTGACTACGTCGAACTAACGTTTCAAAATTCATAATTCAAAATTATCAATGTGTCACCCTTTCAGGGTTCCCGCCACACCATTCATCTATTATACAGGGGTTTACACCCCTGCCTGGGGGATGACGCCCCTTCAGGGCTCGGTTGTGCGCAACACGTAGGAATATGCATACCCCCCAAAAAAATTGACTACGTCG
>JAFXPK010000006.1 GCA_017527905.1 Paludibacteraceae bacterium
CTCGGCAATATGGAAAACATTGACCCATCGGTATACGAGCGAGCGGACGAGGGTCTGCTCAGGCTGATAGAGAAGGCGAAGGTGTCCGCCCTCTCCGAGGAGGAGTACGACCAGTACGAGGCCAGCATGAAATACCTCGAGGACGAGATCGACATGGAGCAGCATGGATACGAGAGAGGCATGGAAGAGGGGCTGAAAAAAGGAACCGAACAGGGGATGAAGCAAGGATTGGAGCAGGGGATAAAGCAAGGGATGGAGCAGGGAATGAAGCAAGGAAAACTCGAAGGAGAGAAGACCGCCAACCTACGCAATGCGAAGAGAATGAAACAGAAAGGCTTGGATGTGGATGACATTGCGGAGATAACAGGACTATCCCTAGAAGATATAGAAAAGTTGTAGAATCTTCAGGTTCGACCGCACCAACATCACGGTCAAAAATATTTGGATCAGTTTCTTTAAAAACTGGGGAAGGAGATCGAAAGGTTGCATTTTGTTTGTTTTTTATTTCTAATTTAATTGAGGTCAAAGCAAAACATAATTTGTATATTTGCGAAACGTTAGTGCTTGTCCTACAGCGGGTAATCTTCCAAGGGTTACTTTTGGGTTGTTTGGACAGAACAAAATGATTGATTGATTTGAAACATTGTGAAAAATATGTTTTTGTTGTTTGTTAGTACAGGGAAATTCTTATTGATCGCTTTTGCGGTTCTTTGTTTATACGAGTTGGGTGTCTTTCTCTATTTCAAGTTTGTGAAGGGTGGCGATGCCCATATGTCTAAAAATGATTTGAGGAAGAGGAAGGAGATTGTCTCGGATAAGCCAGTACAGCGACAGGTTATGCGCTCTTCGACGAAAGGGAAAGGCGAACGTGGAAAGGGAGATTCTAGTTGGGAAGATTTGATTGATTATCGTAAGTCGAATCGATCCTCTGCTACGGCTTCGTCTGTAGTTTACCCTTCGCCTGTGATCGACGCTTATTCCCCGGCGGATACGCATGCCGACTTTTCCCGGTTGGATAAGGCGCATAGGAGTTCTGTCGAGGATTTGTTGGGGAATACAACCGTTTCGGATGCTGATATGACTTCCAGTCCTGCGTTTTCGGTGGATGCGAAATCCATGACGTTCGGGGAGGCTTGTCTGCAGGACAAATCCGCCAATATCGAGGTCCCTCAGTCCTTTGAGGGGAAGAAGGAGACTTCTTCCGACCTGAAGAACACCTTTTCTGAAATGGATTTTCCCAACATGATGAATTAAGGACCTGTCAGGTTGGATGTCCTTCCTGCGATGGATGAGCTCAGTATGAGTGTCCCCTCTGTTGTATGTTCGGACCTCTTCGTTTTATCGTGTTTTGTTGTTCTCCTTTGATGTTGGATAGGCATGGAACCAGGCAATTGATCTCCTTGTCTAATCGGAAGGCTCCTTGACGCAGGTTGATTTTCCCTCCCTTGTGCAATGCCTCCCTTTGTGAGGTGGTGAGGTGTAGACGGTCAAATGTTTGGTTGAGTTGTTCGTCTGTCTGGGCGAGATACATCCGGGGTTTGTTTCCCCGCATCAGCAGTTTTGCGGTTTGGTCATTCCCTTTGATGTGTAGCGGGGCGCTGAATGTCCCGTTGCGTGTTGCCCGTATGGCGGATACGGAGTCGGGTTCGAATAGATTGTCGATGGGTATCCGTTGGTGTTGCCCGTTTTGGCTCTGTATCAGGATGGTGTCGATGCTTTGGAAGGTGCGGTCCTGCGGTTGGATGTTCTCCAGCAACTTCCGGCAATGGTTGTTGATGTGGTTGATGACGAGGAAGTCGGACAGGTTTTGTTTGGGCACGTCGATTTCCGGCTTTCCTCCGTTGGAGATGGTCTCTTCGTAGCTGTTGATCTTTTTTGTGATGTTTTGCGCCAGTGCGCCGGCTTCGTTTTGGGGGTCGCTTGAAACCAATACGTACGATGTGTTTTGCCCGATTTTTTGCGACATCTCCTCCATCTCTTTCCCTAGTTTCGCGTTGCTGATGACCAACACGTTTTCTTCTTCCCTGCATTCTGTCTCGATGACGAGTTGGGAGATGAGGCGGTCGTATTTCCCCGATTTTATGTCTCCGATGTTCTCTTGGGAGTAGGCGAGGTCGATGGTGAGGTCCTCGATGTGGCGGTTGAGGGTGCGGAGGTTCTTTTTGGCTTCCTCTATTTCCTGGGGGTCCGATGCGTTTTGCAGGATGTCCAGTGTGTCCGCTTTTGCTTTGAGGTAACTGAACAGATTGCGTTTGATGAGGATTTGCTGGTGTTTCTCCATGATTTCCTCGTACTCCTCTTCGCTGATTTGTCCATCTGGCAGGAAGATGTCTTCCGGCTCTTTGATCAGATATTGGTCCGCAGTCTCCTTGGATATATGATATTGGATGAACCCGCCATTCCCGTAGCATAGGTTCTCCTCCACTTTGGCGCTGTACTCGGTTTCGAAGTCTCTCGTCACGACAAAGGTCGCCACCCGGGTGCGGTAGCAGTATACTCCGGTCTTCGGATTCTTCCACGGGGAGATCTGTAGGCCTTGGCTCAGTTTGATCGGATTGTTCCCCACTTGTTGCAGCACCTTCTGTGGGAAATAGAACTCGCAGGGTTTCATCTTGCCCTCCTCGTTATAGGCTACGAGGGCGCAGATGCGGGTGCCTTTCCTCAGCGTCGTGTATTCGTAGGTGTCTATGCCTGGGTATTTATCCCCTCCTTGCCGGTCTGAGGCGGTTCGTATTTTTGTCTCACTTCTCTCCATGCAGATACTTCTTTCCCAGTGTCAAATATCTTTCTTTGTCCGCCTCCGAAAGGTTCCTGTAGCGTATGGTGATGCGTATGTCCGGTTCGGATGACAGATCCATTACGGAGGAGATGCTGCCCCAGTCCGTGTCGATGGTGAGCTCATCTTTGTCTGTCAGTAGTTCGGATGGTATGGCTGTTTCGTGCAAAAGGATTTCGTCGTGGATTTTCTTCTGCCTTCGTGCGGTCTCTTCCCAGTCTGTCTTTGAGATCCACTCGTGGATGTTGGCCGCCATGTCTGTTCTAAGTGTCACTTCGTCTATGTAGCCACTCCTCCCGATGCGTATCTCCATTGACATCCGTTGACCGTATATCGATAGTTGATCGAAATGGAATGTCCTGCCCGTTTCGTCTGTTTCCCTTCTCTTTTGTCTGTTGTCTTCCCAAAACTTGGAAATGATGAAATCGTTTTTCGAAAGGAAGGGCGTTATTTCCCATCCTTCATTGTTGTTGGGGGTAAACTTTCCTGTTGAGATATCTAACATCTTAAACTTTTTTGTGTGGTAATTTATATGGATTACTCCTTCACTTTTTTTCTACAAATATATAAAAATTTTATCTGTTCGATATACAATAGGTGTATTCTTTACATTTTATTTAGGGATGCATCTTTTCCGTGGCCTTTGTGTGTGTTTCCTTTAGCACTTTTTTATTCGTCAATATAAACCAGATTGGATTGCCCGTTCTTAATCGTTTTTAGATATAGCTTTTGTTTAACGTGTTAAAAATAAGTCATATATATAAATTATTGTGTTTGTTTTATTTCTGTTGTTAGTGTGTAAACTGGTCAATTGTGTATATGTGATTTGTTATTTTTATGCCTTTATTATTAATTTTGCTGCCTAAATTATATTCGGCTGATGAACAGGTTATTTCTTTCTTGAATATAATCATTTGCAAGGGGTGGAGCGAGGGCGAAATCCATGTTGAGCGAGTATCTTTTTAAAAAAATATTTAAAATTCTTTTGATAAATTTTTGTGTAAAGAAAAAATGTGTATATTTGCACGTATAAAGTACACATAAAAATATCGAAAATATGAAAAAGACAATTTTGACTGTTTATTTGGTGTTAAGTAACATGGTGTTAACTTTCGCGCAGAATGATGCGTCTCGCAAACAGGCGCTTCAGCAGGTAGAGACGGACATCAAGGGATACTTTGATGTGGCGTGTGGCATCTTCTATGCGATATGTGCGATTATGGCTCTGGTGGGTGCCTTCAAGGTGTACTCCAAGTGGAGCAATGGTGACCCGGACACTTCCAAGGTGGCTGTGGGATGGTTCGGTTCGTTGATATTCGTGGCGGTGGTCGTGACGTTGATTAAGTCGTTCTTTGTCGGATAAAGGATCTCCGATGGTGGAGTGAGTGTTAATGGTACTTGTTGTTTTTAGATGATATGGAGTATACGATTAATAAGGGCGTGAATCGCCCGTTGGATTTTTACGGACTGAAGGAGACGTACATCTTCTACTTCGTGGGAGGTCTGTTGTGTGCGATTTTGGTCTATTTCCTGTTGCAGTTCCTGAGCAATTGGGTGGCCATCCCGGCTGCCTTGGTTGTCGCGGCCGCATCTTATTTCGTCACTTATTATCTGAACAATAAGTATGGTGCTAACGGCTTGTCCAAGAGGCTTGCGCAAAATGCTTGCCCTAAGCGGATTCAATTAAAGCGGACGAGGTGTCTGATTCAAAAAGGAGGTAAGAAAAATGGACTTTAACGTCAAGTCAAATCAAATCGAGAACTGTTTCCCCTTATTGTCTTATGAGGATGGTTTGTTGGTCTCTAAGTCGGGTGATATTACCCGCCTGTTTGAACTGACGTTGCCTCAGGTCTATACCTCCTCGGATGTGGAGATCGATGCGATGAACGAGTGTTGGTGCCGTGCGGTGAGGACGCTCCCGAACTACTCGATTGTCCACAAACAGGATGTCTTCTCCGAATCGGTGTGGCAAGACGAGCCTTTCTCAGACAGTTTCCTGCAGGAGGCGTCCGCCCGCCATTTCATGGGCCGGACTGTCTTGAGGCATAGGTGTTTCCTCTACGTCACGCTTTCCACGAAGAACGGGTTGAAGACGACATCCGCAGGCAATGCGATTCTCAGGAACAGGGTTGTCCCTCAGGATGCTATCGACAGTATGCGCATCGATACGTTCAACGACAGCGTGGATCAGATGGTGAATATCCTGAAGTCGGGTGGCATCGCTTGCCGGGAATTGACGGAGGATGAGGTGCTGGGCACGGATGACCACTTCGGTGTCATTGAGCAGTATTTGACGCTGAACTACTCGGGCGAGGGCGAAATCCTTTACGACCTGCATGTGAACGAGGACGATCTGATGGTGGGAGACAAGTATGTCTCTTGCTTCTCGTTAGGCGAACTGACGGATCTGCCGAATGTGGTATCGACCAGCAAGCGTAACGAGAAACTATCCACGGATGTCTCTTCCTTGGCGGATTGCTTTTCCTATGAGTTGTGCCTGAAACTGCCGTTCGACCATATTTACAACCAGTACATCTTTGTAGATGATTCGAACGAGAACCTTCGTGAGCTGGAGAAACAGGGGCGCAAGATGGAGTCTCTCTCCGCTATTTCCAGGGAGAACGCTGTCAACAAGGAGTTCAACGATGAATACCTGACGCAGGCGCAGGTCATGAAGGAACACAGTATCCATGCCGCATTCAACGTCCTGGTGTGGGACTCCTCATACACGCGTTTGTTGGAGAAGAACTCCCAAGTGGGAGGTGTCTTGTCTAACTTGGACTGCCAGGTATCGAAGACGGAGGTGATTGTTCCTCACATCTTCTGGGCGGGTATCCCCGGCGCATCGTCCAATTATCCGTCCGAGATGAAGTTCCTCTCTTTTATCGCTCCGAGTGTTTGTTTCTTTAACATGGAAAGCAACTACAGGGACATTACAGGAGAGAACGGATATGGATTGAAGTTGACCGACCGTATCAGCGGTGCGCCTGTTAGGGTTGATGTCAGCGACGAGCCGGTGCGGCGTGGTTGGGCCAGTGCGAAGAATAAGTTCATCTTGGGTCCTTCCGGCTCGGGTAAGTCTTTCTTCACGAACGTGATGATGGCGCAGAAATACGAGCAAGGCGAGCATCTGGTGATCGTCGATGTGGGCGATTCCTACCTCGGACTTTGCCAGTTGATCCATGAGCGGACGAACGGCGAGGACGGTATCTATTTCACTTTCAAAGAGGAGGAGCCAATCTCCTTTAACCCTTTCTATGTGGAGGATTATGTCTATACGGAGGAGAAGATGGCGCAACTGCTTTCCTTGATCTGTATCCTTTGGAAGAATGAACACGAGGATATCTCCAAGGCGGAGGAGACGCACATAGAGACTGCGTTGAATGCCTATATCGGGATCATCAAGGATCATCGCGAGATTTTCCCTTGCTTCAACACTTTCTACGCTTTCCTCTCGAAACAATTCAAGGAGTACCTCGTCAAGAAATCCGTCCGTATTGAGAATTTCGACATCGACAACCTGATTCAGGTGCTCGCTCCATATGCCAAAGGGGGGAAATACGAATATCTGCTGAATTCAAAGGACAAGTTGGATCTGCTCCATAAACGTTTTGTCGTCTTCGAATTGGATAACATCAAGGACCATAAGGTGTTATTCCCTGTCGTGACGATTGTGCTGATGGACACTTATATCTCTAAGATGAGGCGTTTGCAGCCCCACGAGAGAAAGATCATCCTTATTGAGGAGGCGTGGAAGGCGATATCGAAGAGCGGTACGGCGGAGTTCATCAAGTATCTCTACAAGACGGTGCGTAAGCATAACGGAGAGGTGATCGTGGTGACCCAAGAGGTGGGGGATATCATCGGCAATGAAATCATCAAGGATGCGATCATCAACAATGCGGACGAGAAGATTTTGTTGGACCAAAGCAAGTTCCTGAACCGTTTCGACGAGATACAGTCCACGCTGGCCCTTTCGGAGAAGGAGAAGGCATTGGTCCTTTCTATCAATAAGGATTTGCAGAAAAATGAGCAAAGGGCGAAATACAAGGAGGTCTTCATCTCTTTCAATTCCGCTTTCTCCGCGGTGTATGGCGTGGAGGTCTCTCCGGAGGAGTATCTGACATTTTCCACGACGAAGGAGGAGAAGGGTGTCGTCCTTCAATACGCGAAGGAGCTGGGATCCATGCGTAAAGGTATCATGAAGTATATAGATGTTCACTATAAAAAATAGATGGAAATGAAGAATAAACTGAAGCGTTTAATTTTGGTGGTGGGGATCGTCTGCTTCCCGATGGGGCTTTTCGCCCAGGGTGCGATGATTGTGGAGGATCCTGTCGCTATCGCGCAGACCGCATCGAACTTCTGTGAGGAGATGGCGAATGCGACCGACCAGAAGGTTACTTTGTTGGAACAGATGAAGGAGATGCTGAACCAGTCTAAGCTGATGAAGGAGAATGCGGAGAAGTACAAGAAGTGCATGAAGTGGGTGAAGAACGCCCGATCTGTCGTCTCTTTGCTCGACAAGGTGAACCATTTGAAGGATAACTATAAGACGTTTTATGGACAGCTGGTGAGCTGCGACTACTTAAGCAAGGCGGAACGTAACAACATCGCCTATAATGCGAACCTGATCGTGAAGGAGTCCGCCGAGGTCTATGAGGAGGCGAAGACAATCATCGGTGAGTTCACGGGGGAAGGGGATGCCGGTCTGACCTCTTTCGAACGTATACAGTTGATCGATAAGATCGGGGAGAGGATAGACGCTCTCAACGACAAACTGAACGTCATAAAGTATCAGGCGAATCAGAAGGTGGATGAGCGTAGGCGGACAATCAACTACACGCTTAGTTTGTATAATCAGTACACTTCGGCCAACTATCGTTTGGAATATAAAACAGATAACAAGAAATAGGAGGTTGCCATGTTAAAGAGTGATGAGATAGTCAGTTCATTTTGTTTTGAGTCTATTCCGAGCTTCGCCAAACGATTGGACACCATATTAGAAGATTGCATAAAAAATGTGGGAGATGTGACGAGTGTGGCGATTCTGTTATGTGGCTTATTTGCCCTGTTTTATATCGGGAACATGGTGTGGCAAGGATGGTGCAAAGGTGAATCCATCAATGTTTATGCGCTGTTTAGACCATTTGCAATAGGTTTGATCATCATTAACTTTCCCTTATTCGTGCAGGTTATGGATGATGTTTGTGGCTGGATAAATAAGCCCACCGAGATGCTGGTTGAAAAATACTCGCAGAACCAAAACAATGCATTGGAAAAAAAGCTAAAGAAAAACTTTGATTCCATGATAGAGGGTGAAACGAAGTCCAAAGAAGGGGATATTAAGCTAAACGTCAAGAAGGAGAATGAGGAAACCAAAGTGGACTTTTCTGCGGATTCGAAAGCGTCGAGTTCCTCATGGTCTTTGTCGGGTTCAATAGCTGATGCCATCAAGGAAATCGTCATGGGGGAGGTGCTCGCCCTCCTCTCCATTGTCGCGCTCGTCGTTGCCATCGGGGTTTTGTCGATCGCCTTCGTCTCAAAACTGATATTGGTATATGTGGGGCCTTTTGCCTTTGCGCTTTCCCTAATCCCGTATTTCTCGAGTTCTCTTTCTAGTTGGATTGGCCGATATGTCACGGTGAGTCTTTACGCACCTTGCGTGAACATAACGTGTTTCGCCTTGATGAGTTTGTTCCGGAACACAGTGGAAAGTATAGGCACCAGTGGAGAAATAGGATTAGGATACTACCTGATTCTTTCTTTGGCTTCCACTGCATCCTTTTTGGCGATACCATCCATCTCTAACTACATTGTGTCAAGTGCGGGTGCGGGTGGCCTGACCGGCGAGGGAAGACGTTTGGCAAGTTTAGCGGGAGGCAAGGCCCTAGTGGCTTCAAAACTATTAAGTAAAGTGAAAAGATGATTAAGTCGTTAACGAATATTCAGAGTGCGTTCTCGCATGTGAGGTTGTTCCTCATCTTGTTGGTGGCTTCGAATCTGGTGGTCATCGTATGTGCGGTGTTGTTTTCCCTCCAGTTCAAGAGAAGCCAGCAGAGTAAAGTCTATGCGCTACGGGGCGAGGAGTCTGTGATGTGCGCGTTGAACCAGAACACGACGGACAACCGCCCTGTGGAGGCGAAGGCTGCCATCGAACGGTTCCATCAGCTCTTCTTCAACCTCTACCCGAACAATGGGGCGATACAGTATGGGGTGGAGAAGGCGCTCTCCATGGCGGATAATTCAGCCGTGCAGATGTATGAAAACATGACTGCCAACGGGTTCTACCGGCAGATCGTCGAGGCGGGTATCATCTGCCAATACAGGTGCGATAGCATCACGACGGACTTCTCCCGCTACCCGTATGGCGCGGTGATGTACGGCAAAACGGCCATCGTCCGCCGCTCTTCCGTCACGGTCAGGGAACTCATCACCTCGTGCGAGTTGAGGAACTGTCCCCGCTCGGAGGCGACCCCCAACGGTTTTCTGATCGAGAACCTGAATGTGATTAGCAACAAGGATACTCAACTTAATTCTTTGTACTGATGGGAATGAACGATATACCTGCTACCTTCAAGATGGTCAAATTCATCATGGTGTGCGTGACGGTCGCAGTCACTGGCCTGACGGTTTGGGTGCTGAAGGCTGCTTTCAATAGCGCAGACGGGGAACGGAACACCGTCTATGTGGTCGACAGCCGCAATACGTTGAAGCTGGCTCTGGCGGAGGATGTCTCCGTGAACCGTGTCGCCGAAGCGGAGGCTCATGTCAAGCGGTTGCACGAACTGCTCTTCATCCTCTCTCCTGATATCGAGTTCATCAAAAAGAACGTGAGCATAGCGGAGTACTTGGCGGGAACGGACGTGAAGAACTATTGTAACTCGTTGAGCGAGAAGGGTTTCTATAACTCGTTGGTGGCGAATGGTGTCTCCACGGAGTTCCTTTGCGACAGCATCGATGTCAGGAAGAGTGACCGATACGAATTCAATGTGACGCTCTACGGGAAAACATCCATGGTCTCCAGCGATAAGATTGTCTTTAAGAGCCTTGTGACGGAGTGTTATTTGGAGTCGTGTGTGAGGGACGAACTGGACCCTCAGGGCTTTATCGCACAGGGATGGAGAATCGTCCGGGAAGAGGAGTTAGGTGTGGTGGAAAGAAAGGGTTATGCGCCTGAAATCGTTCAGGAACAGGAGAGTGATACAACAATGTCAAACGAATAATTTTAGCGATATGAGTTTGGAGGATAATGAAAGGGAGAATGGCTTCGAACCCAATGAATCCCGGACTTCCGACGAGGAGAAAAACTCCCCGACGAAGAGTTTCAAGGAATATTATCAGCGGAAAGGGAAGGAGATGAGTGACAGGACGGAGAAGCGGCTGAATGCCATGGATATCGCCGCCCGCAAAAGGTTGTTCTTCCTCGTCTTCGGGTTAATGTTCGTCCTGCTGATTTTTAATTTTGTACGATCTTTTTTCTTTAGGCCTAAGGTATCCGCCACTTTGACGGAAATGGTCCGGGACTCTGTTATCGATTGGAAGAAAGTGGATGCGAAGGACTTGTCCGTGATGAATCTGGACTCGATGAAGGAGTCGGCGCAGGCTTCGGATACAGTGAATAATGACTTCTATTTTAAATAGATATAGATTCGTATGGTGGAACAAAAAAGTAATATAGACAAGCAAAGGAACTTGTTGCAGGTGGGTGGCGTCTTCGTCTTCTTGACGGTGGTGGCTTTGTTTTTCATCTTAGGCGGTGGCGGCGATGACGAGTCGTTGGCGGTGGCTGAAGATTCTCCGACGGGCCTTAATACGAGCCTTCCGGATCCTGACGATGTCTATGCTTCGGAAGGGAAGTTCGAGGCGGTCAGGAAGGAACAGTCGCGCATCAACATGGAGAAGAACCAGCATTTGGCGCAGAGTTCCTCGTTCGACATGTTGAGCTCCCTGAACGCTCCGAAGGAAGAGAAACCGGAGGAGGTGAACGTGGACGATCTTTTGTCTAAAATAGAGGATGATGAACCTGCGGCACAGCCGGATGAACCTGCTCCGGCGAAGGAAGAACCCCGTGTTTCGACGAAATCCTCTTCCTCTGTGAAAAAAACTGGAACGATGACTCGGGAGGATTCGTTGAATGCAATGATTAGAAAGGCACGGAAGGAGGATGCGCTTCGTAGGGTGCGTAATGGTCTGGGTACGCATGCAGACTCGGTGTTGCTGGGTCTGAACAGACCTGCGCCTAAACCTGCCGTTAGGCCTCTTGAGGAGAGGAGTGTGGCGAGTGTTTCTCAAGGCAGGAAAGGATTCAAGACGGAGGATGCTAAATCGACAAGAGGTAGTGACAAGGCCACTATTCAGGCGGTCATCCATGGAGAGCAGAAGGGCGTGCGATCCTCTAGCCAGGTGTTTATTCGACTGTTGGAGCCTGTGACGATAAAGGGGACGACAATCCCTGCAAGTACGAACCTGATCGGCTCGGTCGTCTTCAGTGAGAATCGTGTGATGATAACGACGGAGAGCATTAAGTTCAACGGAGACCTCTATCCCTTTAGGGGAACCATATACGACCAGGATGGTATGAGAGGCTTGTATACGGGTGAGAATCTGGCGAATGATGTGGCGAAAGAGAGTGGTCAGAACGCGATTTCCGGAACCGACCAGCATGTGACCAACGGTTATGCCGTGGTCTCGAAGGTGACGAATACCCTTATTGACGGGACGAAAAACGTCTTGGAAAAGGCGCAACGCAAGAAAAGTGTGGATTTGCCCGCTAATTATAAGATCTTCATCAAGTTGGAATAATCGATTTTTTGCATAATTTCGCGGTTGTCATTTGGTAAGTCAAGTGGCTCCCTTCGAGTAAGATATTATGTGAAAATATTGTAAGATAAAAGTATTGCCCTAATTATGGTTCGTGTTGTAAAGTCTTTATTGTGTGCGGTATCTCTACTGTTTTTTATCTGCTCGTCATATGGGCAGGAGCGCATAAAAGGATTTAATGTGATTGAACTGGGTGTCTCGGATGTGAAGTGGGTATATCTTAAGTTTAAGAGCGATGTGAGCAACATCGACCATGGTACGGACGATATCCAGATAGAGCGTACCTCCGTCCCTTCCATCGCCAGAGTCCGAAGCCGCGTACCCCGCTTCGTTGAGACGCATATCACCTTTATCACGAAGGACGGGGAGGTGCATACGTTCCATGTCCACTATGAGCAGAATCCAAGCGTCGTGGCCGCCAATGTGCGGGGCAAAAAATTGGGTGAGGAGGATGTGATCCGACCGTTGAGGGTGGAGCTTTCCGATGACCGGACCTCCCATATCACCTTCCCCCATAAGGTGGTGGACATGAGCGTGGGGTGCGACTCCGCCATCGTCGACCGTGTGCCGAACACCGATAACATGGTCATGGCGAAGTGTTATCCCTATGACACGAAGCTTTTCAAGGAGACCTCCCTCACCGTCGTCACGGAGGATAAGAACATCTATGCCTTCGATGTTGTCTACAAGGAGGTGCCTGAGGTGTTGAACTTCTCGGTGGACGATGCGGACAAGAAGGGGGCGGTCTTTTCCGTCATCAATGTCAATGAGACGGATATGCGTGCATTGGGTGAATTGGTGATCTCCAAGGGGAATCAGATGAACCGTGGCATTATGGATGGTAAGATGACTTTCGCCCTGCAAGGGATTTTCATCAAGGACGATGTCGCCATGTTCCATCTCGCCGTCGCGAATAACTCGCAGATCGATTACGACATAGATTTTATCAAGTGTTATATCACCAACCGTAAGAACTTGAAGAAACAGGCGATGCAGATTGACGACATTACTCCGCTTTTCGAGTATGTGCCGAACGAGAGGAATCTTTACGTGCCGGCGAACAGCACCTACCATACTGTCCTCTTCTTCAAAAGGTTCACGATCCCTGATAAGCATAATCTCTTCTTCGAGGTTTTCGAGAAGAATGGTGGCCGTCATCTTCAGTTCACCATCACCAACCACGACCTGCTTTCCGCCAAGGTGTTGAAGTAGCGTATAGAAAGAAAACAATTGTATATTAAATAATTAATGTTCAGCAGTTTATATTCATAATGGAAATGAAATATAAGTTTCTAATGGGGGTCATCCTCCTGGGTTCGCAGTGGGCATACGCCTCGACCATCACAGTTACGAACACGAACGATTCGGGTGCCGGTTCCCTTCGCGCCGCCGTCTCGCAGGCGAACGCGGAGAGGGGCAAGTCGAGGATCGAGTTCTCCCTCCCGGCGGGTGACCAGACCATCAGCCTGAAGTCTTCTTTGACGATATCCTCCCCGGTCGAGATCGAGGGCTCCGAAGGAATCGTGTTGGAGAACACGGAGGAGAGTTGCATCCTGCTGTGCGATGGCGTGGCGTCAGGGGATACCATCCTGCTGAGGAACATTGCGATCGGCAGCTCTGTCCTTCAATCGAACCGTGAGCACGCGCAAATCGAGTTGCGTGGCGTGGCGGGCGATGCCGGTGCGGTATTCGCCTGCGAGGGGGTGAAAATGGATTCTTCCACCTTCCTCACGAACCTCTCGGGTATCGCTCATGTGCAGACGTACGAGTATCCATGGACGATTAAGATGACGGATTGCGAGTTGTCCGACGGCTTCTATGGCATTGTGTACGGAAAGTCTCTGGAGCTGAAGAACACGCTGATGTTTGGCTGTAGGACTTCGTTGTCGACCCTCCCGAAGTATGTGGCGGAAAGTGTTGTGATTGATCAGTGTGTGTTTTCTAATATTGATGGGTATACATATGTCTCAGGAAGAAAAACCCGTCTGAACGATTTTGATTCACGTTCCAGCAGGGCTTTGGTGTTGGCTTGTTCCCCCAATTCTGACATAGAGATAACGAATTGTACATTCGCCGCATGCCAAGATATGGCAATAAGGACCTCCAATTCGATGGATGGTTGGAATGTGAAGATAGAAGGATGTCAATTCTATGACATGAAGGATATTACCTTCCCGGTTGTGGCGTTGACTAAAACCTATGTGGAGGGGGAGACCTATGCGCCTAGTGAAGTGCTTGTATCCGGTAATTACTTTGGCGTGGCACCAAATGGGGAAGCTATTCCTATTGCGAAAGGTCTTTCGGTGGATGCGGAAAAGGTGACGATAAAGGATAACGTCTTTGGCAATATTTTGGACAGTGTGGCGATCTACGATTGCGGGTCGGATGATTTGCTGGTCGAGAACAACTACTTCGGCACGGATGCGAAGGGGGTTGACCAAGGCGCTTGTGGAATCCGTATATGCTCCATCGACGGGAACCTGATGGAGATGTTTTACCCGGATGGTAGGAAACAAAACAAGAGGATTGTGGGTAACACCTTCGCCCAGAAGGGGGCGTTTGGCGTCAAGGTGGACACGCTGTCGGTGAGGGCCACGATCTTCGACAATCTCTTCCTCGGGGCCGAACCGGGGGGCAAAGCGATCTGGTATACGGCCGAGAACCATGGCATGGATGCCCCCGTTTTCTCCGCAAAGGCTTCGAATGGTTCGATCCATGTGGCTGGCACGGGTATCCCGGGCTCCACGGTACATTTGTACAAGTGCGGGCAAACACCGCAGAGCGCCTTCGCCTTCCTGGATTCCGTGAAGGTGGGGGAGGATGGCTCCTTTAGCGCCAATCTTCCGCTCGCTTCCTTGGGGGAGGAACAGGATGATAACCAAGGACTTTACCTCTCCGCGGCGATGACCGTGCATGACGCCGAGGGGGGCGCGACGACTGAGTTGTCCGACCCAGTAGCCGTGGCGATGTCCACCGGCGCAGAGTCACTTTTGTCGGGCGGATCCAATCCTGTGACGGTCGTTTCGGACGGTTTCTTGCCTATCAGAGATGCGGAGAATGTGGAGAAAGTGGAAGTGGTGAACGCATGGGGGAGACGATTTAGCCTGCCCGTTTCGGAGACGTTGGATGTCCGTGCGCTTCCTGCGGGCGTGTATGTGTTATTCATCGGCCATCGGGAAGGAACGTCCGCGTATCGGTTCGTTAAGAGATGATATTGCCGAGGTGGGGCGGGGGCTGGAATGATCTACCGGTGAATTTTAAAAGGGTCCGAAATCTTTTTCGGCGATTTGCTTTGAATTTACAGCAATATTCATAACTTTGCGGAAAAATTGACAAGGTGGCAGTTCCGCAGAACGAATTATTAGATAGTTTAGAGTCGAAGGTCAGGCACCTCATCCTTTTGAATGAAGAACAGCGAAAGGAAAAGGCGGCGGTCGACAAGGACTTGCAGAAATGTGAAGAGGAATTAGCCAGGGTGAAAATGTCGGAAAAATCGTGGAGGGAGAAGTACATGCATTTGCTGGTCGCCAAAACGATTTCGTCGTCTGAGGAGGACTCGAAGAAGACAATCGCCCGTTTGTCAAGATTGGAGCGGGAGATAGAAAAGTGCATTGCGTTGCTAAATGAATGACGTGTAGCCTAATTTAGTGGAGGCAAAGTATGGACAAAGATATAGCTATCAAGCTCAAATTGGTTGGCAAGGAATACACGATGAGGTGTTCGAGAGCCGATGAGCCTTTGTATAGGGAGGCTGCCGATTTGATAAAAGAGGAATATCAGAGCATGCTGGACAGGTTTGGAGCCCAGGCGCATGTGGAGGAGAAGGATCTCTTGATTTACACATCCTTGCAGATCGCTTTAAGGCTGAAACTCCTTGAGCACAAGTGCTCGGGAGAGGACGAAAGATTACAGGCCTTGGAAAGAGAATTGTCCGATTATCTGAAAACGTTGTAGGCGTGAAGCTTCTTTTTCGCAGAAACAACCCGCATTTCTTTTGGATTTAGCCTCCAAAAGTGATGCGTTTTTTATTATATATATATTTAACAATTAGTTTATTAATATGGAGATTGTTTTTATAATTGCCGCATTCCTGGTTGGCGCTGTGGTGACTTGGGTGGTGATGAACACCATACTGAAGTCTAAATCGCAGAAGATTTTGCAGGATGCGGAGAATGAGGGCGCTAGGATACGCTCTGAGAAAGTGCGTGAGGCGAAACAGAAGTTCCAGGAACTCAAGAACGAGTATGATTCTCAGTGCAATCAGCATAATGCGAAGATGCAGCAGCAGGAGTCTAAATTGAAACAACGCGAGATGCAGCTGAACCAGTTCCAATCTGAGCTGCAGAAGGGTAAGGCGGAAACGGAAAACCTGAAGGATGCCCTCAACAACCAAATGGACATCGTCAACTCCCGCAAGCAAGAACTTGAGAAATTGAACCGTATGGCTAGCGAACGTCTGGAGACTATTTCAGGATTGTCCGCGAACGAGGCGAAAGAGAAACTGATCGAGGCCTTGAAGGAAGAGGCGAAGACCGATGCCATGTCATACGTGAACGAAATCATGGAGGAGGCCAAGATGACCGCCAACAAGGAGGCTAAACGTATCGTGGTGCAGACCATCCAACGTGTCGCTACCGAAGCTGCCATCGAAAACTCCGTCACTGTGTTCAACATTGATTCCGACGAGATCAAAGGCCGTATCATCGGTCGTGAAGGCCGTAATATCCGTGCCTTGGAGGCCGCTACGGGTGTCGAAATCATCGTGGACGACACGCCGGAGGCTATTGTCCTCTCCGCATTCGACCCTGTTCGCCGTGAGGTGGCCCGCTTGGCTTTGCACCAACTGGTGACCGACGGTCGTATCCACCCTGCCCGCATCGAGGAGGTGGTCGCTAAGGTGAAGAAACAAGTGGAGGATGAGATCGTCGAGACGGGTAAGCGTACGACCATCGACTTGGGTGTGCATGGTTTGCACCCTGATTTGGTCCGCCTCATCGGTAAGATGAAATACCGCTCTTCTTATGGCCAGAACTTGTTGCAGCATGCGCGTGAGACCGCTAACCTATGCGCCGTCATGGCTTCCGAGTTGGGCTTGAACCCTAAGAAGGCGAAACGTGCCGGTCTGTTGCACGATATCGGTAAGGTGCCTGATGACGAGCCTGAGTTGCCTCACGCTATCTTGGGTATGAAGCTCGCCGAGAAGTACAAGGAGAAACCTGAGATCTGCAACGCTATCGGTGCCCACCACGACGAGATCGAGATGGAGAGCCTTCTCTCCCCGATCGTGCAAGCGTGCGACGCCATCTCTGGCGCACGTCCAGGTGCCCGTCGTGAAATCGTTGAGGCTTACATCAAACGTCTCAATGACCTTGAGAAATTGGCGCTCTCTTACCCTGGCGTCGTCAAGACCTACGCTATCCAGGCGGGCCGCGAGTTGCGTGTCATCGTGGGTGCGGATAAGATCGACGACAAGGAGATCGAGACGCTATCCTACGAGATCGCTAAGAAGATCCAAGACGAGATGACCTATCCGGGCCAGGTGAAGATCACGGTGATCCGTGAGACCCGTGCGGTCAGCTTCGCGAAGTAGTCTCTACTTTTGTCGTAAAAATATGGTTGGAGTGCTTCCCCTTAATGGGAGGCACTCTTTCCCTTTTGAAACAATCTAAAAATAAAAGCCTAACGACTAACGTCTAAATACTAAAGTTTAGTTATGCTCACGAATATTCTTTTTATACTCATCGGTTTCGTCCTCTTGGTGAAGGGCGGTGATTATTTGGTGGAAGGTTCGGTTTCGATTGCCCGCAAGGCGAAGTTGAGTTCGATGGTCATCGGTATGACGGTCATCGGGTTCGGCACATCCGCACCGGAGATGTTGGTGAGCGTGAATGCCGCATTGGCGGATAGCCCGGGTATCGCGTTGGGCAATGTGGTGGGTTCCAACATCGCTAACATAGCGCTCATCCTGGGTGTGACCGGCTTGCTCTACACCTGTGTGACGGATAGTCACACCCTTCGTGTCGATTTGCCGTTTATGGTGTTGGCGTGCGTCCTTTTGCTCTTTGTGGGTATGATGGGGTCGATCGGACGAATTGCGGGTATCTTGGGCATACTGTTGCTTGTTGCCTTCCTTATTTGGCAGATACGTGCGTCCCGACGCAAGGGGGATGCGGATGTGCCCAAAACGGAGGATACCCCTGTGCGTTCCCTGCCTGTCTCCATCATCATGGTGGTTCTTTCCATCGCGGCGATGATCGTCGGCGCGAATATATTGGTGGATGGGGCGAAGAATGTGGCGGCCGCTTTAGGCGTTTCGGAGCGTGTCATCGGATTGACGGTCGTCGCGGTGGGCACCAGCTTGCCGGAGCTTTTCGCCTCCGTCATGTCCGCGAAGCGTGGCGAGACGGATCTTGCGATCGGCAACATCATCGGAAGTGTCTCGTTCAATGTGTTCTTCGTGGTGGGCGTGTCTGCCGCCATCAGTCCGATCATGGAGGGAACCGCTGTGTTCTTCTATGACTATCTGTTGATGGTTGGGTTGGCTGTTTTGCTTTGGCTTTTCCTTTTCACGAAGCGGACGCTCGAGCGTTGGGAGGGGGCCGTCCTTTTGCTTACTTACGTGGCTTATATCGCCCACATGGTGTGGACGTTGTAGCGGATGAGGAAACGTTTTGGGAAAACGCTGATTCTAAGAGAGTTTCCACTAAAAGTAGTCGTTTAAGTTATTGGCTTCCAATAAAATGGAGCCTTGGAATTTGTTAGGGTTTCGTGGATGAATCCCTAGCGGTGGTCTCTATAGTCTGTTTTGTCGCATAAAATCTGTCCCCTTCGTTTTGCCCGTAAGGGAAAAATCCGTATATTTGCCCAATTTCTGTATAATGGCAAATGGTATAGTGTTTACATAGTATTTATATAAGGGGTTTTAAAGTATATTTTGATCATGGGAAAACGTTTATATACATGGTTGCTTTTGTCGCTGGGAGTGGTGACGGGAGCGTTGGCGCAGAGCATGATTATTACAGGAGGTAATGATCATGGCCTTGCTCTGTGTAATAAAGGGCAGATTTTTGCGTGGGGATACAATGAAGGGAATCGTTTGTGTTTATCGGATCCAGGGGATGCTGCAAAGAGTATAGTTCCGTCCCCAAGTCTGGTGAATACGGGAGGTTTGACATTCTCTCAACTCTGCGGAGGTTCGGGAGGACATAGTGTAGCCCTATCTTGTTTCAAGACAGTATATTGTTGGGGAGACAACTCGACAATGCAGTGTGGTCGTCCGGTGGGTACGGATTGGAACTCTCCCAAATACATAGATGGAGGTATTCCAGTTCCTGTCTATAAGGGTGAGACTGAGCCTGGATATAATTTGGATGGTACGACTGGTGGTGATTATCTGGGAAATGTAAAGTATATTGCGGCGACTTCCGCAGCTTCTTTCGCGATTATGAATGACGGGAAAGGACGCGTTGTTATGTGGGGTGGAAATGTTACAGGCGGACAATCGGGAGGCGGTGTTATTGAGAATCCTACATATGAACCTGTTTATGTGAGGGATGCGAATAACCAACCTATTGAAAATGTGATACATGTGGCAGGTGGAGATAATAATGTCTTGTTGATTGTGGGAGATTCTCCTGATGCAAAGGTTGGAACTGTCTATTCTATCGGAAACTGGAATGGTCGTGGAGGTGATGGTACCGCTACGTCTTATATCGCTGCTCCTGTTGAAATTGGTGATGGTACAGGAAAAAGATCGTCAAACAAGCATTTGACGGGTGTTCGTACTGCAGGTGTGGGTGACTGTGTGGGTTTTGCCGTTGAGGGTAGTACAGGTAATGTGTATGCCTGGGGACATGGTGCCTGGGGTTGTATGAATGGAATCAAGAACAATGTTGATACGTATTATGCGGAGAAGGTAAGCTCGGGACAGTATAAGCAATACTCAAATGAGGCTTTCCTGACAGATGTCACGCAAGTAATCGGAGGAAATGGTAATGGTACTGCCATTACGAAAGAGGGATATGTGTTGTATTGGGGTGTTAACCAGACCTCGAATTCAGGTGGTGTCGTTCCAAACTCAACATATGCGTCAGAATCGGATATGTGTGCGACAGGTCCTGTCTTCGCAAATTATTGTAAAGGGGAGAAAGGCAATAGCGAGGTGAGGGTTGATGACGCTGTGGCAATTGCACGTGGTGACTTGTATGGATTTATGGTGAATAAGGATGGCGATTTCTATGTGTGGGGTAACACTGCTCGACCTGGTAATGAAACACCAACGGATGTGGGTACTTTGGGTATTGGAAAGGAAAAGTATATTAGTACTTGCTTTACCAAGATTGTTATTAATTGCGACCCTCAGGATTTGTGTCCCGAAGCGTTCATGATTGGTCCTCGAAAAAAATGTCCAGGTGCATCCACCACGTTGTATTCGGGGTTCACTCCGATATTGGGAAGAGAGGACTATTATTTCTTTAAGTGGTCAAAAAAGAATGGTTCTCAGTGGGAGCCTATGAATGATGCGAAACCAGAGGATCAAGGTCCTGCAAGAAGCGCTGATAGGTACAATAAGGAGTCTATTGATGTCGATGAGCCAGGATGGTATCGTGTGGATATTTATTATGTGGGAGATTTGGTCCCATGTGATAACTGCCCTGCAACATATGCTGAGATTGAGGTGGTTGATATGGAGATGCCGATAGATACCATTATCACAACCATGAACTGTGTTGCGGATACGTTAAAGCCTAATGCGGGTGACATCCTTAGTTTCGAGGCGAAAATCAATGACAAATTCTATAAGTCTAATCAGAAGACCCAATGGGCTGTGTTCTCTACTGAGACCTCCACTGATACCATTATTACAGTTGAGGCTAGTGGTGCGGGTGATGTCATAAGTTTCAAAGTGACAGGAGATAAAATAACCGTTCCATCGGAAGTCCATGACAATAGTTCTTTGCCTAGTAATGATACCACTTATACGGTGTGGATAGAGGATATTTCCCGGTTCGAGACGTATCTGTTGAAGCAGAATAAACCTACTACATTGTCAAGTTCTGCTAATTCGGATCAAAAATGGACGCAGATAATTAGTGTTCCAAATACAACACAACTGAAAAGTTTCTCGTTGTTTGTCGTCGGTGGATCTGATCCTCAGTATGAAACTCGGGATGGTGAACGAGTCGTTACCGATTCAATGGCAAGTGTGTTTACTGTTACCCCTGTGATTTATAGGGGTGGAACGGTTTCAAGTTCGGGTTTTGAACCAGGCTCATTGTATAAAACGGGTAAAAAACAATCTTTTAGTGTTACTAAGGCTAGAGGTGTGACGGAGTTTGTGGTGGATTGTGATTTCACCCTTGAAGGTAATCCTATGAGAGGCACGGAGTATATTATTGGTTTTAAGTTGGATGGAACACCAACCAATAATGGAAGCATATATCTGAAGGCTCTGACGTCGAGTGGCGTATACTACACCACACCAACTAATGACTCGGAAGGATTTGGCATTCAGAGCGTTGGTGCAACTATGCAAACTACCAATAAGGCTACTGAAACCCCGATATTCAATATTAAATTCGACAAACTGACAGATTATACGTGTGGCCGTATTATGTTGTCTGCGCGATTCGGTTGTCCACCATGTAACGCCCCGGATGAGGTGAAGATGCTGGTGGATGGTGCCGCAAGGACGGCTGACACAATCTCCCTATGTGAGGAGTCTCCTGCAGTAGAACTCTCGGTAGCAGGATTGACTTGTTCTAAGCAAACTGATGCTGTCTTCGACGTGCTCTGGTTCGTGGATCAAATGGGATCGGAGGCTGATGCCGCTCAGGTGGATTTGACGTCTGCTGCCTCTACTTTCAATACTAAGATTAAATGGACCGCCGCTAAGGAAGGTACTTCGGAGAAGTATTATGTCAGGGGACGTGATAATGAGAAACCTACTGCTTCGGGGTGCTTTGTCGAGGACTCTGTCGTGGTGAAGTATAACAAAAAACCGGTTGTTCCGACCATCGAGATTCCTTCTTTCTGCAAGGGCCTCGTGGACGATGCGGTGAAGAGTTATCTGAACAATGATTTGAAGACGCTTTTGAATGGTCTGAAAGCTGATATATTAGACCCATCCAATGCTCCGGTGGCTGTGGCTGATCTTGCCACTTCCCTGAATGCCTTGGCTGCGGGTAAACAAACTTATAAGATATCGGTAACTGACCTCGCGACGGGCTGCATCAGTGAAGTCTCTTCGTTTGAGGTGGAGGTGAAAGCGATTCCGGTCAGACCGAGTGTCAATGACATCGACTTCCTAGTCTCGGAAGAGACGAGTCAGCCGGTGGGAGATGGCGTCCCTGCTCAGACGGGGGATATCCATTGGTACTCCAATAAGTCCGACTTCCCGGCTAACCCGTCGACGACGGTACC
>JAFXPK010000019.1 GCA_017527905.1 Paludibacteraceae bacterium
GCTTATTCGCTTCGCAAACAGATGTTTACACCCCTGCCTGTATTATTACCGCCCCCGTTGGGGCTTAGAGTGTGCGCATCATGTAGCGATGCGCACACCCCAATTCATAATCGACTACGTCGAACTAACGTTTCAAAATTGGCCCACGTGTGCCGCCAACAACATCTGCGCCGTCTCCAGTCCCGACTCACGTCCAAACTCGAACACGAAAGGCTTCTCCCTGCCGATCAGATGAATCGTCAGCGTGCATGGCTTCGCGAAGTTCGCGGAAAAGGTGACGACGCTTCGGTACGGAACAGAGGTGAAGGCATTCTCCGACTTGATGAGCCCCTGCACATCCATGAAAATCATTCGCTTGTCCGTGAACAACAGACATTGGCGGGAGACCGCAAAAGCCGTTTCCACCGTTTCACTCTCCAAAAGGACATTCTCGAAATCACTTCTGATCTTCTTTCCGTCCACCTCACTCGCCTTACCGAGTATAGAATCTATTAAACCCATATTCAATCAATTATCATTTAACATATTTAGTTTATCGTCGAAAGAATCCTTGGCGCACAGCCAAGCGCCCACCGCCATCAGGGCAAGTCCCACCCAATAGGTGTGGGGCGGCGTCTGCCGGAAGATCAGCAGCGAGAGGCCCGTGCCGATGAAGGGAGCGACCGCATAGTAGGCACTCGTACGGGCGGCACCCAACGAACGTTGCGCATAGATGTCGACGAAGACACTCAAGCCGTACGAGACCAATCCGATGGCCATCGCCGCGAAGATGGGCCAAATGACCTCTATGGTCTCCCCGATGAGGAAACCGATCAGGAGCATGCCGACCCCCGAAAAGATGCCCTTCATGAGGACGATCTGCATCGGGTCCTTCGAGGCGATCCGTCGGGTGCAGTTATTGTCCAAGCCCCAGCAGAAAGCCGCCAAAATAACGTACAAGGAGCCGGAAGAGAAGCGCAGGCTGTCCATATCCTCGCAGGAGAGCACGCAGCAAGAGAGCGTCACGAAGGCGATGCCCACCCAGAGCCGCTTGGAGATCCGCTCACGGAAGAAGAGCCATGCGAGAAGGGCGGTCGCCACGATCTCGAAATCGCTCAACAGGGAAGCGTTCGCCGCCGTGGTCTTCTGCAAGCCCACCATGAGGCAGATCGGCCCCACGATATCCAAGGCGATCATCGCCAGGACATACGGCCACTCCTTGCGGTCCAGTTTCTTCTCCACATTATCCGTGCCGTGGCGGCTCCTGAACGATGCGATCGCCAGCATACCCAGGCCCGAACCCAGATAGAGGAATCCAGCCGTCAGGATAGGCGGCAGGTAATCAAGCACGATCTTCGAGAAAGGAGCGTTCACCGCATAGAGCGTCGCACCCAGCAAAGCGAGTAAGATACCATATTGGCGTTTGGTCAACTTCAACATAATCATCCGTTTTCACAAAGATAAAAAGATTCGGGGAAAAACCAACGTGCGCACACGGCAAAACGCATGCCCGTCGAAGTGATGGAGCGTACGTCTCCGCACGATTTACTTCTTTTTCTTTTTCAGCATGGATTCGCACTTATCCACTTTCCTGAGGAAGTCCTGGATGTAGGCGCGGATCTCCTTTGTGGGCTTGGCGAGCACCGGTGTCGTCACGCTCTTCGTCCGAGACATGGCATCGTTCAGTTCAGCCCTGATCTCCTCGATTTTATTCTGCATCGAGCGTTCCGCGCCCGGGCTCACGAAATTGAGGTCCACGATGCGGTTGTGCAGGTCACTGATTTGGTAGATGATCCGTTCACACCTATGCTGCTGCTCCTCCAACGTATACGCGTCGATGTAGTGTTTCACGTTCTCCTTATACTTGACCGCCAGCTTATTGCCGTCCCCGTTGCGGACAAGCCTCTCGTAGAGGGCCTTTTTCTGTTCGAGGGAGTCCAACCGAAAATAAGCGGTCAGCGAGTCCAGCCAGCCCGTCCCATCCACGGCAGGCGGGTTCATCGTATCCCCCGACGTCTGGTCCGACGAGACCCCCGCCCCCAGACGCATCAGCGGGTCGTAAGGGACGTGGCTCTCCTTCAGGCTATCCGGAGAGACCATGAAGAATTTATTTTCCAGGCGCTGGTGGTAGGCGCGGGGATTACCAGGCTCGAAATATCCGCTGCACCAGGTCGGGTCGAACATATAAGGGACGCTGTCGATGATGCAGGCGCACCACGCATGACCACCCTCCCCCACGATATTGTCTTTCGGCGTATAGCCCTCAATGATGAACATAGGGATGCCCATCCTATTGGAGACCTCGGAAAAAACGCTCGAGTAGTTGGCGCACACACCCTTCCTGTTGCGCAAAGTCCAGTTGGCCAGGTCCTCAGTATTGTACTTAGTCTGGACATCCGTCACGGAGAGATCATACATGACGTTCTCCGACAACCAGTTCTGCAGCGTCCAAAGCATCTGGCGCGTGTCACGGCAATTCTCCTTGATATACTTCGCCAGTGCATCCACATCCTTCGCATGCTCTTTAGGGACATTGACAGGCTCGCTGGCCTCCTCCGCACCCACCGCGAAGCAGGAGAGCATCAGCAGAAACAATAAAACAGCACTTCTCTTCATATACTCCTCATTATGACATAGCCTATGACAAAGATAACAATAATCACGAGACCGCAAAAAATAGTAAATTGTAAATAGTCAAATAGTAAATCCCCCAAACGTCCCAACAGCCAATCGCCCCCAAATAGTAAATTGTAAATCGTCAAATAGTAAATCCCCAAGGGTAAATCGTAAATCGTCAAATAGTAAATCTAAGAGGGTAAATCGTAAATCGTCAAATAGTAAATAACAAATTGCGTCGCACGGAGAAGTCACAAAAAAAGCGGAGACCCATCCCCGCTTTAATAGATTCGCCCCCAAAGCACATCACGGATGCACGTAGGTACCGATGTTCTCACCTGCGATCACACGTTTCAGGTTGCCCGGTTTATCCATGTTGAAGACCACGATAGGGAGACCGTTGTCGCGGCACATCACCGTAGCGGAGAGGTCCATGACCTTCAGGTTTCGCACGAGGATCTCGTCGTAGGAGATATCGTCGAACTTCGTGGCGGAAGGATCCTTCTCCGGGTCGGCGGTGTAGATACCGTCCACGCGTGTGCCCTTGAACATAGCGTCCGCCTCGATCTCGATGCCACGGAGGGAAGAGCCCGTATCGGTGGTAAAGTACGGGCAGCCCGTACCAGCTGCGAAGATGGTGATATAGCCCGCGTTGAGGAGTTCGAGGGCCTTATCCTTGGTATAGAATTCGCCGATAGGCTCCATGCGGATAGCGGTCAGCACCTTGCACTTCGCGCCGGCGGCCGTCAGAGCCGAGCAGAGGGCCAATGCGTTGATCGTCGTGGCGAGCATACCCATCTGGTCGCCCTTCACACGGTCGAAACCCTTTTTCGAGCCAGACAAGCCACGGAAGATATTACCACCGCCGATGACGATGCCCAGTTGGACGCCCATGTCAGCTATTTCCTTGATTTGGGCAGCATATTCGCCCAGTCTGTTCTCGTCGATACCATACCCTTTTTCGCCCATCAGCGACTCGCCGCTAAGCTTCAATAAGACTCTTTTAAACTTTGCCATACAAAAACGATATTAGGTTGAAGGTGTGCCATGGGCAACACCGAAATTTCATTAAAGATACGAAAAAAAGAATAGGGAGGCAAGGCGCGGTCCCCGAATTGAACAAAAAAGCCGCATCGTATTAGGATGCGGCTTTTCATATACTGAAGATTTATTATTCAGCCTCAGTTGTAGCGACCTCAGTAGACTCAGCAGCAGGAGCTTCCTCTGCAGTTTGAGTCTTCTTTCTGGAACGACGGGTCTTCGTAGCCTTCTTAGGAGTAGCATCCTTCAACATCTTCTCGTTGAAGTCCACCAACTCGATGAAGCACATTTCAGCGGCGTCGTTAGCGCGGAAACCAGTCTTGATGATACGAGTGTAGCCACCTGGACGGTCAGCGATCTTCTCACCGATTACCTTGAACAACTCAGTGACAGCCTTCTTGTTTTGGAGGTAGCTGAAAACAACCCTGTAGTTGTTCATCAACTTAGCCTCGTCCTTATCCTTAGCCCTCGTCAACAATGGCTCGATATACTTTCTCAACTCCTTAGCCTTAGCGGTAGTCGTCGTGATTCTCTTGTGTTCGATCAAAGAGATGGCCAAGTTAGCCAACAGAGACTCTCTGTGTCCCTTTTGTCTACCAAGATGGTTGAATTTTTTATTGTGTCTCATTTTACTTATTCTTTATCCAATTTATACTTAGAAATATCCATACCGAACGAAAGGTTCAAAGTATCCAAGAGTTGGTCAAGCTCGGTCAAAGACTTCTTACCGAAGTTTCTGAACTTAAGTAAGTCATTCTTGTTGAACACAACCAATTCACCCAACGTCTCCACGTCAGCGGCCTTCAAGCAGTTAAGCGCGCGAACGGAAAGATCCATATCGACAAGCTTAGACTTAAGCAGTTGACGCATGTGGAGAACCTCCTCATCGAAGTCGTCATTCGAACCTTCATCCGTCGTGTCAAGGGAAATCTTCTCGTCAGAGAACAAGAGGAAGTGTTGGATCAAAATCTTGGCAGCCTCCTTCAAGGCGTCCTTCGGATGGATGGAGCCATCGGTATCGATTTCGATCACGAGCTTCTCGAAGTCAGTCTTCTGCTCGACGCGGTAGTTTTCAACCGCATACTTGACATTACGGATAGGAGTATAGATAGAGTCAATCGCAATAACACCGATCTCAGAACCAGGGATCTTGTTCTCGTCGGCAGGGACATAACCGCGGCCCTTACCGATCGTCAGTTCGATGGTGAAGGAAGCGGAAGGATCCAGACGACAGATGACAAAATCCTTGTTAAGAACGTCGAAACCAGTCAAACTCTTAGCTATATCACCAGCTTTGAACACCTCGGTGCCAGAGACGTTAATAGAGACCTTCTCATTCTCAATCTCGCTCACTTTCTGTTTGAAACGAACCTGTTTCAGATTGAGGATGACGTTAGTGACATCTTCCATCACGCCTGGGATCACAGAGAATTCATGGTCGACACCATCGATCTTGATTGAAGTGATAGCGAAACCCTCCAATGAAGAAAGGAGAATGCGTCTAAGGGCATTACCGATGGTAATACCGTAACCAGGCTCAAGAGGACGGAATTCGAACTTCCCGTGGAAGTTGTCCGCCTCCAACATAATAACCTTGTCAGGTTTTTGAAACGCTAATATAGCCATGAATCAATTATTATTTAGAGTAAAGTTCGACGATCAATTGTTCTTTGATATTCTCAGGGATGTCCGCACGTTCCGGCAGGTGGAGGAACTTACCTGCGGAAACAGGAGCGTCCCATTCCAACCAAGGATACTTGCTGTGGTTGAAGCCTGACAAAGAATTAACGATCGTTTCCAAAGACTTGGATTTCTCGCGAACACCTACGATTTGACCTGGCTTAACGGAATAAGAAGGAATGTTAACCACCTCACCGTCCACAACGATATGCTTGTGGGAAACCAACTGGCGCGCAGCCGCACGAGTCGGAGCGATACCCAAACGGTAAACGATGTTATCGAGCCTAGCCTCGAGGAGTTGCAAGAGCACCTCACCCGTAATACCCTTAGAACGGTTAGCAGCCTCGAAGAGGTTACGGAACTGTCTCTCGAGGACACCGTAAGTGTATTTAGCCTTTTGCTTCTCAGCCAACTGGATACCATACTCAGATGACTTCTTTCTTCTGTTTACGCCATGTTGTCCCGGTGGGAAGTTTCTCTTAGCCAAAATCTTGTCTGGACCGAAAATCGGTTCACCGAAACGACGCGCAATCTTAGTTTTTGGACCTATGTATCTAGCCATTTTAATTACTGTTTATTTCCAAACCTTGAACCGTGCAGCCGCAATTGCAGAGAGGTTTAAAATGCAATTATCACAATGCGAGATTCGAAAGTTGTTATAATACTGTATTTTTTATACTCTACGTTTCTTAGGTGGTCGACAACCGTTGTGTGGTAGTGGTGTTACGTCGATAATCTCCGTCACCTCGATACCTGCGCCATGCACAGTTCTGATCGCGGACTCACGGCCATTACCTGGACCCTTCACATATGCCTTCACCTTTCTCAAACCAAGATCGTATGCCACCTTAGCGCAATCCTGCGCAGCCATTTGCGCAGCGTACGGAGTGTTCTTCTTAGAACCCCTGAATCCCATCTTACCTGCTGAAGACCAAGAGATCACCTGGCCATCAGAGTTTGCCAAAGACACGATGATGTTGTTGAAAGATGAGTGGACATGCAATTGTCCATTAGCGTCAACTTTTACTACTCTTTTTTTGGTTGCTACTGCTTTTTTTGCCATATCTTTTAATATTAAATAGCGTTCGCTAACTATTACTTAGTCGCTTTCTTCTTGTTTGCAACTGTTTTCTTCTTACCCTTACGAGTACGAGCGTTGTTCTTAGTGCTCTGTCCGCGCAACGGCAATCCCAAACGGTGACGGATTCCTCTGTAACAACCTATATCCATCAATCGCTTGATGTTCAGTTGCACTTCTGAACGAAGGTCTCCCTCAACTTTGAATTGGGTTCCAATAATCTCACGAATCTTGGATGCCTGCTCATCGTTCCAGTCCTTTACCTTGATGTTCTTGTCAACACCAGCTTGTGCTAAGATTTTGTTCGCACTACTACGGCCTATACCATAGATATAGGTCAAACCGATTTCGCCCCTTTTGTTCTGTGGCAAATCTACACCGACAATTCTTATAGCCATAAACTAATTTTTTTGCAAAAGTATAAAAAATTATCCTTGACGTTGTTTATACTTAGGATTTTTTTTGTTAATAACATACAAACGTCCTTTTCTCCTAACGATCTTGCACTCAGGAGTACGTTTTTTTAAAGAAGCTCTAACTTTCATATCTCAATTATTTTTTCTATTTGTATCTAAAAGCAATTCGTCCCTTGGACAAATCATACGGAGACATTTCGACTCTGACCTTGTCACCCGGAAGTATCTTGATGTAGTGCATCCTCATCTTCCCGGAGATATGGGCTGTAATCTCATGACCATTCTCCAACTCCACACGGAACATCGCGTTAGACAACGCCTCGACGATCGTTCCATCTTGTTCTATAGCAGCCTGTTTTGCCATCCAACTATAATGCGTTAGTACCTAATATTTGTTCGACATATTCAAAAGAAGAAAGAATATCGGGACTATCAGTACCTATCGCAACCGTATGCTCGAAATGAGCGGAAGGTAAACCATCGGCAGTACGCACTGTCCATCCATCCTTCTCCAAGTAAACACCCCTCTTGCCCATATTGATGATGGGCTCGATCGCAATTACAATGCCTTCTCTGAACTGAAGGCCTCTCCTCGCTCGCCCATAATTCTGGACTAGAGGCTCCTCGTGCATCATCCTTCCGATTCCGTGGCCCGTCATCTCACGAACCACCGAGTATCCTTTTCCTTCGCAATACTCTTGAATCGAATGACCAACATCTCCCAAACGGTTCCCGACTTTCGCCTTGCTGATCCCGAGCATCAAAGCCTCTTTGGTGGCTCTCATCAGCTTCTTCACCTCTTCGGAGACCTCACCCACGCAGAACGTGTAGCAAGAATCACCATGGAAACCATTTATCTGCGCCCCGCAATCTACTGAAACGATATCCCCCTCCTTCAGTACATATTTGGAGGGTATCGCATGCACCACCTGATCATTCACGGAGGTGCATATCGAATTCGGATACCCCGCATATCCTAAGAAACTAGGGACAGCACCCTGCGAGCGGATGAAATCCTCCGCCAAAGCATCGAGTTGTAAGGTGGTGACTCCCGGCTTCACCGCTTTCGCGACCTCGCCCAATGTCATCGCAACAATCCTGTTGCTTATCCTCATCAACTCAATATCCTCGGCAGTCTTAAGATATATCATAGACCGTTAATAAACGGAAGCGCCGGAACGACCCATGAAATGACCGGACTCCAACAAGTCGTCGTAGCCGTTCATCTTCAGGTGGCTATTAATCTGTTGCAACGTATCGAGCACCACACCCACAACAATCAACAAGGAAGTTCCTCCGAAGAATTGTGCGAACTGGGTGGTGACGCCGAAATGACGGACGATAGCCGGCAAGACAGCCAAGATAGCCAAGAAAATAGCACCTGGCAATGTGATGCGGGACATAATCGTGTCGATATACTCAGCCGTCTCCGTTCCTGGTTTAACCCTCGGAATGAAAGTGTTGTTACGCTTCATATCCTCGGCCATCTGGGTCGGATTGATGATGATCGCCACATAGAAGTACGTGAAGACGATGATCAACGTAGCGAAAATCAAGTTATAGACAAGGCTGTTGTTATCACGCCACATGGAGAAGAAGGAACCTGAACCGTCCCCGTTCCCAAGCACCGGCATCAACGCCAACGGGATGAACATGATCGCCTGAGCGAAGATGATTGGCATCACGTTAGCGGCATTCACCTTCAAAGGGATGTATTGGCGAGCGCCACCAACCCTCTGTCCGGCAGCCATCTGCCTTGCGTATTGTACAGGCACTTTCCTGACGCCCTGCACCAAGAGAATCGCCGCACAAGATACCGCGAAGAGTCCGATAAGCTCCAAAATCAACTTGATAAGACCTCCGGTCTCGTTCAAGCATGAGTTGAACTCACCAACCAACGCGTGAGGGAAACGAGCGATGATACCCACCAAGATGATGAAGGAGATACCATTGCCGACACCCTTATCCGTGATACGCTCACCCAACCACATGACAAACATACTACCTGAGCAAAGGATAATGGTCGCGTACACTCTGAACCACCAACCTGTTGGCAACGCAGAGCCGACCTCCCTCAACTGGTAGGCCAAGTTGATCAAGTAAGAAGGGCCTTGGAGCAAGAGGATAGCCACCGTCAAGTAACGAGTGATCTGGATCATCTTCTTCCTTCCGCTATCACCGTCCTTCTGCATCTTCTGGAAAGAAGGGACAGCGATGGTCAACAATTGCACAACGATAGAAGCCGAGATATACGGCATGATACCCAAGGCAAAGATTGACGCATTGGAGAAGGCACCTCCGGAGAACATATCCAAAAGTCCCATCAAACCAGAAGCGGTCTGATCTTTCAAACTTGACAAGGAACCAGCGTCTATGCCCGGCAACACGACAAATGAGCCGAAGCGATAGACTAAAACAAATAAAAAGGTGACAAGGATTCGATGTCTCAAATCCTTGACCTTAAATATTTCCTGTAACTTCTCAATAAGTCTTCTCATTTCTCAAGAATTACAATCGTACCACCTTGTGCTTCAATCGCCTCTTTCGCAGATTTAGAGAATGCGTGAGCGGAGACAGTCAACTTGCTGGTCAACTGACCCTTACGAACATCACCCAAAACCTTGATCAAATCCTTAGGAGAAGCCATGCCGGCAGAAACCAATACGTTAACGTCTACAGCGTCAACGTTCTTCTCTGTAGCGACAGCTTGAATATCACCAAGGTTGATGGCCTTATATTCAATGCGATTGATGTTCTTAAAACCGTACTTAGGCAAACGACGCTGCAAAGGCATTTGTCCGCCCTCGAAACCAATCTTTTTTGAATAACCAGAACGAGACTTAGCACCCTTGTGACCTCTCGTTGAAGTGCCACCCAAACCAGAACCCGGACCACGTCCGATTCTCTTTCTGCTCTTTACTGACCCCGCAGCTGGCTTCAAATTACTTAAATCCATTATGAAATGTTTTTAAAGTTAATTACTATTTTTCCACAATCACCAAGTGTTTAACAGTCTCGACCATACCCAAGATACTTGGAGTGTCCTCGTGCTCAACAACAGCGTTAATTTTCTTCAAGCCCAAAGCTTCGAGAGTCTCTTTTTGCCTTTTTGGGGCACCGATTTTACTTTTAATCTGTCTGATCTTTATCTTTGCCATATTTCCAAAAATTAACCTTTAAACACTTTTTCCATTGAAACACCGCGGTTTTGAGCAACCGTATAAGCATCGCGGATTTCTGAGAGGGCAAGAACCGTAGCCTTCACCAAGTTGTGTGGGTTAGAAGAACCCTTAGACTTAGCCAAGACATCCGTGATACCTACGCTCTCGAGCACAGCACGCATGGCACCTCCCGCCTTCACACCTGTACCGTGGGAAGCTGGTCTCAACAAGACCTGTGCGCCACCGAACTTAGCCTCCTGCTCGTGAGGGATAGTACCCTTGAGCACCGGAACCTTCACCAAGTTCTTCTTAGCTGCCTCTACGCCTTTCGCTATGGCTGCAGTAACCTCACTGGCTTTACCCAGACCGTATCCGACGATTCCCTCCTCGTTTCCTACAACAACCATCGCAGCGAAACTAAAAGTACGACCACCCTTGGTCACCTTCGTCACACGGTTAATCGCTACCAACCTATCCTTCAATTCCAAGTCGTTGGTTGACTTTACTTTAACATTTTCTCCAGCCATAACTATTAAAATTTAAGACCGCCCTTACGAGCAGCATCCGCCAATTCTTTAACTCTACCATGGTACAAATATCCGTTACGGTCGAAAACAACCTCACTGATACCTGCCTCCAAAGCCTTTTTAGCAACCAATTCGCCTACCTTAGCAGCCTGTTCCTTCTTAGGACACTTGTCCGTCATTCCGAGGGAAGAAGCGGCAGCCAAAGTCTTGCCTTCCAAATCATTGATCAACTGAACATAGATTTGCTTGTTGCTTCTGAAAACTGTCATGCGAGGACGAGCGGCAGATCCTGAGACCTTGCCCCTGATTCTCCTCTTTATTTTTAATCTTCTTTCAATTTTAGTCGCCATAATACTACTTTTTTACAATAATTACTTAGCACCAGCTGACTTACCAACCTTACGACGAATCTGCTCGCCAACGAATTTAATACCTTTACCCTTGTAAGGCTCTGGCTTACGGAACGTACGAATCTTCGCGCAAACCTGGCCCAACAATTGCTTGTCGCAACTCTCGAGGATAACCAGAGGATTCTGGTTTCTCTCGCTCTTAGTCTCGATCTTAATCTCCTTTGGCAATTGTAAGAAGATGTTGTGGGTATATCCTACAGCGAACTCAAGCACCTGTCCTTGGTTGGAAACACGATAACCGACACCAACAAGTTCAAGTTCCTTCTTGTAGCCCTGAGATACACCGACAACCATATTATTAATCAAAGCCCTGTACAATCCGTGCATGGAACGACGAGGCGCATCCTCCGCCGAACGGGTGAATGTGATGGTGCCATCCTTTACCTCAACATTAATGTCGGGATTCACATACTGCGACAATTCGCCCTTAGGACCCTTAACTGTCACAACATTATCCTTCATGGAAACCGTAACTCCTGAAGGGATACTGATCGGTAAATTACCTATTCTTGACATTTCAAAATCCTCCTAACATTAATAGATGTAACACAAAACCTCGCCGCCGATCTTCATGTCGCGGGCCTCCTTATCAGTCATAACTCCTTTGGATGTCGAAACGATGGCGATACCGAGGCCGTTCAATACCCTCGGCATGTCCTTGTAGCCGACATACTTACGCAAACCTGGGGTTGAAACTCTCTTCAATCCCTTGATCGCATTCACTTTATTGATAGGATCATACTTCAAAGCGATCTTGATAGAACCTTGATAACCCTCATCACTGAACTTGTAGTTCAAGATATAGCCCTTGTCGAGCAATATCTTCGTAATCTCCTTTTTCAAATTTGACGCAGGAACTTCAAGCACTCTATGTTTAGCCTGAATAGCGTTCCTCAATCTCGTTAGATAATCTGCTATTGGATCTGTCATAATAAAACAATTAAATTGATCAGGAAAACCTGACAATATTTAACACTAATTTCTTTTTACCAGCTTGCCTTCTTCACACCTGGGATTAAACCTGCTGATGCCATCTCGCGGAATTGGATACGAGAGATACCGAAGAGACGCATGTAACCCTTTGGTCTTCCCGTCAACTTGCAACGGTTGTGCTTACGCACTGGGGACGCGTTCTTTGGCAAAGCCTGAAGAGCCTCATAATTGCCCTCAGCCTTCAACTTAGCCCTCTTCTCGGCATACTTGGCGCAAAGCTTTGCACGTTTAACCTCACGTGCCTTCATTGATTCTTTTGCCATCTTATTACTTCTTTACATTTTTAAATGGTAACCCAAATTCTCTCAACAAAGCAAAACCTTCTTCGTCCGTCTTCGCAGAGGTCACAAAGGTAATATTCATTCCCAACAATTTCTGTATAGAATCGATATTAATTTCAGGGAAAATGATTTGCTCCTCGATACCGAGGGTGTAATTACCCCTTCCGTCGAGCTTGGAATCGATACCCTTGAAGTCGCGGATACGAGGAAGAGCCACGCGGATCAATCTCTCAAGGAACTCGTACATCTTCTCCCTGCGCAAGGTAACCCTCACACCGATAGGCATCTTCTTACGCAACTTGAAGTTGGAAATATCCTTCTTAGACAATGTCTGGACTGCCTTCTGTCCCGAGATGGCGGTCAACTCGTTGATGGCAACCTCGATGATCTTCTTGTCGGCGATAGCCATACCCAGACCCTGGTTGATAACGATCTTCTCCAAAACAGGGACTTGCATCACCGTCTTGTAGTTAAACTCCTTCATCAAGGAAGGAACGATACGCTTAGCGTACTCTTGCTTTAAACTTGCAGTATTCATCATTTAATTACCTCCCCTGATTTTTTAGCGTAACGAACTAACTTGCCGTTCTCGTCCTTCTTGCGGCCGATACGGGTCGGCTTACCGGACTTCGGATCAATCAAATTCAAGTTGGAGATATGGATAGGAGCCTCCATTTCCACGATTCCACCCTGAGGATTCTTCGCGCTAGGCTTGGTCGACTTCTTGATCATGTTAAGACCCTCGACGATAGCCTTCTGGTCCTTCACAAGGACGCGGAGAACACGTCCTTGCTTACCCTTACATTCTCCAGAGTTTACGTAAACCGTATCTCCCTTTTTGATATGTAACTTACTCATTTCTCTAAAATTAAGAATTAAAGCACTTCTGGTGCCAATGAAACGATTTTCATATTTGTTGCACGGAGCTCACGAGCGACAGGACCGAAGATACGGCTAGCCCTCATCTCACCTGCAGCATTCAAAAGGACACAAGCGTTATCGTCGAAACGGATGTATGATCCATCCGGACGTCTGATTTCCTTCTTCGTCCTAACAACAACCGCCTTAGAGACAGTACCCTTCTTCATGTCACTCGACGGAATGACATTCTTGACAGTCACTACGATGACGTCACCTACTGTGGCGTAGCGCTTAGCGGTACCTCCCAAGACACGGATACACAATGCCTCTTTCGCTCCGCTGTTGTCAGCCACAACCATTCTTGATTCTTGCTGTATCATAATTACTTAGCCCTTTCGATAATTTCAACCAATCTCCATCTCTTAGACTTGCTCAACGGACGAGTCTCCATGATGCGCACGAAGTCGCCGATGTTGCACTCGTTCTTCTCGTCATGAGCGTGATATTTCTTCGTCTTGTTGACGAACTTCTGATAAATAGGGTGTTTCTCTTTCCACTTAACAGCGACAGTGATGGTTTTGTCCATCTTGTTGCTGGAAACTACTCCCTGTCTTTCTTTTCTTAAGTTTCTCATTGTTATCAGCCCCTTTTTTATTTATTAATTTCCCTCAATCGCAACTCCGTGTGGATGCGAGCGATATCCTTACGAGCAGCTCTAATCTGCATAGGATTATCCAACGGAGATACTGAATGGTTAAGCTTCATCTTAGCCAAGTTTTGCTCCTCTGTAGCAAGTCTCTCTTGCAATTCCTGAGTTGTCAACTGTTTTAATTCCGTTATTTTCATATCACTTATGCATTTTGATTTTGAGTGTCATAATCTCTTCTGACGATAAACTTGGTGGTAATCGGCAACTTCTGGGCAGCCAGACGCAATGCCTCCTTTGCCACCTCGAATGGAACGCCCTCCACTTCGATCACGATTCTACCCGGTGTGATTGGGAATACGAATCCTTCAGGACTACCCTTACCTTTACCCATACGGACATCGGCAGGCTTCTTGGTGATTGGCTTATCAGGGAATATTCTGATCCAGATTTTTCCTTCCCTCTGCATATAACGTGTAACAGCGATACGGGCAGCCTCAATTTGACGGGCGGTGATCCATTTTGTCTCCAAGGACTTAATTCCGAAAGAACCGAATGCCAATTGGTTTCCGCGCATAGCGTTACCCTTCGAACGGCCTTTCTGCGGCCTTCTGTATTTTACTCTCTTAGGTTGTAACATTTTCCTTCGACTTAAATTCGTTAAACAGAATTATTTCTTTTTCTTCTTGAAGCCTTGTGGTTTGCCTGCGGATTGAGCGTTGTTCCCGGAACGTCCAGACTCTTTCGATGCCGTGAAGTTAGGAGCCAAATCCTTCTTGCCGTAAACCTCGCCACGGCAGATCCAAACCTTAATACCAATCAAACCCACTTTCGTCAAAGCTTCAGCCTGCGCGTAGTCGATGTCAGCCCTGAATGTGTGCAACGGAGTTCTTCCCTCCTTGTACATCTCGGAACGAGCCATCTCGGCTCCGTTCAAACGACCGGAAACCTGCACCTTGATACCCTCGGCACCCATGCGCATCGTAGACGCGATTGCCATCTTCGTGGCGCGGCGGTAAGCGATCTTACCCTCCACCTGGCGAGCGATGTTGTTCGCGACAATCATAGCATCCAACTCAGGACGCTTTACCTCGAAGATGTTGATCTGAACCTCCTTGTCGGTGATTCCCTTCAACTCCTCCTTCAACTTCTCTACCTCTTGACCACCCTTACCGATGATGATGCCCGGACGTGCCGTGCAAACCGTGATGGTAATGAGCTTCAATGTACGTTCTATCACTATTCTAGAGACGCTTGCCTTTGCGAGACGGGCGTTGAGGTACTTTCTGATTTTAGCATCCTCCACAATAGTATCGCCGTAACTTTTACCGCCAAACCAGCTGGAATCCCAACCTTTGATGATTCCGAGGCGGTTGCTAATTGGATTTACTTTCTGTCCCATCTAACAATTAATTTTTACTTTCTTTAGAATTAATAGAATCTACATATATCGTCACATGGTTAGAGCGCTTACGGATCCTGTAACCCCTACCCTGTGGTGCTGGGCGAAGTCTCTTCAAAGTCCTTCCCTCATCCACGAAAATGGTGCTGATGTACAACTCGCCGCTGTCCGCCTTCTTCTCATTCTTCTGCTCCCAGTTCGCGATAGCGGAGCGAAGCAACTTCTCCAAACGGTTGGAAGCATCCTTTGTGGAGTACTTCAACACGCTGAGAGCCTTATACGCCTCCATTCCGCGTACCATGTCTGCGACCAAACGCATCTTGCGCGGAGATGTAGGTATATCATTCATTTTTGCGAAGTATTGAGTCTTAAGAGCCTCCTTCTTAACGGCTGCCCTCGCGCTCTTCTTCATTCTTCTATTTTCTTTATTTACATCCATTTTGAACAATGTTTTAGTAAGTTTTCACGGCTTATTTCTTCTTGTTGCCACCGTGTCCCCTAAACGTGCGCGTCATGGAAAACTCGCCGAGCTTGTGGCCGACCATGTTCTCAGTAACGTACACAGGGATAAACTTATTTCCGTTATGAACTGCTAATGTATGGCCCACGAAATCAGGAGAAATCATGGAAGCTCTCGACCAAGTCTTGATCACGGACTTCTTTCCGCTCTCATTCATGGCTAAAATCTTCTTCTCGAGCTTTACGCTAATGAACGGGCCTTTTTTTAATGAACGACTCATAAAAATTACCTTTTAAATTACTTTTTCCTTCTTTCGATTATATACTTGCTGGAAGCAGCCTTTGGAGATCTAGTCTTGTAGCCCTTAGCCAACAAGCCTTTCCTTGATCTTGGGTGACCTCCTGATTGACGGCCCTCACCACCACCCATCGGGTGATCTACTGGGTTCATCACGACGCCACGGTTGCGTGGACGACGACCCAACCAACGTGAACGACCGGCCTTTCCGGATGACTCCAGAGCGTGGTCGGAATTTCCTACCGTTCCGATTGTCGCCTTGCAAGTACAAAGAATCATTCTGGTCTCGCCAGAAGGTAATTTCACGATAGCATACTTTCCTTCTCTCGAAGTTAATTGAGCAAATGTTCCTGCGGAACGCACCAATGCTGCTCCTTGTCCCGGACGAAGCTCCAAGTTGTGGATCACTGTACCGAGAGGGATGTTTTGCAATGGCAGCGCGTTTCCTACCTCAGGCGCAGCTTCCGCTCCCGAAAGCAATTGTTGCCCAATCTGCAGTCCATTAGGTGCAAGGATGTAACGCTTCTCACCATCAGCATAGAACAAAAGAGCGATACGAGCCGAACGGTTCGGATCGTACTCGATTGTCTTTACCACTGCTGGAACACCATCTTTGTCTCTCTTAAAATCAATTACTCTATACTTTCTCTTGTGTCCGCCTCCGATGTAACGCATGGTCAACTGACCTGAGTTGTTACGTCCACCAGTCTTGCGCATTCCTACGACAAGAGATTTCTCTGGCACATTTGTGGTAATTGTCTCAAACGTGCCAATAACTTTGTGTCTTTGCCCCGGTGTTGTGGGCTTGAATTTACGAACAGCCATTTTTATTCAATATTGCTATAAAAATCTATTACTTCACCTTCCTTCAAGGTCACGTACGCCTTCTTGTAGGAAACGTCGCGGCCGGAAAGAATGCCGGACTTCGTATAACGTGACTTAGCCTTGCCCTCTACTCTCGCAGTGTTGACAGAAGCAACCTTTACGTTATACAACTCCTCGACAGCCTTCTTTATCTCCAACTTGTTGGCTGTCGGAACGACACGAAAACCATAGCGAGAGTACTTCTCGCTAAGGTTTGTCATTTTCTCTGTTATAATCGGTTTAATTATGATTCCCATCTGTTCAACCTCCTTAAGCCTTTAAATTTTTCTCAATATTCGCCAAAGCGTCCTCCGTAAAGAGGAGACATGCAGCCTTCATAATCTTGTAAGTATTTAACTCTGAAGAGATTATGACGTCAGCATTCGGAATATTTTTCGCCGACAAATATACATTTTTATTTGGTTCCGACAAAACTAAAAGAGAATTCTTATCAGATGCCTTCAAACCATCGATCATGGCAGCATAATTCTTGGTCTTAGGAGCATCGAAATTGAGGTTCTCAACCACAACGATCTTGTTCTCTTTAGCCTTGGTTGACAAAGCTGACAAACGCGCCAGACGCTTTGTCTTCTTGTTCAACTTGAAGCTATAGTCGCGAGGAGTCGGTCCGAACACGCGGGCTCCACCTACCAACACTGGTGAGTTGATGTCTCCACGACGTGCGCCACCTCCACCTTTTTGACGACCTAACTTTCTAGTACTACCGGAAATCTCACTTCTCTCCTTTGACTTGTGCGTACCTTGGCGTTGTCCAGCCATGTATTGTCTAACAGCGAGGTACATCACATGCTCGTTAGGTTCAATGCCGAAGATGCTCTCATCCAAAGAGACCTTCCTTCCGGTATCTTCTCCCTTAATATTATATACACTCAGTTCCATTACTTATTCACTATTACGATTGAACCTTTAGCTCCCGGCAACGAACCCTTTATAACCAAAAGATTGTTCTCTGGGATTACTTTTAACACCTGAAGATTCTGAACTGTCACAGAGTCTCCTCCCAAACGACCAGCCATACGCATTCCCTTGAACACCTTTGCTGGATAAGAACATGCGCCGATAGAACCCGGAGCTCTCAAACGGTTGTGCTGACCGTGGGTAGACTGTTGCACACCGCCGAACCCGTGACGCTTAACGACACCCTGGAATCCTTTTCCCTTGGATGTGCCGACAACGTCCACGAAATCCTTCTCTGTGAACAAGTCAACTGTGATCTGGTCGCCCAAATTGTACTCCTGAGCAAATCCATTGAACTCGGCCAAGTGCCTCTTAGGTGTCACACCTGCTTTCTTGAAGTGACCCATCTCCGCTTGCGTCGTGTGCTTCTCCTTCTTATCCTCGAAGCCCAACTGAAGCGCGTCATAGCCATCTTTCTCGACAGTCTTGATTTGTGTGACAACACAAGGACCTACTTCGACAACAGTGCATGGAACATTCTTTCCATCAGCACTGAAAACGGATGTCATTCCGATTTTTTTTCCAATTAATCCTGGCATTTCAATAAATATTAATGATAACTACACTTTAATTTCTACCTCAACTCCGCTTGGCAACTCCAACTTCATCAAAGCGTCGACAGTCTTCGCCGTTGAGCTGTAGATGTCGATCAATCTCTTGAATGAAGAGAGTTGGAACTGCTCTCTCGACTTCTTGTTCACGAACGTTGAACGGTTCACGGTGAAAATACGCTTGTGAGTTGGCAACGGAATTGGACCGCTCACTACTGCTCCCGTGGTCTTTACAGTCTTCACAATCTTTTCGGCTGACTTGTCAACCAAGTTGTGGTCGTAAGACTTTAATTTGATTCTAATCTTTTGACTCATCTCTTTGAATCTATTTTAATATTACAATAATTCTACTTTACCCTTAGCCTCAGCAACTACTGTCTTAGCGATAGCGGTGGATACCTCAGCGTAGTGTGAGAACTCCATGGAAGAAGTCGCACGTCCTGATGTGATGGTACGCAAGTCGGTCACATATCCGAACATCTCCGCCAACGGAACCTTAGCCTTCACGATACGGGCGCCTGAACGGCTGGTCTCCATACCCTCAACTTGTCCACGACGTTTGTTCAAGTCTCCGATCACGTCTCCCATGTTCTCCTCAGGTGTGATAACCTCCAACTTCATGATTGGCTCCATCAAGACTGGCTTAGCCTTCGCACATGCCTCCTTGAACGCCAAGTTAGCACAGATCTCGAATGACAACTGGTCTGAATCGACTGGGTGGTAAGAACCATCCAACACGGTAACCTTCAACTTCTCCATCGGGAAGCCTGCCAACACACCATTCTTCATGGCTGACTGGAAGCCCTTCTGGATAGATGGGATGAACTCCTTAGGAATGTTACCTCCCTTAACCACATCCTCGAACTGCAATGAGCCCTCGAATCCTTCGTCTGCTGGTCCAACCTTAACAACGATGTCGGCGTACTTACCACGACCACCGGACTGCTTCTTGTAAAGCTCGCGGTGCTCAACGGTCTTCGTGATGGCCTCCTTGTAGCTAACCTGTGGACGACCTTGGTTACACTCAACCTTGAACTCACGTTTCAGACGGTCGATGATGATATCCAAGTGGAGCTCACCCATACCTGAGATGACTGTCTGGCCTGATTGCTCGTCCGTCTTAACCGTGAAGGTAGGGTCCTCCTCAGCCAACTTGGACAAACCAACGCCCAACTTGTCAACGTCTGCCTGAGACTTAGGCTCGATAGCGATACCGATCACTGGATCTGGGAAGTCGATGGACTCCAAGATCATGTGGTCCTTCTCCTCCTCACCGCACAAAGTATCACCAGTACGGATATCCTTGAAACCTACACCGGCACCGATATCACCTGCGGAGATGACCTCAACCGGGTTCTGGTGGTTAGAGTGCATTTGGAACAGACGGGAGATACGCTCCTTCTTGCCCGAACGGGTGTTGAAGATGTACGAACCTGCGTCGATCTTTCCTGAATATACGCGGAAGAAGCACAAACGGCCTACGAATGGGTCGGTAGCGATCTTGAACGCCAAAGCGCACAAAGGCTCGTCCTCGCTTGGGTGACGAACAACCTTCTGATCCGGATTGTCTACTGAAGTACCTACGATCTCCTCCGTATCCAATGGGCTAGGCAAGTAAGCGCACACAGCGTCCAACATTGTCTGCACACCCTTGTTCTTGAAGGAAGAACCGCAGATCATAGGGTTGATCTTCATGGCGATGGTTCCCTTTCTGAGGGCAACCTTGATCTCATCCTCAGTGATGGTGGAAGGATCGTCGAAGAATTTCTCCATCAACGCGTCATCGCACTCAGCGACTGACTCCAACATCTTATCTCTCCACTCCTTAGCCTCGTCGACCAAGTCAGCCGGGATCTCCTCTACGGAATACTCAGCACCCATGGTCTCGTCGTGCCAGAAGATAGCCTTCATCTTAATCAAGTCAACAACACCCTTGAAAGACTCCTCGCTTCCGATAGGAATTTGGATTGGGCAAGGGTTTGCGCCGAGCACCTCCTTGATCTGTGCGTATACGTCGAAGAAGTTGGCACCAGAACGGTCCATCTTGTTCACGTAGCAGATACGAGGCACAGAGTACTTGTCGGCCTGACGCCAAACGGTCTCTGACTGAGGCTCAACACCACCAACCGCGCAGAACGTAGCGACAGCACCGTCCAAGATACGGAGTGAACGCTCCACCTCGACCGTGAAGTCAACGTGTCCCGGAGTGTCAATCAAGTTGATCTTGTACTTCTTGTCGTTGTATTTCCAATAAGTGGTAGTAGCGGCGGAAGTAATAGTGATACCTCTCTCTTGCTCCTGCACCATCCAGTCCATGGTAGCGGCACCATCGTGAACCTCACCAATCTTGTGGGTCAAACCAGTGTAGAACAAGATACGCTCTGACGTAGTTGTCTTACCGGCATCGATGTGCGCCATGATACCGATGTTTCTTGTATAATGTAAATCAGCTTTAGCCATTTTGTAGTTCGTGAATTAAATTAGAATCTGAAGTGAGCGAACGCGCGGTTAGCCTCGGCCATCTTGTGCATATCCTCTTTTTTCTTGAATGCACCGCCTTGGTTATTGTAAGCGTCTGCGATTTCCGCAGCCAGCTTCTCAGCCATCGAATGGCCACTTCTTTTACGAGAGAAGATGATCAGGTTCTTCATAGAAATAGACTCTTTCCTCTCTGGACGAATTTCAGTAGGCACTTGGAATGTAGCACCGCCCACACGGCGAGACTTAACCTCTACTTGAGGAGTAATGTTCTCCAAAGCCTTCTTCCAGATTTCCAATGGGGTCTTGTCCTCATTAGGAAGTTTTGACTTAACGTTATCCAACGCTGTATAGAATATATCGTATGCGATAGTCTTCTTACCGTCATACATCAAATGGTTCACAAATCTAGAAACCATTACTTCGTTGAAAATCGGATCTGGTAAAATAATCCGTTTCTTTGGTTTTGCTTTTCTCATTTTTACTCAAAAATTTTTCGTTTTTGTTTTGGTTGCAGTTGCTTCAACGGCTTCGCTTAGCCATTTACTCAACCGGTGTAACTCTGCTAGGTCGCCCTACCGAATTACTTTTTCTTTGCTGGAGCTGCTTGTCCTGGCTTAGGTCTCTTCGCTCCGTACTTGGAACGACGTTGCGTACGTCCGTTCACACCTGCGGTATCCAATGTTCCGCGTACGATGTGGTAACGCACACCTGGAAGATCCTTCACACGACCACCACGCACCATCACGATGGAGTGCTCCTGCAAGTTGTGACCCTCTCCCGGAATGTAAGCATTCACTTCCTTCTGGTTCGTCAAACGTACTCTGGCAACCTTACGCATTGCTGAGTTAGGCTTCTTAGGGGTTGTTGTGTAAACCCTCACGCAGACACCTCTTCTCTGTGGACATGAGTCCAAAGCCGGAGATTTGCTCTTGTCCGCCTGACTTGCCCTTCCTTTTCTAACTAACTGCTGAATTGTAGGCATTTCGTTAAACTTTTAATCTTTTAAGTTATTAATAAATATATTTTTAGACACTCTACTAAAAGTGGGTGCAAATTTAGAAAGATTATTTCACCCCACCAATTTTTTTTGCTATTTTTTATGCAAAATGTTTTCCGACCTCCCCTCACCCCATAAATTCATCAATGACTACGTCAAACTAACGTTTCATAATTCTTAATTCATAATTCTTAATTCTTAATTCTCAATTTCCATCGCAGTGTTTTTCTTGTTTCTTCAATATGTATGGCTTATATTTGTACCTTATAATAAAAATGAAAGGATTTTTCTGTCTAACTTTTATTCGAACTGACATGAAAAGCAAAAACTCATACATGCGATACATCTCCATCGCGGCGCTCTTCTTCGTCGCCGGACTGATCATATTCAAGACTTACCCGAACTTCGGGAAATTCAAATACAACTACGCCATCGAGAAGCCTTGGGAATATGACGCGCTCACAGCCCCCTTCGCCTTCGAGATCATGAAATCCAAGGAGGACGTCAAGAAGGAGGAGGACAGCCTCCTGAGCGACTTCAGCCCATTCTTCATCAACGACGAGGCCATCCCCGAAAAATACATCGGCATGCTGAACGAGAAGTTCGGGAAAGTGGAGGACGAGGCGGCGGACGACTACAAGAACTACATCGCCCGCAAACTGAAATCGCTCTACGCCAACGGAATCATCTCCGCCGACGACATGGACAAACTGAACGAGGAGAAGAAAAGCGAGATCAACGTGCTGACCGGCAACCAGGCGAAGAACAGGCCTGTCTCCGCCCTCCACACCACCAAGACCGCCTACGAGCACATCATCAACGGAATCCCCGCATCGCTCGACAAGGAGACGCTCCAAGGCTATAACATCAATAACTACATCCACGAAAACCTCTCCTACGACAAGGAGAAGAACGAGTCGGTGAAGAAGGAACTCCTGAAGTCCATCTCCCTCACCAAGGGCAGGATCCAAAGCGGGGAGAAAATCATCGACCACGGAGAGATCGTCAAGGCCCAGACTTACGACATACTCGAATCCCTCAGGTCTGCCGTGCAGGAGAACAGCGACAAGACCAACAAACAACTGATCATGATCGGTCAGATCATCATCATAAGCATCATTCTGTGCGCATTCTACCTCTACTTGCTCCTGTTCAGGAAGAAGTACCTGGTGAACCTCAAGAACGTGGCCTTCATGCTGGGAATGATCACCATACTCTGCGTGCTCACCTCCATCATGGTCAAGAACGAATACACGCCGAACATCGTGCCATACGCCTTGTTGCCTATCCTGGTGACCTGCTTCTTCGACACGAGGACGGCTCTCTTCGCCCACCTCACGGCCGTGCTCCTCTCCTCCTTCATCGTGCCGAACGACTTCGAGTTCCTGCTGATGCAGTCCATCGCGGGCATGATCTCCATCTGCACCCTGAAGAACATCTTCATGCGCTCACAACTCGTGCAGGCCGCCATACTCATCACCATCTCCTACTGCATCATCTACGTGGGGAACACGCTGGTGCATGAGAACGGACTGGACCACTTCGAGTGGTCGATGTTCCCGATCTTCCTCGGCAACGGACTGCTGCTCCTGCTCGCCAACCCGCTCATCTACATCGTGGAGAAGATGTTCGGCTATGTGTCGGACGTCACATTGGTGGAGTTGGCGAACACGAACAATTCGCTACTGAGGAAATTCTCGGAAGAGGCTCCTGGCAGTTTCCAACACTCCATGCAGGTCTCCAACCTCGCATCCGACGCGGCCAGCTGCATCGGCGCCAACCCTATGTTGGTGAGGACGGGCGCGCTCTACCATGACATCGGCAAGATGGCCAACCCGGCCTTCTTCACGGAGAACCAGTCGAGCAAGAACCCGCACACCGAGATGAACGACGAGGAGAAAAGCGCGCAGATCATCATCCGCCACGTGGCGGACGGCGTGGCCATCGCGAAGAAATACGGATTGCCGGAGAAGATCCAGGAGTTCATCAAGACGCACCACGGGAAGAGCAAGACGAAATACTTCTACTACACGATGAAGAACAAATATCCGGACAGGGAAATCGACGAATCCAAGTTCACCTACCCCGGACCGTTGCCGACCTCGAAGGAGATGGCCATCCTAGTCATGTGCGACTCCGTGGAGGCGGCCTCCAGAAGTCTACAGGAATACACGGACAAGAGCATCAACGACCTCGTCGAGAAGATCATCACCGACCAGATCCAGGAGGGCATCTTCGAGGAGACCCCTATCACCTTCAAGGAGATCAACGAGATCAAGGCGGTCCTCAAGGAGAAGCTCAAGACCATCTACCACACCCGCATCATCTATCCGGAGCTGAACAAGAAGGAGGAGGGGAAATAAGGGTCGGCAGGTTTCAATCAATATTCTATTGCAACGGCGTTCCCCGAACGTCCATGGATTTCTCCCGAATGTCCCGGAAACGCCGCAATATCAGTTAAAATAATGTTTGAGCGGGTTCGCTCTCATGGTCCAATAAATTCTCCAAGACATAATGGTGGATTTCATAGGGCCACACATCGTCATTCAAAATAATGCACGATATAATCTTTCCGATTGCTTTTTTTGTTGTCTCTTCCGATGTAACAACTCTTCGAGTGTCTTTCCACAATCTGAAGCATAGCTAATGCGTCTGCCATATTATCGGCGATGAACATATTATGCACTTTTGGGGTCGTGGCCTTTCCTGGTCTTAGGATGTTGAGAATGGTTTTTTCCTGCTCTATCACCTCCCAGTAACCAGCTTGCGCATTATATCGGACAGAAACGTTTTTCGGGTTATAAGGGATTATGTCAGTTTTAGTTAATGGCTCAGCAGGGAGCCCACTATCACCATCAAAATAGCTGAGGATAAAATCTTTTCGATTGCTCCTTTTGTTATCACGTCCCACAAAGCATTGTCGTGTATGTCTCTTGGCCACCCTCAACCCATTCATCGCATCCTCCTCTGAGGCGAACACATTCATTCGTGACCGTCCGTCCGTCAAGAGCCAGCAAGTGCTCTCCTTAACAACTTTCAGATTGGAAGGATTATAAGATATAACATCATAAGTGATTTTATCATATACATTAACCGGAAGATACATGTGAGCATCAATGCCACATTCACCATATCCCATATAGAAATAACCGCTTGGATGTGCTGCGCTACTACCCCAGCTGTTTTTACAGATCCATGCCTTCTTATTGTCATCATAACCTACGATGCAGACTGCATGTCCATCATCTTCATATTCACCGATAGGCGTAAGAGTATAAACCTCCTTCTCGTTCGAGCAAGAGTTCCAAAACAGTCTAAAATCAGAATAAAAATCGAATCGAGCCACTAATGGACCATTTTCGATGAGCCATCTCTTCATCTGTTTCGTGTCAGCGGTGACCTTATAATCTGTTATTTTCACAATTCGATTACTCCCTTCCGACATATGAGCGGTTTGGTCCACTGGAGTGTACGGATAATTATATTCCAAACATACACCCTCGTTTTTTGCCGCCTCCATGGCACTTGAACAATACCATCCGACACTACATAAACATTGTGAGGTAAAGAACAGGCTAGCCTCCGAGAGGTCTATCACGTTTCGGCTGTTGTTATAATTTTGAATCCTATAATGAGCTTCAAGGGCCGCAGCCGTGGCAAATGCGACACACGAGCCACAAGACCCTTGATCTTTAACGCTTGTCAACACATTGCCCAATTCTCTCCAGTCGAACTGTGCAGGCAAGCTTGTGGATTCCTTCTTCTCAAGTCTGCCATTATTCATGTAGTAATAATTGTATTTTGTCCGTTTAAAAATCCATAATGGCAGGTTCTTGAGCTGAGGATCCGCCAAAGCTCTGGTACGAGGATGATCTGCCAACAGTTTGGGATCATGTTTCTTAACGTCGACACTCCACTTCACCTTGTATTTCTTGAGGACAACGTTGAAATCCTCAGCTTTTACTTCCTGAAGTTTTTCACGAGACAATTTTTTAATGGTAGCAATCTTGACTGAATCAAGTACAGCTTTTGTAATCAATTGTTTTTTTGCCATGGTAATAGATATTTACTGTTAAAAATGGTACATTTTGATTGCATGGTTATGGTGTGGGCATGCGATATCCCTAAGACATCCATAAGTATTTGAACTGTTTAAATCACAAACATTTCTTTTGGATGTTCACCAATCATTTTATTTATGAGGTTTTTCTTTTTTTGTTTCTTTAAATCTTGTCTTTTGCACAACATTTTCACTGCAGAACTGGAGTATAGAGGCTAATCCAGCAGTCATGTCACTTTGTCCCATATTAATTTTATATTCAATGGAACAATTGCCCTTCCCCGCATAATGGGAATTCTTTTTCATGGACTTTGAACCTATATATCCTTTTGTTTCGCCTTCAGAATCACAATGGATATCGGCCACAAATGACAAATCTACATTTCGGATCTCTAAAAAAGAATATGGGATTAAAGTGAACAAAGGGACTTGTAGAGAATAAAGCCTGCCATTATGGATATAAGAAAATGACACATAGATGGGTTCTATGGTTTCACCTTTTCCTTCCCCAGTTTGGGGATACCTATTGAATGAATGGTTCAATAAGACATTGTAGGCTACCTCTATCGATTTGTATTGCGCCTTCACACAAGAAACCAACGGGTTAGCGACCATTTTCTTCAAAGACATTGGTCGTAACGAATCTGACAATTGTTGCAGAATTTTTTCTTCTTCATTCATCTCAGAAGAGGCCATTGATCTTGCTCTTTAATTAATTTATCTATCGATTATCAATCCCAACTTGGCTTTTCCACCAGCCTTTTCGATGACGTCATTTAATCGTTCAGCCTCCTCCAATGTCAAATACTGGCAAATGACAAGTTTCTCGTTTATGGCTTCGACTATATCCTTTTCATCCAGCTCTGGTCTTTCCGCCTTTATCTTAGCAGTAATTTTAGCTAGTTTTGGCTTCGTGATATCATCACCTATAAGCTGTACGTAGTATGCATTAGCCACTTCGCCAAGACGCACCTTCCCGCCATCTCTTTCAATCACATCATTTAGATTGTCAGCCTCCTCCAACGTGATATGGCTACACAAGACGCCTAGATTCTCAAACGCATATCGTATGGCTTCCTCCGCCAAATCCGGCTTTGTATACATGACCTTGTTCACAAGGGTGTTCAGTTTCGTTTTATTGGACGGGCGCTCCATAACCTTAAGATAATACAGGACAATAGGTTTTTCCTCGATTTGAAAGCAATAGCTTTCAAACACCTGGAAAATCTTCGCCAAACCGGCGGGCATATTAGTACCCGTCGCACGGATATTCAGATCAATTAACCCCTTGTAATCCAGTGATTTTGTTCCTTTAGTATCTTCCTCATATCGTTGATTGCTAATACGAGCGTTAAATGTATCATCCGAGTTCGCCGCGACCTCGGCCGTGAACTTAATGTCTACCGTGTCAATTTGAAGATAAGGGACTGGGACGATGCTAAGCAATGGCAATTGCAATTTTTTTGGTATTCCATCCTGCACAAACTCAAAACTTACCATTATGACAGATAAATCAGTAGAGTTTTTCTTTTTCTCGAATCCCATCTCCTGAATATAATTAATGGTAGCTTCGGCCGCCTGCTTTTGCGCATTCACGCACGCACAAAGAGGGGCACCGATCAGATTCTCGAAAGGAATCGAATCGAATGCCGTGTTGGCTGTTTTTATATCATTTATTGTCATCATAATTATCTTCTGAAATTAGTTGCTGATTCTAGCTTGTCCGAAGCATTCTGCACCTTTTGTAAAATTTCCATCGCTTTCTTGGACTCATTCCTATTGATTGTCAATCTCAATCTGCAATGTGGGCACGTCAACCCAGTTGATGTAAGAAGTTCCACAATTGTTGTTGGAATAAAATTGCCGCACTGAGGGCAATTCATTCCTGGTGTTTTTCCGTTGTTTGTTACCATAATATTACTCCTCCTTTTTTACTTCGATACAATTGGTTATTGTTTGAATCAGATTGCTTAAGCCTGCAGGCATATCCGATTGTTCCATCTTAACAGAAACTTTAATCTTCAAGTTCTGATTTTTGGATGATTCTTTTTCATCCGAGGATGAAGACGTCGTTGTGGATGAGACATGATTGCTTGCTAGAACAATGGATGGCTTAATTTCATTCAAGATAACACGTTTGTCTTGCGGCGGAATAGAAGCCCGCATTATATCATCTCTAAAAGAAGAGACAGAGAGTATCGAGGTTCTTTCCTTTTCCACTAGATCGCTTAGTTTACGCACAGACACACTAGAAATGCTCAACTCCTTAGGTCTCGCTGTACTACTAATAGTTCTCTCTATTTCTTCCACAGATGTTTCACTTTCTCTAATCTCCCATTCTCCCTCCACATCAAATGTGGCTTCCTTCACATGAAGAAGAGGCATCGGCATAAGAATTAGTTTGGGGATTCTTAATACATAATCCATATTATCCTTGCCTTTCACGACACATTCAACAGTCTCCAACGAGCTATCAGAGGAGACTCCTATCTCCGCTAATTTCTGAAAAAACTCCTCAGTTGCGCGGTTGTTTGCCTCAACCGTTGAGAACATTGCTTCCGAGAGAATGTCTATAAGCGTATTATTTACTTCCATTTTATGTTTTACATTTTTTAATTAATTCAATCTAGGTGGAAGACTATTTCGGAAGTCTTCCACCTGATTGTCAAACTATGATTCTGCTGTACTAACAGACGGATTGATCTGAACCAACTGACATTTCTTTCCCGCACTTACCTTATAGACACCGGGGTCGGTGAATACGATTTGCAGGTTGTCGGCGCTTTCAGATTTTTGACCTTTCTCCTTGTTATCCATATCTGTGCACTTAATGGCTGAAACATCAAAGTTCCCATTGCCATCCTTATACACGACAGACAAGATCGCATATCCATTCGTAAGGGTCAGGTTATCCGCCGATAATGTTAATTCCCCATTTGGATCGTATATCTCAGTTGAGCCATTCAGTATCTCCAGCATTTTAGAAACACCCGCTGGAAGATCATCCTTACCCACCTTCAATTTCACATCCATAGTGGTTTCAACACTATACTTGGAAGTTTGCGTGGCCGTAGAATCCTTTTTTGAAGAATAGCCGGCAGTGAATGAAACGGTTTTTTTGGTCGCTTCCTTCACTTTCGAAGCATCTGCCTCCGATGTCGCATCTTTCTCCTTTGCCTCTTTCCCCTTTTCGTCTCCTTTTTTGGCTTGAGCGCCTCCACCAGTTTGTTGCTCTGGAGTATCATTCACGTCAAATTTGCTTGTGATCGAATTTGTATTGGTCATTGTAACGTCAGACGAAGATGAAATGGTCATCTTAAAGTCATACGTCACTTCATCAATACACAATGCGGGGATAGGGACAAGCGTGATTAAAGGAATCTGCAATTTGGAATTCTTCCCATTCTTGAAGAAATTAAACGAAACCACAGTTAACGTTTCCGATCCGTTGTCACTGTCACTCGTAACTCCCACATTCCGGATAAACTCCAGTACAGATTTGGCGGCATCCCCCTGCGCCTTGACTGTCGCCTTGAGCGGTTCCGCGATTATCTTATCGAAGGATACCTTTTCCCATGAAGCGGCAGCCTCGTTTACAGAGGCATAGTCAGCTGTCACCTTTTCAAGTGTCACCGTTGCCTTCAACTTATTATAAGCTTCGGCCGCCTTCGTGGTCATGTCAATGGCATCACTGGCATTTTCCTTAAGGGAGCTTCCTCCTCCCTGGGTCCCCGTAGAATCTCCAGGGTTTCCAGTGTTTGGGTTCTCGCCTCCAGTCTCCCCCGCATTACCTTCTTGGCCATTGTCATTTGGTCCATTGTTCTGCGTGTTTTGAGAATCCTTTTGGTCAGAAGACTTGTCTTTATTACTTGGCATACTGATAAATGTTTAGTTATTCGGTAACAGTAACTAACGTAGAATTCTCTCCAGCTTTTATCTCGTAGCTTCCGGCCGTATAAAAAAGACAGACAGCACCTGTCTTATCAGGAACCAATTTGCAAATACTATTATCCGTAATTGGCTCTGTTCCTCCGCTCTTATAAACTGCTATATCTGATGGTGCATAGTATCCATCCACATTTTTATAAGTAACGTAAACACCGCCGTCTGCCGTTGAGATTTTCTGTGAAGAGACAGTCAATTCTCCTGTGGCAACAATCGTATCGATTGATTCACTTAACATCTCCAACACTTTGGACATTCCTGCCGGCATGTCATCCTGACCTGCCTTGACCGCCACATCCATCGTGTACTCGACGCTATATTTTGAATCCCTAGTTGCCGATGAGTCCTTCTTGCTTGAAACACTGGCGCTCATCTCCATACTTCCTTTGAAAAGCCCCAGGTTAAAGCCCGCTTTCGCCTTCAGTGAGGCACCCACTTCCAAGCTACTGCTTTCCGTTGTGGAAAGTGACGAAGCAGCGGAAATGCTTGCCTTAAATGCGATGTCAATATCCTTTATCGCAAAATATGGAATCGGGACAATGGTCAGCAATGGTATGCTGAGGATCGAACTGTGTCCATTTTTACGGTATTCGAAACTGACATAGACTGCTTTGGAATTTCCATCCTCATCTGTTGTCAGACCTACTTCCTTGATATAATCCAAGGTTGTTTTCGCCGCATTCGTTTGAGCCTCTATACAAGCAGACATAGGTCCGCCTATGATAGAACCAAACGGAATAGCTTGTAAGGCATTGGTCGCGACAGTGGATGCAGTCGTATCTATACCTTTTGCCATAAATCAAAAACTAATTATGCGACTTTTGTGATTGTTTTACTCAATCCTTTTTCTGTATCCGACAGGTCTGAACTTAATTTTGCAGGATCCAATGTGATGGACACAGAATCAGCATTAGGATATGTGAAGTATTTTCCAACTCCATCAGCCGTGATTGTAGCATTAACATTATTTGAAAGCACAATTGCATCCGGATGATATACACCATCAGATCCTTTGTATGTAACAGTTATAACCTCGCCTTCCTTAGCAGAATCTGCGCTTACCGTTAATTCTCCCTCTGGATTGCACAAATCAATCGCACTGCCCAACATCTCAAGGATTTTGGCCATACCGGCTGGCATGGAATCTTGCGAGGCGTGAACAGCTACGTCAACCGTGGCTTCAATGCTATAAGAGGAATCCTGTGTGGATTTTGAATCTCTCTTGGTAGAAATAGTTGAAGTCATGGAGGTCTTCTTGCGGTTTAGAATCAATCCGATGCGTTTGTTTGATTTGCTTGTTGTGTTAGAAGACTCTTCGTCTGAAATAGAGTCTGATGTTGCTTCAGAACCGGTGATGGAAGCCTTGAAATTGATATCAATCGTGTTGATGGCTATGTACGGAATCGGCACGATTGTCAACAAGGGAACGCTTATGTTCACCTTCCTTCCGTTCTGTACAAATGTGAAATGAACGTAGATGGCTTCTGTACGACCATTTTGGTCTGTTGTCAATCCGACACTGTTGATGAAATCAATTGTGGTTAACGCAGCTTCTTTTTGAGCCAACACACACGCATTAAGAGGACCACCAATAATGTTCTCAAAGGGTAGTCCATTCAAAGCAGACACAGTACTGCTTGTTACTCCAGAACCTATTGCCATAAAAATAGTAATTAAAAGTTAATAAAATAGTTATAAATTAATGTTATATTGAATATATAACAGTTACACATCTATACATATTAGGAATATGATATATCTCTTATTTCATATCAATTCAAATATAGGGTATATTTTCGAAACAACAAAACTTTTTTCTATATTTTTTACGTTTTCTTATTTTTGATATACGTCAAAGTAGATATTTAAAAATGTAAAAATCATTTACTTAGAATTGGTTATTTTATTCTAGTATGAATATTAAATTAACAAGTATTTTACATGATATTAACGACACAAACAAGTAGCCAAATCAAAACTTTAAATATATTCATAATAATAATCTACATAAAACACGGCGATTCCTCACAGGATCCCCGCAAACTCGAACATCTTGCGATACGCCTCCACCTTCTTCTCCAGGCTCAGTGGATAGGCGCGCGAGGAGGAGGGCAGGCGAAACAGAACAGTGTCGCCACACAACGGGACATGGGTACCAACCTTAGGCATCTCCGGCAACGAGAAGGAGTCCATAAGGTTCTGCGTGGCCTTCTCACCCGTGGTGACCACCACCCTGCAGGAGGGGATCTGCCCCAAGAGAGCCTCAACATCCGTCAGCTCCACCAC
>JAFXPK010000020.1 GCA_017527905.1 Paludibacteraceae bacterium
AAATAGCTCAGTTGGTAGAGCACGACCTTGCCCGACAAATAGGAAAGGAGTACCGACCTTGGCAAGGGAAAATGCGACTCTCTCAAATTTGAGACTAACATATTTGCGAAAATAGCTCAGTTGGTAGAGCACGACCTTGCCAAGGTCGGGGTCGCGGGTTCGAGTCCCGTTTTTCGCTCAAATCAGGAAGGCAGAACTAAAGGTTCTGTCGATTTTTTTGCCCAGGTGGTGGAATTGGTAGACACGCTACTTTGAGGGGGTAGTGCCGGTTTCGGCGTGTGAGTTCGAATCTCATCTTGGGCACCACGAGAATTAAGCATAATTCGAGAATTTCGGTTGTCGAGATCTACAATCATTGATGTGATATAATAAATAGGGGGCAAAGTCATGAAAACATTGTTCACAAGAAAAAGCTTTTTATTCCTTGCACTAGCGAGTACGTTGTTATTTTCTTGCAAAAAGGAAGACGACAACACTTTAAACGGACGTCCTGAAGACATCCTAGACAAGGAACACGTGGTCCTGAACGACATGTACGGCATCACAGCCATATTCCCCGTAGACCAATGGACCAACACCTACATGGACACCATGCCAACCAATCCCGACAGATACTTCGACGGATATCGCTACAATGTCATCTGCGCATCCCTGCTCAGCGACAACAATCCAAGTGAAAGCGGAGAGCCTAGATATGCGACGACCATATACTTCATGAGGTTCCACGAGACAATGGAGAGCAAAGAGGCAGCGAACAGTTACATTCAAAGCTACAAGAAGAAGATGTACGACGATTTGAAGAACATCTACTACACTGAAGTCAGCGAGCCGACAGACACTATCCTAGGCAAAGAGAACTACACTGCCACCCACTTCACCGCACGAAGAGGCAACGACGTCAAAGAGGGGACAGAAGATGTATACCTCATATACAAAAGTCCACGATTGTACGGAATAACCATCAAACTAGACGATGACATGAGAGAGGCAAGTCTAAGCAAATGCATGGACATCCTCCCTACAGTATCAATAAAATAAGCGTTCGGAAAATTAAACAACGAGCATGATTCCCTGAAAAGGGAGAATGTTGTGAAAACGGGTGATTCCCTATGAGGAGTCGCCCGTTTTACATATTGTACAAAAATTGAAAGATAAAATCCAGATCGAACGAATCAATATTCTCAATTCGTCTTACTCCTACTAGCATTCACAACCGCCACGCCCACAAAAACGAGCAATGCTGCACAGACCTTCTGCCAAGTCATCACATCCATGCCCCAATAGACGCCTAAGCAAGCCGCCACGATAGGCTGCACATAGGAATAGAGACTCACGAGCGTCGGACGGATCAGACGCTGGGCGAAGGAGATGGAAAGATATGCCACAAACGTGGCGAAAATGACCACATAGAGAATCGAAAGCACCAAGCTTGTGGAGAACTCGCCATAGTCCAGCGAGGCCAAATCAGCCAAGTCGAAAGGCAAAGAGACCAGAAGGGAGAAAAGAAACATCCACTTCATATACGTCACAACGCTATACTTGCTAATCACAGGCTTGGAAATGCTCAGATAGATGGAGAAGAAGAGGCCATTCAAAACCATCAGGAAAATACCCAACGGAGAAGAGGTCTCCACACCAGAGGAGACGTTAACAGAGTTGAAGATCAGCCAAAGCACACCCGTGAAACTCAGGGCCACACCCAAGGCCTTCTTCCAGGTGATAGGCTCCTTCAGATAGATCGCCGCGAAAAACATCGTGAAGATAGGCGTCAGGGAAGCCACGACAGAGACATCGAAAGGCGTAGTGATCTTAATCGCAACGAGGAAAGTGATTTGCGTGAGGAAAAGCCCCAGCATCGAAGCGATGAATATGCGCAACATATCTTTACGTTCCACCCGCTCCTTAGGCAGGAAGAAGGAGAGCAAAGAGAAGAGTATCACCGCACCCAAGGCGCGGAAAGTGAACAAACAGATCGGAGGCACCAGCCCCGACTGGGCGATCAGTTTGCAAGCCAATATATTAAAGCCAAAGATCAAATAGGAGGCGAAGGCGGTGGCATGTCCGCACAAAACGCCCCGCATCCGACCGTCATCCGAAGAAGAAACCATACACTGAGTAAAAGAAGAAGGGGGAGAAACGATTCATCACCTCTCCCCCATCCTATAAGACATGTTATAAAAATTCACTGATTAAAGAACCGGTCCATCAACCGATCTTCTGCACGCAAAGCGCATCATTCAAAGCACAGATGGCAGCGGCATAGTCCTCACGCTTCAGCACGAACTGCATGTTCACCTGACGCAAAGACTGGGCGAAACATTCGATGTTGATGTTGTTGTCGCACAAAGCCTTGGCCGCCCTGTAGAGGAAGCCCGGATGAGCGATGTTCGTACCCATGCAGCAAACCAAGGAAACCTCCTTGACCGTCACCTGGTAGAAGAGACGCTGCAGTTCGTCCACCAAAGGCATAGAGCTCTGCTTGTCCCAAATCACCATCGTGATACTGTTAGCGTTCGTGGATTTCAGAATATAACTTACGTGATGCTTCTCGAAGACCTGCATGATACGGAGGTCAAAACCGACCTCACCCACCATCATAGGATCATGGATCTCAACCGCCAGCACCTTATCCGTACCGGAGACGATCTCGATGCGTGACTGTTGCGCCACGTAATCCTTAGAGATCAACGTACCCGGATGTTCAGGCTCGAAAGTATTTTTGATACGGATATTAATGCCAGCCAACTCCAATGGTTTGGAAGCCTTCGGATGGATCGCCTCCATACCGACGTCCGCCAATTGGTCAGCCACCATGAAGTTCGTATGACCGACAGGGATGGACTTGTCCTTACCGACCAATTTAGGGTCAGCCGAAGACAAGTGGAACTCCTTATGGATAACTGCCTCGTCCGCCTTCACCTCCACAGCGATCTTAGAGAAGGTCACCTCGGAGTAGCCACGGTCGAAGGCACGCATGATACCCTCCACACCCTTCGTATAGCCAGTAGCCACGCAAAGTGTTTTAGAGAAATCGATGCCAATGAAAGCCTTATGGATACGCTCGTCAATGGTAAGCGCCTCCGAATCGTCGAAACCGCAGAGGTCGATGAAAGTAGCGTCGATGCCATGGTTGCGGATGATATTGACCGAATTGAAGGCAGAATGCGCCTCACCGATGGAAGAAAGGATTTCACGCGCGGCAAGGAAAAGGTCTCGTTTATTGACATATCCCGAAGCGACCACGCTATGCATAGCGGCAAGGTAAGACTTAGCCTTAGCGATCCTATTGATGATGAATTCGTCTGCGACCTTCTGGTCCAGCTTGATTTCCTCGTACTTACGGTTCAGAGCGATCAGCTTGCCGCACAACTCGTCGAGAGCCTCGTTGTAATTCTCGTCACGAAGGAATTTCACATAGATACCAGGTTCGCCCGTCTTCTTGTGCTCCAACAACCAATTCGTCACATTGTTATACGCGGAAACGACAAATATACGATTATAAAAGTCCGCGCCGGAACGCTTCCCTATAATAATGTTGTTCAAGACATCCTTGAACTCGGACATGGACGTTCCGCCAATTTTTTCTACAGTCAACATATTAACATCCTTTAATTGTTTTTTGCAAAGATAACGAAATATGAATATGAATATTTACTATTAAGGAAAAAAATCTCCCTGTGGAAAACTTTCTAAATGCGAGCAAAGAGCCATACAAAACTTACATTTTGACACTTACACACCTTATACGTACACAAAAAGGCACAAATAAAAGCCATTTTTCGCCCGATTACAAGAAAAGGCTTTCAAATTGTCAAAAAACCATAAAAAAAACGTGGGGAATTATTTGTCCAAATCAAATAACTTTTCCAATTTTGCGTACGTAAAATTACGATTATACATAACAAGAAAATTCAGTGTGATGAAAGCACAAGTAATCCTAAGGAAATGCTTGAAAAGCAAATCATTGGAAGCAATGATTTGTGGCAGGTCACACTACCATGCGAAACTATACCCCCAAAAGGTATAGTTTTTTTTTGTCATAGAATATCAATAACAAAAACAGTTTATAACAATGAGTTCAGGTGAAATTTTTATCGTCGTATTGGTGACGGCCATCATCATGGTGGTAGCCGCGCTGATCATAGGCAAGCTTTTAGCGCCTAAGTCGACCAATGCGCAAAAAGGAGAGCCGTACGAATGTGGTATCCCTACGAGAGGTACTTCGTGGATGCAGTTCAAGGTGGGCTACTACCTATTCGCCATCCTGTTCCTGATGTTCGACGTGGAGACAGTGTTGCTGTTCCCTTGGGCGACCATCATGAAATCATTGGGGACGATGGGACTAGTCAGTGTGGCGTTCTTCCTTCTCGTTCTTGTTCTCGGATTAGCCTACGCATGGAAGAAAGGAGCATTGGAATGGAAGTAAAGAACATCAAAATAAAAAACATGAAGACGGAGGACTTCAACGACAACGAATACTTAGAGCAGTATGTTGAAGAACTCCGCGCGGGTGGTGTGAATGTGGTGGTCGGCGTATTGGACGACATCATCAACTGGGGACGGTCCAACTCCGTATGGCCGTTGACCTTCGCCACCAGCTGCTGCGGTATCGAGTTCATGTGCGTCGGTGCCGCCCGTACCGACTTCGCCCGTTTCGGGTGGGAGGTCACACGTAACTCACCACGTCAGGCCGACGTCATCTTCGTGGCAGGAACGATCGTGCACAAGATGGCTCCCGTGCTCAAGCGTCTATACGACCAGATGGCGGAGCCTAAGTACGTCATCGCCGTGGGTGGATGCGCCATCAGCGGCGGACCGTTCAAGGACACCTACCACGTGGTGAACGGTGTGAACGAGATCATCCCTGTGGACGTATACGTGCCGGGATGCCCGCCAAGACCAGACGCCATGCTCTACGGCATGATGCAACTACAAAGGAAAATCAAGCTGGAGAACTTCTTCAAACTGCCTAACAAGGGCAATGCCGAGAAGAAATCCGACGAATCAGAAAACAATACAGCAGAAAACGAGTAGGATATGAAAAAGATAAAAGACATAGTTTCGTCAGTGGACTCCAGTCTCACTATCGAAGAGCAACAATACCCTACCATCTGCGTTTCCCCTAACCAATTGAGGAAATTGGCGGAGAAATTGAAAGAGAACGGGTTCGATGTCCTGTTGAACTTGACAGGAATGGACTACAAGGAGTATTTCGGAGTGATTTACCACTTCACCTCCACCCAAGACAAGACTGCGATGGTCGTCGTGAAAGTGAACACGCCAGACAGGGAGAACCTCGCCATTCCGACGGTGAGCGACCTCTGGGCATCCGCCAACCTGTACGAGCGTGAGGCTTACGACTTCTTCGGCCTGCAATTCGTCAACCACCCAGACCTGCGCCGCCTCTTCTTACGGGCAGACTGGAACGGCTTCCCTTTCAGGAAGGACTACGACGCGGATCCGAAGTTGAACCCGGTTCCGCTTGTCAACCAAACGGCGGACGCGATGGAAGACCTTCCATCCATCCGATTCGACAAGGAGGGCAAACTGATCACTGAACACAAAGCGTTGTTCGACAAGAACGAATACGTGGTGAACATAGGACCTCAACACCCAGCCACCCACGGTGTGCTTCACCTGAGGGTATCGTTGGACGGAGAGATCATCAAGAAGGTGGACCCGAACTTCGGCTACATCCACCGAGGCATCGAGAAGATGTGCGAGAGCAAGACCTACCCGCAGATCCTCCAGTTGACAGAGCGTCTCGACTATCTGTCAGGAACGATGAACCGCCACGCCTTCTGCCTCTGCGTAGAGAAAGCCCTGGGCATCGAGGTGCCGAAAAGGGCGCAGGTGGTCCGCGTCATCTTCGACGAGTTGACCCGTATCGCCTCCCACTTGTTGGGATGGGGATGTATGTGCATGGATATGGGTTCCATCACCGCCTTCATCTACGGAATGCGCGACCGTGAAAAGATCATGGACATCTTCGAAGAGACCGGTGGCGGCCGCCTCATGGTGGGCTACAACGTCATCGGAGGATTGGCCAACGAGGTGAGTCCGAAGTTCGTGGACCAAGTCAAGGAGTTCATCCCTTACATGCGTAAGATGATCAAAGAGTACCATATCCTCTTCACCAACAACCCGATCGCGAAGGGTCGTATGGAGAACATCGGATTCCTCACCAAGGAGACCGCCGCTTCATTGGGCGTGACGGGACCTGCGGGAAGAGCTTCCGGATGGTCATGCGACGTGCGTAAGATCGAGCCATATGCGGTGTACGACCAGGTGGATTTCCAAGAGATGCTCCGCCAAGACGGAGGCACGTTCGACCGATACCTCATCCGTTTGGACGAGATCGAGCAATCACTCCGCATCATCGAGCAACTCATCGACAACCTGCCTGATGGAGACTTCAAGGCCAAGACACCGGCGATCATCAAGCTGCCGGAGGGAGAGTACTACCAGCGGGTGGAGAACGCCAGGGGAGACTTCGGCGTCTACATCAACAGCAAGGGAGACAAGAACCCTTACCGCGTGAAGTTCCGCTCACCATGCATGACGCTCATCTCCGCATTGGATCCACTCTGCAGAAACGAGAAGATCGCCGACCTCATCATGATCGGAGCCTCCTTGGACTACGTAATCCCATGCGCGGACAGATAATTCTTTTCACAGACAAAATAAAGAATAAAGGATATGTTAACATTTAGTGAAATAATAAGTACAATACACGAGGGACTCACGGACGCCCTACCCGGATGGCTGGCGACGACAATCGAATACGTCATCATAGGCGCCGCCTTGTTGGGCCTCTATTGTGTGCTTGCATTGATCCTCATCCTTTTGGAGAGAAAGATATGCGCCCGGTTCCAATGCCGAATCGGCCCTAACCGAGTAGGTCCTTGGGGATTGCTGCAAAGTGTGGCCGACATGGTCAAGATCCTTTTGAAGGAGATCATTTCGATAAAGAACACGGATAACATCCTATTCAAGACAGCGTTGTTCCTCGCCATCGCCGGTTCGTTCTGCACATTCGGCGCATTACAGTTCGGCGACGGATTAGCCTGCATCGACTTCAATGTCGGAGTCTTCTACATCCTGGCAATCTCCTCGCTAGGCGTAGTCGGCATCCTGTTGGCGGGATGGTCCAGCAACAACAAGTACACCCTGATCGGTGCGATGCGAAGCGGCGCCCAGCTCATCAGCTACGAGCTGTCGGCGGGCCTCTCCATCATGACGATGGTCATCATCGCCGGATCGCTGAGCATCTCGGACATCATCGCAGGGCAAGGCGGCATGAACGCTGAGGGCGGATACAACACCTGGTACATCTTCCAGGCGCCGACCGCCATCATCGCCTTCATCATCTATTTGATCGCAGGCCATGCGGAGACCAACCGTGGCCCATTCGACCTGCCGGAGGCCGAGTCTGAGTTGACGGCCGGATACCACACGGAGTACTCCGGTATCCAGTTCGGATTCTTCTACTTGGCGGAATACCTGAACATGTTCATCATCGCGGGCATTGCGGCCACCGTCTTCCTCGGAGGCTGGCAACCATTGCAAATCAATGCGGGATGGGCATCCGGGTTCAACGAGTTAATGGGGAACATTCCTTCATGGATATGGTTCATGGGTAAGACCTTCGCCCTCGTGCTTCTCAGCTTATGGGTGAGATGGACATTCCCAAGGCTCAGGATCGACCAACTGCTCAAGCTGGAGTGGAAAATCCTCATGCCGATCAGCATTTTGAACCTGCTCATCATGGCAGTGTGGGTTATAATTTAAATCTAAAGGGAAGAAAAGATGATACAGTATATCAAAGATCTATTTTCCGGGATATGGAACCTGTTACAGGGTATGCGCATCACGATGATCAACTTCATCAGGAAGCCAATCACGGAACAATACCCGGAGAACCGTGGTGTGAAGGAATACGCTGAACGGTTCAGGGGAGAGCTGACAATGCCGCACAACGCGAACAACGAGCACAAGTGCACAGCGTGCGGAATCTGCCAGATGAACTGCCCGAACGGGACCATCAAGATTGTGACGAAACAAATCACCACAGAGGACGGCAAGACCAAGAAAGCGTTGGACAAATATCTGTACGACTTGGGAAGCTGCACCTTCTGCGGACTCTGCACGATGGGTTGTCCTCAAAAGGCAATCGTCTGGAGCAACAACTTCGAGCACTCGGTATTCAGAAGAGAGACGTTAGTTAAGCAACTGAACAAAGAGGGTTCCAAGACAGAGGAGAAGAAACCATTAACAACCCCACAACAATAACGACCATGGAATTATTAACAGCAAGCAACATCATATTTTTCATACTTGCGGCGGCCATATTGCTCTTCGGCATCCTGACGGTCACATCGACCAAGATCCTCAGGTCGGCCACCTACTTGTTCTTCACGTTGTTCTGCATAGCGGGTCTCTACCTCCAGCTCAACTACGAGTTCCTGGCGGCGGTACAACTCTCCGTGTATGCGGGAGGCATCGTGATACTCATCGTCTTCGCCATCCTGCTGATCAAGGGGTTGGGAGAAGACAAGGAGATTAACATCGGACAAAGGCGTATCATGGGACTCGTGGCGGCCATCGTCGGTTCGATCACCTGTGCGAGCGTCATCATCAAATTCGGATTCATGCCTGATTATGATCTGGCGGACCTGATGGTTCAGACTGTGGACATGAAGGTGATAGGAAAGACACTGATGGGCACGAACCAATACGAATATCTGTTACCATTCGAGGCGGTGAGCGTTCTCTTGCTCGCATGCATCATCGGAAGTATCGCAATAGCAACAAAGGATAAGGAGGACAACAAATGAATATACCAGTAGAATCATATTTTATTCTAAGCACGCTCCTATTCTTCATAGGCGTGTATGGGTTCGTGGCACGCAAGAACCTCATCAGCATACTGATGTCGGTCGAGCTCATCCTCAACGCAGCAAACATCAACTTCGTAGTGGCCAACAGATTCATCTTCCCCGAACAGTTGGAAGGACACATCTACAGCCTCTTCGTCATCGCGATAGCGGCAGCGGAAACCGCGGTAGCCATTTCAATCATCATCAATGTATATCGTCAGAAGAAGAACATTGATGCCAAGAGTATTAACGAATTAAAGTATTAATGATATGGAACAGTTAGCGAGTTTAGCACCTTATGTCTTAATATTACCGCTCTGCATGTTCCTTATCTTGGGACTATTCGGTAAGAAAATGTGCCCGAAAGTATCGGGTATCCTTGGAACAACAGTTTTCGGAATCGTATCCGTTCTATGCTACTACATAGCATTCAAATACTTCTTCAGCGGTGACTACCAAATCGGGGACACCTTCCAAAAAGTGACACTCTTCAACATGGAGTGGCTGCGGATGAACCAGAATCTGGTGATCAGCATCGGATTCCTTTTGGATCCGCTCTCCGCCATCATGTTGATTGTCATCTCGACCGTTTCCCTGATGGTTCACATCTACAGCATGGGCTACATGCACGGAGAAGGGGGATTCCAGCGTTTCTACGCCATCCTCTCGCTCTTCTCCTTCGCCATGCTCGGATTGGTTGTGGCGACCAACATCTTCCAAATGTACATCTTCTGGGAGTTGGTGGGCGTATCCTCCTTCCTATTGATCAGCTTCTACTACTTTAAGCATTCCGCAGTGCGCGCGGCGAAGAAAGCCTTCATCGTCACGAGGTTCGCGGACATGTTCTTCCTCATCGGTATCCTGATCCTCTCCTACTACACGAAGACATTCGACTTCGGTCCGCTCACGCAAGTGACAGACGGACACGTGGAGATCGTGAACTCGACGATGAGCGGCGTCACCCTGTTAGGGTTCCCGATCATCTCCATCGCCGTGTTCCTCATCTTCTTGGGAGGTGCAGGTAAATCGGCCATGTTCCCGCTGCACATTTGGTTGCCGGACGCCATGGAAGGCCCGACGCCAGCTTCAGCGTTGATCCACGCCGCCACGATGGTCGTAGCGGGTGTATACTTGGTAGCAAGGTTATTCCCTATCTACTCGTTCGAAGCGCCACATGTGCTGGAGATCATCGCCTACATCGGAGCGTTCACCAGTATCTTCGCGGCGGTCATCGCCTGTGCGCAGACCGACATCAAGCGTGTGCTCGCCTTCTCCACGATCTCACAGATCGCCTACATGATGGTAGCCTTGGGTGTTTCAGGCTACGGAGGAGTCGACGGATTAGGCTACACGGCCTCCATGTGGCACCTCTTCACACACGCCATGTTCAAGGCATTGCTCTTCATGGCGGCAGGTGCGATCATACACGCCGTACACAGCAACGAGATGGATGCGATGGGCAACCTCAGAAAGAAATTGCCTATCACCCACATCACGTTCCTCATCGCCTGCTTGGCGATAGCCGGTATTCCTCCATTCTCAGGATTCTTCTCGAAGGACGAAATCCTGGTGGCCGCGTTCGAGACCAACAAGTGGGTGTTCGCTGTCGAGTACTTCGTGGCAGGTCTGACCGCCTTCTACATGTTCCGTCTCTACTACCGCATCTTCTGGTTCGGTGAGCCGGAGAACGGATACGAGCACGAACCTCACGAGGCTCCGTTGAACATGACCTTCCCGCTGATGTTCTTGGCCGCCGTGACGGTCATCACAGGTATCAGCTGGGCATTCGGCAAGTTCTCCTTCACGGAGTTCATCTCCTCCGACTACAGCAGCTACGAGATCCACACACACTGGAACATCGCATTGCCAAGCATCGGTGCAGGGTTAGTGGGCATACTCATCGCCACCTTCCTCTACTTGGAAAAGACAGGAAGGCCGAACAAGGCGGTATCCTATATCAAGAAGCCTTATATTTGGGCATACAACAAATTCTACATCGACGAGATATATCTCTACGTGACGAACAACATCATCTTCCAACGCATTTGCCAACCAATCGCATGGTTCGACCGCCACATCATCGACGGATTCATGAACCTGCTCTCTTGGGTCACGAACAAGACCTCGGAGGAGACGAAGGAAGTACAGAGCGGTTATGTGCAACAGTACGCTTGGGTGTTCATCATGGGTGTTATCACAATCGTGTTATTGTCCATTAATCTCTAACCGAAAATAAGTACGACAATGAATATATTATCATTATTTGTAATCATCCCGCTCGTCATGATGGCAGTGATATTCTGCGTCAACGGCGAGAAAAAGAGTCTGATACGGACCATCATGTCCATCGGCGGATTCGCACTGCTCTGCACCTCCGCCTATCTGACGATCCAATTCCTGGAGTTACGGCAAATAGACTCCACCTCGGAGTTCCTATTCACGGAATCCGCCATGTGGTATGAGCGTTTCAACATCCACTACTCAGTCGGCGTGGACGGCATATCCGTAGCCATGCTGCTGCTCTCCTCCATCGTGGTGATCACCGGCGTGTTCGTATCCTACGCCATGGAAGAGAAAGTGAAGGAATATTTCCTGTGGTTCCTGATGCTGAGCATCGGAGTCTACGGATTCTTCATCTCCTTGGACCTCTTCACGATGTTCCTCTTCTACGAGGTGGCATTGATTCCAATGTACCTGCTCATCGGATTGTGGGGAAGCGGCAAGAAAGAATATTCAGCCATGAAGTTGACGCTGATGTTGATGGGAGGCTCCGCCTTCCTGATGGTCGGCATCTTCGGCATCTACTACAACTCTATCCCTGAGGGCAGCGAAGGCACCTTCAACATCCAAGAGATCGCCGCGAACGTGCAAGCCTTGAAGGCGAACGGAGGCGACATCAGTTGGGAATACATCTTCTTCCCGCTCACCTTCGTGGGATTCGGCGTGTTGGGAGCCATGTTCCCATTCCACACATGGTCGCCTGACGGTCACGCATCCGCACCTACAGCCGTTTCAATGCTCCACGCAGGTGTGTTGATGAAGTTGGGAGGATACGGATGTTTCAGGGTGGCCATGTATCTGATGCCGGATGCGGCGCAAGACCTCGCATGGATCTTCATCATCCTGACCGGTATCAGCGTCGTGTACGGAGCCTTCAGTGCCTGCGTGCAGAACGACCTGAAGTACATCAACGCCTACTCATCCGTAAGCCACTGCGGTTTGGTGCTCTTCGCCTTGTTGATGATGAACAAGACCGCCATGACGGGAGCCATCCTTCAGATGGTATCGCACGGACTCATGACAGCGCTCTTCTTCGCCTTGATCGGTATGATCTACGGAAGGACGCACACGCGTGACATCCGCGAGATGGGCGGTCTGATGAAAATCATGCCAATCCTCTGCGTTTGCTACGTCATCGCGGGTTTAGCCTCACTAGGATTGCCAGGCTTGAGCGGATTCGTTGCGGAGATGACCATCTTCGTCGGAGCGTTCCAGCATCCAGACCTCTTCCATAGAGTATTCGTCATCCTCGGATGTAGCTCCATCGTCATCACGGCGGTGTACATCCTTAGAGTGGTCGGCAAAATCCTCATGGGTCCTGTACAAGACAAGCACCACGAGACGCTGACCGACGCAGTATGGTATGAGAAAGTAGCAGCGTTCGGACTCATCGCCGCAATCGCCGCAATAGGTATGGCACCGCTCTGGTTGTCGAACATGATCGGCGGCGGAATTGAAAACATCGCAAAATTATTCACTTATGGACTATAGTAATTTTTTATCGATGAACCACGAAATTTCCCTAGTAGTGGTTATGATATTGGTTCTGTTGGCTGACCTCACGATCGGCGACAAGAACAAAAAGGCAAGCCAACTCTTGTCTATCGGGCTGTTCCTCGCGCACACCATCCTGTGTTTCCAGTGGTCTAACAGCTTCAGTCCGACCGAGGCATTCTCGGGGATGTATTTAACCTCAGAGATTCACATGTTCGTCAAGAACATGCTGAACATAGGCACCGTACTCGTCTTCCTATACGCTTATTACTGGAACACGCACGAGAACAAAAGCCACGCAGGGGAGTTCTACTTCCTGACCCTCTCTACCCTATTGGGTATGTACCTGATGATTTCGTCGGGCAACTTCCTCCTCTTCTACATCGGATTGGAGACAGCCTCCATCCCAATGGCCACATTGGTGGCGCTCAACAAGAAGAGAGAGGAATCAGCCGAGGCGGCAGCTAAGTACATCTTGACCGCAGCCTTCTCTTCAGGCGTTATGATCTTCGGTATCTCCATGCTCTACGCAACCTGCGGAACGCTCTATTTCGACGGGATTTCAGCCAACTTCTCCGACTTCAACCTCTCCATCATGGGATTAGTCTTCTTCATCGCAGGTATCGGCTTCAAGATCTCCCTCGTTCCGTTCCACTTGTGGACAGCAGACACTTACCAAGGTGCACCTACTTCGGTGACCGCCTATCTATCCGTCATCTCCAAGGGAGCCGCAGCCTTCGCATTCATGTGCATCTTGATGAAGGCATTCAGCAACTACCCTGAGGCATGGAAAGAAATCATGTGGTGGATCATCGTTGTCACCATCACCGTGGGTAACTTGTTCGCCATCAGACAAAAGAACCTGAAGAGATTCCTCGCCTTCTCCTCCATCTCACAAGCCGGCTACATCATGCTAGGCGTGATCGCGGGAAGCGACCAAGGTATGGCTTCTCTCGTATTCTACACGTTGATCTACATGTTCACCAACCTCGCCGCCTTCGGAATCATCTCCAGCATCGAGGACCAAACGGGCAAGGTATCGATGGACGACTACGACGGACTCTACGACACCAACCCGAAGTTGGCTGTTGTCATGATGCTCGCCATGTTCTCATTGGGAGGTATTCCTCCATTCGCGGGATTCTTCAGTAAGTTCTTCATCTTCATGGCAGCCGCCGAGCAAGGTGAATATCTGCTCGTCTTCCTCGCCTTGTTGAACACCATCATCTCACTCTACTACTACTTGCTAGTGGTGAAGGCCATGTTCATCAAGAAGTCGGACAGCCCGCTCCCAACCATCAAGATCGACAACATGTCCAAGGTCGGACTCATCATCTGTACGATCTGCATCTTGGCATTGGGATTCATCAGTCCGCTCTACTCGTTCATCGCTGAGAGGAGTTTCGGATTCTAAGAATCAGCAGGAGCATAAACAACTCCAAACGATAAAAACGCAAGGGGGTGTATCAATCACATTTGGTACACCCTCTTTTCTTTTATAAACAACACAATCTTTCAGATCTCCAACAGGAGGGAATTCCACCATAGCCAATAACAAGGAAGAGCATAAGAAGTACCGCCCAGGACTCCATCATCTCAGGCCCGAAAAAGCTCATTCAAGAGAACATTTTTGGAGGACGCAATACGATTGATTTCAATCAAAAAATCACAAAAGCGAAATTATTCCCGAAATAAGACACATATAATTCAAAAAAAATAGTACATTTGATATAAAAAACAGAAGAAGATGAGATTAACGTGACTCATCGGATTCAAAACAGAATTGAAATCTCCAACATGGTATAATGGACTCTACTGGGTTGGGGAGAACACTGGAGTCCACACAATAACAACATGAAACACAACTACACAAAATTAATCGGCATCGCATTGATGTGGATATTGGCTTGTATGACGACACAAGCAAAAGACAAAACGACAGCCTACGAGGCAGACATATACCTTGCGAACGGCACAGTCAAGCATTCGGACAATTTCATCATTCCAAGAGGATGCGCGGCCATCTCCTTCACCTACAAGGCGCAAGACGTCGTAGTCGTAGAACCAAACAATGAAGGCAAGTTGGAAGAAGTCACAATGAGTTCCGACGCCGTCGACTATTTCATATGCTGGAATAAAAGCAACCCGGAAGCGAAGCACATATTCAGGAAAATATATATCACGAAGAGTGGCAAGCAACGCGGATGGGCGACATTGGAGAAAGCGGGAGAAAAAGGCATGGTATATGGATTAGCCCCAGTCTATTACATAGAGCCATCCGGCTTACTGATCCTTCAAGGAGAGCAAAACAGACCACCACTCACCTACTTCATCTTTGAAGGAGACGAATATGCTACACAAGCCCGCTACTTTAACGGAGGATGGGAGATGTGGACAAAGAAATGGGCCGCCAAAAGCATCTTCAAAGGGGATGAGAAGATGATAAAAGATGTGACCAGCGGCAAATACAAGCCAGAAGACCTCCAATACGTATTGGACAACTACAAACGACCAACTCCTTTAAAATTAGACAAATAAGAGCAATTTATGAGCAGATTATTCAAATATGGGGCATTAATGGCAGCAACACTGTTGCCAGTCAATGTGCTCTCACAACAGAGCACGAACAATCAGTTGATTAAAGAAGAAGTGGCGATCATACGCCCCGAACTGACCCAAGAACAGAAGGATTTCATGGAAAGCTATGCAATATGGCTATCCAGAATCGGATACAGGGATCAATCCAGGGCTGTGACAAAACTAAGAGACAATGCGTTCGGGACAGGTGTCATCCTAGAGACGGATTCCGGAGAGAAACATCTCATATCCGTGAGTAAGAATGTAGGCATCGCCTCGAAAGTGGCAGTCGAGACATTGGACCAGTACGGGAATCGACTCATACAACTTAAGAAAAAGGTCATTACAAGAGCATCCAACGGATTGGTGTGCATAGAGATGCTCAAAGACCACACCACACAAGGATTAAAACTCACGAATCAAGCCGCGGTAGACGGAATGAGCATTTTCACCTTCGGATACAACGACGTGAACAAGAAAGCGACTTGGCAGATGGGTGACGGTATCATCTCAAACAACAAGTTCATACCAAACGATTCCAAGGATGTGCTGATACAACACACATCCCCTGTCAACGTAGGAATGTACGGATCTCCGCTGACCATCAAAAGAGACTCTGCCCCTTACGGTTACGAAGTGATGGGTCTCAACATCCACAAGGGAATAGACAGGGAGAACACCAACTACGCCATTCCTGCGCAAGACATCCAACAATTCATCTCGGGAATAGCAAGTATAGATTTAAAGAAGAACAAAGAAGCACTCCTCTCATCGGTAGAACAGCTGCTGAAGATGGAGAAAGAAGGCTTTAGCACCAACAAAGGCCTGATTTCCGACCAATACCTGACGGATGTCTCCAACGACGTACTACAGTCATGGTACAACAGCGCACCAGACAATGTAAAGCAGGAGTTCGAGAAAGACCTAAACAACGAGATGATTTTCGAATCAGCCAAGAACATCATCGCATACGCCTTCGCGAAGGATAACATAGAAGGTTCCCAACTAAAAGTCAAGACGTGCGCATACACATCGAACTCTGATGTCCAGACAGTCCAGATCGACAAAGGAGGGAAGACATTGGTCAGCACATGGGTATATGAAGACGGCAACTGGAAACTCAAAAGCTGGGGCAACAACGCCGCCGACAAACCAAAGGCGAAAGCGGATGCGAACAATGCGGACAAGATGCAAAGGATTGGCATCGACCGCGGCTATACGGGCGTCCAGCTAGCCCTAGGGACAACGTTCATCCCTGTCGACAAATTCAGCAGCTACACCTTCACCTTTTCCATCATTAACAACCCGTTCGTCAAGCACAGCTTGGAACTGGGGAAAAACACGGCGGCAATCCGCGTCAAGGATGGCTCGCCAGAGTTCAACGAACATGGAATGGTATTTAATCCTGACGGTTCGCCACACTATCCATTCTTGGACGACAAAGCGAATCTATTCTCCTTGGATTACAGTGTTGCGGGACAAGTTCCCATCAACCTAAAGCGCTTTTTCGTTGTTCCACAAGTCGCACCAGGCATGGGTTTCATCTTCGGGAAGAGCGAAGAGTACCATGAAATTGTGGGAGGATTCTTCTTCAAACTCAGTTCTGGGGCCCAATTGGGATACAACATAAGCAACACACTGAACGTATTCCTATATGGCGGACATCAATTGGATGTGTTCCTGATTCCAGATCCGGAGGATGAGATCGACATAAAGAAAAGCATCAACGGATTCAACGCAAGGTTGGGTGTCATGTTCGTTTACTAACGGACATGGCACAAAACACTTCCACTCACAGGAGATGCAAGAAAATCAGAGACGATTAGCCTCACGACAGACAAAGAACGAAATAGAGAAACGAACAAAGACTTCCTTATGAGAAAAAATGGATTCATTCTTTAAGGAAGTGAATAAAAAAGGATCCGCATTAAATTCATACGATCATGAAACAGCACCACATCATTAAAAACGTATGCACCATAGTACTATGTTTATTCGCATATACCATCGTACAAGCAAAACCATGGGGAAATAAAGAGGAACAACTTTCCCCCACAGTAGCGGACCTGTACCTTACAGACGGAACCGTCAAACATGTTGAGCACTTAACATCTGTGCCATGTGGATATTGCGAAAAAAAAGACAAATCAAAAATATCGATCCGCTATAACGAGCTCGATAGCAATGGTCAGATAGTAGAATACGACATACCTTCAACAGAGGTAGAGTCCATCATCTGTTGGCACGCATTAACCCCGGAAAATAGATTCAAACTTGATAAAATCAGGAATAATAATTCCGACAAAAAACACTGGGCAATACTAGTGATGGAAGGGAAAAAATGTAAAGTATACCGCATACCAGACATCTGTAGTGTCACCGACAAGGGGGAAATGAGCATGTTCTTTATAGACGGCAAGGGTTATTCCTGCTTTTTATTTGAAGGAGACGAACGCGCTACAACCTGTCAAAGAACCCCTAGCAGTTGGATATATTATCCGAAAAAACTTTTCGAAAATGACGAACAAATGATCAAGGACGTAAAGAATGGCAAATATAAAAAAGGGGATCTCCAAATGATTTTGGACACATACCAACGTCCCGCACCATTAACAGTCGACAGATAAGAATATACAAAAAGCAGAGAAGCAATCACACTCTTCGAGAAGAAGGACTCATTTTTGAAGAAGTGAATAGTAATAGAGTCCACATAAATTCATACGAACATGAAACATAACTACATCAATAGAATAGCATGCGCCATATTATTGAGCTTTTTCGCATGTGTAATCGTTCATGCGGAGCCAAAAGTGTCTCGAATAAATGCGGACATACACTATACCGACGGAAACGTCGTATATGTTGAAAACCTGGACTTACCCCATGGAAATATTTTCAGCAAAGCGCGTTATATCACCTATTCAAAAATCAATGAAAAAGACAAAGTAGAAAAAGTCGAACTGGAATCAGAGCCGATGGATTACATCGTTTGCTGGAACGCCGCAAACCCGACAAAGAAATACAAATTTGAAAAGGTCAGAATAACAGACAAAGGACACAAGTATTGGTGCGTTCTAGACTCGGAGGGGGAAAACGGGAAAGCTTTATGTAAAGCGGACAGCTATAAGATCGACGAGAATGGAGAACTGACATTAATCTATAGAGAAGGTTCGGGCACATTCACCCTCAATACACTTTTCCTATTCGAAGGGGACGAATACGCCTCAATGTGCCCAGGGGCACCAATCAATTGGACAACATGGCCGAGAGGCGTTTTCCCAGGAGACAAACAGATGATCAAAAACATACGAGAGGGCAAGTATAATAGAGATGATCTCCAGGTAATTTTAGACACGTACATACGCCCTGAACCATTGAAATGCAAGAAAGTCAGAAATGATTGAAAAAGACAGGCATAAGGGATAGACAAAGAAACGAATAAAATAAACTGAATCACAAACAAGAAAAAATACAATTAAAATGAAGAGACTAACATTACTACTCACTTACGTGCTTTCAATAGGATTCGCCTTCTCATCATTCGCCGAAGAGAAAACCACGAATCTCAAGGACCAAGTAGCCATAGTCACCCCAAACATTTCGGAAGAGATGAAAAAGCATGCTTCGGAAATGGTGGGGATTCTGGCCAACTACAGTTACTATTCCGCCGCCAGCGAATACAAAGCCTACCAAAAGGGTTGGTCAGGTTCCGGATTCGTCATCAAAGGCAAGAACGGGAGGCACTATATCGTCACGAACAAGCATGTGACACGAGGTTTGAAGTCGGTCAACATTGAATTCAATGGAGACACCGCGACAAAATACGAGGATTGTCCAGTCATAAAGGAAAGCGAGGATATCGATGTTGCCATCGTAGAGTTGCCAAGGCACTTTAAAATCGGGCAAAGCCTCGAATTCTACACGGAAAATGTGAACGAAGGAGACGATGTATGGTCTGCAGGATATCCTGGATTAGGAAACAATCCTGTCTGGCAGCTCGGTAAAGGAATCATCTCCAACATGAGCGTGAAGGACAAAGACTTCGGCGACGAGAAGAAATTCCACGTCATCCAACACACCGCACAAGTGGATGCAGGTAACTCCGGAGGTCCATTGCTCATCAGGAAGGAAAGGAAAGGCGGCGCGCCTAGCTACTACGTCATTGGAGTCAATACTTGGAAAGCGGGTGGCAGAGAGAACACCAACTTCTCCATTCCGACGAAATTCATCAGCGAATTCGTCAATCAATCGATAACAGAGACAGTCAATGTAACAGCGCAGAAACAAGAAGAAAACGCCAAGGCCGCAGGAGAGAACTTCTACAACGCATTGCTTTCCGGCTACAAGGATATAGTGCCATTCATATCCGATGAATGTACCTACTCCATCACGAAAGAGGCATTCCAAGATATGTTCAGCCAAGCGTCATCAGAGGCTCAAACAGAAATAAGGGAGAATTTGAAAGAAGCGAAAGGAACAGAAGCGTTGAAGATCCTTTTGGCGGATAACCTCGCCCAAAGCGTCAAGAAGAAAAAGCAGACATTGACACTGAAGGAAACCAAATTGAGCGAAACAGGTGCGACAGCCACGAGCACATTCAGCTACAACGGGAAAGACAAGGTGTTCAATTGGGTGAATGAGCAAGGACAATGGAAAATCGCATCGAACGGCCTCGATGGCAGTAATCTCCAGATGAGTTCAAACGTCCACATCATCAAGAAGAACGGGAAAGGATTGTCGACCAGCGCACTTTTCGGACTCAACGAATATTCCAAAATGAACATCACCCTTTCCATCAACCGATACTTTGCGACCCTCGGAATGAGATCCGTCACCTTCTTCGGAGGAAAGGATATAATCGCCAGGAATGAAATCATAGAGGGCACCTATGAAGAAAGGACAATACCAGGGGACACCATCTTTATCTACGGAATAAAATACAACATAGGTGTCCGCGTTCCAATTGGCTTCGGGGAGAAATTCGCACTGACTCCATACGTCCTCCCAGGCGGTGGAATAAGCACAGAGACATTCTTCTGGGACATCCGGTCTGGAGTAAACTTTGGTTGGAGATATGACAAAAAACATCAATTATACCTTGGCGCGACATTTGACTATTTAAGAGGAATAGAAAACAACACCTCCCAGAAGGTGACCCGACCATACGTGGGAGCAGTGTTCGGCTGGGACTATTAATTCCCCAAAAGTGTTTCGAAGCGCCATCTGATCAAGGTCCGGAACACGAGAAAAATTTTGAAGAATAAGAATTATATTCTATATTTACATAGAATTACAACAACAAAAAGAGGAAAGAAAATGAAACATAAAATTTCGGCAATTATTTCATCGTGTATCATCGCATTCATGATGGCATCGTGCACGGTATCGACGCACACGACCACGCATCGCACGCCGCCACCGCCGCCACCAGCACATTACGGGCACCCTCATCCTCATTACGGGCACCCACATCCTCATCATGGACCTGGTCCGAAGAGATATCCGATAGACCAGTTCAGGAAAGGTCCTGCGCCACAGCACTATCACAAGGGGCCACAAGCACCACCTCCACCAGCGAAAAACAACATCCGTGACGTGGAAAGGAACGGAGTTCGTAACAACGGAACCGAACCATCACAGAGGAAGAACGATCAGCAGAGTGTAAGGAGCGGAAGTTCCCAACAACGTGGCACGCAGTCCAGAACCGCCCCATCCACAAGGAGCCAAGGAAGCGGAGGCAGCAGCACGCCTAGCACAGGAAGGTCAGGCGGACGCAGATGACAAACAACGTGGAGTACGCAGCCATACGAGCATTCGTTGCGGACGAGCTGTCGCAAGACCATAGCGGGCACAACCACCAACATGCGGAAAGGGTTGTGCGGAACGCCCAGAAGATCATCCAACGGGAAGGAGGAGACGAGAAGATCATCCTCACCGCAGCATGGTTGCACGACTGCATCGACAAGAAACTCTTTGCGGACGTAGAGGGACAAATCGACAAAGTCGAACGGTTCCTCGAAGGACAGAGATTCCGGAGAGAGGAGGTGACGGAGGTGATGTACATCATCCAGAACATCTCCTATAACAAAGGGGAAAACCGTCCGCTGACAAGTCTCAACGCCATGATCGTGAGGGATGCGGACAGGCTCGACGCCATAGGCGCCATAGGCATTATCCGCACCATCGAGTATGGAGCGGCGAACGGCAGGTTGTTCTACGACCACGAAAACATGAAAAGAGAGGGAGGAAAAGTCGGTTGGAATCATTCGACCGACACCTCCCTATCCCATTTCTACGACAAACTACTCAAGCTGGAATCACTGATGCACACCCCGACCGCAAAGGAGATGGCCCGGGAACGCACCGAGTTCCTACATGGATTTTTGGAAGAATTCTACCGGGAGATTGAATAGAATAATTCCACAGAATAAATTGACACGAAACGGACAATATTCAATGTCCATTTTTCTCCGATAGCCGAAAAAACCAAGAAGAGAAGCCATTTCAATCCACTTTTCTTGGAAATTTATAAAACTTGGTATAAATTAGCATCAATTTTTAGGCAAGTGATCTATCAGATCCACACTAAAAGGGCTAATAACATGAAAACGAAATCGATAAGGGTTATACTGATAGCAGCTATGCTATCAATGAGTTTCATCTCACGGGCAAGCGTTATCATCACAGAGATAATGCCAAGTAACATAAGTTCATACATGAACAAAGAAAAAGAATTCACCGGATGGGTGGAATTCTACAACGACTCAAAAGAGGACGTAAACATAAAAGGTTGGAAAATAGCCAATTACCAAAAAAAATCCAAGAAAAGTTCACCCGATGGAGACCTCAAATGGGAATGGACAATCGATTTCGACGTCATTGTGCCAGGAAGAGGTTACAAGGTTGTTCCCTTCGACGACTACCAGCCCCTTCCCCACACTTCCGCAAAGGAGAAACACGCACCATACAAGATAGATCCGGACGGGGGCGAACTGAATTTGATCATACCCCAAAAAGGTTATTTCGGTTTTAGTTATCCGAAACAGAAACCGCACTTCTCCTACGGATCAATAGACTCAATAGGATCGAGTTTCGGTCACATGATTCCTACACCCAAAGCATCCAACGATTCAGCATTCAAAGAAAGAAAGCAATGCGAGAAACCCGTATTCACAGAAGCGCAACCAGGGGTGAACTACAAAAGCAACTGGGGGAAAAAGGAGATTAAAGTGAGTTGCGGGACAAGCGGGGCGAAGATTTATTACACGCTAGACGGTTCCATCCCGACCAATGACGGCTCCGGAACAAGCAAAAGATTCAAGAAAGACACCACCAAGATAGTCATAGACTCCACCAGGATCTTCCGCGCACGCGCCTATAAAACAGGCTACCTGCCAAGCGACATCCTGACAGGATCGTTCATCATCTACAACGACAAGAGGGACGAATGCAACGGAAAGAATCCGCCAGTGGTATCCATCATGACAGACAAGAAATACCTGAGCAGCGATTCGATAGGCATTCATTGCGTAGGAAACTCGGGAATAGCAGGCACCAAGGGTTGCATCGCCAACAGCGCCAATTACAACCAGGCATGGAAGCGCGCCGTGAACTTCGAATACTTCGAAAACGGGGAGCAAAAGATGTCACAGGAGGCCATGATAGGCATCATCGGCGGATGCTCCCGCAAATACGACGTCAAATCGTTGAAGATCAGCACAAGCAAACGCTTGGGAAACGAGGTGTTCGAATACAGTTTCTTCAAGGACAGCGGCAAGAAAGGACAAAAATACTCCAGCCTTCAGTTGAGGAACGGAGGCAACGGCTACGAATCCATGAGATTCCGAGACGGGTTCATCCAATCCTTGGCCAAGGACATGGGCAACATCGACTACCAAGCCTACCAACCCGTCAGCTACTACCTGAACGGCAAATACAAAGGGCTCATGGGGCTTAGAGAGCGTACCAACGGTTCCTACATAGAAGCGAACTACGGAATCGAGGAAAACAAGATAGACCTCATCGAGATGTCGGAGAACAAAATTGAGGCGACCTTGGGAGACATGAACGCATACAACGAGATGATCGCGTTCGCCTCGGACAGCAACAATTACAAGAAAGACAACTATGTGGCGCAACTCAGCAACTACATGGATGTGGAAGAATACGTCAACTACATGATATTCGAGCAGTTCATCGTCAACACCGATTGGCCTGGCAACAACCAGAAATGTTGGAGGAAACACATCGGAGGCAAGTTCAGATGGATATTATACGACACGGACTTCGGTTTAGGTCTATACGGCTGGAACGACAACAACTACTGCGACGCGAGTCTCAACACCATCAAATGGTGTACGGGAGAGGGAGAGCACAACTGGGCGAACGCATCATCGACCGGTGGCGGATACGAAGTGACGGAAGAGAGCAAGTGGAAAACCATACTCTTCAAAAGCCTGATGAAAAACAAAGGATTCAGGAACATGTTCGTGACCAAAGCCTTACAACACATATCCACCACCTTCAGCGAGGATGTCATGAAAGCCAAGAGGGATTCATTCCTGGAGGTCGTCAGGAGAGAACACTGCGCGACAAAGCAAGCTGACATGCCAGGTGTCGACTCGTCGGAAGACGGAATCAACGGCATGCTAAACTTCGCCCTTAGCAGGCGAAGCAAATACAAAGAGCATTTAGCCAACTACTGCAAATATAACATGGACGAGACATCCGTCCTACGCATAACCTGTGAGGGTGATTTCGCCTCGAAAGTAAAAGGCTTCTACGTGAACGACGTGACCATGAACGAACAATCGGTGAAGATCAAGTTGTTCAAGAATATGCCAGTAAACATAAAGCCTATCCTTCCGAACGGTTACATCGTGAAACAATGGAAGATGGATACGATAACATCGCCAAACTACGCATTCAATCTGACACTTAAGAAAGACACAGTGAAAGTTGTACTCACCATACAGGAGGAAAGCTACGACAAGCCGGCAATCGTCATCAACGAGGTGTGCGCCAAGTCGACCATCTTCATCGACCCTGAATCCAACGAGGGAGAAGACTGGATCGAGCTATACAACACTGGCGACGTCTCCGTAGACGTGGCGGGATTCTATCTGAAAGACAAAGACACGACAGTAGAGATCGCCCGCGGATACGAGATGACCAACATACCACCGAAGGGACACCTGCTCCTGTGGGCCGACGGAAGAGGCAAGAGCGGTGCGCAACATCTCGGATTCAAACTATCCAGCACAGGAGAGGAGATCACGCTATACAAAGACGTGAGGGATTCCATCATCATAGTGGACAAGATAGCGTTCAATTCGCTTGACACGAACTGCAGTTACGGACGTGAAACGGACGGATCAGCCAAATTCAGAGTGTTCCCAGCCTGTGATAACAACAAAGAGTACCAATTCTCCGAAGCGTCGCCTGGCGAGTCGAACGGCATCTATGACTGCGAAAACGTCATCGAAATGCGCACGTACCCTATCTCAATCAGTTCTGACATAGAAGAAATGCGCTTTAGAATAAACGGGGAAGACAAGAACAATCCAGTCGAAATGCGCATACTGAAAGGAAAACCTATAACTGTCAAACCTTTATTGCCGAAGTGGTTCGGATTCGTTTCTTGGGATCTCTCCACCTTCGTGGAATCATCCGAAGAGATTATAAACGAAAAATCCCTATGGTCCTATTTCTACGCAGACTCCGCCCCAAGCGGGAAATGGAAGGAACTCCAATACAACGAAACCGGTTGGACAGAGGAAGCACATGGCTACATGGGTTATGATGCTTCGAATAAAGACCGCGGGTTCAAATATGACACCAAGATACCATACAAAGAAGGCGATAGCGCCAAATACATCACAGCCTACTTCAGACATGTATTCACGGTCAAGGACACGGCGGGCATAAAGAGCTTCACAGCCAACATAACCTACGATGACGGTGTGGCTATCTACCTCAACGGGAAAGAGCTCGGGCGCTACAACTTGCCGGATGACTCCGCACATGCCGAATTGAAGTACAAAGACACCACGCTGAATTACTACGACGACCAGCGAGCGAAGATAGAGATCGATCCATCCAAGCTCAATATAGGCCAGAACATCATCGCGGCGGAGGTACACCAGATCAACAGCGCGACATCCGACTTGACATTCGCCATGGATGCGAAAGCGAAGTTCATCTCCCACATCTGCAAGGAAGAGACCTTCACGGTCACACCTAAGGAGAAATTCACCGCGAAACTATATGTCAGCGGACACACAGACACGAAGGAGATCCGCAAGGAAGACCCAGCGCCAGCGTTCACCCTTTATCCTAACCCTACCGAGAACCTGATATACGTGCAAGGGTGCAAGGAGAAGGCGCTCGTGACCGTAACCAACCAACTGGGCGGCATGGTCATCATGCAATACATATCCGGCGAGAATGACCCTATCGACCTGCAGAAAATGGCAGACGGCACATACATATTCAGCGTCACCACCAACACGCAGCATTTCGTAGGGAAAGTGATAAAGAAATAGTCGATGAAGGAAACGGAAGAGATACTATCCAACAAGGGAGTCAAGCCGACGGCCAACCGGGTGATCGTGTTGCGCACGCTCATGAACGAGGAAAAGCCCGTCTCGCTCTCCGAGTTGGAGGAGGAACTACCCTACATGGACAAGTCCAGCATATTCCGCACGCTCACCCTATTCAAGGAGCACCACGTCACCCATGAAATAGACGACGGCACCACCCTCAAATACGAGGCATGCCACAGCGATCATGAATGCAGCGTGTCGGATATGCATACCCACTTCCATTGCGAGGTATGCGAACAAACCATTTGCCTGCACGACATACAGATACCTGCCGTACAACTGCCAGAAGGCTATGAAACCCACGCCATCAATTACATGATCAAGGGGATATGCCCACAATGCGCGGAGAAAAGAGTTAAGGATTAAGAGAGGGTGGTTCAATAGAACATCCATTCCTAGAATTGATTCCCATCGCAAAAAAAAATTTTCATTTGCGAAATAACCCAATCATTCATGGACATTCCACCTGCAGGCCGCGCGTCTCTACCATAATTGTTTTGCCCTTTCAGGGCGCATATCAACACCCCAACCATTTCCCCAGGGCGTTGCCCTGGGCTAGATAACGTTGTGCCCTTTCAGGGCGACAATAAACTGGATGGCCATTCATAATTGACTACGTCGAACTATCGTTTCATAATTCATAATTCATATGGGACGGTCCAAAACGGATGATCACGCCCCATTATATCGCAAAAAAATCTATATTTGTAAAACCAACAATTGAATATATGACAAAGAAACTCCTCACCTTGCTCCTCTTCTTGTGCGCCACCAGCGCCCTCCATGCCGCCAACTACCTCACCTTCACGGCGGAGGCGGACAGTTCGTCGTTCGGCATCCATAGCGAATGGGGGAACAACCCCGACGTGCAATACTCCCTGGATGGTGGGAAGACATGGACAAAGCTTACAAACGACACGCTTATCCCCCTGCCCAACAAGAAGAAAGCCTTGCTGAGAGGGAACAACCCGCAAGGAATATCAAGGGACTTTGGCGAGGTCACCCGCTTCGTCATGACCGGCCGCATCGCCGCCAGCGGTAGTGTGATGAGCTTGATTGATAATGTGGGCAAAAGCGTGGTCATACCCAATGATGATTGTTTCCGAGAATTATTTAGGGGGTGCGTCAGCCTGACGAAGGCACCTAAACTGCCTGCCATATATTTGACAAGCCAATGCTATGAATCAATGTTCCAAGGATGCGTCAACATGACAAATGCACCTGAGCTGCCCGCCATGCGAATGACCATGAGAAACTATGCAGGCATGTTTGCAGGCTGTAAGAGTCTAAAGAAGGCACCTAAACTGCCCGCCACCTATTTGGGATGGGAGGCAGGAATGTTAGGAGGTGTTTACGGTGGCATGTTTGCAGGATGCACCAGCCTGACACAAGCGCCCAAACTTCCGGCAACCACATTAAATTCATTTTGTTATGCGCAGATGTTCGAGAAATGCACCAGTCTGACGCAAGCTCCCGAGTTGCCCGCCAAACAATTAGCGTGGGGGTGTTACGACGGAATGTTTAGAGGTTGTACAGGACTAACACAGACAGCGAGATTGCCCGAAAACGTCAGTTTTCAATCCGCCTTCACAAACATGTACGAAGGATGCGACAGCATTCCTCAATCGTCCCCTCTTCGAGACAAGACGTCAAAAAGGGAAGATACATCCGATAGCACATACGCCGAACATTTTCTTTCCAAGCTCAAAAGTTCTTCATCCAAGAGATGCCTCACCATCACGGCGGAATCGAACTATGTAATGATTTTCATATCGACCACCACAAGTAAGGAAGAGAGACGTCCCAACGTCCAATATTCCACAGACGGAGGGAAGGAATGGAAGTTTCTCGATGACGGTGAACATATCACATTGCCAAGCAAGGGAGACAAGGTCATGCTGAGGGGATACAACCCACGAGGCTTCTCTACTTCGAAAGACTCCTACACACGAATCTCCATAAACGGTCGCGCCGCCGCCAGCGGTAGCGTGATGAGTCTGATCGACGGCACAGGGAAAAGCAAAAAGATTCCCAATGATTATTGCTTCGCTAATTTGTTTAATTTCTGCGATAGCTTGACGCAAGCGCCCGAACTGCCCGCCACCCAACTAGCGAATTACTGCTACACAGACATGTTCAAGGGGTGTTCCAGTCTAAAACAGGCGCCCGAACTGCCCGCAACTAAACTGGCTGACGGATGCTATAGCTCAATGTTCGACAAATGTGCCAGCCTTACCCAAGCGCCCGAACTACCCGCCACTGAACTGGCTAACTATTGCTATGGCTTGATGTTCCACAAGTGCACCAACCTGACACAAGCGCCCAAACTACCCGCTACACAAATGGCAATCTTCTGCTACTACATGATGTTCGCGGGGTGTGTCAACCTTAAGCAGGCCCCTGAACTACCCGCCACCCAACTGGCTGACGGATGTTACCTCTATATGTTCACGGAGTGCACCAGTCTGACAGAGGCACCTAAACTGCCCGCCACAAGGTTAGAGGCAGGATGTTATGTAGGAATGTTTTCGGAATGCAAACGATTAAGGGAAGCGCCCAAACTACCCGCCATCTTCTTATCCGAAAATTGCTATTTTAAGATGTTCAAGGGGTGTACCAGTCTGACACATGCGCCTCAACTACCTGCCACACAATTAGCACAATCTTGTTATAGTGGCATGTTCAACGGATGTTCCAGTCTGACAGAAGCCCCCGAACTGCCCGCCATCTCCCTGTTCAACACATGCTATTCCAATATGTTCGAAGGATGTACCAGCCTGACGCAAGCACCCGAACTGCCCTCCCCCATCCTGATGAAGGATTGTTACAAGGAGATGTTCAAAGGGTGCACCAGTCTGACGCAGGCTCCCGCACTGAACGCCACAAGGCTGGTTGATGGTTGCTACACCGACATGTTCAAAGGATGCACCAGTCTGAAGGAGATACCGGAACTGCCCGAAGTCTCTTTGTTCTATAGAGACAAGAAACAATCAGAACACGGATATAAGGTCAAAAGGCATATCGTGAGTTCCAAAAACGACACAATCCACTTGGATCTTATCGACCATAATATTCGGTTCAAAACCTTTTTCACGGGCATCAATTTCAAGCAAGAGAGCAATAATCTCCTGAAGATTCCCACATTGAAAGGCGAAGACCGGTTCCTGAAATGCGAGGGAGGGGACATCACCAACTTCTCGATCTTTCCATTGGACAACGGACGTGGCTATCTGCAGAGCCTTGACATAGCGCCCCATCCCCTTGCCAAAGAGGTGAATCTGACGGCAACCTCTCCTGAGGGAGAATTATTGGTGGAGCTTAATCTCCTTATCTCTAACCCCACCTTCTATCTGAAAATAAACAACCTGTTCGTGGAAATCGACAGCATATCCCCCATGCCGTCCTTCAAGGAATATGATGATGTAAGTTTTGTCGTCCTCGACGAACGGGGCAATAAGATGGAGGTGACGCATCGCGACATAAAGACAAAAGGAGCGCCGCCCATCGGCAGTAAACTCATTGAAAAAGGAGGCGAACTCAGCATCCCCGAAAAAAAATGGATCCTTAGTTCTCCTCATAATCCTTTTGAAATCTACATTCAGTACAAGAATGAGGAAGGGAAATCCTGGCAAATATGGATACCATTCTTTCGGGGGAAATGATTTATTAAACAATATAACCCGATTATTCACGGCCGTGCGTCTCTACAATGGAACGACAATGCGTCTCTACCATAATGTTTTGCCCCTTCAGGGCGCAAATGAACACCCCAACCATTTCCCCAGGGCGTTGCCCTGGGCTAGATAATGTTGTGCCCTTTCAGGGCGGACATTGAACCGGACGAACAATAAACCGGATGGCCATTCAAAATTCTTAATTCTTAATTCACATGCCCCCCATTAAATTTTATTACAAATAACATATATTTGTAAAATAAATAATTGAATATATGATAAAGAAACTCCTCATCTTGCTCCTTTTGTGCGCCACCAGCGCCCTGCATGCCGCCAACCACCTCACCTTCACGGCGGAGGCGGACAGTTCGTCGTTCGGTATCATAAACAAAGGAAGCAACAATCCTAATGTTCAATACTCTTTAGACAAGGGGAAGCTGTGGATGACGCTCGACACCAACACGGTAGTTACATTGGCAAAGAAGGGTGACAAAGCAATGCTGAAGGGAATGAATCCGAATGGTTTCTCGAAAGAAGATAGTATTTACTCCAGGTTCGTCATGACTGGTCGTATCGCCGCCAGCGGTAGCGTCATGAGCCTCATCGACGGGAGTGGCGAAAGCCTGGTCATCCCGAGGGAATATTGTTTTTACCGTCTGTTTGAGGAATGCGTCAGTCTGGCACAAGCCCCACAACTACCCGCACACACTCTAAGGAGGGGGTGTTATAAAGAGATGTTTATAGAATGTACTAGCCTCACATATGCCCCTAAACTGCCAGCCCAAACATTGGAGAAAAATTGTTACGCTGGAATGTTCAAGGGATGTACTAGCCTTACAAAAGCCCCTAAACTACCTGCCACAACACTGGCTAGGGAATGTTACAGGTCAATGTTCAGCGGGTGTATATTCCTCAAACATGTCCCGAAACTACCCGCTACAGAATTATCGGAGGAGTGCTATGAAGAAATGTTCTACGGTTGTATCGATCTCAAGCAAGCCCCGAAACTGTCATCCACCAATTTGTCAAAGGGTTGCTACAGTGCAATGTTCAGCGGGTGTATATACCTCAAAAAAGCTCCACAACTACCCGCCACAACACTGGCAAGGGATTGCTACAAAGAAATGTTCTATGAATGTGATAGATTAACAGAAGTGCCAGAACTACCCGCCACCATACTAGAGGAGAGTTGCTACGAAGCAATGTTCAAGGGATGTAGTAGACTCAAAAAAGTCCCTAAACTGCCCGCCACCACACTGGCTAAGGGCTGCTACGCAGGCATGTTCAGCAAATGTTCCAGCCTTACACAAGCCCCTGAATTACCCGTCAGCCAACTTGCTGACAGCTGCTACGCAGGAATGTTCAGTTGGTGCACCAGACTAACACAGGCGCCGCAACTACCCGCCACAACATTAGAGAAGGGTTGCTACGGAGATATGTTCAACGGGTGCACCAGCCTCACACAAGCACCTAAACTATCCGCCACAACATTAACCGACGGATGCTACGCAAGAATGTTCATGGATTGTGAAAGATTAACAGAAGTGCCAGAACTACCCGCCACGACACTAGCGGAGGATTGCTACAGAGGAATGTTCAACGGCTGTAAAAGCCTCGCAAAAGCCCCTATACTACCTGCCACAACACTGGCAAGGGAATGTTACAGATCAATGTTCGGCAGGTGCGAAAGCCTTACAGAAGCACCGCAACTACCTGCCACAACACTAGCAAGGGAATGTTACAGATCAATGTTCGGCAGGTGCGAAAGCCTTACAGAAGCACCGCAACTACCTGCCACTCAATTAGCAGACAACTGTTACGAAGGGATGTTTTCGGGGTGCACCAACCTCACACAAGCCCCTAAACTACCCGCCTTAACACTGGCAAATGGTTGCTACGCAGGAATGTTCAGCAGGTGCACTAACTTAACACAGGCGCCACAACTGCCCGCCACATCTTTGAAATACGGATGTTACGAATACATGTTTTCAGAGTGCACCAACCTCACGCAGGCACCGCAACTACCCGCCACACAACTGGAAAAGAACTGCTACGCATGCATGTTCATCGGGTGCACCAACCTCACACAGGCGCCAGAGCTGCCCGCAACACAATTAGCAGTATGGTGTTACTACTGCATGTTCAGCAATTGCCCCAATCTGACCCAAGCGCCAGAACTCCTTCCTGCCACAGAACTGGCAAATGGCTGCTACGCACACATGTTCAGTGGGTGCACCAGCCTGAAACAAGCCCCGCGTTTACCCGCTATTAAGATGGCTATTCAATGCTACAAAGGCATGTTCATGGAGTGCACCAGCCTCACGCAAGCGCCCGAATTGCCCGCCACCAAACTGGCAGATGACTGCTACGACTATATGTTTCATTACTGCCACAGCCTAGCTGAAATCAAGGTGAAATTCAAAACTTGGTCACATGACTACTACGGCAACCTATACTGGCTCGAAGGTGTTTCCCCTACCGGCACCTTCATCTGCCCCGCTGAACTGTCGAAGGGAAGGAAATCGAGCAAAATACCGGAAGGATGGAAGGTAATTGAGAATTAAGAGTTAAGAATTAGGAATGGCGGTTCGATGGAACCAATTTTGATTTACGATTTGACAATTTACAATTTACTATTTAGATGCACGCGATTCATGATTGAGGAGGATTGTTCGCATAGGCCTGAAAGGCCTTAACAGATATAGCCCGGGGCAACGCCCTGGGTTAGGAAATTCATCGGATACGGTGCATTATAGGCCTGAAAGGCCAAAACAGATTTACGATTTGACGATTTACAATTTACGATTTAAATGCACGCAATTCATGATTGAGGAGGGTTGCGTGTAGAGACGCATAATCATGCGTCTCTACATTGAACCGGATGGACATTCAAAATTCCCACGCCATCACATTTATCAACAACCAAGCCGTAAAATAAAATTTATACACCAATATTTTGCAATCATATTAAAATAATAATACATTTGCCGAATCGATTCAATATATGGACGGATTTCGGCAATGGGCATGTAGGTTCCAGCGGTTGCCGGGAAGGATAAAAATTCAGGGCCTGTCAAAAAACGAATGGTATGAGACATTTTTTCACGATCACATGGTTCGATAGGAAGGATACAGTTACAAAGAGGATTATGCGCCACCTGTTCTGCGGGTTGGCATGTCTCTTTTTGGCTCTGCCTGCAATGGCAGATAGTTTCACCATTGGAGACTTGAGATACACAGTGACTAATACAGCGGAACGAACCGTAACGGTAGAAGCTGTCGATAGAAACATTTCTGGAGATATCACGATACCCGAAAAGGTAGAGAACGATGGTGAGGAATACACCGTCACCTCCATCAAAAACTACGGTTTCGGCAGTTGCAGCAGCCTAACTTCCATCAAAATACCCAACTCAGTCACAAAGATTGGGCAACAGGCATTCCGTGCATGTGTGCAACTGGCATCAGTCAATATTCCAAACAACATCACCATAATTGACTACGAAGTATTCAGAGATTGCAGAAGTCTAACTTCCGTCGAAATACCCGAATCCGTCATCACAATCGCCTCAGAAGCGTTCTACGAATGCAACGAACTGGCATCCGTCTCCATACCAAACTCCGTTACAGAAATACGCGGGGAAGCATTCAAACTATGTAGAAACCTAGCGGTTGTTACGATTCCAAACTCTGTTGAATCTATCGGATTAAACGCATTCTATGGGACAAATTATCTCCTTTATGCAGGAGATGCGACAGGTGCCCCATGGGGAGCGGCTCATATTGCCTGGGGTACTATTGTCGACGAAGGCTTTGTCTTCGCAGATGAACAGAAAACTAAATTGGTCGGCTATATAGGAAGCAATACCAACATTGTCATACCTAACACTGTCAAATCCATTGAGGAAAAAGCTCTGACCAAATGCAACTTCACATCCGTCGAAATATCCGACTCAGTCACCTCCATCGAAGATGATGCATTTACTAGCTGTAGGGAACTAACCTCCGTGATAATTCCGAACTCTGTCACCCATATAGGTGTTGCAGCATTTAGTGGTTGTTCAAAACTAACATCCATTAAAATTCCAAATTCCATCACCACCATCGAGAACAGCACCTTCTCTGGTTGCAGTCGGCTAACATCCATTGAAATTCCCAATACCGTCAAATCCATCAAATCGGGCGCATTCCAAGGCTGTGAAAAACTAAATTCCATAAACATACCCAATTCAGTCACCGAAATTGGATCGTATGCATTTCAAAAATGCTCTAGTCTAACATCTATTGAAATTCCCGATTCGATCACAACCATTCAATCCAACACATTTTATATGTGTACATCATTGGCTAAGATAACTATCCCAAAATCTGTCACAACTATCGAGGAAAACGCCTTCACATCTTGCAAGGCATCATCCCTCTTTGTTCCAGAAGGTGTCACTTCTATCGGAGAAGGAGCATTTTTCAGCATTGACACCGTCTATTATGCAGGGAACGCCACAGGAAGTTCATGGGGAGCCAACAGACACATTCGAGGAGCCTGTATCGATGGCGATTTTGTCTATGCGGACGAACAAAAGGAAAAACTTGTTGGCTACTTAGGATCAGACTCCATCATCAACATCCCCGACAATGTGAAAATCATTGGCACAAACGCTTTCGAGTTTTGCACCAAAATAAACTCCATCAATATCCCCGAAACCGTCACCACAATAGAAGAGTATGCATTCAAGGGGTGCACTGGACTGACAGAAATTAAGTTGTCCAACTCCATCACTCAAATCGGAGAAGGAGCGTTCTACAACTGTACAGGATTGACTTCCATTGGAATCCCAAATTCCGTCATCTCTATCGGGAATAAGGCATTTTATGGATGTTCGGGCATGACTTCCATTACCCTCTCCAACACCCTCACCTCCATCGGGGAATCTGCATTCTGGGGTTGTTCGAAACTGATATCCATTAAACTTCCAAGTTCCCTCACCACTATAGAAGCTTCTTTATTCGTTGGTTGCACGAATTTATATAATGTCACCATTCCCAACACCATCACCACTATCGGGAATAGTGCATTCAGCGGATGCTCAGGATTGACGTCCATTAGTATTCCTTCCTCCGTCACTTCCATCGGAACCGGCGCATTCTACAATTGCTCTGGACTAACATCCATTACGATTCCAAACTCCGTCACATCTATCGGAGCTTCTGCATTCTACAATTGCACCAGACTATCTTACGTCACCTTGTCCAGATCAATTACTTCCATCGAATATTCAACTTTCAAGCAATGCTCCAAACTATCTTCAATCACCATTCCAAACTCCGTCACTAAGATAGAAAACTATGCATTCGAAGATTGCACAACTCTGACATACATCAACATACCTGACTCTGTCACTTACATCGGATCTAACGCATTCAATCGTGTGAAACTAACATCCGTTGTTATTCCCCCATCTGTCAATTATATTGGTGAATCCGCCCTCAACGGAACAGGAGTCTGCTTTTACACAGGAAACGGAACTTTTTATTCTACAGGGGCAAGAAGATTCATCTCGAAAGGCTTCCTTGAAGGAAATTTCATATATGCGGACGAGCAAAAAGAGAAATTAATCGCATACGTGGGAAGAAACACATCAGTCACCATACCTAACAATGTCAAATCAATTGAGGAGGATGCTTTCATCAACGAAAAAACACTAACTAATATCATCATCCCGAACTCTGTCACTTCCATCGGAGAATCATCTTTCAGGAATTGCACAGGACTGATTTCAGTCACCATTCCGAAATCTGTCATTTCCATCGGATGGCACGCATTCAACGGGTGTGTCCAACTATCACCTTTCCATATTCCAGCCACCGTTGATACTATCGGGGCCTATGCATTCCAAGGATTAGACACGATCTATTACGCAGGAACGGCCTCAGGAAGTCCATGGTCCGCGAAAAAACATGTTAAAGGAGGATTTATCAGCGGAGACTTCGTATATGCGGACGAAGCAAAGACGAACTTAGTTGCCTACTTAGGTAAAAACGCAAATGTTATCATTTCTAACTCCGTCACCTCCATTGATGCGGAAACTTTCAACGGATTTGAGACTGTCTATTACGAAGGAACGGCCACGGGTAGCCCTTGGGGCGCAAAACGGCACATTAAATGTATAATTTCCGATGGCGACTTCGTCTATGCGGACGAAGAGAAGACAGAATTAATCGCATATACAGGCACAGATTCTATTGTTACCATTCCCGAAACCGTCACCTCCATTGGTTCGAACACTTTCCATGGATTTGAGACTGTCTATTACGCAGGAACGGTCACAGGTAGCCCTTGGGGCGCAAAACGGCACATTAAAGGGACGATCTTCGATGGAGACTTCGTATATGCGGACGAAGCAAAGACGAACTTAGTTGCCTACTTAGGTAAAAACGCAATTGTTATCATTCCTAACTCCGTCACCTCCATTGATGCGAAAACTTTCAACGGATTTGAGACTGTCTATTACGGGGGAGCGGCCACGGGTAGCCCTTGGGGCGCAAAACGGCACATTAAAGGGACGATCTTAGATGGAGACTTCGTATATGCGGACGAAGAGAAAACGAAATTAGTTGCCTACTTAGGTAAAAACGCAATTGTTATCATTCCTAACTCCGTCACCTCCATTGATGCGAAAACTTTCAACGGATTTGAGACTGTCTATTACGGAGGATCCGCCACAGGTAGCCCTTGGGGCGCAAAACAGCATATTATAAGTTATATCGATGGTGACTACATCTACGTAGACGAAGGAAAGACGAAAATAGCCGTTTACACAGGGTCGGACTCTGTCGTTGTCATCCCAGAACAAGTAAAAACCATCGGTGACAACGTATTCAACGGAAACACAAAACTGATATCCGTCACCCTCCCCGATTCAATCACTTCCATAGGGAATAACGCATTCAGCGGTTGCACGGGCATATCCTCTCTGACAATTCCAGTGTCCGTCACCTCCATCGGAAAGGATGCATTCAGTGGCATAGACACCATTTACTATCAAACGGAGAATGGCACCATCCTCATCATCAAAGATTTCTATGTCATCCACAACCTGCAAGAATTCTTGACATATAGGAATATAAACAACAAAGGATACCACCCGAACGGAAGGCTTGACGCCGACATCGACCTCAGTCCAGTCTGCGGCATCATCAATGGCGAAATTGTCAACTGGGAAACTATCAATCTCGGTGACGCCATGTTCGATGGAGGGAATCATACCATCACCAATCTATACATCAATAGGTCAGTTTATTACATAGCTCTATTAAACGGCAGACATATAGAGAATTTAACCGTAAAGAATGCTTATGTAAAAGGAACTTACGCCGCAGGAATAACATCCTGTACTTCCCCTCTTCTTCTTGTGAACTGTCACTTTGAAGGTGTTGTTATTGGCTCCGTATTTGCAGGAGCATTGAATTTATATGGGAAAGCCAGTCAATTAGTCAATTGTAGCAATTATGGATTGGTAATTTCCTCTGGAGATGTGAAACAATCATACGGAGTAGGAATATATGCTCAAGAACCTATCAATTGCTACAATAGAGGAAGAATCATTAACTGGGAAGGGGAAGCTCATGGAATCGGAATGTATTGCTGTGACTCACCAACAAATTGCTATAATGCTGGGGCAATTACAGCAAAGGAAGCCTATTCCATATTTGAAGCTCACAATAATTGTTTCAACCTAAAAATAGAAGGTGTAAGTCTGATTAATGAGGAAAACATCCAAGAAATGGATTCCAGCGCATTCCTTTCAGGTGCGGTGACCGATTCGCTGAACAAGTATGTCGCACAAAATCCGAAGACATTTGACAGGTGGACAATAGAAGATTCAATTCCATTGCTTCCATGGGTGCAGGGAGAGGATGGATTTCCTCGCTTCGAGGGTGTGAACCTGCAACCGACGCAAGGCTATGTAGTACGCTTCAAGGGTGCGGTGAACGACATCGAGGTCTCAAGGGATGGCACAATCGCCTTGCCTGTCAGCCCAGACGGATACACCTATATTTTCGCAAATGACTTTGATGGAAAGAACATCGTGAGCGACACCACCGTCACCGTTTCGAAAATAGGAAATGGAGGTCCCCTGAAGCAGGACGGCGATGGCTTCTACCTCATCCACAACGGAGCGGAACTGGCACAATTCCGCGATATGGTGAACGAAGGAGCAGTAGCCATCAACGGACGTCTGGCGAACGACATCGACCTCAGTCAAGAGTGCAAGGATAGCGTTTGGATTCCTATCGGAGTCTATAAAAACAGGGGAGATTATATAGCTTTCGAAGGAGTTTTCGATGGTGCCGGGCATGCGATCGAGCATTTATATGACATAACAGATTCACCAGAAGAATGGGTGTCCACCCATTGGTATAGAGGATTGTTCGGAAATACAAAAAATGCCACCATACAGAATGTCGTGGTGAAGAATTCCCGTATCACTGGTTTCTGCGTTTCCGCCATTGTGGCCTCGGCCGAGAATACAACCATCCTGAACTGCGGAAGTGAAGCGGAACTGTATGGCTATTCCGATTATGGGGCGGCCCCAATACGCGCAATATCAGAGGGCTGTAGAATATTGAACTGCTACAACATTGGAGATGTAAAATGCGAATACAATGCATTGGGATTTACTAATGGTGGAGAAGAGATAATAAACTGCTATACGTCCTGTGTAGTTCTCTCTGAAGGCGGAAGCTCTAGTAGATTCGGAGACGGCAGGGTTGTTTATCGTTGTTTCGCAGATACTGTGTTGTCGTCTGGAAAATATGACTATGAAAATAAGCTGGTTACTATGACCTCGACGGACTACATCAAGTCGGATGCCTTCCTGGCGGACATGAACGCTTGGGTGGACTCCATGAACGCCGCACAGTCTGAGATCGTCTTCGCCCGTTGGGTGCGCGACGAGGTGGACGGATACCCTAAACTACAACCTACCCACACGTCGGTCAGCCTTCCAGACGTGCGCCGCGCCACACCTGACGGAATCTCCGTCTATGCGGTAGAGGGGACCATTTACATCCGCTCGGCTCACGCAGGGAAAGCCACCCTCTACGACATCCACGGCAAGGCGGTCGCAAGCGTCGCCTATGCGGAGGGCATCACCACTATAGATGGCTTGGCGAGCGGTCTCTATGTGCTGAAGGGGATCAAGGTGATTGTGAAGTAAAAGCATAATGTTTAAGATATGATAAACTATAATAAAACCATATTTCCTTCGGGAAATTTAAAGTCCATAGCCAATTATCTTAATTCCAGAAAAAGTACTATGACCTTCTGTGGCTATAACTGTTATTGGATTCAGGAATCAGAGCAGGATGGCACAAAGGAAAAGATACTTTACTCGCCATATTTAGAAGAGAGGACGAGTGATTTGCTTTATGTGGGGAATCGCAGTGGCAGGGACGTGATGGATGTTTACATTTCCAATTCTTCATCCGATCAACTTGTTGTGGAATGTTCCCATTGCACTTTTACTCGTTTCCTCATTATATTCCCTCCATTGATGTTCTTTTTCATCGGTATCTGTTTCAAAGAGGATTTCCTGTCCATTATGAAAGTAGTGTTGATTTTATTTGCGGCGTTGAAATTATTGGTACATCTATTCTTTGTGATTGACAAAAATAGGTTAATAAATCATTTAAAAGATTTTTTAAAGGAAGAGCCTATTCAGTCGGTCTCTTCGTGGAAATTGACCTTTTGAGAAGAGACAATTCAGAATTCCCCAGGGGGTATGTCTTGGGCGAGGTGATGGGTTGGTGGTAGAGACGATGTGCACATCGTCTCTACTGTGGAACACAAAAAACGGACATCCGTCTTAGTCAATTATAATTTTTTAAAAAAAACAACAAAACAACGCATAGAGGCATTAAACTAACACAAATTTACCTTATCTTTGCCCCAAAATAATTAGACGGATAATATCGAACATCTATCGACTATAAAAACAGTTATAACAAAAAAACACAAGGATTTTTAAAGGTTTTATGAAACTAAAATTTTACGTGTCATACGCACTCATGATTATGTCACATCTAGCGTATGCCCAAAGCACATCAGGAACAGGATCCGGGACGACATCTCCTCAGGACGCAGAAAATTTTCCAGACAACGTATTCTCCCCCTCATGTACCACTTCGGTCGAAGCCAACGAATTTGACATGATGCGGAAATTCTCGATCGATGGAGTCAATAGTATGACCAACGTAGTAGTGGGCGATATCGACGGGGACGGCACCCCAGAGATATTGGCCTGCGGACAGTCAAGCGAGTCGCCATACTACTCAAAGAACATACTTGTCATCGACGGAAAGAGACAAAAGCTAAAATTCACCATCGAAACGCCAGCATACTACACATACGGCATTGGTCTCGCCATAGCCGATGTTAACAGAGACGGGAAAGGAGAAATCTTCCTTTTATGCAAGAATAATATAATCCAATGCTATGACTATACCGGACGATTGAAATGGAAGACCGACGCAATGGACTATTTCTACCAATTATCGGTGGCTGACATCAATGCGGACGGAAGACCAGAGCTGATTTGCGGCCGGTACATTTTCAACGCGATCACCGGCCAAAAACTTCTGGAGATAGACTACGAGGAAGAGGGCACAGGATTCACCTCGCCACACTCTTTCCATGTGAGTTCCGCAAGCTACCTTCCCGGCCATATGAAGAGCGCATTCCACATGTTCGCGCTACATGACTTCGACAACGACGGGACATTGGAGATGGCGGCCGGCAACACACTGTACAAAATCAACCTCACAAACGGCACCAATACGGAAGGCAATTCATTCTCCATTCTAAGACAACCGAACATACCAGACTTCTTTTATAATTTGGATGGAGGATGTATCGTGGCGGATTTCGACAAAGACGGAGACGCGGACATCATTGTGATAGCTTCCTCGAAAACGGGTTCATACAACAGCTATAAAATCTCAAACATGTACGTGTGGGACGGACAAACCGACGAACTGATAGCCTATCACACTCTCCCCCTATCTGATAGAGCACCTTCGGTTCCATTCTGCGGCGACATCAACAACGACGGAATGGCAGAAGTATGTTTCTGTACATTCGAAGGGTTCTACGCAATACAATACTCCAAGGAAGGAGAAGGGAACGTGAAACTGATACACAACGGCTACCAACCGTTCCATGAGACATCAGGCTTCACCGCCTTCGACTTCAACCAGGACGGAAAGGATGAGTTCGTCTACCATGACATGGAGAAGATGTACATCGTGGACGGCGAGACGCTGGAAAACAAGTCCACGCCAGTGACTGCCTACTCCGGCACCATCATGGAATTCCCTGTCGTGGCAGATGTAGACGGGGATGGACACGCGGAGATCGTGATCACCCAGGGCCACGAAGACTGGGTCACCACAGGAAACTCGGACGGCTTCGTCGCCGTATACGGTAGCCATAAGCCTGGAGCGTGGAGCTCGGCCAGAAAAGTATGGAACCAATTCCACTACAATTCGGTCAATATCAACGAAGACCTCACCGTGCCAACAAAGGTGTTCGACGTATCAACCACCTTCAAAAACGGGAAACAACCATTCAACGCATTCCACAAACAACAACCATACATCAATAAGGATGGTGATTTGTTCAATGTCACGTCCGATCTGGATTTCTGGAATATAGACCCAATAGAAATCTCCGCCACAGACGATAGCCTCCTGTTCGAGGGGATTACCATCACCAACTGGGGAGAATGTGGTTCCATCTCTCCGCTGTGTATCCGGGTCGACATGAAGGAAGACACCACAAATGTTCTTCTTGACACCTGCATCTACAAGATCGTAAGCGTGAACGAGGAATACAAACTCTCCCTTAAAACGCCAATGCCAAAGCAGTATGGAAACGTTCGCTTCATCATCAACCCTGCAAGTGCAGGTAGGCAACCGGAGTGTGACTTCTCTAACAACGAAAAAGAGGAAGCGCTTCCTCCAATACCTCAACTGGGGATCTTCGTCCACGACACTATTTGTGTCGAATCCAACGAGATAAGGACGGACACCACACATGAGATCAAAAAGATGAATGGGAAACAGACCGTGGTGACCACCTACCATCACTACATGCATTCATACAACGAAACGATCAACAAGACCATCTATGAGGGTGAAAGCTACACGTTGGGACAAAACGAGTACACCGAGACTGGCTCCTACACGTGGGAAGGGAAGACGCAATACGGATGCGACAGCATCATCCAATTGGAACTTCTCGTCGTCGCCCCACCAAACAAAGCGGAGGACATCTTTATTCCTACCGTGTTCACGCCACACCACAGAGAGGGGAAGAACGACATATTCATGGCGGGATATGAGGTCTACATCTACGACCGGTACGGCAACATGATCTGCCATTCCGAGAATGGATGGGACGGATACTACCGCGGGGAAGTGGCGGATCCGGGAGTTTACATATATGCCATCATACTGAAAGATGGAGAAAAGAGAAAAGGCTCTATTGAAATTTACAAATAGGAAAGATTATGAAGAGATTATTTTGCATCACAGCCGCCGTCATCCTCGCATGCAGCACACAAGCCATCGACAGGGCATTCACCGATGGTTACACGATCGCGCGGTCACGCATCAATACGAACAAAGAAGAATTCGGGCTATCCCTATTAGAAGGGAAGCTGGCTTTTTCCAGAAACGACACCGTATATGTGGCCGAGCTAGGCGACAGCTTCGACATCAAATCAATCACACCCAAGCCGGACCTCAGCGCGCTGAAGATAGAAGGTCAGTTCGCTCATAACGGCAAGACGATCATATTCTCCAAAGGCGGAGAACTCTATATGGCCGAAAAAGTCAACAATCGATGGGGCAACCCGCAGAAGCTGAACATCGACGGATTGGAAGGCGGCCGCACAAAAGTACGAGGAACATCGTTGGCGGCGAGAAGATGGACATACAAACGCCCCGCTGTGAAGGGCATGTACGACCCAGCCCTCTCCAAGAACGGAAAGAAGCTGTACTATGTGGCCGATTTTGAAGGCGGACAAGGAGGCACCGACATCTGGTACTCAGTGCGCAAGCCGGACGGAAAATCATGGACCGCCCCCAAGAACATGGGAAGCCTCGTCAACACGCCAGCCAACGAAGAATTCCCTTTCCCTTCGGGTGACACCGCATTCTACTTCTCCTCGACAAGGAACGACACCCTTAAAGGGATGAACATCTACAAGACGAACCTAAAGGCGAAAGCGGAAATGCTGAGCGCAGACTTCAACTCGGACAGCAACGACGGGAACCTCGTGGTGGTGAACGGATGCCCTTTCCTCATCTCACAGAGAGAGGGCAACGTCGACATCTACAGACCGCAACTGCCAGCGCCCGTTGTGGAAGCGGCGCCAGACACCATGGAGAAGGACACCACGCCTATCAACATCGTGAGGAAAGACTACAACACCTGCATCTTCTATTTCGACTACGATAAAACGACGCTTATCGATCAGTATGAAAAGGAGTTCGCATACATCTACGATTTCGTGAAGAGCAACCCGGAAAGCAAATTCGCCATCAACGGACACACGGACACGAGAGGTACCGACGAATATAACCAGACCCTTTCCACCAACCGCGCCAAGGTTGTATACGACCGTCTGATACAAATGGGCATCGAGAAAGAGCGTCTAAGCTACCAAGGATTCGGAAAATCACAGCCGGAAATCACAGATGCGAAAACAGAGGAAGAACATCAGAAGAACCGACGTGTAGTTATTATCAAACTTGACTAATGCACAAAACGATGAAAACAATTAAAGTACTAGTATACAGTTTATTTACCATATTGGGCATCCACATCGCGAATGCCCAGCAAGACCTCTTGCTCTCGCAGGAAATATTCTCGCGCATCAACAAGAACCCCGCGGCCACCGGTAACACGACAGACATCGACATCTTCCTCCACGGACGCATCCAATGGGCAGGCGTCGACAATGGTCCGCGCACCGGCGTACTCAACGTCACCAACTACATCGACAAGATCAAGTCCGGCATGGGCCTCACCTGCTCCTTCGACAAGATGGGCATGGCGCACAACACCATCAACATAAAGGGAGTGTACGCCTACCAGATAGACCTGAGCGAGAAATATGTCCTCTCATTGGGCTTAGGCGTAGGATTCTATTACGGGTATTTCGACCCGTACCGCAACCTGATCTCCGACCAGAGCGAGCTTGGAGACGAGACCTACCCTGACAAGAAAGAGACGAAGGTATCCCCCGACTTCGACTTCGGTGCCGAACTATCGAACCCATATTGGACAGTCGGCGCATCCGTCACACACTTGACGAAGGGCGAGATGACCACCTTCGAGAGCGAGCGTCACTACTACCTCTACGGGACCTCCCTCATACCCATCAACCAGACATGGGAGGTGGCGCCAACCCTCTGCTACATGCACAGGAACAAGACGAACGTGATGGAGATAGGATCCTTGGGATTCTACGACCGATTCCTTTGGGGAGGTTTCGCGATCCGTCCCGACCTGAGCAACGGATTCAACCCTTCCATGATGGTGCTCACCCTAGGTGTGGAGTGGTATAAGATCAGATTCGGATATTCCATCGACCTCGGCTTGGGCGCCAACGAGAGGATTGATAAAACCACCCACGAAATAGTCCTCTCCTATGGATTCGACAAGACAAAATACAAGAAACGCTGACAGAATCAAATAAAGAATTGAGGATTAGAGGCAATTGAGAAGGACTGTGCGCATAGGCCTGAAGGGCCTTAACAGATTTACGATTTAACAATTTACAATTTACTATTTAGATGCACACGATTCATGATTGAGGAGGATTGTTCGCATAGGCCTGAAAGGCCAAAACAGATATAGCCCGGGGCATCGCCCTGGGGTGGGAAATTAATCGGAAGCGGTGCATTATAGGCCTGAAGGGCCTAAACAGATTTACGATTTGACAATTTACGATTTACGATTTAAATGCAGGCGATTCATGATTGAGGAGGGTGTGCGTGTAGGGTGCAGGTCGCGTGTAGAGACGCACGGCCGTGCGTCTCTACCATAAATGTTTTGCCCCTTCAGGGCGCAATTAAACACCCCGACCATTTCCCCAGGGCGTTGCCCCGGGCTAGATAATGTTGTGCCCCTCCGGGGCGCTAATGAACCGGATGGCCCATTCATAATTGACTACGTCGAACTAACGTTTCATAATTCATAATTGTAGAGACGCACGGCCGTTGCAGAGACGCATAATCATGCGTCTCTACGATGGGACGATCCAAAAACGTATGATCCACCCATTAAATTTTATTACAAATAACATATATTTGTAAAATAAATAATTGAATATATGATAAACCTTAATTCCGCAACACTTTGATTTAACTTTATTTATAAGTTCCTGAGCAACAATAAGTTGCCTAGGATTTTGCCGTGTCAGATTTTTCACTTATCTTAGTGTTGCAATTAGAAAACAAGCGAAAATCGTAACAAGG